>JAWRKM010000023.1:0-51672 GCA_040306945.1 Anaerohalosphaeraceae bacterium
GGATCTGATCGGCTGTGCCCAGACCGGGACCGGCAAAACGGCGGCGTTTGTGCTGCCGATTCTGCACCGGCTCAGCCATGAGCAGAAAGCTCCCAAAAAAGGCCTCCGGGCTCTGATTTTAACCCCAACGCGGGAACTGGCAGTGCAGATCGAAGAATGCATTGCCGACTATGGTCGTTTTATGAAGCTGCGGGCACTGGCAGTGTACGGCGGCGTCAGCATGGAAAACCAGATTCGCACGCTGCGTCGGGGGGTGGATATTGTGGTGGCCACACCGGGCCGGCTGATGGATCATCTGCAGCGACAGACGATTGACCTGCAGGCGGTCGAGACGCTGGTCCTGGATGAAGCCGACCGGATGTTGGATATGGGCTTTATCCACGATGTAAAAAAAATCATCGGCCAACTGCCTCAGGACCGTCAAACCCTGCTGTTTTCCGCAACGATGTCCAAAGAGGTTCGCGGGCTGGCTGCAGGCGTTCAGAAAGACCCCAGGATGATTCAGATCGGCCAGCAGCATAATCCCATCGAAACGATTACTCAGCATATTTATCCGGTTCGCAAGGACCAGAAGATGGATTTGCTGCGGCACCTGCTGCAGCACGAAAACATGTACTGTGTGCTGGTCTTTTCCCGGACGCGGCACGGGGCGGACAAGATTAATAAGCATCTGCAGCGGGCAGGGATTAAGTCGGTGTCGATTCATTCCGGCCGGACCCAAAACCAGCGTCAGCGGGCCCTGGACGGCTTCAAGCGGAATGAGTATCAGGTGATGGTGGCGACGGATATTGCCGCACGCGGGATTGATGTGGACGGAATTTCACATGTCATTAATTTCGATGTGCCGGCGTTTGCCGAAGATTATGTACATCGTATCGGACGAACAGGACGGGCCAAGGCCCTCGGTGATGCGCTGACGTTTGTATCCGATGATGAAAAAACATATCTTCACCGGATTGAGAAATTTATCGGCAGGAAATTGAAATTTGAGCCGTGCCCGGTGTTTGTCTCTCGCAAGGCGGAATCGAAATCAGACTTGTCCTCTTCGACTGAACAGCATAAACCGTACAAAGAGAAAACACATTACGAAAAACCTCGGGATGCCAAAGTTCATGAAGGCAAGCGGCATGGTGAACGAGGCCATGGCGGCAAGTCGAAGCAGGACAAACCCCGCGAGGGCAGGCCTGAGCAGAGGCAATTCTCTGAAAGCCGTTCGCATGACCGCAAATCGCAGGGCCGAAGGGTTCAGGGAGGCGGTTCTTTACCGTCGGGCGGGGCGTCGAAGTCCTTTCGCAACCGTCGGAAAAAGCACACACGACGGTTTTAAAACGGACTTCAATCCGTAAACCTCTTATTTTCTGGCTCCGATGGCGAAGGTGTTTTCGGAGCCTGTTTTTTTCATCTGTCCCCAATAATCCCATTGTCCTTCAAGAATATCCTGTTCGGCGGGTTGACAGGGCGGGGGTTTGGGCGTACCATAGTCTCTTTGAAAACCACAAAGAGGATGTTCTATGTCTGATACTGAAAAGAAAGTGTATAAAGATACGTTGTGCCTGCCGCAGACGAGTTTTGCGATGAAGGCCAATCTGGTCCAGCGGGAACCCCAGCAGCGTAAAGACTGGGACAAGCAGGACATTTATAAGCAGATTCTGGAGAGCCGGCAGGGCAAGCCGCTGTATGTGCTGCATGACGGCCCGCCGTATGCCAACGGCGATATTCACATGGGGCATGTGATTAACAAGGTGCTCAAGGATTTCGTGGTCAAGTACAAGACCATGTGCGGGTTCCAGGCCCCCTATATTCCGGGCTGGGACTGTCATGGGCTGCCGATTGAAGTCAAGGTGATGGCCGAACTGGGAGATGCGGCCAGGACCATGAGCAAGCCTGAGATTCGCAAGCATTGTCAGAAGTATGCATCCAAATATGTCAAACTGCAGACCACGCAGTTCAAGTCGCTGGGGGTTTTCGGCGACTTTGACAATCCCTATCTGACGCTCAAGCCCGTCTATGAGCAGGGTATTCTGGAAATCTTTGCTGAACTGGTGGGCAATGGGATTGTCTATAAGCAGCTCAAGCCCATTCACTGGTCAGTCGGCTGTGAAACGGCGCTGGCGGATGCCGAATTGGAATACCGGGATATTCCCTCGCCCAGCGTGTATGTGAATTTCCCGATGGAGGAGGCATCGGCGGCGAAGGCCCGATCGCTGCTGGGGCTTCAGGATGCGGGTACGCTGTGCTTTATGATCTGGACGACGACGCCGTGGACGCTGGCGGCCAACCTTGCGGTGGCGCTGCATCCGCGGCTGGAGTATGTCGGCTTGACCTATTCGAAAAACGGAAAGCGATATACCTCGATTGTTGTCAAAACCCGTCTGGACGCGGTGGTCAAAGCGGCGGGATTGGAAGAAGGGCAATATAGCGTCTCCCGGAGTGTATTGGGTGAACAGCTCAAAGGGCTTCGCTATGTCCATCCCTACGTGGAGAAAAACCCGACGGATAAGGACTGCTGGTTTGCCATCAACGCGGAGTTTGTCACCACCGAAGACGGTACCGGCATTGTACATATTGCCCCGGGACATGGCGTGGAAGACTATCAGGCGGGGATGGCCAACGGGCTGGCGGTCTATTCGCCGGTTCGGGATAATGGCTGTTATGATGATACGGTTCCGGCCTGGCTTCGCGGCAAGAATGTCCTGACGGTTGATAAGGAAGTCTGCAGTCATCTCGAGTCGATTGGGCTGCTGGTTTATCAGGCCCAGTTTGTTCACAGCTACCCCCATTGCTGGCGCAGCAAGATGCCGGTGATTTTCCGGGCCACTGAGCAGTGGTTTATCAGTGTGGACCGGGAGATTCCCAAATTCGGCAAGAGCCTTCGCAACCTGGCGCTGGAACAGATTGGCCAGGTGCAGTGGGTTCCTGCCTGGGGCGAAAAGCGGATTCGGGGGATGCTGGAAAGCCGTCCCGACTGGTGCATCAGCCGCCAGCGGTCCTGGGGGCTGCCGATCCCGGCCTTTGTTAACAGCAAGGGTGATGTGCTGCTGACCAAAGACAGCGTGATGGCCGTAGCCCGTCATATCGGGCAAAAAGGCTCCAATGCCTGGTTTACTGATTCGCCGCAGGAGATTCTCGGGGCGGATTTTGTGCTGCCGGATGGGTTTGCCTGGGATGACCTGAAAAAAGAAGAAAATATCTTCGATGTCTGGTTTGAGTCCGGATGCAGTTGGTATGCCGTGGCGGCCAAGGCCGGCTGGCCGATTCCGGTGGATTTATATCTGGAAGGTTCCGACCAGCATCGCGGCTGGTTCCAGTTGTCGCTGCTGCCGGCACTGGGAGCCATCGGCAAAGCGCCGTTCAAAACCGTCCTGACGCACGGCTTTACGGTGGATGAAAAAGGCATGAAGCAGTCCAAATCGGCGGGCAACTATGTCAGTGCGCTGGAGGAAATCAACAAATATGGGGCCGACATCCTGCGGTTGTGGGTGGCCAGTGTCAACTATCAGGAAGATATGCGATGCAGTGACGACCTGATTGGACGACTGCAGGAGGCCTATCGCAAGATACGCAACACCCTGCGGTATCTGCTGGGCAGTATCGACGGCTTTATTCCCGCCGAGCATAGCGTGGCGTATGCCCAGATGCTGCCGATGGACCGCTGGGCGGTCGAAAAACTCGCCGAGCTGATTGAGCAGGTCCGCAAAGCCTATGAGGAATTTGCCTTCCATCGGGTCTTTTCCCTGATTTATAACTTCTGCACGGTGGAAATGAGCAGCATCTATATGGATGTACTCAAAGACCGGATGTATTGTGACGGCAAGACCAGTCTGTCCCGCCGCAGCGGTCAGACGGCGATGTATTGGACGCTCGATGCCCTGACCCGGATGCTGGCTCCGGTGCTGGTTCATACGGCAGAGGAAACCTGGGCAGCCATCGTGCACAAATCGGATCCTGTCTCCAGTGTGCATCTGACGACGATGCCCGTGCCGCCGGCAGGGGTGGATTATGCGGCCAATGCCGGCATCTGGGAAAACATCATGACCCTGCGGGATGAGATTCTCAAGGCTCTGGAAGACCTGCGTAAAAAGGATGTCATTGGCAGTAACCAGGAGGCGTCGGTGGACGTCGTGATTAGCGACAAAGACATGCTGGCTGCTGTCGAGTCAATTGGAGCCGAGGCGATGGCGTCGCTGTGTATTGTCAGCGAGGTCAGGATTTCCAAAGGCGACCAGCTGAAAGTGACTGCCAACAAAAGCCCGTATGCCAAGTGTCAGCGGTGCTGGAATTATCGCCCCAGTGTGGGCAACAATACCGCCTACGCGGATCTGTGTGATCGGTGTGCGGAGGTAATTGGTTCACGCTGAGACCATCAAATACGATAAAAAGCCCGGGACGACCGGGCTTTTTTATGGCATGGGAATACGATGATTAATATCTCGAAATTATATTGCGACAAAGCCGGGGCCTCGGATGAGCTGCGCTATCCGGCCAAACGCTCCCTCAAGCCGATTGTGGTCTTTAACTGTACGGCCCGGTGTAATCTGCGCTGTGTGCACTGCTACAGCGACAGCGACTGTGCGACCCGGGCCCAGGAAATGACTACCCGCCAGGCCGAGGATTTCATTGCCAGAGTGGCTGACTATGGCTGTCCGGTCCTGCTGTTCAGCGGCGGGGAGCCGATGCTGCGCAAGGATCTGTTTGGCCTGATGCACTTTGCCCGCTCGCTGGGGCTGCGGATTGTATTGTCCAGCAATGGTACCCTGATTACCGAAGATGCCGCCAGGCGGCTGGCCGAAGCAGGGGTGTCGTATGCGGGGATTTCGCTGGACGGCCCGCGGGAGATTCATGACCGGTTCCGCGGCGGGATGGGCTGTTTTGATGCTGCCTTGAAGGGGATTGAAGCCTGTCAGAGTGCCGGACTCAAGACCGGCCTGCGGTTTACCATGAGCCGCCAGAATGTCGACACGGTGGGGGAGATATTTGAGATTGCCCGGCAACATGGTGTTCGTCGAATCTGTTTTTATCATCTGGTGCGTACGGGCAGGGCGGCTGCCGATGACCTGCGTCCGGCGACCAGCGGGCAGATTCGGGCGGCGCTGGATGAGATTATTACACGTACCGCAGAAAGTGTCCTCAAGGGCTATGCCGAGGAAGTACTGACGGTGGGCAATCATGCCGACGGGCCTTATCTGCTGCTGCGAATGCATCGGGAAAATCATCCCCAGTTCCAGACGGCCCGGGATTTGCTGCTGCGTTCCGGGGGCAACCGGACCGGGCAGAATATTGCCGCGGTATCGTGGGATGGAGCCGTCCACCCCGACCAGTTCTGGCGCAATCACGCCATCGGCAATGTGCTGGAAAAACCATTCGGGGCCATCTGGGAGGATACGTCGGACCCGGTGATGCGGATGCTGCGGGACAAGGAGACCTATCGGGCCAGCCGCTGTGCCCGCTGCAGGTGGTTTGAGCTATGCAAGGGGAATTTCCGGTGTCCGCAGGGGACAGGGGATATTTCCTGCTGGTTTAACGAGCCGGCCTGTTATCTGACCGATGCGGAGATAGGGCTGTAATGCGGTGATGCCGCTGCGGCCTGTGGTTGCGGGGCCGTGGGTGACGCGCAAAAACAAAGTCCCGACGCCGGAGCATCGGGACGCGGATATTCAGTTACTGGCTTTGGTTAACACTTTGCGCTGTTCGAGGATGCTTTCGATCTTTTCCAGCAGTTCGCTCAGATCAAAGGGCTTGATGATATAATCATCGATGCCGCAGGCGTTGGCCCGGGCGATATCCTGGGTTTGGCTGCGGGCGGTCAGCATAATGACCGACGGTTCCTGGCCCCAGGGCTGCTTGCGAAGCATTTCCAGCATCTCCAGGCCGTTCATGACCGGCATGATGACATCCAGCAGGATGACATCGGGTTTTTCCTGCTCGGCGATTTTGAGCCCGTCACTGCCGTTATGAGCCACCACTACTTCAAAGTCATTCATCTCCAGGCGGTCTTTGAGCGTCTGGACGATGTTGGGTTCATCATCGGTTACCTGAATTTTTACTTTCCGCGTTTTTTTCTTGATTCCAAAAAAATCAAACATAAGCCTTACTCCATCAGGTCGGTTGGCTGTGTTGCTACCCGGCAATCAAAGGGGCCAGGTTGTTTCGTGCCGCTGTTTCCAGCGAACCCTTGTCGATCCCGTCGTTGGGCCAAAGGCTCTTTCCGAGCATCGGCACAATCGGGACGTCGATAAAGTATTTTTTCATGTAATTGAGCAGATTCAATTCAATTTTCTGCTGGACGGATTCAATGGATTGTCGTCCGAAATCACCGACAATAAAGACCATCTGATTTTCACCGCTCTGCAGGACCAGGTCCAGTTCGCCCGATAAAAAGTAGCGGCTTCGCCCCAGCAGCCAGGCAATAATCTTGCCGGCGGCCTGACGCAGCGGGATATCGCATTTCTGCCGCATTTCAAAACTCAGCAGCAAAAAGCAGAATCGTGTGTTTTTCTTTTGTGATGTCGCAATCACCTGTTCCAGGTGTTTTTGCAGGATTTGGGCCGGGTCGATTTTGGGCAGCGAGAAGAAGAAGCGGCTGCCTTTGCCCGGTTCGCTTTCGACCCAGATGGAGCCGCCATGCACGCTGATAATGCCTTTGCAGATGGCCAGTCCCAGTCCGTTGCCTTTAGAGCCGGGGCCGGCCTGGCGGGCGATCTGGTAGAATTTGGTGAACAGTTGTTTCTGCATTTCCGGGCAGATGCCTTCGCCGGTGTCGGCAACTTCGGTGACGATATCCGAACCGCGGTCGTGGACGCTGATGCTGACGGTCCCTCCGGCAGGGGAAAATTGAATGGCGTTGCGAAGCAGGTTGCTCAGGACCTGGCGAATGCGTTTGTTGTCGGCATAGACCGGGCAGATGTCCGGCTCAATCCGGCATGCCAGCGTTACCGAGGCCGCGGCGGCCATGTCGGTAAACTCGGCGACGGTGTTTTGCACCAGCGACTCCAGACTCACCACCCGCTGGGTAATCGGCAGATTCCCCGCTTCGAGTTTGGCCACATCCAGCAGGTCGTTGATCAAATCCGCAAACCGATGGCAGTCGTTTTGCATCTCCTCCAGATAATGGCGGGTTTTGTCGTTGATTTTGCCGGTTACGCCGGCCAGGATGTTGGATACGGAGTTCTGGATGCTGGTCAGCGGGGTACGCAGCTCGTGGGAAATCGCTGCGATGAACTCGGATTTGGTGTTTTCGGCTGCGACTTCGCTGGTAATATCCCGCATGGTAATCACCCAGCCCAGAGACCGTCCCCAGTCGCTTTGCAGCATCGACCAGCGTGTTTCCAGCAGTCGGGCGTGAGCGGATTTAATGCGGAACTGACCGCTGGTTTGCGAGGCCGAGCTTCCGGACAGGCTCATCAAGGCCCGAAATCCCAGATGGTCCAGCAGACGGCTGACCGTGTCAATGTCGGCATTGGCATCCAGTCCCAGCAGGCAACGGGCCGAGGGGTTGGCCACTTCCAGATTCCCCTGGACGTCCAGAATGATGATGCCTTCGGTCATGACTTTGAGGGCCTGCTCGAATTTCTGAGTTGCTGAGGCATAGCCGCTGGAAAGACAGGAGGTGATCTGGTCCAGCGGATTGCTGGCGTTGTCTTTGAGCTGGCTGTTCAGTTGGCCCAGGGTATTCTGGATGCTTTCCACCTCGCTGAGCAGGGCTTGCAGAAGCTGCTGGCGATTCAGCAGGGCAGGCTGGTCATGGTCGTCGGTGGTGACCCCTACGGTATCTACTCCGCTGGAAACCACCGTATTGAGGACCTCCTGAACCGACATATCGCCGGAAATAACCGTCTGGCAAGGTCCATATTGGACCGGGATGGTTTTGATGACCTCTGCGATTCTGGCCACGCTACGTCCTTTCTGTTGGTTGCGTATTATCAGACAGACCCCAATGTCTGCTGCTGAACATATCGACACAGAATGCAGGCGAATTAATCAGCCCGGAGACCTTAAACCCACCCTCAATATACAGCCAAACCGGATGCAGTGCCCCTCAGAGTGCCCGGTTTTGCAAACAACCGATAAAATGAGCGGCATGGCCTCAAAAAAAACCGCGTGTTGAGGACCTGCCCTAATCAGGATGCAAAATGACCACAGAGGGAAGGCGTATTTCGCATTGTTGATGGTTCCGGTCCTCCGAAAATTACCGGCAGCCGGCCAGGGGATAGTCTGATAACTGTTCCGGGCCTACGCTGGGGGTGGTTTTTTATCGCAGAGGTCCCATTTTCAGCTTGACAAACTCGGCAAACGGGGATATATACCTGCACAATAATGACTTATGCGGGCGTAGTTCAGTGGTAGAACACGTGCTTCCCAAGCACGATATGTCGGTTCGATTCCGGTCGCCCGCAGTTTTTTTGACCCCCTGGGCTGTATCCTTTCGCCTGGCCGCGTCATCCGTGGCCCCAAAACAACCCTGCACAAGCCCTCTGCTATCTCGCCATAGACCGTCGGGTGCCCTGATGTCGGCATGAATTGCTTAATCAATGTTGAAAGAATGATAAAACATTGATAAAACAATGATAATTTCTTGACTCTATAGGCTGGCGGATTAAAATGATTTTTCCTAACTGTTTGTGCTTGAAAGGGATCGATACAATGTGTAGATGGGCAAAAATGACCGTTATAACGGTAGTGAATCTCCTGTTGGCGGTGATTGTGGCCGGCTGCACGTCCGCACCGGATGCAGTCAGCTATGTCAATCCCAACATCGGCGGCGTAGGACATATCCTCCAGCCGACTCGTCCGACCGTCCAGTTGCCCAACCAGATGATCCGGATGTACCCCGACCGCAAAGATTACCTGGACGACCAGATTCGCGGCTTTCCGCTGACGCTCGACTCGCACCGGCAGGGACTGCTGTTCAGCATGATGCCTTTCACCGGCCGGCCTGATCCCAATCGTGCCCCCATCTCCGCCTGGAATCCCGGCAATGAGATTGCAACGCCGTATTACTATTGCGTCTGGCTGGAAGAGTACGATGTGACCCTCGAGTTTACCCCCGGCGCCAAGACAGGCTGTTTCCGGATGACCTTCCCCAAAAATACCCCCAAACACGTCCTGCTGCGGATTATGCAGTCGGGCGAGTGGACGCAGTCCGATGCTCAGACGGTAACGGGTGTCGAACAGTTTCACGGGATGAAGGCTTATGTCTATGGGCAGTTCAGCCAGCCGTTTGAATTTGCCTCCGCCCAGCAGAACCGCACTCGCAAGGACGGCCTGGTCAGTTGGTCCCAGGACAAACCCGCTGTCATCGAATTCAAATACGCGATTTCTTTCATCAGCGACCAGCAGGCCAGGGCCAATTTCCAGTCCGAGATGGCAGGCCGGTCATTTGAGTCCATGAAAGCCGATGCCCGCCGGGCGTGGTCGAAGGTGCTCAATCAAATCGAAGTGCACGGCGGCACCGAATCCCAGCGCCGCACCTTTTACACGGCCCTGTATCGCTGCTATGAACGGATGATAGACATCACTGAAGACGGCCGGTATTACAGCAATTACGACAAACAGATTCACACCGCCGACCGCCCGTTTTATGTCGATGACTGGGTCTGGGACACCTATCTGGCCCATCACCCCCTGCGGATGATTCTCAATCCCGACCAGCAGGCCGATATGATTGAGTCGTATGTCCGGATGTACCAACAGAGCGGCTGGCTGCCGACGTTCCCGCTGCTGTGGGGCGACAATCCCTGTATGAACGGCTTTCATTCGACGATTATGATTCTGGATGCCTATCGCAAAGGCATTCGCAATTTCGACACGGCCACGGCGTTTGCGGCGATGAAGAAAAACGCGATGGAAGCGACGATGCTGCCCTGGAAGAACGGCCCGGCCTGTGCGCTGGACCGCTTCTATGCCGAAAAAGGCTATTACCCCGCACTGGCCCCCGGCCAGCCCGAAACCGAGCCGACCGTCCACGGCTTTGAGAAACGCCAGTCGGTGGCCGTCACCCTGGGCCACAGCTACGATGACTGGGCCTTGAGCCAGTATGCCGCCGAACTGGGCTACGCCGACGATGCCGCCTATTTTGCCGCCCGGGCGAACAATTACAAGAATCTTTACTGGAAGGAAAAAGGCTTTTTTATGCCCAAAGACGACCAGGGCAACTGGATCGATATCGACCCCAAATTCGACGGCGGCATGGGCGGGCGGGAGTATTACGATGAAAACAACGGCTGGACGTACCTCTGGCAGGTCCAGCACGACATCCCCGGCCTGATGGACCTGATGGGCGGCAAAAAAGCCTTCGAGCAGCGGCTCGACCAGCTTTTCCGCGAAGACCTGGGCCGCAGCAAATACGAACTGTGGGCGCGATTCCCCGATTTCACGGGCATTGTCGGCCAGTTCTCCATGGGCAACGAACCGAGCTTCCATATCCCGTATCTCTATAATTTCACGGATTCCCCCTGGAAGACCCAGAAGAAAATCCGGATGCTGCTTAATGCCTGGTTCCCCGATACGATGTTCGGCATCCCCGGCGATGAAGACGGCGGCGGCATGTCGGCCTTTGTGGTCTTTTCCTGCATGGGTTTTTATCCGGTCACGCCGGGCCTGCCCATCTATGCCCTCGGCAGCCCCGTCTTCGAGAAAGTGTCCATCCATCTGCCCAACGGCAAACAGTTTACCATCTCGGCCCCCGGCTGCTCCGAGACTAACATGTATATCCAGCAGGCCTTCCTGAACGGCAAGCCGTTGAACACACCGTGGATTACCCACGATGACATCGTCAACGGCGGCCAGTTGAAACTGATTATGGGCCCTAAGCCCAATACCACCTGGGGCGTCAAGACAAACCCATAAAAACCCATCGCCCAGACCGTCCTGCCCCCACAGCCGGACTGCCTCAGACGTCACCCTGCCTATACCACGGTGGCCTGGGGTTATTGTGAAAACCGAACGACTTTTGGCAAAGATGGCCGGTGGGTAGGGGGGCCATCTTCGGGATATTGGGCATCTTCGCATTTTTGAGCGAATCATGCGAAGATGCCCAGAGTTGCTCTGCCATATTCGTGTTTTGAGCAAATAATACGAAGATGGTCATTTGATAATAATCATATCTTTATTATTCATATAATAATACGAAGATGGTCAAATACTCCCTCTGGGGGGGATGGCAATCTTCGATATAAGTTATGCACTGACTGATGAAACATTCATTGACCAGACAAAGCCGCCAGTAAAACCAACCTTTCTGACCTCAATATCGAGCTTTGACTTGGCACGGTATAAGGTCTTGAGTGAAATCCCTTCGGCCTCGGCGGCTTCGAGGATGTCTTTGGCCATTTTGGGCGGCTGGTTTTCGAGCTGGGCCCGCAGCCAGTCGGCGGCGATATCGACGGCGCTTTTACTGTCGTCCTCGTCGGCCTTGTGTTTGCCCGCCAGGACACTGTCGGCCCCGAAGGCCACCGGCTCGGTCTCGAAGGCGACTGCCCCATCGACAATCCGGTACCGCAGGCCGGTGGTGTCGGCGTAGTTGCACTTGACCGGCAGCAGCAGCCGGCTGGCGTTGCCGATGGCGTCCTCGTCCCGCATGACCAGCCAGACGGCCCGGGCCACGGCGGTAAAGGCCGTCGCTCCGCTGATGCGGTGGACGCTGGCCAGGTCGGGCTTTTTATTCAGATGCAGGATGCCCACCATCGCCACGCCGCGACGCTCGGCCAGTTCGCTCAGCGGCCCCAGCGTGCGCCGGACGGCGGCGTTGTCGTTGGGGTCACAATGGCCCAGGAAGCCCGCCAGCGAGTCAAAGAACATCAGCCGGCAGTTGGGGTGGGCCTCGAGGAAATCGTCCAGCAGGCTCAGCCGTGTGCTGATATCGAACGGTGCCGGCGTGCCATCGGCCAGCGTCAGGCCGTCCAGCACGAACACCCGCGACAGATCCGCCCCGCAGGCCTCCAGCCGGGGACGCAGGGCATATGAAACGCTCTCCTCATCGGATAGAATGGCGACTTCCATCGGGGCACAGGGGTTGCCGCAGTCGGGCCAGGAATAGCCCTGCGAAGCCACCGCCGCCATATAGCACATCAGGAAGCTCTTGCCGTGGCCCTGAATACCGGCAATCAGTGACAGCATCCCCAGCGGGAACCGCCCCGGCCACAGCCAGTCGATCGGCAGGCTGGTGTACTCCGACACCGGCCGCATCGAGAGGATTTCGCCGGGCCCGATCAGGCTGCGATAGCGGGCCGTGATGTCGCGAAACTGCGTTTCCATATCCAGCAGTACCCCCGGCAGCGACCCCAGCGCCGCAGAGTTGGCCAGGGTGGTGCCGAACTCGGCCATCTGCCGCAGCAGATACTTGTCGCGGACGATGCGGGCATAGTAGGCGGCGTTGGCGGCCGTGGGCACGGCCTCGGCCAGCTTGACTAAATAATCCACGCCGCCGATGGCCTTGAGGACCTTGTGCTGCTTGAGGCCGTCGGCGATGAGCACCAGGTCCCAGGCTTTGTTGTGTCCGGCCAGGTCCCTGAGAATGCGGTACAAGGTCTGATGCTCGGGGCGGCTGAACGCCTCCGCCGCCGGCAGAATCTCGCCGACGACTGGGGTTACCGAACGGTCCAGCAGAATCGAACCGAGGACTCCGCCTTCGGCCGCGATGTCCTGCAGATGGGGTGAGGTGATGACTGTGTTTTGCAGCATTTGTTGAAGCTCCTTTCCTATTCTATTCTTTTTATTCAACCCAAAACACAATGGGCTCTCACAAAAGGGACGAAATTGCAGTTTTTGTTCGAAAAATCGAAATATCGCGGGACGTGAGAAAATATAAGTCCAGTGCGGACAGGGAATAAAAAAAATATTAAAATGTTTACGAATAGCAAGATAGGGTTAGCGTAATTTGTGCTATTCGGAGAATGCGAATGCAGAATATGGGATACAGTCAGCCGATGATTTCGGGTTATACCGCAGGATTATTGGATGCAGTCGGTCTGGTTTGAGGTTTCTGCGACCTCGTCGGAGGCCCCGACGATATGGATCCTGTTTTTGCCGCTGCGTTTGGCCTGAAGCATGGCTCGGTCGGCCTGCTCAAACAACTGTTTCATATCCCAGCCGTCCTTGGGGAACGACGCCAGCCCGCCGCTGATGGTCAGGTGGCCCTTGCCGCAGGCCCCCAGACAGGACAGTTGGGTCTTGCTGAGCTGCAGGCGGAAGCGTTCGGACATAAAGACGGTCTCTTTGGGGTGTTCGCTGAGGGATTTGCGGCGTTCCGGCTCGATGTCGGTGTGCGTGACCTCCGAGGGCAAATCCCAGAAGACCACCGCGAATTCATCCCCGCCGACGCGGGCGACGACATCATGGCTGCGGCAGCATCGCTTCATCATCTGGCCGACCTGATAAAGGACCGCATCCCCCACGGCGTGGCCGTACTGGTCATTGTAGTGCTTGAAGTTGTCGATGTCGAACAGCAGCAGGGTCACATGGAAGTTGTCCGTACGAGCGTACTCCAGAATCTGGGTAAGGAATTGTCGGATATAGCGTCGATTTTTCAGATGGGTTAAGTCGTCTTCCGTGGCCAGCCGTTCGAGCTGCTCGATGATGTGTTCGACGTCAGCCGATCTGGGACGGGTTTGTCCAGAAGGCTCCAGAAAGGGGCGGATTGCCTCAACAAAGCCCTGCGGGTAGAGCAGGTAATCATCGACAGGTTTTTCCTGGTTCGGTCGGATCTGCAGCAGTTGTCTGACTAGGGGTTCCTGATGCATCGAGCACAGCAGTACGATGCGTGCCGCAGGGCAGGACTGACGCAGCATTTTCAGGGCACAGTGCGTATTGCCCATGATTTTGTCAAATTGGACAAGCACCAGGTCATAGGGGGTCTGAGCGGCCAATCCGACCGCGGCCTGTACCGTGTCGCAGCAGGTCGGCTGCAGCCGGTAGTGACTCGCCAACTTCCCTGCAATGGTCCGGTGATGCCCCAGGACCAGAATGCGTTTGAGGGGCAGCGTGACTGGAGAAGCCATCAGGACTTACCTTCCCTTCAATAGAATAATCCCCGGTTCCTGACAGGATTTCCGGATTGATATATGACAATGTCTTGTTTTGTCCTCATACCCTCGATTCTCCAGATAAAAGATACCCAATTCAGTCATTAAAGTCAATGCTGAACAAACGGGCTGATACGAATGCTGTGGGGCTGAACGGGGTGGGGTATTCAGACCAGATGGGTCCTGTACCAGGCGATGGCTTTGTGCAATCCCTCTTCGAATAAGACCACCGGCTCATAGCCGATGACGGCTTTGGCCAGCTCGATAGACGCCAGGGAGTGCTTGACATCTCCGGCCCGGCTGGGCTGATACTGGATCGGGACCTGTTTGCCCAGAATCTGGTTAATCAGGCCGATAATCTGGTTGACGGAGATCCGCTGGCCGCAGGCGATATTGACCACTTGTCCGCTGACGGATTTGGCCCTGGCCGCCAGCAGGTTGGCGTGAACGACATTGTCGATATAAGTGAAATCCCGGGTCTGTTCGCCGTCGCCATAGACTACCGGCGATTCATGTTTGAGGATTTTGGTCACAAAGGCCGGGATGGCAGCGGCATACTGACTGGTCGGGTCCTGGTAGGGGCCAAAGACGTTGAAATAGCGTAACGCGATGGTTTCCAGGCCATAGACCTTGTAGAAAACGCTGCAATAGTACTCGCCGAACAGCTTGGCTGCCGCATAGGGCGACAGGGGATTGGTCGGCATCGATTCGAGTTTGGGCAGCGTCGGCGTATCGCCGTAGGCCGACGAGCTGGCCGCATAGACGAAGCGTTTGACCTTGTTTTCTTTGGCCGCCAGCAGCAGGGTAAAGGTGGCATCCACACAATGCCGATGGGTAGTGGCCGGATCCACGACGCTGCGCGGCACCGACGGCACGGCTCCCTGATGCAGGACAACATCGATATCTTTCGTTGCGGCACGGGCAACGTGGATATCGCCCATATCGGCCTCAATAAACTCGATTTTATCCAGAATCCCCTCCAGATTCTGTTTCTTGCCGGTCAGGAAATTGTCCACCACCCGGACAAAACAACCTTCCTGTACCAGTTTCCGACAAATGTTGGAGCCGATGAAACCGGCACCGCCCGTAACCAGATATCGATTCATATGTGTATAGTCCGTCTGTTAGTAAGCCTGTTTGAGCTGGACGCGCTGGTAGTCCTGATACGAACGATAGAACTCGCGGAAATAGCCTCCCTTGCGACTCTTGACGCCCATCAGGACAGTGCCGAGGGTATTGGCGTGGATAGTCTGGAGTTCCCGCAGGATACGCTGAGCTGTGCCGCGGTGCGTTTCGGCGGCACTGAAGACCACCAGGGTGCCGTCGGCGCTGGTGGCCAGGACCTTGGCATCACTGACCAGCAGGGCAGGTCCGTCGAGAATAACATAATCATACATCTGCTTGCAGCGTTCCAGAAGCTGATGCATCCGGGGGCTGTCCAGCAGCTCGGCAGGATTGGCCGGCAGGGGGCCGCTGTCGATAATGTCCAGCCCTTCGATACCGCTGAAGCGGATGATGTTTTTTTCTTCGGGGCACTGGCCCATCAGGTAGTTGCTCAGCCCGAAATCCGGGTGTTCAGATACCGCTCCGTTGGTTTCGGTCCGGGGGAACAGATGGCCGGTCGAGGGTCTGCGCAGGTTGGTATCAATCAGCAAGACCCGTTTGTTTTCATACAGCATGGTGCTGGCCAGGTTGACAGCGACGGAGGTTTTGCCGTCGCCCGCGGCGGGGCTGGTGATCAGCAGGACCTTGTGATCGCTGCCTGCAGGGCCGGATAGTTTCAGGTTGGTCCGCAGCTGGCGATAATTTTCGCTCATAATGGAATAAGGCGCCTGGCGAACCACGTGTGCCAGTTCCACCTTCTCGACATCTTTATCGTCATCGGAATGACAAATGGTGCCCAGCAGCGGTGTTCGCAGATGCCGCATGACGTCGCTGGGGGTGCGGAGCAGGTCATTGAGCAGCTCCACGGCAAACGCCAGCCCCAATCCGGCCAGCAGTCCCAGAATAATGCCTGCCGGCAGCATCAGTTCGATCCTGGGGAAGCTCATCCGCAGGGGTTCGGGAGCCAGGCCGATGACCCGCAGTTTGGAAATCAGCGGGTCCTGAATCTGGGCATACAGCTTCTCAATATAGGTGTTCATTTCATTGAGCATGTCAATTTCATCCTTGCGCTGGACTTCCAGTTTGTTGTATTCAGCACGAATGACATCGACATCCTTGTATTCCGCCTGGGCGGCTTTGAGTTGTTCGGTGACGGTATCCAGTTGCTGGATCAGGGCGGCCATCTGATCTTCGGCGGCCTGATATTGGGATTTCCGGACGATATCGCCGATTTCCTTCTGGCGTTTGGCCAGGTCTTCATTCATCTGTCGCAGAGAGTCGCGGACTTCCTTGACGGAACGGTGATCTTCCCCAAACCGGGTCAGGCGTTCGGCCAGGATAGGCTGAGTGGCCGCAATGTTGGCACGAATCTGACGGGCGATGGCATCCTGTTCAATCTGCTCCTGGACGACTTCATCAAACTGCACATTTTCAGCACGTCGTTTCAGGGTGGCAATCTGGATTTCCAGATTGGCCCGGGCACTGTCCAGGCTGCTGAAGCTTTTCTCGATATCTGCGATTTTCTGGTCCATATAATCGCGGAAGGTATTGTTGTCCGACAGATTCAGACGGGCAAACCGTGTTCCGGAACGGATGTTGGCCAGCGAGGCTTCGATGGTGTCGCGTCGCCGGATGATTTCCTCACGCTGTTTGGTGCGTTCGGCCAGCTGGGCTCGAATGGACTGCAAAGCCAGGTCACGCTGAGAAGCCATGAATTTATCGACCATCTTGTTAACGATTTTGGCCGATTCCTGGGCGCTGCCGCAGGTCATACCGACTTCGATAAAGACAAAATCACGCGGGGCCGTCGCGGTGAGGTAATCTTCGAGGTCTTCGATGGCCTTCTTGACGGCTTTGTCCCGTCCCCCGACGATATTGCCGTTGGCGTCCACCTGGGCGAACTGCTTAAACCACTTGGTGTTGCGAATCTCTTCGTCCTGAATCAGCTCATTGAGCAGGGTCTGCTGCTTGACCAGGGCGGCCTTGGTGAAGCGGAACTGGTAGTACGTATCTTTCTGCGGCTGGCTGATATTAAAGGTCAGCGGGTCGCCTTCCACCGGGGGCAGGACCTCAATCTGGGCACGGGCCGTATAGCGAGGATAAATCCGCTGCAGCAGAAAATGGGCCGCAGTCCCCACGATGGCTCCGCCAACGGTAAACAGGACAATCATCCAGATATGCCGACGAAGGATGCCCAGAATCTCCTTGGGGGTCATTGCATCGGCGGTGGGCATCGGGGCTGTCATCGGACGCGGCAGGGAAACGGCTGCCGGAGTCGCTGCACGCTGTATGTTCTGATTCATAAGTCTTGCTCCTTAAAGGGCATTACCAGTTTAACGTTTTAAACTTTGAATAGTCTGTTGTAAATATTGTTTTTCTTTATCCGGGATATCCGTTCCCAGTTCGTTGGCTTTTTCGAATGCGGTCAGGGCTTCCTTGTTTTTCTTCTGGCCCATCAGTGCCATGCCCAGGTGCTTATAGACATCCCAGGGCGGCACGGTATTGGTGCGTTCATAGGAGGCGATGACCTGCCGCATATAGGTTTCGGCCTGAGCATAGTCGCCGGTCTTGCACAGGGCATACGCGTAGGTGTCGAGGAACACCGGATTGCCCGGCAGTTTCTGGTACGCTCGTCGTGCATACGAAACGGCCTTATCCAGCTCGATATCATTATCGGCCATCAGATAGGCGATATTGTTCATCATGGTTTCGTCATTGGGCCGCAGCTTCAGGTTGGTTTCCAGTTGGGCCAGGGCCTGTTTAAGATAGTTTGCGTCGGCGGTTTTGGCATACGCCTGCATCAGGATGTTGGCCTTGCGATTGGAATACTCCAGCCATGGCATGGTGTTTTGCGGGGTGTTTTCCAGGCACTGGTCAATGTGGGTCAGGGCCTTGTTGAATGCCCCAGCCTTCTCGGCCAGATTGACCAGCATCAAATGGGCCGGTATGAATTTGGGATCTGCGGCCAGTTTCTGGGTGCACCAGGACTCCACATTGGCAGCGCCAAGCACCCGTTCCATGACAGACAGGGTGGCCAGCAGGGACGCGGGGGTGCCGGCAGCTTTGTCGATGGCCCGGGAGAAGGATTCTGCGGCTTTGTCCGGCTGATTCAATTGGGCCTGGACGGTGGCGATGTTCCAATAGGCCACCGGCGCCAGCGGGCCATCAATGTATTTTGCCGCAACAGAGGTCGCGTTCTCCAGTTTGCCAGCGGCGATGAGTGCTGCCAGATAATTATCCAGTGCTGTCGGGTCATTGGTTCCTTTTTTCTGGGTCAGAGTCAGAGCCGATTCCAGCAGTTTGAGGGCTGTGGGGTAATCTTTCTGTTCGAGATAGAACAGGCCTGCCCGGCTGATCCAGAAGGGATCTTCCGGGAATTTTTCGAGTGTTTTGGTATAGAATATTTTCAAGTCATTATAGCGTTTGTTTTCCCGATACAGCGTCTCCAGCATCAGGCGAAGCTGCTGGGGAGCCTTGGAGTCGTTGAGGCCGGAGTTCAGTTCGCCGGCGGCGGCTTCAATCTGTCGATTCTGGCTGTAAAGCGTAGCCAGCTCCATCCGAACCGAGGAATCCGGGGTGATGGATTTACTCCGCTGCAGGGCGTCAATGGCCTGCTGCGACTGTCCTATCAGACGGTGGATGCGGCCTTTGAGCCGCCATCCGCCGGCACTGTTGGTGTCTTTTTCAAGATACCGCTGCGTCTTGGTCAATGCGATTTCCAGATTGCCCCGCATCATTTCCAGCCAGGCGTCCAGCAGCAGACCCCGGTTGTCGTCGGGGTGGCGTTCCTGAAAACTGGCCAGCCGGGCTTCGGCGGGCTGATTATAGCCGGAATCGAGATATTTCTGGATCAGCCAGAGTTCCTGATCGACGGTCAGGTCCTTCTTTGCCAAAATATCCAGACAGGCCTTCATTGCATCCCACTGGTTGAGGCCCTGATGGGCTTCAACCAGTCCCTGCAGGATGTCGATCTGGTCGGGGGTTTTCTGGTTGAGGGCCTCGAGAATCTCCAGAGCCTTGCCGTACTGGCTGTCACTCAAATAAAACCGCCACAGGATATTGTCGTTGCCGGCAAACAGCTCGACGGCTTTCTGCCGCTGGTTGGTGATTCGCAGATATTCGGCGTAGGCCATCTGAACTGCGGTGTCGGCAGGAGCCAGCTGCCAGGCTTGTTCGTAGGCATTGCCGGCGATTTCCAGCAGGGCGTTCTGCTTGGCCGGGTCTTTTTCATTTTGGGCCTGACGCAGGGCCATATTGGCCAGCATCATGGCATTGGTCGGGTTGGGATGGTTTTTGAGCAGCACCTGCCGCATGGCCAGGGCCCGCTGGGGGTCCTGCTGGTCGAGGGTTTCGGCGTAGATGCTCTGGAGCTGCCATTCACCCGGATTCAGCACCATCGCCAGGCCCACCGCCCGGTCGGCTTCAGCGATTTGCTGGTCGGTGACCTTGCTTCCCAGGTCACGGTTACGCTCAAACAGCGAGGACGCCAGTTGCCGGGCGGCCAGGCCGCTCTGGGGGTCCATCTGGAATGCAAGGGTGGCATTCTCAACGGCGGCGGTGAAGTTTTTCTGTTTGAGATACACCTGGCTTTTGAGGATAGCGGCTGTCGTCAGCGAGGGGCGAAGTGCGAGGCATTCGTCCAGACGCCGCAGTGCGGTGGTATAATTTTCTCGAGCAATTTCCAGCTGGGCGGCAAACAGATTGCCTTCACAGCCGTCGGGGTTTTTGTCCCGGATTTTCTGATAAATGGACTCTGCAGTTTTGATGTCTTTCTGATCCAGCAGGAATCCGAAATAGCCGCTGCAGACTTCGATATTATCCGGAGCCAGCTGGTAGGCCTTCTGATAGTGTTCCTTCGCCAGGTCGATTTTCCCGATGGAACGATAATGCTGACCCAGCCCGATCGCACGCTGCAGAGGGTCCTGGGTCTGGAGCAGCACCTGTTCCATCAGTTCGGTCCGCCGGCTGGTGGTAATGGTTTTGGGATCCGGTTCAGCCAGTTCCAGCTTGAGCAGCTGAGCGGTGGTATTGGTCGGGAATGCGGCCAGATACTGGTTGACCAGGTCGGCGACCCCCGGGATGTCGTTGGCGATGGCATATCGGCAATACGAGGCCAGAATGCCTGACTCGAGCTTGTCGGGGGCCTTGTCTATCAGACGTTTGATCAACTCCCCCTGCTGGCTGCGAAGCTTTGCCAGCTGGGCCTGCTGGGCCGGTGTGGCGCCGGAGGAACCACCCAGATTGATTTGTCCCTGGAGACGTCCAATCTGCATGGTGGCTGCCATCAAGCGGGTCAAGAGGGTCTGGACATCCTCGGGGTCGAGATCTTTAACAATGGCGTCCACCTGCTCGAACTGGCCCGCCTGAATCAGGGCGTTGGCCAGCATAATCTGGACTTTGGGTGTTTTGCCGTAAATGTTCGTGTACGACCGGAGGATATCGGCAGCACGCTGGCCGCCCTGGAGTTCCAGAAGGACCGAGGCATAATCCAAAATAGCCCCGGGTTTTTCAGGGGCGATACTGTTTTGATTGTATAAAGCTTTCTCGAGAAACTCCCGCTGCATGCCGAGGGACCGCTGTCCGGCGGCGATGCGTGACAGCACATAGCACAAGTGCGCATCGATGGTGGAGTAATCGCCGGTTTTGTCGAGGGCTTTGTATTCCTGATAGATTTTGTACAAGGCGCGGAAGGCCTGGTCGGTTTGTCCTTCAGCAAGCAGCTGCAAGCCCTGCCACTGTCGGGTCAGGAGGTTGTTTTCACCCAGTGCCTGGGTGATGCTGCTGACCATATTTTTGGTTTTGGCCAGATACTCTTTTTCCGAAGCTTTATCCTGGGATTCGCGGGCCAGCAGAGTCTGTTCCAGATAACACTTGGCCAGGAAAATCTGAATCATCAGGCGATTCTGGCGGGCGGCACCTTCTCGGGGACCTGGCAGGACAGTGGCTTCAGGATAAGTCAGAGCTTGTTCTGCTTCTTTAATGGCTCGCAGGGCCAGGTCTTTTTCGCCATAAAACGACCCGGTGCGATACAACAGCGATGCCAGCCGCATGGCGTGAAAGACTTTTTTGTCCGTGGCGATGTGTAATGCTTTTTCTATATTCTGGATGGCCAGACTGAGTTCCTGTCTGCGATCCATGGCTCCATGCAGTTCATAGCAGGTCGAGACAATCGCCAGGATGCGGTCGGACTGGGGGAACGCCGCCGCAATCGCCTCGGCCTCTTTACGAACCGCAGGCAGCAGATTGGGATCGGACTGGGCCTGGCGAACACGCATTTCGAGAGCCAAAGCATTCGCCAGGCTTTTATCCGAGGCGTTTTCCTTGGCCTGCTGGATAATCTGCTTGACATCCTCCTGGGCCTTGTCGCGGGCGGTTTTTAAGGCGAATGTCGAAGTATTGTCCTTCAGCTCGGCTGACCCTTTGAGATACTCCAGTTCACCTTTGAGCAGGGTGGCATCGATCAGATATTCATAAATTCTGGCATTGTCGGGAGTTTTCTTTTTGAGCGTCTCCAGATCGGCGATGGCTTTGGCCACCAGCGTTTCGCGAAAGGCCGACGTACCGACCCGGGCGATTTCCAGTGAGGCCCGCGCATTGGCCATCAGGACCTCGATATCCGGCTCTGTCTGAGTCTTTGCGAACGCTTCGAGCAATTTGGACGAGTGTTCTTCGACCATCTTCCAGGCGCCGCTGCCGCCGCTGTCGCCCATCTGATAATAATAATCCATCAGTTTCTGACGGGCTTCGATATGATTGGGATTGACGTTCAAGACGGTCTGCCAGCAGCCCAGTGCCTTGCGCCAGTTGGGTTCGTGTTTTTCTGTGCTGGTCAGATGGAATTCGGCCATCTCAAAGAGGATATCAATCTTGTCCTCATCCAGTTTGGTGAAAGTATACGCCTTGCCGAAAAGCTGTTCGGCGGTTTGAAAATCCTGGTTTTTGAATGCTTCACGGGCCTTGCTGAGGCTGTATTCGGGATTTCGCTCCCGCCACATCCGAAAGCCGACAACGGAACCGCCGGCAATACAGATAACAACCAGTGCCAATAACGAATAAGCTACTTTTTTATTCAGCTTTTTTGCCATTCTTCAGAATTCCTGTCAAAAGGTCGCAGGGACTATGGTTCGATGATTTCGCCGCGTTTGGCTTTGTCCCAGTCGGGCCAGTGGTCTTCTTCCAGAACGGGAAGCACCCTGGCCAGCAGTGTTTGGCTGGCCTGCATCATTTGTTCCCGATTCGGATAAATCAGGCCGCTATAGTCCATGCCATAAAATTTCCATTCGATTTTCGCAAAATAGGAGTACTTCACAAAAAAATTGCTGCCCAGAACCGCCCGGGTTTCGGTCCGACTGCCGCAAAATTCACCGTTGGCCTTGAAGCAATACTGGACGGAAAACCGGGTTTCCGGAGCCAGAGTGTTTTTTTCCTGCCGGCTGAACAACACCGACTGCATGGAAATTGGAATTGGTTTTTCCCGTCCGGGCCAGGCAACTTCTATGGACAGGGTATCTGCTCCGATCTTGGTGTTGCCGCTTCCGGCGTAACACTCATCCGGCACATGCGGCACCATATCCGGATTGCCGGTATAATAAGTGATAAATAAAGTACAATATTTGGTTGGGCTGTCGCTTTCGGCCTGCGGGTCTTCAAGGGTCCAGTTGAGATACTCTTCGGTACCCAGGCTTTCCAGCACATCCTGATTGGCGATGCGTTCCCGGCTGCGAACGATATATGGCTCCAGTTTTTTGGCGTCCAGCTGTTCCAGCGGTTTTTTCAGGGGGATCGGCAGCTTTGTCAAATGAACCCCCAGGGCGTGAATGACCACGGTTTTAGTGGTTGCAAATATGGCCAATATCACAGCACAAGTCAGGAAGGCCGGATTGAACAGTGATTTCCCGGGCTGGGTCATGGCTTGGGCTCCTTGGCCATGGAGGATTCAATACGCCGGATTATCAGGTCGGATTGCACGTCCTCTTCGTCGGTATATAAATTGCTCATCAGCCAGGCCAGGATCCCGTAAAAGCCAAAGGCCAGCGGCAGCATCATCAACCCCAGCATGTCGTGATAGATTCCTTTGGCGTACTCGGGATTCCACAGGATATAAATCAACCCCGTGATGGTCACACGAACCACGTTGCACAGGATGGCAATCGGAATGGTGCTGAGCAGCAAGACCAGTCGCTGCCAGATGGGTCTTTCATGCAGATAGGCCATAGCCACCCCCAGCGCCACAAAGGCCATCAGCAGGCGCATGCCGCTGCAGGCCTCGGCCACATCCAGACCGGGTGAAAGCATTTGTCCCTTGTAAACCACATCAATCACCACGCCGTTGGCGGTGGCAGTCAAATCCGGAATCAGGTTTAGTACCCAGGTTGCCACGACTGCAGCCATCTGCCGCAGGGGAATGGTCATCTGAGAATACAGCCGATCGGGCAGGGGAATGGCAAAAAACAAATAGCCGATCGGCAGCCAGGTCAGACGCAGCAGATTCCATCCGCCCAAAAGCAAAACCATGGCAGCCAGTGTGCCCACCATCAAAATCGGGCGGCCATAAGCAAATTTAAACTGGACAATGTTCAGCGGGTACAGCAAGAGGAAGAAAATCAGAACCGGAACTCCCCATTTCCAGCTGGGCTGATAGGACCTGGACAGCAGCAGGTCTTTTTTCTGATGCAAAAAGTACAGGCTGAACAAAGGTATGATAAACCCGTGCGACCAGCTTGAGTCATTGATCCAGCGATGGACCATGCCCCATAAGTCCTGACCGAAAAACCATCCGAACAGCACTGTCAGGACTGTCATCTGCACCCAGACGGCAGCCGGAATATCCGTCCAGCGGTATTCCCGGCCCGGAGTCTGGCAAGGCAGTTGGGTCTGGCTTGAGGGTATCGAATTCATAAGTAGATGATTAGAAAATACTGTTGAACCCAAAATGGCCCGGGAATGGGTCGCCGTCCAGATCGCTTTCAGCGAAATTCCGGTCATAGATAAAACCGAATCCGTACGTGGCTCGGAAGCCGTTGCGCAATTCCTCCAGCCATCTGCTTGTTCCGGTAGTCCCTACGTTGATCAGGTCGTAGGGTTTGATGAAAAAGTCAGGCTGCAGGCCTTTGGATATTTTTTTGAGGTCCACCATGACGATTTGTTCCTGCATCATCCCGGCCTTGTTTTTGCCGATGCGGCGGATGACTTCCACTTTTTGCGGAGCGGCAATACCGTTTAATCCGCCGGCGGAGGCAATCGCCATTTTGAGGGTTATGGGACGTCCGGTGATAGCGATGGCACCCTGGGCATTGACGTTGCCAGCGACCCAGAATTCGCCAATCAGGTCCACGGGAACGGTGATGCGATCGCCGGGACGGATGGCGATGTTATAGCGGGGATCCCCGGCCAGCAGACGGTCTACTGGAATTTTCAAGACGCGAGTCGTCTTATTTTTGGCACCGAGGGCCTCTGTTCCCCATGTCCGCAAAGCGGGTTCCTGGGCCGTCGATCCGGCCGGTTTTTCAGCCTGTTGCTGGGAAACCGGCAGTGTCGGCTGAGGTGTAACCTGAGCCTGGCCGCCTGCACGAACCGGCTTCCATTTGCCATCCTCAAAAATCCACTTGACCTGTTCGGATTGGGGTTGCGTGGCGGGGGCGGTTTCAGGCTCGTTGACCGGTACGGTCGGAGGCGTCTGAACGGACTCGAGTCCCTGCGGAGCTGCCAGCGATTCCAATTGCTGAGTTGTTGTCATTTCTGCAGTTGTAATCATCAGCCCGCTGGGCCGAGAGGCCACTGCCGGAGCGATAATATTCAGCAGCTCGTCTTCGGCACTGGGTTTCTTGGGCTCGACGGGAGTCATCTCAATTTTAGGTTCGACCGGTGTCATCTGGGTCGCAGGTGCTGGTGCAGGAGACGCCGAGGGGGCCGAGGAGGTGTTCTGCTCGACGACATCTCGGGAGACATAGATGTAGCTGACATTGAATTCAGCCACACCGCCAGCTAATGCAATGGCATCGGTCAGGCGGAAGGAATAGCGGGGGATCTGAAACCGGGCCGATTGGCCGACACCCTGTCCGACAATCGAAAAATATCGGGATTCAGAGTTCAGCAAAAGCACGGTAACCGAGGGGTTTTTCAGAATCGTCGGCGACAGAATATCCCGGATTTCCTGTTCCAACTGGGCCTCAGTCAAGCCGGCGGCCTGAACCTGCCCGACATCGGGAATGGAAATACGACCGGTTTCGGTGACCACGTAGTCATTGACATACGTCTGGCCGGGCTGATACAACTCAAAAATGCTGATCCGGACAATGTCGCCGGAACCGAAGACATAGTCTGTTTCAATATCCACCAGATCTTCAGGTTTAGGATCTTCAGCCCCTTCATACGCGGGAGAGGGTTCATCGGCCACCCCCAGCGAATCCAGAATGACATTGACGGTGGGGGTCGGCTCGAAGCGTCCTAATTGCGTGGGGTCGAGAATGTCGTTGTAACAGCCGTTTAATAAAGTACATGCAACGACGATTGTAAAAAAGGCCCTTGTTTTACCCATCGCTTTTACAATCCTTTATAAAATCATTGTATTAGTGTTTATCGGCCCATTGGCCGTTCCATAGTCCGATATTGGCGGATACCGAAATGCCACAGGTTCTTTCTTCGGTCTTTAAAAGCGACCTCTTAATTCTAAAATAGATGTAATCCTTCACACTCAGGTCAGACTTTTATAACGTATTTTTACGAGAAAACATATCGTTTGACAAGCTTTTTTTGACAGAACGAGCAATAATCTATCCATTATCTATATTGATAATACAGGTCTCCCATTCACAACAAGTTAAGATTCAGAGAAATTATGGTGTAACGTGGGTAGTATGGTATTGGACCTTCACCCGCAGTTTTTTGGAGGACAGTCCGTCGGTGGCATCAAAAATATCAATCGTTCTGGGTAGATTATTGTTTAACTCCTTAACGAATCGAAGATTATAGCACAAAACCTGATAGATTTGGTTGTCTTTTTGAACGATGACTTGTTCAAAACGGTCATTCAATTGATTTTTCATTAAGCGAATTGTGGCGTCTGGTTTGGTGAGAAGATAGGGAATATACCATTTCCCTTCGATGCGAACAGGCTCTTCCTGGCGGGCCTGTTCCAGGGGAAGCCATTGAGCCGAGGACATTATGGCATAATAAATGGCCTGAAGATAGGCTTTGTTGTATAAGTTTTCGAAGGTTTTATTGCCTGACACGTTTTTCACGCTGTATTGTTCCCCCTGGAGTGACCAGGTGTATTGTCCAGAAGGTTCCTTGGCGCTGATTTGAAGGCTTTTTGAAGCAGGGGTGAACAGATGTTCCTGCTCGGTTACATAAAGCGAATTTTCCTGGTAAAAGTTGACGTGACAGGTCATCTTTAGTCGGGTCTGTCGGGGGGAAATACCCTGGGTAGAAGAGGACTTCTGATTTGACTGACAGCCCCAGATGGCGATAGATGTAATCATCACGAGCACATAATACTTGCCTGGCATATCGACTCCTTAAAACATAGAATATCTGGTTTTGGATGAATTTACGGATTCAGTATAAACCAAAAAAAACGGCCCTGCAAGTTTATTACAGGGCCGAGAAAAAACCGAGGGTTTCACGGTTTACAGTTTGGACAGCTTTTCCAGGCGAGCATACTTATTCTGTGTATCCTGTTTGGCCTGTTCCATCAGGGCAGCAGCCACGTCTGGCTTGGACTGTTTGAGTGTCCGGTAGCGGTTCTGACCATAGGCATATTCCGCGAAGTCCATGCTGGGAGCTTTGGAGTCCAGCTGCAGCGGATTCTTGCCTTCGGCGGCAAGCCGCGGGTCAAACCGATACAGGGGCCAGTGGCCGCAGGCGACGGCCTTTTTCTGTTCATTATAGCCGGTTGCCATATCGATACCATGGGCAATGCAATGGCTGTAGGCCAGGATGATGGACGGTCCATCATAGCTTTCGGCTTCGACGAAGGCCTTGACCGCCTGGTTGGGGTCGGCTCCAATAGAGACACAGGCGACATAAATACCGCCATAGGTCATCGAAATCATGCCGAAATCCTTTTTGGGCATGCGTTTGCCGCCGGCAGCAAACTGAGCCACGGCGCCACGCGGGGTGGATTTGGACATCTGCCCGCCGGTGTTGGAATACACTTCGGTATCGAGTACCAGGACGTTGACATTTTCGCCGCTGGCCAGGACGTGATCCAGACCGCCGTAGCCAATGTCGTAGGCCCAGCCGTCACCGCCGACGATCCAGACGCTCTTTTCAACCAGATAATCGGCTACTGTCAAGAGCTGTTTGCAGTCTGCACAATTGCTCTTGGCACAGGCGGCTTTGAGCTTATCGACGCGGGCTCGCTGGGCTTCAATGCCGGCTTGTTCTTTTTGGGTGCTCAGTCCGGCCTTGATTTCTTCGGCCAGGGCTTGATCGACACACCCGGCGGCAGCGACCTTGCCCAGCAGTTCTGCGGCAAAGGCCTTGAATTTGTTGACAGCCAGACGCATCCCGAGACCGTATTCGGCGTTATCCTCGAAGAGGCTGTTGGACCATGCGGGGCCTCGGCCATCAGCACGTTTGGTATAGGGGGTGGTGGGCAGGTTGCCGCCGTAAATCGACGAGCAGCCTGTTGCGTTGGCAATCAGGGCACGATCACCGAACAACTGGGTCAGCAGCTTGACATAGGCTGTTTCACCACAACCGGCACAAGCCCCGGAGAATTCAAACAGAGCCGGGACCAGCTGGCTGCCTTTGACGGAATTGATCTTAAACTTGCTGGGATCCGTGTCCGGGATGGACAGGAAGTAATTGAAGTTGTCGCGTTCGTTGAGCCGCAGGGGTTCCTGCAGGGCCATGTTGATGGCCTTGCGTCCGGTCGGCTGCTTGTTGGCGTCTTTTTCCTCGACGGGGCAATTCAGAACGCAGGCGGCGCAGCCGGTGCAGTCTTCCGGGGCGACCTGGACGGTGAACTTCATACCGGCGAACTCTTTGCCTTTGGCCTCGGCACACTTGAAGGTCTTGGGAGCCTTCTGGGCAAATTGAGGATCATAGGCCTTGATACGGATGGCAGCATGCGGGCAAACCAGCGAGCAGCGGCCGCACTGGATGCAAAGATGGGGTTCCCAAACCGGAATATGAACGGCGATGTTGCGTTTTTCGTACTTGGTGGTGCCGGTGGGGAATTTGCCGTCGACGGGCATCTTGCTGACCGGCAGCTTGTCGCCGCGGCCGGCCAGGATTTCGCCGGTGACTTCCTTGACAAAATCCGGAGCGTCGGCGGGCACTGCGGCAGCGATATGGGTCTTGCTGGTAACCTGAGCGGGCACCTTGACTTCATAAATTTTATCCAGCGCAGCATCCACAGCGGCGTTGTTCATGGCCACAACTTTCTCACCTTTTTTGCCGTAGCTTTTCTTGATGGCGTTTTTGATGGAGTTGATCGCAATCTGCGGGTCGATGACGTTGCTGATTTTGAAGAACGCCGTCTGCATGATGACATTGATGCGGGCACCCAGGCCGAGTTCTTCGGCGATGCGGATGGCATCGATGACATAGAATTTCATTTTCTTCTCAATGAGGTGTTTTTGGACTTCCGCGGGCAGCGAATCCCACACTTTGTCCGGGCTTTCGAGACTGGTCAGCAGGAAGGTGCTGCCGACTTTGGCACTGGCCAGCATGTCATACTTTTCCAGGAAGCTGGGATTGTGGCAGGCGACAAAATCGGCCTTGCTGATCAGGTACGGGCTGCGGATCGGGTCTTTGCCAAACCGCAGGTGCGAGACGGTCATTGTGCCGGCCTTTTTGGAGTCATAAACGAAGTAGCCCTGGCAGTAATTGTCGGTTTCTTCGCCGATAATTTTGATGCTGTTCTTGTTGGCGCCAACCGTACCATCGGAACCCAGGCCGAAGAACATGGCGGAGTACACTTTCTGGCCGGTGTCAAAATGTTCATCATAGGCCAGGCTGGTGTGGCAGACATCGTCGTTGATGCCGACGGTGAAGTGGTTTTTGGGGTGGGCCTGATCCAGATTATCAAAGACGGCCTTGACCATTCCGGCTGTGAATTCCTTGCTGCCCAAACCATAACGTCCGCCGACAATTACAGGATATTTATCGAGATGGATTTTCCGTTCGCTCATCAGTTCGCCGAAGGCGGTACGGATATCCAGATACAGCGGTTCGCCAATCGCTCCCGGCTCTTTGGTGCGGTCCAGAACGGCCACTTTGTAGCAGGTTTTGGGCAGGGCCATGGCGAAATGTTCATTGCTGAAGGGACGATACAAACGAACCGCAATCACGCCGACCTTTTCGCCTTTGGCCACGAGGTAATCGACGGTTTCGCGGACGGTTTCGGCGCCGGAGCACATAATCACGATGACCTTTTCAGCATCGGGGGCGCCATAATAGTCAAACAGTTTATATTGGCGTCCGGTGATTTTGGCAAACCGATTCATGGTCTGTTCCACGATGCCCGGCACAGCCTGGTAGAATTTGTTGACGGTTTCACGGCCCTGGAAATAAACATCCGGATTCTGGGCAGTACCGCTCATCATGGGATGGTCGGGGGACAGGGCACGGGCTTTGTGAGCGGCGACGAGATTGTTATCAATCATGGCCCGCATATCATCATAGGTCAATTCTTCGACTTTCTGCACTTCGTGACTGGTGCGGAAGCCGTCAAAGAAATGGAGGAACGGAACGCGGGAAGCCAGGGTAGCCTGCTGGGCGATGAGAGCGAAGTCCATAGCTTCCTGCACGTTGGCCGAGGCCAGCATGGCAAAACCGGTCTGACGGCAGGCCATCACGTCGGAATGGTCGCCGAAGATGCTCAGGGCCTGGCAGGCCAGCGAGCGGGCGGTCACATGGAAGACTGTCGGCAGCAATTCGCCGGCGATTTTATACATATTGGGAATCATCAGCAGCAAGCCCTGCGATGCGGTGAATGTGGTGGTCAGGGCACCGCTGGCCAGAGCGCCGTGAACGGCACCGGCAGCACCGCCTTCAGACTGCATTTCCGTTACGGAAGGGACTGTTCCCCAGATATTCGGCTGATTGGCTGCAGACTTGGCGTCCGAGATTTCGCCCATCGGCGAGCTGGGCGTAATTGGATAAATCGCGATGACCTCGTTGGTGGCATGCGCGACGTGCGCCGCTGCCTGATTCCCGTCAATTGTTACCATTTTTCGCTTCATATATTACTCCATAAAATTTGATTAAAAACAAAAAGAACCGCTATCGCATCCTTTCAGGTTGGTACCGAAGTGGATGTTCGTTGTGGTTAAAAGATAGGTAAATATAGCATAGATGGCGGAGTCAAGCAACTTCTTTTTCGTGTTTTGTCCTGGGAGGCGTAGTTTTTGAAATCGAGAAGCGAGTTTTTGTTCGGTTTGGTGCAACAAAAATATTGGAAAATGGTTTCACATTCATCCATAGTCTCTGTATAGTTGAAAGGATGACTAAGGAGACGAAAACATTATTCATAATCGATGGCCATGCCCATATTTATGCGGCGTACTATGCCCCGATGCGGCCGTTGAATAGTCCGTCGGGTGAACCGACGAAAGCGGTTTTTGTGTTTACGAGTGCAATATTGGGCTTACTGGAGCGTGAAAAGCCAGATATGCTGGTTGTGGCGATGGATTCGAAGACGCCCAGTTTCCGTACCAAAATCTATCCGGAATATAAGGCCCATCGCCCGCCAATGCCCGAGGATATGCCGCGGCAGATAGATCGCATTGAGCAGATATTGGAGGCCTTGAATATCCCGATGTTGCGGGTTGATGGCTGGGAAGCGGATGATATTATTGGGACCCTGGCCAGCAAAGCCGCAAAGGCCGGTATCTATACTTATATCTGCTCCAAAGATAAAGATATGCTGCAATTGGTCGGGGATTACGTTGCGACGTATGACATCAAAACCGGCCAGAAGACCGACCTGCAAAAAATGCACGAAGAGATCAATCTTTTGCCGCGTCAGTTTATCGATGTACTTGCCTTGCAGGGGGACGCTTCGGACAACGTGCCAGGGGTGCCGGATGTCGGGCCCAAGACAGCGCTGGAGTGGATTCAGAAATATGGTTCGCTGGAAGCCTTATATCAGCATGCCGATGAAATCAAGGGAAAGCGGGGCGATAATCTCCGGAATCATAAAGATCTTGCCTTTCTGAGTCAAAAGCTGGTGACGATTGACTGCAATGCACCGATAGAATTTGATGAACAATCGTTTGCGGTATCCCGGCCAAACCGGGAAAAGCTTGCCTCGCTGTTTAAGGAGCTTGGATTTACCCGCCTGCTCAGTCAGCTGGATCTTCAGCCATTGGACGTCCAACAGGAGTCAGTTAAGCCCGATGCGGCAGCTTCCTCAGTGGGTGTCGGCGGGCAGGGAATGCTTTTTGCGATACGGGATGATGCTCCAGCTCAAAGGGCAGGCAAAACATATCATCTGGTTGATACCCTCGATAAATTCAACCGCTTTTACCATGATTTGCAAAAGCAAGCCGCGTTTGCCGTGGATACGGAAACGACATCGATTGATCCGATGCGGGCGGAGCTGGTTGGGCTGAGTTTTTGCTGGAAGGCCCATGAGGCGTATTATCTGCCGGTGAAGGCTCCGTTGGGACAGGACCGGCTGGATTTACATAAAATTCGCCCTGTTCTGGCTGCGGTTCTGGCCGACGGCAATCGCTATAAAATCGGGCAAAATCTCAAATATGATATGATGGTGCTGGAAAACGCCGGAATGCCGCTGAGGATTGCTCCGGGCGGGGCCTTTGATACGATGATTGCTTCGTATTGTCTTCATGCCGACCGGTCGAGTCATTCGATGGATGCCATGGCCAGAGATTATCTGAATTATGTACCGATACCGATTTCCGATCTGATTGGCAAGGGCAAAAACCAGATTACGTTTGATCAGGTCGATACGGCTGCGGCGTGTACGTATGCGGCGGAAGATGCGGATGTGACCTGGCAGTTATGGGAGTATTTATCGACTCGGCTGAATAGCCAGCCTGCCATAAAGAAATTGTTTGAAGAGGTGGAAATGCCCCTGATGCAGGTACTGGCCCGGATGGAAGCCAACGGGGTCTCGCTGGATTGCGAGCTGCTCAGGACTATGTCGCGAGCGATTAACAAGCAAATCCAAGTCCTGGCCGAGAAGATCTATCAGCAGGCGGGGATGTCTTTTAATATTGACTCGACCAAACAGCTTGCTGGGGTCTTGTTTGACCGGCTGGGCCTGCAAAGCCTGCGTCAGGGCAAGACGCAGCGCAGTACCGAAGCTGAGGTTCTGGAGCAGTTGTCCGGCCAGCATCCGATTGTTCCGCTGGTGTTGGAATACCGTCAGCTTGTCAAACTGCAGAATACCTATATTGACAAGCTGCCGTTGCTGGTCAACCCTCGAACCCAGCGGCTTCATGCGTCGTTTAACCAGACGGTTACCGCGACCGGGCGGCTGAGTTCATCGGATCCGAATCTGCAGAATATTCCTGTGCGTACCGAGCTGGGCAGGCAAATCCGTTCGGCTTTTGTGCCTGCGGACCGCAGCCATGGATGTATTCTCAGTGCCGACTATTCCCAGATAGAACTGCGGCTGCTGGCTCATTTTTCACAGGATGCGGCGTTGCTCAAGGCGTTTGCGGAAGACAGGGATATTCATACTTTTGTGGCATCGCAGATTTATGGGGTGGCGGCGGAGGCCGTTACCTCAGACATGCGAGGCCGGGCCAAGGCGGTCAATTTTGGCATCATCTATGGGCAGGGGCCTTACGGTCTATCGCAGACCATCGGCATCAGCCAGGCGGAGGCCAAACGATTTATTGACGAATATTATGGCCGTTATCCTTCGATCCGTCAATTTATGGACAGCGAAATCGACAAGGCTTCCAAGCGGGGCTTTGCTGAAACCATTCTGGGCCGGCGTCGTCCCATCACGGGTCTGAACAGTAAAAACTTTTCGGTTCGTTCTCAGGCCGAACGGCTCACCGTCAATACGGTGATACAAGGCTCGGCGGCGGATTTAATCAAAGTGGCGATGGTGTCGATCCAGCGGCGCATCGAAAAGGAGAAGATGCCGATTCGGATGATTTTGCAGATTCACGACGAACTGGTTTTTGAACTGCCCAGAGCCGAAGCAGACAGACACGCCGACTGGATTGCTGCGGAAATGACCGGGGCTTTGAAGCTGGATGTTCCGCTGAAAGTGGATGTGTCGATTGGTGCGTCCTGGCTGGAGTAGTGTTTGTGCTGGTTATGGATGCGGAGCGTATCTTGCATTTTTGGGTGGATTGAAAGCAGGAACCGAAGACGATGAGTGAGAACCGCAATCAGATGCTGCAGCTTGCCTGCGGCTGGATTTGTCAACAGGCCGAAAAGCTGGACGTTCATCTGGGGAATCTGGAGCAGATGGATGATCCGGAGCCGATTCATCAGGCACGCGTTTCGTGTCGTCGGCTGCGGCAAGGTCTGATGCTTTTGGGGATGTATATCGAACGGGATATTCTGGAGGACTGGGACAAGGCCATCAGACGACTGCTCAAGAAATTAGGACCCGCCCGGGATCTTGATGTTCATATTCTTTTTGTCAAGGAGGTTCTGAGCGGATTGGGGCCTGAACAAAAACGGCTTCGTCCCGGTCTGGAACGGCTTTGTTTTCGGCTGGGTCAGCAGCGTCAGGCCATTCAGAAAAAACTGCTGAAAACGGCCAGGCGATTTCAGAAGAAACAGATTCTGATGAATATCCGCTTGCAGGGTGAAAAGCTGCTGTCTGTGCTGGCGTCCGGCGGGACCGAATCCGGTCAGGTGTTTGTTGACCATTTTATGGATTGCTGCCGGCACCAGGCGCAGGATATGACTACACGAGAAACTGCACTGGCTGATATCGAAGATTGTGCAGGCCACCATGCCCTGCGGATAGCCGTCAAACGATTCCGATATCTGCTGGAAATCGGAAATGAAATAACCGGCGGAGGTCTTCGCCAGCCGCTGCAGACGGCCAAGACCTATCAAACGTTGCTGGGGGAACTGCATGATTGTGATGTCTGGCTTGTGATGCTGGAGGAATTTGAATCGGCGGAAAAACAGCGTATGGAAGCGTATTGCGGTTCGACCCGGACCTTTGGCAGGCTGCGTCCCGGTCTGGAGCATCTCCGGCAGATGCGGAGGGAATGTCGGCGGTCCCTGTTTGAGCATATTTGCGGATTTCCGGGCCGCCAGAACCTGGTGTCAGAGACTATGCAGATGCTGAAATCACTATTGCGTATCGGGCGGGAGGTGCAGGATGGAAGCAGCACAGAGATTTGATCCCAAGCCCATTGCCGGGGCATATCATAAGCAGATTCATGCCGTAAGACAGTTTGCTCGACAATGCCGCTATGAGCAGGGCCACAGTGAACAGGTGACCCGGCTGGCGGAATGTTTATTTGATTACTTGCAGCCGCTTCATGGTTTTACCAAATCGGACCGATTTCTGCTGACCTGCGGCGGAATCCTTCACGATATTGGATGGATCGAAGGGCAGTCCAAACACCACAAAACATCGATGCGGATGATTCTGGAAGATACAACCATGCCGCTGGATCAATCCCAGCGCTGGATCGTGGCTCTGATCGCCCGCTATCACCGCAAGGCATTGCCCAGGCCGGAGCATCCTTATTATTCTCAGCTGACGGCGTCGGATCAATATCGTGTTGGTCTGCTGGGCGGGATGGTGCGTCTGGCCGATGGCCTGGATCGGGGGCATGATAATGCGATTGTGAATCTGACGGTGGACATTAAACCGGGCCGGATTGTTATTTATTGTGACAAAAAGGGACCCGCTTTAGATGAAATTCACTATGGCAAAGCCAAAGCCGATATGCTGGAACAAGTGCTTGGATGTACTGTGGATATTGTGTAGCAGGAAACGCTTTTAAGGGATTTTACGTACAGATCTTCATTATGCAGTACGGTACAACCTCGCAGAACAGGAGGGGGGTGGGGTGAACTTTTTTGCCCCTGATCTGGTATTACTTGAACAGGCATATTGAAACGGGATGGTTATGAGCAAAAAAGTGTGTAAATTAGTCAAAAAAGAGCTTCCGAAAGAGGATGTTGAAAGCTACATAGAGTATATTCTCCCTGCAAAGTATCTATGTAAAAAATGCGGGAGAACAGCCTGTAAAGAAGACTATTTGTGCAAGCCGATTAAAATGAGTTCAAAATAGGCGTTTGAATTACCAACATAACAAAAAAGGCTGTGTCGCAGGACACAGCCTTTTATTCTTGAGATTGATCTGTGATGGTTTAAGCCTGGCCGGGGATGGCGATGACATCATCGGCCGGAGCTTTGACGGTACCGTTTTCAAATTCTTCTGAACCGGGGGTGAGTTTGAGGTTGTACCATGGGGAATTGGAGGACGCGTCCGTCAGGTCACGCCAGCGGACCAGCTGTCCGGTATAAGCACTAATTCGACCCATAATAGCAGTCAGCGTGGATTCGGCCACATCTTTGGCGGCATTGAGAGGCTTGCCGTCGATGACGCCACGCAGCAGCTCGACGTGTTCCTGGACCATTTCACTGCCGTTGGCTTGTTCGTAATCGGGATACTTGATATCCACTGCTTTGATAAGTTTGACGGGGCCGGTGCCGTAGGTGGTGCCGTTGGAGCCGGTGAACAATTCGGAGACCTGATTGTAGCAGCCGTTGATCTGGCGGCACATGCTGTGAATCCGGCAGCCTTCGTCGTAATCGAAATCGACATTGAAGAAATCGAACTGGTTGCCGGTCTTTCGTCGGGCGCGTCCGCCGAAACCGATTGCCAGTTTGGGAGTGCGTCCAATAAACCAGTTGGCGATATCGATATTGTGAATGTGCTGTTCGACGATGTGGTCACCGGACATTTCGGTAAAGCTGACCCAGTTGCGAACCATGTAATCGGCGTCGCTTTCGCCGTCTCGGCGTTCCTGATGCCACAGTTTGCCGCCGCACCAGTACACCGCACCGCCGAGAATCGGCCCCAGAGCACCCTGTTCAATGGCGAATTTGGTCTTGCGATAGTTTGCCGCATACCGGCGCTGGGTGCCGGCGACGACGCACAGTTTCTTCTGTTTGGCGATTTCGCCGACTTCGATGATTTTACGGGCGCCCGGGGCGTCCACGGCGACGGGTTTTTCCATGAAGACGTGTTTTCCAGCATGGATGGCAGCTTCAAATTGGGTGGGGCGGAACGCCGGAGGAGTGACCAGAAGAACGACATCGGCGATGGATTCCATTACCTTTTTATAACCGGTGGGTCCGTCAAAGCAGATATCCGGCGACAGGCCGTACTGTTCGGCGGTTTTCATGGCCCTGTCTTTGAAATGGTCGGCCAGAGCTACAATCTCCACCGGTATATTCAAATATTTGGCTGCATTGATGCAGTCGCTCAGGGCGCCATTGCCGCGTCCGCCGCAGCCGACGAGGGCCAGTCGGATTTTTTCAGGACCTGCTGCATACAGAGCACTTGCCTGAGAGAGCACGGTGGCTGCCGATACGGCAGCGGTGCTTTTCAAAAAGTCACGTCGAGAGAAGCTGATGGGTTTCATAATGCCTCCAAATAAATGATTTAAGTGAATTAAGAGTCTTGATTATCGGTTGTTATTTGAGCGGTTCCAGGTAGAGGTTTCTGAATTCAATGGGGGAGCCTTCGCTTTGCAGGCAGATACTGCCGGCGGTCTTGCTGGCTTTGGTAACTTCATTCTGGAGAAATCCGTTGACGAACAGCTTAATGGAGTCGTTTTTACAGAAAATGTCATAGCTATTCCATTCGCCGGCGGCATTTTCGGAGCTGTCCAGCTGTTTGGGAACACGTTTGACCGTATTCTTGTCATCGGTGGCGATAGTCATGTCAAATTTGGCAACCGAGACGCCCGGACCAATCAGATAGATATCCCCTGCATTGCTATTCATCAATTGGGCTTCGATGGCATTGGGCCATACCGTATCCGGGCCGGTTGTATGCAGCAGGACCCCGCTGTTGGTGGGGGTTTCGACCCATCGCCATTCCAGATGGAGGTGATAATTGCTGTATTCCCGCTCGGTGCGAATATAGCCGTTGGGCTTGCCTTCACAATGGATGACCCCGTTCTTGACCGACCAGATGCCCAGCGTGTTGGCAGGATATGCTGTCCAGCCGGTGAGGTCTTTGCCAGAAAAGACGCGATGGTTCTGCTCGCATCCGCCGGCGGCTAAAGCCATAACCGCTGCTGCCAGCAACAGGTTGAATGCGGATTGTCTGCTCATAACGAATTCCTCCATGTTTTAGACTTCAAAGTCGTCGCACCAGCGGTATGCTGCCAGCAGGGCCTGTTCACCTTCTTTGCCGCCTTTGCTGAGTCCATGTTCCATACATAAAACACCCTGATAGCCTTTTTTGAAGATATGAGCAAAGACATTTCGATAGTTGATTTCGCCGGTGGTGGGTTCTCTGCGGCCGGGGTTGTCGCCGATATGGAAAGCCCCGATTTCGGTCCATGCCCGGTCGATATTGGGAATCAGATTACCCTCGGTGATCTGCTGATGATACATATCGTTGACAATTTTACAGCAGGGGCTGTTGACGGCCCTGCAGATTTCATACGCCTGGGGCATTTTGGTCAAAAACAACCCTGAATGGTCATACGGATTCAGCGGTTCAAGGACCAGTACCAGGTTGGCGGGTTCGCAAATCTCCATGCAGTACCGCAGGTTGTCAATGACATTGGCGGTCTGATAACCCCATTCCATGCTCAAGTCGTAGCGTCCCGGAACCAGCAGGGCATGTTTGGCGTTACAGCGTTTTGCACATTCCACGCCTTTTTTCATCAGATCGATGAGCATGTCTTTGACAGAGCTGCTTTTATAGACCATCGAGGCTTTGCCAAAATCGGCATACAGGACAAAGGGCCCCAGGTCCATCTTCAAGTCTGCCAGGAGTTTGGCGATTTTTTCCTGTTCTTCGGGGGATTTGCCCATCATGCCATTCTCAAAGACCGCGCGAAAACCCTGGTCATGACAGAATTTGATGTTATCCATCGGGTCATTGCCGGCATGGTTTCGGAACATCCCCAGAGAGGGGGCATATTTGAGTTTGAAGGGTTTGATGTCTGTTGAAGAAGATTCCTGGGCGATGGCAGATGCTGCCAAAGGTACGGAGGTGAGTCCTGCGGTTGCCAGGGTTGCGGCCACAAAGTCTCTTCGATTCATAAGTTCGTCTCCAGAAATGGTTTATAAATCTGTTTTTGACGTCTTAATAGCTTGCCTTTGCGGCCCATCCGCAACGATTATCGACAGGCAAAGCCTTTTTTACAAAGATGACTCATTAGAACTTGAAGTTACAGTTATTTTATGCAGCGATAAACAAATGCTGCCGGCAGATTTCTCCAGATAATCCGGCCGATATGGATTCTGGAAAAGGTCTCCCGCAATTTTTTACGAAACCGCTGCCCCGAGGGCAATAGCAACCCTTGCAGATAGGCAAAGGTGGTAAACCGTCCACCGGGACGAAGAGATTCGAGGGCTGCTTTGAGCAGTTTATCCTGCAACTGGGGTGAAAACGAAGCCCAGGGTAGGCCGGATACGATACAGTCTGCCAGGGTCAGGTGATACTCATCGAGGATTTTGCGTGTATTTTCTGCAGAATCGGCGATAATAGTTGCCTGCGGCAGTTCCTGTTTAAGGATTTCGACGAGTCTGGGATTGGCTTCGATTCCAACAAAAAAAGCTGATTGCTGCTTTTGACGAAGGATTTCTCGCGTGAAAGAACCGGTTCCGGGACCAAATTCGACAATCGTCTGGGCTTTTTTGACCCCGGCCTGACGGATGATCTCAGCTGTCAGATAAGGGGAGCTCGGAGAGATCGCCCCGATTTGTCGTGGATTTTTTAGAAATTCACGGATAAATACCGCTGAACTATTTTTTTTTGCTGTCATAAATCCCAGAAAGCTTTTTCTCCTGACCTGCAAAGACTCTTATGCTGGATATAAATTTTCCCTATTGTACGCTAATTTATGATTCAGGCAAGGGGCTAAATGTGGAGTTTTTATCAGGGTGTCATGGTGTAAGATGGCGACATTGCAAATCTTTAATGGTCTGTGTTTTAAAAAAGGTTGCTATTTTCCAACCTTTTGCTAAGATGGGACGTAAATACTATAAATGTGTCAGGGGAGCTTGGCTGATGGCCGAGCTGAGAATCCTGCGGGAGACCCTTTGAACCTGATCCGGTTAATGCCGGCGAAGGGAGGCACAGGGATTATTTATTGACGCCCCTGGTTGCCAGGGGCGTTTTTTTTTGACCTGACGCATATCGTTGGAACGAGGTGCAAAGCAATGGCAAAAATGCCCTGTCCATTTTTTGAGCTGAAAAACGCTGTGGTTGGTATCGCTGGTCTGGGCGGGCTGGGGTCCAATGTGGCCGTTGCGCTGACGCGGCTGCGGGTGGGCAAGCTGATTTTGGCTGATTTTGATGTTGTGGAACAAAGCAATCTGAACCGCCAGAATTATTTTCATGATCAGGTGGGCATTCACAAAGTTGATGCGTCACTGGACAATCTTCGGCGGATTGATCCGGATGCCAATCTGGTGGGGCACAAAATACGTCTGAATCCGGATAATATTCCACAGGTATTTGCTGGGGCGCATATTATCGCGGAATGTTTTGACCGAGCTGATCAAAAGCAGATGCTTGTCGAAACGGTGCTGTCAAAGATGAAACAAACGATTGTGGTAACCGTCAGTGGTCTGGCTGGTTATGGACGAAGCAATGAGATAACCACCACACGTCTGTCACCCAGGCTGGTTTTAGTTGGGGACGGCGTCTCGGGAACTGGTCCGGGTGTTCCGCTGACGGCGGGTCGGGTCGGGATTGCAGCCTATCACCAGGCCAATGCCATTACCGAAATTCTGTTGAATGAATTGAATTTTATGCTTTTGCGAGGCGGAGCATGGACAAACGCTTGAAAATTAACGGTCAGGTTCGCGATTTTGGCGACCAGCTTCCGGCTACGCTCAGTGAACTGCTCAAGCTGCTGGAGATTGATCAGGCGACAGTGGTTGCTGAAGTGAATGGCCGGATTATTCCTCGTACGGCATTTGCTCAAACAGAGTTGAAAGAGGATGCCGTTATCGAGTTGGTGCGTTTTGTCGGTGGCGGATAAAGTCGGACCTGTTTTAAAGTGAGTGAATTAGTGAATTAAGAATATACCCAAGGGGTATGATGATTCCGCCAGCCAAAGCAGCACGTGGTTGAAGCGACTGTACTTGGCCGCGATGAAACGGGACATTTCAAGTAGGATCGGTATCGAATATGGACAAATTGGTTATAGCAGGTCGGGCATTTGAATCGCGATTGTTCATTGGAACTGGTAAATATGCATCCAGTGCCATTATGGCACAGGCGATCGAAGCTTCCGGATCCCAGATGGTGACGGTGGCTTTGCGTCGGGTGGACATTGATAATCCCCATGACAATCTGCTGGCAGCGATTGACCGCGACAAGTATCTGCTGCTGCCCAACACCTCCGGGGCTCGTGATGCTGCTGAGGCGGTTCGGCTGGCGCGGCTGGCCCGTGCCGCGACAGGCATTGCCTGGGTGAAATTAGAAGTGACTCCGGATCCGTATTATCTGCTGCCTGACGGGGAAGAAACGCTGAAAGCCACAGCCGAGCTGGTCAAGGACGGGTTTGTTGTTCTGCCTTATATTAACGCCGATCCGATTTTGGCCAAAAAGCTTCAGGATGTTGGCACGGCTACGGTCATGCCGCTGGCGGCTCCGATCGGTTCCAACAAAGGACTTAAAACTCGTGATGCGATTGAGATTATTATCGAACAGGCCACCGTTCCGGTTGTTGTGGATGCCGGTCTCGGTGCTCCATCTCATGCGGCAGAGGCGATGGAAATGGGTGCCGATGCGGTTCTGGTCAATACCGCTATCGCCGCTGCTGCGGACCCGATTGCGATGGCCACGGCATTCAAGCTGGCGGTTGAGGCCGGGCGGCTGGCCTATCAATCCGGCCTGGCTGCTCAAAGTCATCGGGCCAGAGCTTCCAGTCCCTTGACAGGGTTTTTAAGACACGAATAAACTATGACAGATATCAAGACACACTTATCTCAGTTACGATTAGATGGTTCACGAGGGTATTGGAAAACGGCTCTGGATTCGGTAACGTCCCAGCAGGTCCAGGATGAGCTGCAGGCTCCGGCGGGACGCTATTCCATTCATCGTTTAGTCCGGTTGTTATCGCCTGCAGCTGGGGATTATCTGGAACCGATGGCTCAGCAGGCCCGGACGCTGACCCAACAGCGATTTGGCAAAACGATCGCGTTATTTGAGCCGCTGTATGTGTCGAATGTCTGTATCAACAGCTGTGTGTATTGCGGATTCAACCGAACCTCAAATGTGCCTCGAACTCAGTTGACGATTGAGCAGGCGATGTCCGATGCCCGTGCGATTGCTGAACAGGGGTTTCGTGATATCCTGCTGGTCAGCGGAGAAGACCCGCAGTTTGCCTCGGTGGAGTATTTTTGCCAGCTGGCCCGGCAGCTTCGTCCCCTGTTCAGTTCGATCTCAGTTGAAATATACCCCCTGGGCCAGTCGCAGTATCAGCAGCTGCTGGCGGCCGGCATCGATGGGGTGACGGTCTTTCAGGAGACCTATGACCGTCAGGTGTATGAATGTCATCATCCCGCCGGCCCCAAACGGGATTTTGACTGGCGGCTGGAATGTCCCGACCGCTTTGCCTCTGTGGGGATGCGTCGAATCGGGCTTGGTGTCCTGCTGGGGCTGACCGACTGGCGGCTGGATACGCTGGCCATGGCTGAACATGCAGCGTATCTGATGAAGCGATACTGGCGGTCGTCGGTGTCGTTTTCGTTTCCGCGGATGCGTCCGGCGGCCAATGTGATAGATCAGTGGCCGCATGTGATTGACGATACCGATCTGGTTCAGATGATGCTGGCATTGCGGCTGTGTTTTGCCGATGCGGGGATAGTCTTATCGACGCGCGAGCGGCCTGAGCTGCGCGACCAATTGATTCATCTGTGTGTGACGCGGATGAGTGCCGGGGCCAGAACCAATCCTGGCGGATATACCCGGGATGATCGGGACGGCAGCCAGTTTGAAGTGGCCGATACCCGAAGTCCATCTGAAATTGCCCACAGGATTCGTCAGGCCGGCTATGAGCCGGTCTGGAAGGACTGGGATGCGGCTTTTTGTGAACCTCAAAGCCGGTAGCAGAGAGAATTATATTCTACAGCTATGCCGCGCGTATTCACAGGGTTACTTTACTGAATGTAGCCTCACCATTGCCGCAGGGCCTTCCTCGATGCACCGCATATCAGTATGCTTTTTCAAATAATGTCCGGTTCGTCTTCATCCGTATAAAACATTTCGCGGTTGATTTTGCTGGTCACAATGCGGTTATCCTGTCGAATGAATTGGATGATGGCGTCAAGCTGCTGATGGACGAACGGACCTTCGTTGGCAGCGACAGCCAAACCAATGACCGCGATGCGGTGGTTGTCCTGAGCGGCGACTTCGGCAACGGAGGCATTAAACCGGCTCCGCAGGCGTTCGATGACGCTTTTGACGATCCGCCGCTTATCCTTGAGCGAGTGGATGCCCGCCAAGGGAATATGGATGACTAAAGTGCCTATGGTCATGGTATTTCCTGTTGAGTCGAATTGTATCAGGCAGTGGATAAATTGAAAGCAAAAATTGCCCTTTTACTGGTATGAGCAGGGGTGTAATTCCTGTCCGGAGACTTTTATGGGGCGCTGATCCGTGTTTTCCAGCACTAACGAGCCAACCCAGTCTGCCGGAGAATCCAGAGTCTGCACGCTCCATCGATGGTTTTGTTCGGGGGCCAGGATGTCGAGGATTTGATGGGTTTTCAGCCCGGTATCGAAGCTGTTGAGGGGGCGAATACCGGCGGCCTTGAGATAGGCCTCTTTGCGCGTCCAGCACTGATAAAATGCCAGGCGTTGAGCTTGCGGTTCCAGATGTTCAAGATAGGATGCTTCATCCGTCGTGAAATACTGCCGTGCCAGAGGCAGGGGATCGATTTGAGGGTCGTTTTTTTCGATGTCGATGCCGATATTGCGGCCTACGGCAAAGGCAAAGACGGCAATTCCCTGAGAATGAGACAGGGAAAACTGAATCGCGGATGGATATTGGGCCGGATTCAGGACTGGCTTGCCTTCTGGGGTGCAGTGGATAGAAACGGCATGAGACGGGCGGTCCAGAAAGGCTGACAAAAGCTGGCGCAGCAGACTGCGGCGGACGATAAACCGATTCCGATCGCATGCCCGGACGTACTGATTGGCACGGTTCAACTCGGTATCGGTCAACACTTCCAGGGAGGTCTCCCATTCATCCAGATTGGCCCAATACACTAAAACCTCGTGGGGCCTGGGTGCTGTTAAATGCGTCTGCGGCATGAAGGATAGGGTCTTGGAATGGTGCTGGCAGTAGGGCATTATTACAGCTTCCATTTGTGCAATGTGTCCAGGATTTCTTTTTCCAACAGCGTTGCGCAGGCTTCGACATGGGGCTGGTTGAGCATATTGGGATGACAGCAGTCGATGTCATGGACGCGGATTTGTCCGGTAATGAACTGGTCCCAGCCGAAAGTCGGATGATTGTACAGCTCTTTATCCAGCAGGTTGAAGTCTTTCATCTCCCGAAACAGGACGATGTCTCCGTGGTATCGTTGTTGGGTCTGATAGCGGATAAACGCCTCAAGACCCGCCTGATACAATTTGCGATAGTTCGGGAACTCCTGGATATCCCAGTCGTCCTGTTGTGCGGTTTTTTGCTGTTTTCTATTTTTTTTGTATCGATGCAGCGACTGGAGATACCGTATTTTTTCATCAAGGCTCAGGCCGCAGAACTTCCAGAACCGTTCCAGATAATGAGCCGGCTTCCAGAGGTAAGCTTTCGGAAAGCCCGGAGCAGAGGTCCCCAGGATTCCCAGAAAGGCGACGTTGTGTCCCTGTTTTGTCAATTGAAGAGCCATCTCATACGCAATCCGTCCGCCCATGGAAAAACCGCATAGCCAATAAGGGCCTTCGGGCTGAATTTGCTGAATCTCCTGGATGAAATATGCGGCCATTTGTTCAATGCTGGTCAATAGTGTTGTTTGATTATTCAATCCTGGCAGATTCAGGCCATACTGGGACAATGGGATGTTGAGTACATGGGCCAGGTGATAAAAATTCAGCGTATGGCCGCCTACGCCGGGCAGGTAGAAGATGCCGTGTTTGAGGCGACCGGGCTTAATCTGTACCAGAGTATTTGAAATCGCTTCGTGCCGGTGTTTCTGCAGGCAGGCGGCAAGCTGCCGAACGGTGGGGGCCTCAAAAATCAGTCCCAGCGGCAGGTCAATCTGAAAGCGTTCTTCCAGCCGATAAAAGAGTTTGGCGGCCAGCAGGGAATGCCCGCCCAGATGGAAAAAATGGTCGTCGAGATAAACCGTATGGACGCCCAGTACTTCTTGCCAGAGCTGAGAAATCTGTTTTTCCAACAGACTCTGAGGGAGTATTTTATCTTTTGATTGCTGAAAGCTGGAAGATACTATTTTTACCTCAGAGGCTGAGGTCTTGTCAGGTGAAAGCAAATCCTTTGCGGCAGAATCCCCCAGGCGGATTCGATTGACTATGTCTGAGACAGATATTTCAGGACAGTATATAATAGCAGACAGGATATCCTCAAAGGTTTGCAATACGCCCTGAATTGTTTCAGATCTATATAAAGCGGTATTATATTCTGCGCGAAGATCGAATCTGGAATGATGTTCATCGCAGAATAGGATAAAATCAAGCTTGGAAGTTTGTGTGCTGATCTCGATGGTTTGACATTGCAGGTTTGGCAGTGCAACGGCCCAATAGCGGGAATCCTGGTAGGCCAGCATGGTCTGAAAATAGAGATTTCGGTTGGCTTGCCGCGGTGGATTAAGCAGTTCCACCAGCACATCATAAGGCAGATTCTGGTGCTGTTGGGCTTCGCGGCAGAGTTGACTGACCTGATGCAAAACATCACGAAAAGACAGGTCTTTTGTGATTGAGGCACGTATGACCGTGGTATTGACAAAAAAACCAATGATATTTTCAATGTCTTTATGGGTGCGGCCAGCAATGGGACTTCCAACGGTGATATTTTCGATTCCGGTATAGTAATGTAATAAAATAGTGAATGCCGATAGCAGAAGAGTATACAGTGTTGTATCTTGTTTTTGTGCCAGATCTTTCAGGCTGCTATAGAGTGTCTCATCAAGAGTATGCATTTTCCACTGACCATGAAAAGTAAATATCCTTGGGCGCGGAAAATCGATGGGAATTGTGACTTCAGGAATATCCCCGGCAAGTTTTTCTTTCCAGTAGTCAAGGTCCTGCTTTTTGAGGGTTTCAATTTCTGCCTGCTGCCAGCACCCGTAATCGGCATACTGGACTGGCAGCGAAGCTAAATGGACGGGCGTATGATATATATAATGGTGGTATAAATCAGATAATTCCTGAGCAAAAATCCCCATGGACCAGCCGTCTGTAATGAGATGATGCATATTCAGCAGCAGGGCATATTCCTCCGGTTCCGTACACAACAGCGTAAATTGAAACAAGGGGCCTTGCTCCAGATTGAACATCTGTTGGGCCCGAGTTTCTGCAATAGTGTGAAATGATGCCAGAGCGGGCTGGTTGTCAGAATCGATATTTTCAATGGTTAGATTCCATGAGAGATCGGACTGGATAAATTGTGTAGGCTGTCCATTTTGAATGGGAAAAATAGTACGAAATGCTTCATGCCGCCGGATGATTTCCTGAAGGCTTTTTTCTAAGGCCCCGATATTCAGGCGGCCTTTCATATGAATCATCCATGAAATATTATATACCGGCAATTTTGGCGAAAGCTGCTGGATGAACCACATTCGTTTTTGAGCAAACGACAACGGAAGCACATCATCTCGCGAGACAACAGGTATGGAATCAATGGAGTTATCTGATGTTTTGCAATAACAATCAATCGCTGATGCAAATAGGTTAAGTGTTGGATTTTCGAATAATAAAGAAACTGGTATATGAAGCTTGAGAGTGTTCTGAATTTGATAAATAGTCTGAATAGCTTTGAGCGAATGTCCGCCCAAATGGAAGAAATTGTCTTCAAGATAAACTTCATCTATGCTTAGCATGTCTTTCCAGAGCCTTGCTGCCATTTGTTCTGTAGAAGTCTGCGGCAATCGTCGTTTTCCATCTGTGTCGTCATGCTGTGGAGGCTTTGGCAGACGGATTTTGTCAATTTTTCCATTGGCCGTCAGTGGAAGCTGTGTCAGCTCCACAATTACCGATGGAATCATGTACTCCGGAAGAGACTTGGCCAGATGTTTTTGAATCTGGTCCGGTGGAATGGAGCCTGCTTTCTCCAGAACAACATACCCAACGATGTATTTTTGACCGGGGATGTCTTCCCGGACGATGACGGCGGCCTGCTGAACATGCGGACAATGCCGCAGGGCGTTCTCGATTTCGCCTAATTCGATACGGAATCCCCGGATTTTAACCTGATCATCGGTCCGTCCCAGGTACTCGATGTTGCCGTCCTCCATCCAGCGGCAGATATCGCCGGTTTTGTATAATCGTGCCCCCGGCAGAGAACTGAATGGATTGTATATAAATCGTTCGGCGGTTAATTCTGGACGATTCAGATAGCCTCGGGCCAGGCCGTCCCCGCCAATATACAATTCACCCCAGACACCAATAGGAACCGGCTGCAAAGAACTGTCGAGGATATACACCTGGGTGTTGGCGATGGGTCTGCCGATGGGGATCGACTTGAGATTGTCCGGAATCGATTTGGGAATCGGGTAACAGCAGGCAAAGGTTGTGCTTTCGGTGGGTCCATAGCCATTGATCAGCTCGACCGAATCCAGCAGTTTTAAGGCTTTGCGAACATGGGGAACAGAAAGGGCTTCCCCGCCGGTTAAAACCGTTCGAACCGAGCGTAAAATCTCAGGTTTCTCATCGATTACCACATTAAATAACGACGAGGTCAGCCACAGAGCGTTGATTTGTGATGCGACCAAAATATGGCCCAGCAGCTCCAGTTCGGGGATTCGTCCGGGATAGAGAACACATTGTCCGCCGTGCAGCAGGGCACCCCAGATTTCCAGAGTCGACGCGTCAAAACTGACCGGTGCCAGTTGCAGGAAGATCCGATCCGGCCCGAATTGCATATACTCTTGTCCGAAGACCAGTCGAACGATGCCGCGATGGGGCACAGCAACGCCTTTGGGGGTACCTGTTGAGCCAGAGGTATAGATGATATAAGCCAGATGGGCCGGCGTAGTACAGACAGCGGGATTGTCGGTTGGGTACTGAGTCAGCTTGTCCCATTCCTGTTCAATCAATAAAAGCTTGATTTTGTCCGAAATAAAAGCATCTTTCAGGCCGGAATGGGCAATAACGATGGAAAGTCCTGTATCGGAGGCCATAAAACTCAGCCGCTCCGCCGGGTAGGTCGGGTCCAGTGGTACATAAGCCCCTCCGGCCTTGAGAATCCCCAGCAAGACCGGCAGCAGTTCGATGTAGCGGTCCATACAGACGCCCACCGGCACGTCCGGCCCGACGCCATGCGTCCGCAGGTAATGAGCTAACTGATTAGCCTGTTCGTTGAGCTGTTGATAGGTCAGCGTTTGGTCTTCAAAGACCACCGCTGTCGCATCCGGGGTCTTTTCCGCCTGCTGTTCAAAGAGCTGGTGGATGCATTTGTCTTTGGGGTATTCGACCGCAGTATGATTGACCGCCTGGATAAAGCTTCGCAGGGTACCCTGCTCTCTTTCGTTCAACTTCTCAAAATCAGACATAGTATTTTTAAAATCGTGTAAATAAACATCTGTTATCGATAAGGGTATGTCTTTTTCTGTAGTCACTCATCACTATTAACGGTTATTCCTTGTATTATCGTCAATAAAAGATATCCGGATTACACCATTTATGCTGCTCCGGTTGAGGAATATAGATCAACTATCAAAAGGTTTAAGAATTCAAAGAATTTAAGCTCTTATAGACAATCAAAAGTATAAACCATCTTGTTTCTGTCGTGATATTCCTTCAATTTGTGGTTTTTTACACTTTCGGTTTATCTGTCCCGGGGGTTTTCGGTCTTATATTTCTTTAAAAAAATGCTGTTTCCTTCCACCTCAAAATTCCGACAAATAAAATTGACAATAAGTCAGATTTCTATCGACAATATGTAGACAATCTCTTAATTTAAGAGCCGGATGTTGTTAATATCGGGTTTTGGATTTGAAATTCCTTCGTGCAAAAAATAGAGTGTTGCGACCAGCTGGAGGCATTCATCGCTGGCAGAGCTGGCCTGGAAATGTATTAATGAATCCATGGCTTGGGTGATGCATAAGCGAGTATTGATGGATATAATTGATTTTTTGTCGCGATCTGTGTGATCGACAAAGCCAGAACATTAAACTTGAATCTAAGACTAATATGTGTTCAAAGAAAGAAATCTCAGATTCCTTTAAAAAACTCCACCGGCGGGTTTTGCTGGGGATATTTATCAGCGTATCCATTCTTGCGGCTTCGGCAACGGTGTTTCACGTCTATTCAAATCGAATGGATCGCGGATTGGCCAATCCTGTTAAACTGCCGGTTCCTTTGTCGGCATTTCCGATGGAATTAGGCGATTGGCAAGGCCAGGATGTTGAGCTTTCTGATGCGATCAAAAAGGTTGCTGGGAATGACGACTATATCAGTCGGTATTACCGTAATCGTGAAACCTACAAATCTGCATCGTTATATGTCGCTTTTTCGGGACGTCCTCGGTATATGAAAGGACATAAGCCTACCGTCTGTTACCCTGCCGCCGGTTGGATACACAAGGGTAGTGAAAATCACCTATTGGAAACGATGTCTGGTAAGACCATCCCCTGTCTGATTCACCGATTCTATAAAATCAAGCCTTTTGACCAGGAAGTGGTTGTCTTAAATTTTTATCTGGTCAATGGCAAGTTGACTACCGATGAATCCACGTTTGATGGCCTGGCTTTTCGTCGTCCCAATATTGAAGGGGACCCTGCTCGTTATGTTGCCCAGATTCAGATTAGCTCCACCAATGAACACTCTGTTCTTGAGGCCGGGCGAGATCTGGTTGATGAAGTGTTGCGATATTTTCCGGATGAGTCCGGTCGGGTGGATATCCGCGGTACGGCCATCATCCCAAAGAATGGACAATAGAGATGTCTGTGGTTGGGTTGTTGCCAGGCCGAATTTTGGCCCGCTTGAAATCGGATGATTTAGTCAGCCGGTTTATGCGAGGCGGAGCGATCCTGACCGTTGCGGTAGGCCTGGAGCGGCTGCTGCGGCTGGTGCGGTCGATTGTATTGGCCAAGCTGATCAGTTCCGCCGATATCGGCCTGGTGACCCTTGTTGCGGTGATCTTAACGGTCTTTGAGACTGCCGGCGAGGCCGGAATTCGTCTGTCGGTCATCCAGAATAAGCAGGGCGATACGCCTGCCTTTCTTAATGCTGCCTGGTGGTTTCAGTCGATTCGGGGATTGATTCTGACCGCAGTGGGGATCATTACCGCCGGGTTGATTTCGACATGGCTGCAAAAACCGGAACTGACCCTTCTGCTTCAGGCTGCGTTTCTGGCGGTGGCCTTTAATGCCATTGTCAGTCCGGCGTCGTTTCTGCTGGAAAAGCATATGCGGTTTGGCAAATACGTCCTGCTCAATCAGGGGACGATGCTGCTGGGTACGGTGTTGACCATTACGCTGGCGGTCTGGATGCGCAATGCCTGGCCGATGATCATTGGTATTGCCGCCGAGGGGGCAATCCGACTGGTACTATCATTTTTTATGTGTCCTTTCAAGCCGAGTCTTTCGATAGACCGCCAGGCACTGGGGGAGTTGTTTTCTTTTGCCCGCGGCCTGGCCGGAATGCCGCTGTTGATTCTTGGGTCGTTATATGCCGATGTGCTGATGGTGGGGAGGTTGTTGACGGCCGAGCAGGTGGGGTATTATGGTATGGCGGCGCTGTTGGCCCGAATTCCCCGGGATTTGGCGATGCAGATTGTGGGGAAAATGCTTTTACCTGCCTTTTCTGCGCATCAGGATGATCCTGCAGCTCTGAGCAGGGGGCTGGTACTGGCCTCCCGTTGGGTAACCCTGGCAGCAGGGCCGCTGGCGGCATTTTTTATTCTCTGGGCAAAGCCGCTGCTGATGCTGGCTTTTCAGCCGGAGTATGCTGCGGCGGCGAAGGCCCTAACAATCCTGGCTGGCGTGGTATTTGTGCGGGTACACGGTGTGATTCTGTGGAATTATTATGTTGCTACGGCCCAGTTAAAGTATAATCGCCTGTTTACAACCGTTCGCTTTGGCGTCCTTGCAGTCTTGATTTATCCTATGACCAGCGGATTTGCCATGGCTGGAGCTGCAGCTGCGGTTTTGGTGGGAGAACTGACGGGGTTCATTCTGCAGGTGGTGATGTTGTCCCGTCGTATTCCAGGGGCTGGATTGGGATATATGCAAAACCTGGTCCCCGGCCTGCTGTTGGGAAGTATTCTGGCGATAGCAGGGGGAGTATTGCTTCAGATGGCCAGGTTAAGCATCATCGCCCAATGTGCCACAGGTCTGACTCTGCTGCTGATCTTCTATCTTATAGCTGCGGCATGGGAGTATGTCCGCTACCGGAGGACCATGGTAAAGGGCTTAAGGTAAAACCAAAATATCTCACATTGGCATCGAATGCATTTGATTGTTATGATTCCAGCAGCAAACAAACATCTTATCTGATTTTTGGCAGAGGCTCTTGCGCCAGAGTATACCATCGATGTAAACTGCTGGGATGCACTTCCACTCGAACGACTTTATCCGTTTGCCCCGCAGCTGTAAACCGGAAGGTATACAGCCCAAGCTGGTTATACCATGGTGTCCAGGTGACCAGTTGTGTTGCCGGATCGAAGCTGGCCCCGACCGGCATGGATTCGGCCTGATAGATGATGGGAATCCCCTGGGGATTGACGGCATTGACGGTAAATTGCAGTTGTTTCCCTTGCCGGATATTGTGCGTCAGATACAGGGCATTGATTTCTTCGGCGGTCAGGTCGCGGTTGTAGGTACGGATATCGTCGATCTTGCCGATAAATCCCAGTGTGCGGTAAGCAGGATTGCCATAGTTGCCGATGTCGATGAAGGTGTTCAGGGCGGTCAATCCGCTGAATATACCGGTGTCGCTTGCCTCGCCGTTGACATAGACTGTGTAGGTTTTCCCGTTCCAGCTTAACGCTAAATGTACAGGCTGTCCGAGGGGCAGTGTCGTAATGTTGGTTTTCAGGGTTGCTTTGGACCCCAGTCCCACCGCCAGGCTGCCTGCGGCGGTGTATAAGCTTAGCCGGTTGGTATTATTGAGCGTATGCCCGAAGATAAATTTCATCCCGCTGAAGTCGGTTGGTGTGACCCAGACCGCAATGGTCCCCGCCTGAGGCGACATGCCCATCGTGGGGATGGTGATCGCCTGGGATGATTGATTGAATGTCAGCCAGTCTTCGTC
>JAWRKM010000024.1:0-33486 GCA_040306945.1 Anaerohalosphaeraceae bacterium
CGCATTGACAAAAATGAGGATAACCAGATCGGGGGGTGGTTTTCAATAACCCCGGATGTGGTTTTGTGGTATGACCTGACCATCGCTGGAGCGGAAGACAAGCGAATGGCATTCGTGAGGGATCATCCGGACAAAACGGACCTCTCATTTGACGCAAAGACCACTACGTATAGGTTAGAGATTCCGGCAGGGCCAGAGCCAAACGCTCCGCTGTTTCGCTATACCATCGATCCGTCCAGGGGGTATATGCCTGTGGTTTACGAATGGCTGAATTGGGATAAAACACGCATCCAGAAATATGCCCGGGGCGATTACCGGCAGATAAACGGTCTGTGGGCACCCTTTCGGTTTTGGATTTATGACTCCAATGACACACTGGCAACCGAGGTTACAGTCAGGTCGCTTTCCCTCAATCAGCCTGTTTCTGCCGACACGCTGAACTTCGAATTTCCCGAGGGAACCTGGGTTTCTGACCGGATTTTGGGTGTTGATTATCGCGTGAGGAATACCGAGCCGAACCAGCCATCTTCCGTCAATACCCGCGATTCCGTCGGCAAGCTGGCCCCGCCCGCAGCCGACCGGAAACTGGCCCAAAATGCACAAAAAGCACAGGAACTGATTGCCCGGGAAAAACAAACTGCCGCTGCAGCCGCCGCAGCGATTGCGCCGATAGAAGTCACGCCTTGTTATGTTTGGGTCCTGCCGGATAAAAAAGAATACACACTCCGGATCAAATCACCCGCCAGGCAGATACCAGTACTGACGGACTATGCATTTGAAGGCAATGGATTGATTTTGCATTCCTGCGATAAGACGTCACTGGCATCAGGAATAATCACCCTCACACTCGAACGTCCCAGGACACTAACCGGCTATGCCGACGGCATACTGACCCTGACTTTTTCAGATCAACACGTTGTGATTCATTTCATTGCCGCCCCCAGGCCAGAGCGATAAAACGTTTGGCCAGGAAGTCCATCCCGTTCTTTGAGCCAATCGGCCGACAATGTGATTCTTTCGTGTACACGAATCTCTTGATATGCTGTATCCGTTGAAATGAATACTGCACCCTTCCGACAAAAGCGCAAACACTCCTGATAAGGGTGGAAGACGGGATTCGAACCCGCGACCCTCAGAACCACAATCTGATGCTCTAACCAGCTGAGCTACTTCCACCACAAAGCTGAGCAGAAATACGCTCTGCCCAACTGTAAGGGGCAAATTGTAGCCGGAAAAAAACCATTTGTCAAGAACAACATTCACGCTTTACATTATCTATTTTAAGGGGCATACTTGACCAGCATTGCTCAAATTGCCGGCGGAGATACTCTTTATCCGTATTCCAGGCAATTACCGTAAATGCTGTACCAGCCTTATTTTGCAGCGATAATTCCCCCACCTCAGGCCGTCTTTGGACCGACTGGCAAACCACTTCCACAAAAACCCGGCCAGAATCAAACGCCACATTTCCCTTAAGCCGTAAAATAGATGATTTCAGTTTTTCCAGCACACCAAAGAACTTTTCCTCCGAGACGACCTGATTGGTGCTGAACGATATCGCAAAGAGCTGCTCCGGTGCACACGAAACCAAATTCTCCCTGCGCGATCGGTGGGTAATACGATCCAAAAATGACTGCTCTATCTTGCCGAAAGCGGTCTCCATAACCGGCACATTGGGATTCATTGTCTCCAGTATAGTTCGCAGCATCTTAAGCTGCTGGGCATCCACAAGATCGCATTTATTGATAATTATTGCATCTGCCCAGCAAACCTGTGACACGGCCGGTCTCAAATATGCCGCCACCTGGGTAAAATGAGCCGCATCCACAATACACAGGTTACCACGCAGGCAAAAATATCCGGCGTACGGTCCCTCGGTCAGGAAATTTTCAATATCCACCGGCTCAGCAATCCCGGTCGCCTCGATAAGCACAGCCTTATGCGTTCCGCTGCCGGCAATCTCGGAAAGGGCTTTTAGAAAATCCGTTTTCGTACAGACACAAAACAAGCTGCCTTTGTTGATTTCGAATCGAGCCAACTCACGACGCTGGACCAGAGCCCCATCCACACCGATCTGGCCAAATTCATTAATAATCAGCGCAGGATTGGCCTGTGCAATCGGCCCGCCGCAAAGCAATTCATTCAGAGTCGTAGTCTTCCCCGCCCCAAGATAGCCGCCAAGTATCCAGACATCCATCATAAATCTTTCAGCCATTCCTTAATAATCGCCACCTGCGGCACCTGCCGAATCGATTTAACCTGAAATCGCGCCATCACCACCGCCGGGAGCTGGCCGGAGGTCAGACCATACGAACGGATTGTGTCTTCGTTTTTGACAAGCTGGATATCCACATCCACACCCAATTCGGTAACCGCCTGTTTCAGATTATGTTTCAATTGATTTGTCTTGTCACAATCCTGACCAAGCACATACAGCCGGGCCTTTTTTTGCTGAATCCGCAGACGGAACTTCTCATTGATGCGTTTCTGAATTGCTGTAATCAATTCATCCCGCGGCGGAATCCGCGACACAAAAACAATCTCGCCATCGATGCAAATCGTCGGCACATTCCGCACCATCAGCGAGGTCATAAACACCAGCGATTCGCGGTATTTAATCTTATGCTCGCGCCATTGCACTATTCCCTCAAACTCCGGAGCCACTCGCTTAACCGCATCGACCATATACTGGCACGGCGCACAGGCCTCAGAGTCCAGCGTAATGATATCCACAATGACCTTATCCGCCTGGCCGTACTCGTTCATATCCAGCTTATCCTGATCCGGCGTTTCACAGGCCAGCGTTTTAACCACTTGCCGTTTGTATGAATCCAGAACCACCTCCGCCACAGCTTCAAGATTGGCCGGCGGAGTTGCATACGGCAGGTCGCAGCCTGGCGCAAGAATATATCCCGTATCTCCGCCAAGCTCCATACAGGCAATGGCATTTTTCTGAGCATCCACCGGCCCGCCCAGCAACAGCACACTAGTCAACTGCAGATTACCTCCGAAACTGATATGATGCTTGGTACATTCCTGTCGGACATAATCCAGAGGGATATTCTCGTCAATGGAAATATTGTCGCATTTGCACTGGCACATGACCGGAATATTCTGCTGGGCATGCCCGCAGACGAAAAAAGAACTCAACGCTGCCCGCTGACGAATCGACTCGAATACGGTGCTCACGTAAGGACTAACAAACTGCACAAACTGATCCGGCCCGATCTGGCTGGTCATCGGGTCCACCAGTGCCACAATATCACATCCGGCATCAATATAATATCCCGCCGTCGCCTGACAGACATCCGAACAAAAATGCATGAGCTGATGGACATACTCCGGCTCATCGAACATTTTCATGAAAATATCCGTGCCCAGAAGATGCAGAGCCAGCGTAAACGGGCCGGTAATCAGGCCATATAAGGCAATATCCGGATGGGCTTTTCTCAGTCTCTTTGCCGCATCCAGCACCACTTTCAGACGAGCCGCATCCGGGCCTGGAACTTTTAAATCCCCCAATTTCACACCATGCCCATTACACAGAGGATGATTAATCACGGCCGGAGGGTTCTCATTTGCCCAGGCCAACTGGCACCCCAGGGCCTCAGCCTCAATCTGCAGATCAAATGCGACAGGCAAGCCATCCGGCTTATATCGCCTGACAGCTTCTGATATACCCTGGACAATTAAATCAGAACTTTTTAGATATACATCTGCGGGTGTCCCAATCAAGGCCCCTGCATGACAACCCACAAAAGGCACCCACGGGATACGGTCTGTTTTCTCACCCCGCATCGCCGTCATAACACGTTCTTTTCCAGTCACTTATATTACTCCTCAAAATACACCTTCGATTCCATAAATAAAAACCCGCATCAGGGTCTTTATTTGTAATCTAACTGAAAAAAAACGGCAGGTCTTTGAATATTTGATTTTACAATAACATTATCTTGCTATTTTCAGCTTGACCACTATTCAGAAGCCGGAAAGCCATATTTGCCAACCAGTTTGACAAATCGGCAGCCGCAAATCTCAATATGCCTTAATTGTTGCCCTTGCTTGTGATATTGAATGAGTGTTTGACTATACTCATCTCCAACCGGGGCAACCAGAATCCCGTCATCCTGGAGTTGCACAATGAGCGGCTCAGGAGGGCAGGGGATTGCCGCCGTCACGATAATACGATCAAATAAAAGCGGGCTTTGCCATCCACAGGAACCGTCGCCAACAGCATAGTCCACATTATGAATAGCCAGACTCGACAATACCGATTGGGCTCGGGCGGATAATTCATTAAAACGTTCGATGGTATAGACTTTTTTACAGAGTTTGGCCAGAATCGCTGTCTGATAGCCGGAACCTGTGCCGATTTCCAGTACCTGTTCGGTACCGGTCAGCCTCAGACACTGGGTCATCAGGGCCACAATGTAAGGCTGGCTTATCGTCTGCCCCAGGCCTATCGGAACCGGATTGTCTTCGTATGCGGCCGACTGATACTGAGGGGCCAGAAATTTCTCACGCGGTAATTCGCCCATGACCTTCAGTACTTGCGCATCACGAATATCTCGCCCTCGAAGGTCGTGGCGTATCATGTACTCCCGCTGCGGGGCATAACGGTCTAACGGATCAAAGGTTACCATATCTCTTATTGTACGGTTATCCGTTTAAAACGCAACAGGCAGCCCCGGCAACCCCTCGACAACAGGCCTCAGCAGCTACTCAAATAATAATACCGCAATGGCAACAACAGTCGTCCAGAGTCCTTTTTGTCCTTTGGCAGACTGGGTAATATTGGAGCTGCGGATAATCAGCCCGCTGGCTTTATACACCTGTTCCTTTTCCGACCAGTCCTTATTGGGGTCCACCTCCAGCCCCAGCGTCGTACCCAGCATGTCGGCGGCAAGGTCTTCGGACATATCCGCGGCATCTTTCTGATTAATCCCCACCCCATGTACCTCACTGAGATAGCCCCACTTATTTCGATCTTTGGGGACGGCAATCCCGACTGAAGAGGAAATCAGCCGACCATGTTCGTTGGTATCACATCGGGCCATAACACAATAGGTAATCTGGCCGGGCTTGAGGTATTTCAGACCAGCCGTACGATGGATGATTTTAGCATGTGGAGGCAGGATAGATGACACCTGAACCAGATTCTGCTGAGCCACACCGGCCTTGCGAAGGGCCTCTTCAAATGATTTCAACTGATATTTATCACGACCAAGGCCGCGGGTCAAAAACACTTTAGTCGGGGTATTGGGTATCATTCCGTTCTCCATGTCTGGTTTGAGTTAGAGTATGATTGAAGGACCATCTGACAACTGAATGGTCCTGTCTGGCAATGCAGTTCGCAGATAATATGTCGCCTGTTCTCCAGTACAATGCAGCGGTAGTACAATTTGGACATCATATTTTTTCAAGGCCTGCACCGTATAATCCAGCCGCACCGGACTTACCTTTGACAGATGCATTCCACCAATGACTGCATAAACAGGTTGTCCGGACATTGTTTGATGCACATAATCCAGAGTATTGACCACCCCGCTGTGGGCACAGCCCAGTATCACAATCAGCCCTTTGCTGCTCTGTACAACCAGAGCCTGATCGTCCGGCAGGGTATCTGGAATCCGGCAATCCGCATCGAGAAAAAAAGCTCCGCCTGTATCTTCATACGGACTCTTGCGGGGAATGGCCCCGGTCAAATAAACGCCCTCATAAATCGAAGTCCAGGTTTTAATCCAGTGAATCGGTCTGGCCTGAAGGGATTCGACAGCCTTCGAAGGCATTCCCACCGGATGAACCGTCTCTTTCCGGCTGAAGCGGCACAGAGTAGCCGATGGATGCAGCCAGACATCCGCCCTGGATGCCGACAACACCAACGGCAACCCGCCGCTGTGGTCATAGTGACCATGACTTAACGCCACACTGTCCGCCTTGGCCAAATCCACACCCAGCGACTGCGCATTGGCGGATAACACACCACCTTGTCCGGTATCCCAGAGGATGCGATTGCCGCCGTATTCGATCCAAAGCGACAGACCATGCTCAGCCTGCAAGTCGGGACGCCAGGCCACATTATCCACTAACACCGTGATCAGAACGTCTGTTTTCATTCGCTCAATGGGAGATAATCACAAGCCATACCGATTTAATGGTCGCAGGCATTGGCGCCGGTTTGCAGCGTGTTGTTCAAATACGCCGTCACCAGATTTTCTGGCGAATCCGCCGGTGCCCCGGTAACGACCTGAATCTGATTCTGGGTAAACAGCTGCTGGGCACGCTGTCCCATACCGCCGGCGATAACCAGCCTGGCACCCTGCTGGGCAATCCATTTAGGCAGCAGGCCAGGTTCATGCGGCGGGGGCGTCAGCATTTCCTTGCCCGTGATGGTTTTGGTCTGCGAATCCACTGTAATTACGGCAAATTGTTCGCAGTGCCCGAAATGCATACACAACTGACCATTGGCTGTGGGAATTGCAATCTTTAACACCTGAACATCTCCTTGTGTTGAAGCGGGTTTCATTTTCGTTTGTAATTGAGCAATTATTTTATCCATTTCCTGACTGACCCGGGGCGAGATGGAACAATCGCGAATAGCCAGGCCGGCATCGGCACTTTTGGCAATTTCCGGCTCAAGCGGAAGACTGCCCAGCAGTTCCAGCCCGGTTTCTTCAGCCAGCTCGCGTCCGCCGGAGCGGTCACTGAACAGCCGGATTTCGTGATTGCAATGCGGACAATACAGCGACGCCATGTTCTCAACAATCCCCCAGACCGGCAACTGCACCTGCTGGCAGAACGTAATACAGCGGCGCACATCCTCGACCGCAACTTTCTGCGGGGTAGTCACAATCACCGCTCCGGCATCACCGCCGACCAGCTGTGCGGCACTCAGAGGCTCGTCGCCGGTGCCGGGAGGGGCGTCAATCACCAGATAATCCAGTTTGCCCCAGACCGTATCGGCCAGCAGTTTTTGAATCACGGCGTATTTCATCGGCCCTCGCCAGATTACCGCCTGCGTATCATCAGGTATCAGAAAGGCAATCGACATCACCTTGAGGTTCTCTGAAACCGCCAGCGGCATAATCTGGTCTTCCAGACCGAAACACTTCTGCTGAACCAGGCCGGTCATGCGCGGGATGCTGGGGCCGTGAAGGTCCACATCCAGCAAACCCACCTGGTTGCCCTGCCGGGCCAGCTCGACTGCCAGATTGACTGCGATCGTACTTTTGCCTACACCGCCCTTGCCGGACAGCACCAGAATCTTTTTACCAATCATCGCCATACTGTGGGTCAGCTTGCGCATGTCCGCTTTGGGATGGCCGTGATCGTCCGTGTGTTGCGAATTACTCATGGTTTATTCCTGCTAAACTCTGTATCTGTTTCCAAATCCATCGAATCGTCTCGGATAGTTCGCTATCCGGCTGATATTCCAGAATTGTTTTGCCGGCCTGCTGAGCCTGCACAAAGACAGTATCATACGGCAGCTCCCCCAGCAAGTCCGCATGATGCGATTTCACTGCGAATTTTATTTTTTCTGCCATCTGCCGGTTCAGGTCGGCTTTGTTGATAATAATTCCCGCCCGAATCCGAAAATGCTCGGTTAATTCCAGTATCCGTTCCAAGTCATGCAGCCCCGACACCGTCGGCTCGGTCACAATCACAGCCGCTCGCGCCCCGCCGATGGAAGCAATCACCGGGCAGCCTGTCCCCGGAGAACCATCCAGAACAACGACCCGATTGGCCTTATCGAAGCCATCGGCTCGGACAGCCGCCTGTTTGCGAACCAGCGTCACCAGCTTGCCGGAATTTTCTTTGCCCGGCCCCAGCATCGCATGACTCATCGGCCCCAATCGCGTTGAAGACCAGTACCATCGCCCATCATCCGTTGGCCTGGTACCAATCGCATCAACCGGACAGACCAGCAGGCATGTTCCGCAGCCTTCGCAGTCCTGTTCGGCAATCAACACACTGCCATCATCCTGCCGAACAATTGCTTTCCACTGACACACATCAACACATGCCCCGCACTGGGTACACCGGGCTGAATCAATCTGCATTACACGGCCGCCGCGGAATATGCCCTGCTCAAGCACCTTCGGCTCAAGCAGCAGATGCATATCCGCCGCATCCACATCACAATCGGCCGCAACTCCGCCGGCCAGCTGAGCAAAACACGCACACAACGAGGTCTTGCCGGTCCCCCCCTTGCCGCTGACGATGGTAATCTCCACCGGCTGTGTCGAGGGCTGGCCGCCGATGTCCGGCAATTCGGTTATTTTTACATCATCCCGCTGCCATGATAAAACAACATCGGAATGGTCGGTCGTCACCTGCATAGACGGCATCTGTCGCAAAGCCTGTGCCATATTCTGAAACTGCAGTCGCAGACTCTCTATTTGCGTCACAGGCAAAATCCCCTGCGAATAGAAACTGGCAATCTCCCGACTGTCGGGCAATTCCGCCAGAATCCGCAGATGATGCTCTTTACACCATCGACGAAGTCCGTCCGCATCGCCCAAACCGACTCGATTCATCAGGACCAGCGGCTCGATATTCATCGAACGACACAGACGAACTGACAATTTCAAATCATGCACTCCAAAGCGAGTCGGATCGGCAACCAGAATGACAATATCAGCCCCGCGGATAGTATGTACTGCCGAGCAGCTCGTTCCCGGAGGCGAATCCAAAATGACCAGGGCTTCGTTCTGTGTCCGCTCTTTCAACTGCTCAATTAAGCGAACTGTCATCCCGCCAGCTCCCGCGGCCAGTGTTGCCCAGTGAAGGCAAATCAAACCGGCCTGTCCGCGGCAGGTTGTCCCCACAACGCGCCGGCCCACAATCAGGGCATCTGCCGGACATACCCGCAGACACGCCCCGCACCACCGGCACAGTTCCGGAAATGCTATCGCGTTTTTCTTACCCACGGCAAGGGCGTTATAATAGCATACACGGGCGCATTGGCCGCAGTATGTGCATCGCTTTGGATCCATCCCTTCGATACACGGCAGGGCTTCATCCGCCGATTCAGTATGGGCCGTCTTGAAAAACAAATGCCCGTTGGGTGCTTCGACATCGCAATCCACATAACAGACCGGTTGTGTCTGGGCCATCACCGACGCCAGACACGCAGCCGCCAGGGTCTTGCCGACACCGCCTTTACCACTGGATATGGCTATTTTCATTATAAAGAGGCTTTGGAAAGCTGTTCAATGCGGCTGTTGATATCCTTGAGGCTGTCCTGCAGGGCTTGCGCCTGCTGTTTCAATTCGGCCAGTTCCTCGGATGCAGATTGAGGCCCAGCCTGCGGCACCAATGCTGCACCTGACTGCCTCACCCAGAAGCGATTGCAGCGACCGCGGCTACCAAAACCCATACCGCAGCCCCAGGCAAAACGCCCGCCGCCCAGATACATCGCACTGCCCGCTCGACCCGAACATACACCCAATCCGCGGCCTGTCATTGGACCCATTCCCATCGGACCTGTTCTATCTCCACCTGGCATCGTTATCTCCTTTCAAAAAAATCCTTTACACCCAATGCCCTTCAACATTGGCATTTTGTATCTGCTGAAGCTGTCCGGCCTGATACGCCGCAATGGCCTGTTCCACGTTCATGCCCGACGGAGCCTGGAATACCTGGACGCCGCCGGCCTGAAGAACCGCCATCGCCTTGGGGCCGACATTGCAGGCAATCAGAATGCCTCCATCGGCATCTAAAACCGCCTGAGCGGCCTGAATCCCGGCACCCTGAGCCGCCTGCAAATTCTGGTGGTTGGCGATAAATTCATACTGTTTGGTCTGGTCGTCATAGACCGCCCAAAACGCCGTCCGACCAAACCGGCTGTCAAGTAGTGCCTGGGGACTATTGGTTTGCGCACACACAACAATTTTCATTTTAGCACTCCGCGGCCTGATAGCCATAGGTTGATGCCCATGCCCATGCTGATGCCGTCGCTGGCAGCCCCGCCCTCCACACAATTCGGCAAGCTGGACAATCGGCCCACCCTCAATCCGCAAGGCATGCCCCTGCACAAGCGCATCGGCAATCTTTTTCCGGGCCGAGGCGTAAATCCGCGTGACGGTGGGCCGGGAAACGCCAATTTGCTCGGCAGCTTTTTCCTGTTCCAGACCTAAGTGGTCTATTAACCGGATACACTCAAACTCATCCAGATTCAACTGGACCCACTGAAGTCCGGCCACAGGAATACCTGCCGGCTTATAAATCACCGCAACAGGACGGCCATTGACACATCGATGTTTAAAGGGTCTTGGCATTTTTCATACTCTTTATTATGAACTTATGTTCATAATATCGACTTTTGACCACTGATTCAACAACATTTTTAATAAAATGATAATTTCATAGCTGTGTGAGGCTTACCGTTGTGGAAAAGAGGGTTTTTTGATACAGTATAAGGGATTATTTGGGAGTATTCAGATATGCAAAAGCGAAAACTCGGCAAAACGGATCTGGAACTGACAACCATTGGCCTGGGAACCTGGGCTATTGGCGGACCGTGGCAGTATGGCTGGGGGGAACAAAGTGACCGGGAATCTATCGATACCCTTCAGCGAGCCCTTGAATTGGGCATTAATTGGATTGATACGGCCCCCATTTACGGTTGCGGCCACGCTGAAGTCATCATCGGCCAGGCCCTGCGCCCTTTGCGGCACAAACCGATAATCGCCACCAAGTGCGGCCTGCGGTGGAATGCCGCCCGCGAAAAACTGAATAATCTCGACCCCGACAGTATCCGTCGAGAATGCGAGGAAAGCCTGACTCGGCTGGGTATCGACCGCATCGACCTCTACCAGATGCACTGGCCTATCCCGGATGAACAGATCGAACAGGCCTGGGAAGCCATGGCAAGCTGCGTGGAACAAAAGATGGTCCGCTATCTTGGGGCATGCAATGTCACCCTCGAGCAACTCCAGCGGCTGCAAAAAGTCTTCCCGGCGGCGGCCATCCAGCCGCCGTACAGTATGCTTAAGCGGGGCATTGAGACTGGGTTGCTGGATTATTGCGGCAAAAATAATATCGGCATCGTCTGTTACAGCCCGATGCAGAAAGGGCTGCTGACCGGCAAATTCAACGCCGACTATCTCAGCACCCTCAGTGCAAACGACCACCGCCTGCGCGATCCGAATTTCCAAAGCCCGCGTTTTGAAACCATCGTGGCCATGGTCGATGAGCTCAAAAAAATCGCCGCCGATTGCGGCAAATCCGTCGCCCAGCTGGCAATTGCCTGGGTCCTGCGGAAACCGGAAATAACCGCCGCCATCGTTGGCGCCCGCCGACCGGACCAGATTGAACAAACCGCCCCAGCCGCCAATTGGACACTGGAAGCGGAAATTATCGACCGTGTCGAAGATATCTTGAACAGATATGTGGAAATGTCAATTTGATTTGTTTTTGTCATTTTTTTCGCTTAGAATTTTTACTTATATTTTGGATTTAGTGTTTCGAATTTGGGATTGTACAAGCTAAGACAAGGATTCCCCGTTTCAAAAGGAACCAGGATATGACTCAACGTACCGATATTTATACCAGTCCGCTGGTGGAACGCAACGCATCCAAAGAAATGGCCGAGCTGTTCAGCGCTGATACCAAGTTTCGCACATGGCGGCGAATCTGGCTGGAGCTGGCAAAAGCCCAACAGAAACTGGGCCTGAAAATCACCAACGCCCAGATTAAGGAAATGGCCGCCAATCTGGACAATATCGATTATGCAAAGGCTGCTGAGTTTGAACGGAAGTTCCGTCACGACGTGATGGCTCATGTCCATACCTTCGGACTGGTCGCCCCCAAGGCCGCACCAATTATACACCTGGGCGCCACAAGCTGCACCATCGGCGATAACGCAGACCTGATTATCCTGCGGGAGGGTTTGCGAATTCTGGCCGGCAAAGTCGCCTGTCTGCTCGACCGGCTGGGCAGCTTTGCCAAACAATACAAATCCATGCCGACGCTGGGCTTTACCCATTACCAGCCGGCTCAGCTGACCACCGTAGGCAAGCGGGCCACACTGTGGGCCTATGAATTCGCGATGGACCTGGCCGAACTCGAACGGCGCATCGACACGCTGCCGTTCCGCGGCATCAAAGGCACCACCGGCACACAGGCCTCCTTCCTGGCCCTGTTCAACGGCAACCACAACAAAGTCAAGAAGCTCGATCAGATGATTGCCAAAGCCTTTGGATTCAAGACCACTTGTATCGTGACCGGACAGACTTATCCTCGCAAACTCGATACGCTGATGGTCAATGTCCTGGCTGGCATTGCCCAGTCGGCACACAAGATGTGCAACGACATCCGTCTGCTGGCCAACCTCAAGGAACTCGAAGAGCCGTTTGAAAAATCGCAGATCGGCTCCTCGGCGATGGCCTACAAGCGTAACCCAATGCGATGCGAACGCGTAACCGGCCTGTCGCGTCTGGTTCTGAGCCTGGCCACCAGCCCGGCCATGACTGCCTCCGAACAGTGGCTGGAGCGCACACTCGATGATTCCTCCAACCGTCGGGTCACACTGGCCGAGGCATTTCTTGCCACAGACGGCATTTTGGAAATCCTGATTAATATCGCCTCGGGACTGGTCGTCTATCCCAAGGTCATCGCCGCCCACGTGATGGCAGAACTGCCGTTTATGGCGACCGAAGAAATCCTGATGGAAGGCGTCAAGGCCGGCGGCAATCGCCAGGACCTGCACGAGCGGATTCGCGTTCACTCGCACAACGCTGCCGCCCAGGTCAAGATGCATGGCAAAGAAAACGACCTCATCGCCCGCCTGCAGGCCGACCCGGCCTTTGCCAAAGTCAACCTCAGGGCCACACTGGATCCGAAACGCTACATCGGCCGCGCCCCCCAGCAGGTTGATGAATTCCTCGCCGCCGTTGTCGCCCCCGTACGCAGAAAATACAAACAGCAATTGAATAAAAAGGTGGAATTGAAAGTTTAAGGTCTGTGAACCGAAATCATTTGCCGAAAGGAAATTAACGTGAAAAAAAACATTGTTACGTTAACTATGGCGGCATTTGTTCTGACCCTGTTAGGATGTACCACCGTCTGTGACTGTTCCAAAGGCTTGTTCGCCGGCGGCGGGCCGGTGGCTCTATCGACCGAGTTCGAATTCACCGAAGGCCCCGCTGTGGATAAAGACGGCAACGTCTATTTCACCGACCAGCCCAACGACCGGATTATGCGATACACCGTTACCGGCAAAATGGAAGTCTTCATGCAGCCGGCCGGCCGATCCAATGGCTTGTATTTCGACAAATCCGGCGACCTGATCGCCTGTGCCGATGAGAAAAACGAACTCTGGCGAATCGACGTCAAGACCAAACAGCACACCGTTCTGGCCAAAGACTACGACGGCAAACTGTTCAACGGCCCCAATGATGCCTGGATTCGCCCCGATGGCGGCATCTATTTCACCGATCCATACTATAAACGCCCCTACTGGCAGCGCGGCCCGATGGAACAACCCAGCCAGGGTGTCTATTTTCTCTCGACCAACGGCAAACTGGTCCGCGTCGAAGGCGACCTCCAGCAGGCCAACGGTATCATCGGTACGCCGGACGGCAAGACACTCTATGTCGCGGATATCAAGGCCGGCAAGACCTGGAAATACGACATCCAGCCCGACGGCACCCTGACCGGCAAGCGGCTATTCTGCGACCTCGGCTCCGACGGCATGACCATCGACACCTGCGGCAATGTCTATCTGACCGGCAACGGTGTAACCGTCTTTAATCCCGAAGGCCGGAAAATCGCCAATATCCCCATCCCCCAGCAGCGATGGACGGCCAATGTTACCTTCGGCGGCAAAGACCGAAAAACCCTCTTTATCACCGCTGGAACCGGACTTTATGCCTTGAAAATGAACGTCTGCGGGGTACAATAGCCCGGCCATCAGGCAAACAGAAAAACTTAGTAAACGATAATGTATATCTGGAGTTTAGCGTGGATAAGACCCAACTCGTCAAACGCGTCAAGGAAACGGCCTATCTGGAAGGTGATTTCGTGCTGCGCAGCGGTAAACGCAGCAAATATTATATGGATAAGTACCTGTTCGAAACCCAACCGGATATTCTGAAGGCTCTGGGTCAGGAATTCTGTAAATATCTGACGCCCGATGTCACCCTGATTGCCGGGGCGGAGCTGGGCGGAGTCGCACTGGCCGCGGCTACCGCCATGGAAGCCGGCAAGCCCTGGATCATCGTTCGCAATAGTAAAAAGGACTACGGCACCAGCAAACTGGTCGAAGGTGTCCTGAAAAAAGGCGATGTAGTCCTGCTGGTTGAAGACATTGCCACCACCGGCGGCCAAGTGCTCGAAGCTGCCAAAGTCATCACCGAAGCCGGTGCCACCGTTAAGAAAATCGTCGCCGTTATCGACCGCAAACAGGGTGCCCGCGAAAACATCGAAGGCGCAGGCTACGCCTTCGACAGCATTATGACCAAACAAGACCTTGGAATAACAGATTAAATAAATTTTATTTTTTTGTAAGCTTCTGCCATAATAAAGGAATTCCTCATAGAAGGGAGAGTTCCTTTATTATGGATAACAAAAAACCAAAATCTGAGGAACTGGCCGTTTTTTGGGCCCAGACACAGCCGGCGATCGCCGGGTTCATCTATTCCCTCGTCTCCAATTTCCAGGATGCCGATGATATTCTCCAGAATGTTGCGGTCATTACCGTGGAAAAATTCAGCGAATTTGACCGGAATAAGTCGTTTATTGCCTGGGCCAATGGCATCGCCAAAAATCTCATCCTGAAATATTACTCCCAGCGGCGAAAAACGCAGATGGTTCTTGATGAACAAGCCATTCAGGCCATTGCCGAGGTGTATGAAAAAGAATTCAGCCGCATCGAACACCAAAAAGAACAGCAGCGAACCGCCCTCCAGAAATGTCTGGGGCTGCTCAAAGGCAAGTGGAAAACCATGCTGGAGATGCATTATCTGCGTGAACTCAGTACTTCCCGTATTGCCCAGCAGTTAGGCATGACCCAGAGCAATGTGTTTGTCTCGCTGCATCGGGCACGGATTTCGCTGCGGGACTGTGTCCATAAACAGCTTCAGGGAGGCGGCCTGTGAGTGAACCCATAGATCTTCTCATCAGTCTGTTTTTGCTGGACAGCTCGGCGATGACTCCGCAGCAGGCCGAACAGTTATCCGATTGGATCAAGCAAAACCCCGATAATGCCAGAACCTTTATTCTGTCGGCACTGCTGCATCGCAACATCCACGACACCTTTTTGCGAACCGACAAGGTTACCAAGGTGCTTTTGCAATGCGACCCGGCCGCATCTGAAAACAATTACGAGAAATCCCTGCTGAATCCCGAGGTCTGGCAAATGCTGTCCAATGCGGAGATAACCGCCCCGGCAGTTGATAGACAGCCCGAGGCCTCGCTGCCGATACCCCTGGATGTCCAGCCCGTTTGCCCTCTTCCTCATAAAATCAATAAATTTTCACTGATGACTGCGGTTGCATCGCTGGCGGCATTATTCTTTCTGATTGTTTTCGCACATTACACCCCACTGCCCCGGAATCAGGAAGTAGCCACCCTGTCGGATACCTTCCACGCCCAGTGGGCCGAATCGGATACGTGGCTGAAACCCGGCGTTCGACTGACAGCCAAATCGCAGTCGATACGGCTGCAAAGTGGCATTGCCAAAATCGTTTTTGACAACAATACCCGGGTTGTGATGGAGGCCCCTACGGAATTTGAGATTATGGATTCCGATCACGTTAAAATCAAATATGGCCGCATTTATGCCTCGGTTCCTCCGGAAGCCCTCGGGTTTACCATTAGCACTCCCAATTCCAAGATTATCGACCTGGGCACCGAATTCGGCGTGCAGACGGATCCCTTCGGCGAAACGGAACTGCATGTCATCAAAGGCAAAACCACCCTCGTAGCCGGTGACAATAATCAGAAAACAAGTCTTCAGGTCAGTCAGGGGGACGCCAAAATCATCGGCCGTTCTTCACGGATCGCAGACATTACCTGCAATGACAGACTGTTTGTTCGTGATATTCAATCCCAAAACAACATCGTCTGGCGCGGACAGTCGCTGGATTTGGCAGATATGGTCGGCGGCGGCAACGGCCTGGGCACTGGAAAACCCAACACAGGTATCCGCTGGGACAACGGGGCATTTGCTTCAACCCAAGAGTATTATATTGGACAGCGTCAGGACTCCACCAACGTCTTTATCGCTGTACCGGACAGCCCCTATATTGACGGCATCTTCTCTCCCGACGGCTCTGCGGGGCCAGTGGCCATCTCGCAAAGTGGAGATTATTTCTGGAAAGCCCCGAAAACCTGCGGACAATATTGTTATAACATCAACAATTCCGGCCAGGTCAGCCGCGGCACAGGCCGCATCCCGGGCCATCTCCAGTCGCTGGATGGCCATGTCTGCGGAGAACCGGATTATCCGACCATCTGTATCCATCCCAACGCCGGCATTACGTTTGACCTTGAAAAAATACGTGCCCTTCACAGCACGCTTGCTCTGAAATCATTCACCGCCCAATGCGGTCTGTCGGAAACCGTCGTGCAGTATGCCCAGCAGGCCCTGCCCGGCTATCTGCCCAAAGCCAATTTTTATGTCCTGATTGATGGGCAAGTGCGGTTCTCAAAAGAAAATCTGACTCCGGCACAGGGAGCGATACCCATCCATGTGCTCATTGAGCCAGACGATCGTTATTTGACCCTGGTTACCACTGGCGGAACAGAACAGAAGATTTCTTATGACTGGTGCCTGTTTGCCCGGCCCCAGTTGAATCCTGAATAATCGTTTTCAATACACCTGAAACAGCCGCCGATACAGGCGGCACAGACACAAATGTCCTGGAACGGGAACACGCTTCAAAACGAGGATCGGTGGAAGCAGGGGTTGGCCCGACAGGATAGAAAGGAATTGTTTATGAAAACTAAAAAAGGATTTACACTTATCGAACTCCTGGTTGTCGTGGCGGTTATTGCATTGCTGATGGCCATCATTCTGCCCGCCCTTCGAAAAGCCAAAGAGACAGCCAAAAAGGCAAGCTGCAAATCCAACATGCACCAAATCGGACTGGCTCTGGGGGCTTACGAATCCAACACCGGCTTTAATTTCAGAGAGAAACCCGAAGACAGCGCGTCCAACAATCAGGGCATCAGAAACTGGTGCTTTGTCAACGGCACCGGCGATTACTCCTACGAATGGCAGCCGTGGGCAGTCAAAGACCTGATGGATGCCGGCATTCTTCCGGATCGAAAACCCTTTTTCTGCCCATCTGAAAAAGTCACGCACACCAAAAATTATTCCCGTGACAAAGTTCTGGCCGGGGATTTTACCACGTATGACACACAGACCCTCGAAAATCGAAACGAAACCCCGTTTTTCTGGGGCACCTATATCTGGCTTTGGAAGAAAAAAATTCGACACAATATTGTCTCGGTCAATAACACATCCAGCGGCATCCTCATGGCTGATATGACACTGGGGTCCTGGGAATTTGCCAAAAGCACGAATGCCAATGTCAAAAATTTACTGAATACCCTCGACATCGGCAATCGATTTCAGCACTTCAATGCCCTCATGAAGGATTACAGTGTCGTCAATCCGGCCGACAAGGATGAGGATATTGTCTATTGGCTCTGGAATTCCGACCGATGGGGCGGTTCGGGTTATTAAGCGTTCGCGTACATACTAATACTTTAATTTGGAGGTGTATTATGATGAGAACCAACACAGTGTGTCTGACTCTGGCTTTATGTCTGATGGCATTAAGCCAAGTTGCATCCGCAGAGGTAACCGATCCGAATGTGATTGCTGCGGTAACCCGATACAACAGTACCCTGGCCAGTCCGGTTCTGGTCAAGGGCGGACTGGATGCGGGAGCCAGAATTTTTGTGGACCGCGACACGTTTTTCTACAGTGATGCAGGCATTTTTAAAGGCCTTGATTATATCCAGACAGCCATGGATGACAAAACCGATGCCGATGTTCAATACGAGGTGAGTTTTGTAAAACCGGGTACACTGTACCTGATCATCGACAATCGTGTGGGCGACAACAATGCCGCCGATGCCCCAACCCTCGGAAACGGGGTCATGGATTGGGTCAATACGCTGGGCTTTGTGCAAACCCCTTATACCATCGGTTTCAGTGAACCGGCAACCGTGTACTCCCTGACAGTCGGCACAGACCCTAATAAGATCACCCTGGGGGAACAGAACAATGGAAGCAGCCGGGCCATGTATGCCATCACGGCAGCGCCCGCAGGCTGGAACCTGCCGCCGCAAATTCTGGGCGTTCCCGCGACGGCAACTGTGGCTCTGCCGAATACCTCCCTGGCCATTAATGGTTCGGTCGTGGACGATGGTATTCCGGGAACCGGCGTTTCGATCGAATGGACCGTCCTCAGCAAGCCCGACGGTGCAACAATCGACTTTGCCCCGAGCACGGCTGTTGCCAACCCGACAGTAACGATGTCCGTTGCGGGGGTGTATTCTCTGAAAATAACGGTCTCGGACGGCAGCAAAACAACTGAAAAAATAATAAACATCACCCTTTCGGTTCCGATATTTGCCCTGCAGGCCGTCGGCAATGTTGAAATTGGCAACGACAGTAATCTTCAACCCAACACGCGGTCCAGCGGAACGGGACTTGGGGCACGCAATATCGACACACGCCGCCGTGTTGCAGTCATCAGCTATAATCTCAACAATGCTCGCGACCCGGAACATCCGGAAGAAGTGTTCGCCAATGCCTTCTTCAGTGTCCGGACTCAGACTCGCGGAGGCGTCACAACCGTCTATGGCATCAAAGAACATCTGGACAACTTTACGGTTTCCTCCACGAGCTGGAATACCTGCCCGGGTGTTTTCAATTCGCCAACCCCTCCTCTGAATACTCCCGTCACACTGGACCCGCTGGATCTGGTAGGCCCCCTGATGGTGATTACGCCCCCTGCGGTCAATACCCGTGCATCGACCGCACCCAGCCAGCAATTGACGGATTTTCTCAACAGTGACAATGACGGCGTGGTCGTTTTCCTGTTCGTGGGGCTGACAAACGGAACAGACAATAATATTTACTATTCCTCCCGCTCAACCACAGCCGGAACAGGATATCCCAATCCCTCCGGAAGCGGCGAGCTTTTTGGGGTCGTACTGGGCGGCGAACGCCGTATCCCGACCGGCGCTATCAAACCCCAGCCCTCAAACTTTGGCAACGCTTCGCCTTCGCTAACACAGCTGTGCTGGACGAATCCTCTGCCCAGCCAGCCTGAAGGGCTCATTACATGCGACGTGTATTTCGGCTCGACAGAGCCCAACGATTTGCTGCCGCATTACGGCCTGCAGAAAATCGCGACACAAATTACCAGTTCCTGTGTTGCTGTGCCCTATGCTTTGACGGCCTATAAGACATATTACTGGATGGTTGATGTCTATGACAGCAGCCGGACACCCAGCCTGACCGAGGGGATATTATGGCAATTCAGTACGGATAATGCCGCACCGATAGTCAATGCCGGCGCAGACCAGTATCTTTGGCTGAATAATGCCGGTAATCCGGCCAGTGCGACCGTCAACCTGGCTGGAACCGTTACCGATGACGGCTTACCATCCGGGTTTCTGACCCGCCTGTGGACTCAGACCTCCGGCCCCGCTCAGATTATCGACCCCAACGGTGTCATTATTGCAACTCAGGTCGTGGCCAATACAAATGATGTTTCGCTGGTGCTTCCGGCAACGGGTACTTACCAATTTGTCCTGACCGCCAACGACAGTGCCATTACAAGCTCGGATTCAGTTCAGGTGGTCGTGGCTGCCACACCCTGTCTGGCAGCTAAAGCCAAGCCCGGATATACTCCTATTACAGGTGATATCGACGGCGACTGCTTTGTGAATCTCAATGACCTGACCCTCTTTGCAGCGCACTGGCTGGAATGCAACAGTCTGGTTCCCTGTTATTGATGATTCAGCGGCACAATCATAAACCCAAAAACGATAACACGAATCTGGAGGATAATGATATGAAAACCCAACCCTTTTATGTCGCCGCAATAGTGTTGCTGACAACTGCGGCCATCGTCCGCGCCGATTCATTCATCATTCAGGCGGCGGATCACTGCATGGCCTGCAATGATGCACAAATCGGTCCCGACAGCACACGCCGTACCACCATTTCAGATATTCGCAACTATCAGGATGCCAGTACGACCCGTCGTCGTATCGCTTTTTACAGTTATGACATCTCCTCCATTAAGCAGCCAGGCAAGGTCTTTGCCAACTGCTATCTGACCCTGAATGTCGATAAAGGCACATCAGGCAAAAATTTGTATGTGTATGCTGTTAAGGAAGACTATGACAATATCGTCCTCAACGGCAAGACCTGGAATACACTGCCGGGCCTGGTGCGCAACCCTGCTCCGACACGCGGCTCTGAAATTACGATCGATGTTCTGAATATGACGGAACTGTCACCACTGCTGATGTCATTTCCGCGTCCAGCCCTGGACGTATGGGAATCAACCCCCGTCTCTGCATTGCTGGATGATGTGCTGAATGCCGATACGGACAACAATATTCTGCTCCTGTTTGTCACCTATGACGCACAGAATTCCGATTTCGAAATATGCTCACCCAGCCATTCGACTAAATTTTCCACGAATCCGGTGCTGGGAGGAATTCTTCTGCGTGGAGATATTGTCGTCCCAAGCCGTGCCACATCACCGGTACCGGCAAACTATGCAAATGTTGGCATCGGCCTGTCTCAACTGAGCTGGACCAATCCGGAACCCAACGAAGTTGGGGGTATCATCACCTGTGATGTGTACCTGGGAACCAATGAACCCAATCTGGCCAAGCCGGGCTATAATCTTAATACCCTGGTTACTGGGACGAAGGCTCAATCTGTCAGCATTCCCGCCGGCCTCATTCAGCGCAACACCACCTATTACTGGATTGTCGATGTACACGATACCACCCGAGGTCTGACACAAGGTTATGTCTGGACATTTAATACCAACAACAATCCCCCACAGGTAACCACCGGCGGCACACAGTATCTTTGGCTCAATAACGCCGGCGACCCGACCTCTGCAACCGCCATTTTAAGCGGAAGTGCCACCGACGACGGTTATCCGGCTCCATTAACCTTATTGTGGGAGCAGGTCAGCGGCCCGGCCACTGTAACCATTGATCCCAGCAATGTGGCACAAACCACCGTCATCCTGCCAGCTATAGGTGACTATCTGTTCCGCTTGACAGCCAATGACACCGACCTGCAGGGAACAGGACTTACCCAGATTTATGTACGGGCCGATCCATGTCAGGCAGCCCAGATCAAACCCGGCTACACCGTCATTCCCGGCGACTTCAATAATGACTGCATGGTGAATATGACGGATTTTGCAGAAATAGCTAAACACTGGCTGGAATGCAACAGCCTGGCCCCATGTGAATAAAGGTTGAATAAATACATCTATTTCCTATAATTACCTCGGCAGCCGAGCGGATACCCGTTTCCCTCGGCTGCCGGTTTTTTGTAATTACAGGAAGAATTGAATGAGTATATTCGAAGCCATTATGCTGATTTGTTTTGGAGCCGCCTGGCCATTTAGCATCTATAAGTCGTGGAAATCGCGGGCCTGTGCCGGAAAAAGCATTATCTTTCTCTATATTGTCCTGATTGGATACATCGCTGGCATTATCCATAAACTCCTGCACAGCCAGGATTGGATCATCGCCCTTTACAGCCTTAACGGCTTAATGGTGTTGACGGATATTGTGCTGTACTACCGTAACTGGAAATTATCACAAATCCCAGCTACCTCGCAATCAGCGACGTGATATGTCGAATAATCGCCCGAGCGGTTTTGGCTTTATCCCCTGCAATTTCGATCCAGCCGCCTTGCAGTGTTTTTAATACAACACGAGAGGAATCAGCGCCAATCGCTGCGGGTCCATTCGCCACAATCATATCAGCATTCTTGGAAATCAGCTTTTTTTCGGCATTGCGTTTGAGGTTCCGGTCTTCTAATGCAAAACCGACCACAATTTGTCGTTTTTTATGCCGACCAGCCCAGGCCAGAATATCCTCTGTTGGTTTGAGCTTGAGCGTCAGCATCTTAGGTTCCTTTTTTCGCTTCACCTTAGCGGTATCAATCGGCGTATAATCTGAGACTGCCGCAGCCATAATTAGACAATCACAGGCCTTGAAATGCTTTTTCACCGCGATGAACATATCCTTCGCAGAAACCACCCAAATTACCTTTGCCCCTGTGGGCGGTCTCAAACTCGTCGGAGCTGAAATGAGGGTCACCGCATGCCCGGCTTTTAAGGCCGCCGCCGCCAGCGCATATCCCATCCGGCCCGAACTGGCATTGGTAATATACCGTACCGGGTCCAGATATTCCCGAGTCCCGCCAGCCGTAATCAAGAATCGCATTTGTTTACTGTTCTGTATCGTTGTCATCCAAACCAAGATAAAATAGAAAGGAATAAAAATACAGACTAAAAATTGAGAAATCACTGACAATAAATACGGCTACCGGCTATGATATATCCACATAAAACTTGCATCTTTTTTCAGGAATTTTGCATAATCCTGGTGCTGCTTTCGTCAAGATTATAAACAGACAGGATACGAAAGGACCTATTTGGACGAACGTTCGGATCAGATTTTGGCAGCCCAGTCTCGGCACGGAGACAAGACCGCCTATGAGCAGCTTGTTCTGCGTCACTACCGCAATGTACTGGGCCTTTGTTATGCGATCCTGATGAACTTTAATGACGCCCAGGACGTCTGTCAGGAGACGTTTCTGCGGGGTTTTGAAAAATTGCGGAATTTACGGGATGATTCGCTCTTTGCAAACTGGATTCATCAAATTGCCAGACACATGTGTATGGACAGCCTTCGCCGGCGTAAAAAAACACAGCGATTTTCAACCCTGAATGTGCACCCTTGTTCTTTGGATGGCGATTATCTGGATTTAACCACGGCTATCGCCGGCCTGCCGGATGATTATCGCATCCCGCTGGTGATGTATTATCTGGACGGCCACGATGAACGGGCGATTGCTTCCCACCTGGGAACATCACAATCTACCATATGCCGCCGAATCCAAACCGCAAAGCAATTGTTGTATGAACGACTCTCGGAGTACCAAAAATGAATCTCAATCCATGTCCAAATCACAAGGCGGATATTGATGCTTACTGCTGCGGGCACTTGTCTCCATCTCAGGCCGCCTCACTGCAAAAACACTTGTCCGAATGCAATGGATGCGGTCGCTATTACGATGCTTTAATCCAGCAGGACACACGCTTAACCGCATGGGCGAATTCTCTGGACAGCCGGATACAGGCTGGACAGGATTGCCTGCTGCAGCGATTACGAGAAAAAGAAGTCTATCCCGCTTTAGCATCACAGCCCTGGCCTTATCGCTGCATCTGGCAATTGGCTGCCGCCGTCATACTGATTACGGCAGGCTTTTTCGCAGCTCGACTCTTTCAGCCTGCGATGAATCAAGAACAGCTTTTTGCAGAGTGGTCGCAGACAATTCAACCGCAAATAGAACAGAAGCTGGCTGCAGCCGTCATCCAGCAGTTGCGTCCGGAATTGCTGCAAATCCGAAATGATCTTGCCGCCCAAATGACCGCACAGATCAACGAGGCATCCGCCCAGTCCATTGCCTTATCCCAGACGATGAATGCCAAACTGATTCGCGAATTCGCAGAGGCCGTACAGACCGTCCAGAGCCGGGATCGTCAAGTCGTTTCTGACGCCCTGCTGCGGCTTGAAGAAAAACGCCTGCAGGACAAAAGACAAACGCAAAAAGCCGTCACGTCTCTGGCGTTGGCCACCGGCGAGGAAATCGCGCGTACCCGCCGGCAGTTGTTTGAAACCCGTCCGGTATTGTCCGAATCCTCAAATACAAACCAATAAACATGTAAAATGAAAGGTTCACGTATGACTTCGTATAAGCAATTCATGACCGTCGTGTTACTGAGTATCGTCTCGGGGTTTGCAGGTGCACAGAACAAGACATTCGAACTGACAGAGGATATCATCAAGGCCCAGACTCAAATGATGGAAACTCAGCAGGCAGCTCTCGAAGCGGCCCGGAAAGCCCAACAGCCAGAGCAGGGGACACAAGGGACTGCCCTTTCAAAACCGGGGCAGGCAATCGGTCTGGCAACTGGAAAAATGGCCGGCGATATCGTCGGCAGTATCCGCGGGAAAATACCGCACTATATGGGCGGCATGGGCGGCGGCTGGGCTGCCAGTGCCGCTCCGTTTGCCGACAATGCCTCTGTACTGATTATTCCAGGCCCCAAAACCTCCTCCGAAACCATCAGGCAGATTCACGAAGACATGCAGATTATGTCGCAGATTTGGGATGAGACTGTCAATCCGGAGATCCAGCAAGGGTGGTTTTCCATGGGATTTGTCAGCGGTTTGTTCAATACTGACGCCATGACGTCACAGATTTACATCGGCGATTACGGTGTGATTTTCCTGCAGAATGTCGATTACCCCCTGATGCCGACAAAGACAGAGACCGAAGCTCAGCCCAAAGACCCTGCAGCAGATGAAGTCTGGCAGAAAACCAAAAAGAAACTTCAGGGACAGCCGGTCAACGAACCGCCTCTGCCCAAACAAGGAGCCGTATATGATGCAGACAAAGTGGAGGCGTTGAAGGAAAAATGCATCAAAGCGTTTCGTCACGCCGCAAATATCCGCAACCTGGAAGCTCAGCAGTGGGTGGTCCTGGTGATACGGTGCTCTTGTCAGGATAGTGTTGCGCCCGCTAAAGAAGAAACCGCAGAATGGTCCCCAAATACTACATCGACCATGATGCTTCGGGCTGCAAAAAAAGACATCGATGCCTTTGCCAAAAATCCGGACAATCTGGAGCAATTTAAGAAACTGGTTGAGATTCTGATCTATTAATTACCAAACCGTCCAATAAAAAAGGGCGTTCTTTGTGTCATCAAACAAAAGAACGCCCTGATTCATGTTCAGGCAGCTTAGATCGCACGGACTGCGGCCAGAATCTCGTCCGTTTCCGCCATGCGTCCGGCCCCCACTTCTCCGCAGGCCAGCCGGCCTTCGGCAGGACCAACGAACCGGACCTTGAATTCCTTCTTTAAAATGGCGACATTTCTTTGGACAATCGGATTGTTCCACATCCGCGTATTCATCGCCGGGGCAAATAAAATCGGTTTCTGCCAGCAGGCACACAATGTCGTACTGAGCAGATCATCGCAGATTCCCGCAGCCGCCTTGGCGATGATATTGGCTGTGGCCGGTGCCACGACAACTATTTCCGCTGCCGTTGCCAGGTCGATATGACCAATCTTGAACTCCTCCGGCGCCGACCACAGACTGGTATACACAGCATGGCCTGTCAGCGCCTCAAAGGTCTTGGGGCAAATCAGCTCACAGGCCGCCGCTGTCATTATCGTATAGACGGAATATCCCCCGCCGGTCAGCTTGCTGGCCAGGTCTGCAGCCTTATACGCTGCTATCCCGCCGCTGACTCCCAGCAGCACTGTCCGTCTGCCCTGCGATGACATGCCGTCCTGAGCCATACCTTACAGCGTAAATTTCTTTTCCGCTTTGGCCGGACTGCCCAGATCCAGAGCGATTTTGCCCTGGCGAATTTCTTCGACCACGATTTCTATCGTCGTCATGCCTTCGGTGTTTTCAATCAGAGGCCGACTGCCTTCCATCATCTCCAGCATCCGCTTTTGAATCAGGGATGACAATTTAAACCGACCACCTACCTTATTCAACACTTCGGTATCTTTCAGTGCTTCAATCATGATATACTCTCCCGTTACAACTGGATTAATTGTACTACTTCGTCAATTGCCCGTTCAAGCCGGTCATTCACCACCAGGTGATCATACCGCTGGCGGGCTATTTCTATTTCTCGCTGCGCCGCTTCCAGGCGGCGTTTCTTGCTGGCTTCATCCTCGCCGCGTCCGCGGCCTTCCAGACGCCGCAGCAGTTCTTCCGGACTGGGCGGCATGATAAAAATCATTCGCGTCTCTGGATACTGCCGCTTGACCTGCAGTCCGCCCTGCACATCAATTTCAAGAATCACCACACGACCTGCCGCCAAAGCATCCTCCACCGGCTGGCGGGGTGTTCCGTAATAATTGCCGTACACATTGGCGTATTCGATAAACCCCTCCTGGGCTATTCGCTGTTCAAACTCCTCCGGCGTGATAAACCAGTAGTCTTTACCGTTGGATTCGGCATGGCCGGGTTTGCGTGTCGTGCAGGACACGCTTAAAAATGCATTTGTTCGTCCAACCACTTCCCGGCACAGGGTGCTTTTACCTACTCCGGACGGTCCACTGATGACTGCCAGTTTTCCCTTGCGATCTGCCATCGTCATCTACTCAACGTTCTGAACCTGTTCCTTGATTCGGTCAATCGCACATTTAATGTCGATGACACACTGGGCAATGACCGCATCCGAGGCCTTGCTGGCAATCGTGTTGGCTTCACGCAGCATTTCCTGGGTGATAAAGTCCAACCGCCGTCCCACGGCATCCCCTTTCCTGCAACAGGATTCAAATTGCGCTACATGCGAATCCAGACGGGTAATTTCCTCATTAATATCACTGCGGTCCGCATAAATGGCGACCTCACGGGCCAGCAGGTCATTGTCGATTCGCAATTGCGCCTGAGACAGCAGTTCTTCAACGCGACTCCGCAGCTTATCGTGATACTCCCGTACCACAGCATCCTTGCGCTGACGAATCACCCCGAGGTCTTCCCGTATTTTCCGACACTGATTGAGCATGTCATCGGCCAGGGCCTGGCCTTCTTCCAGTCGGGTTTGCTTAAGCTGATCCAGAGCCTCGGAAGTCAGTTTCAAAATCGTCCGCTTCATCCGTTCAACGTGTTCAGCATCCGGGATGAGCGGCTGAACAATTCCCGGCAGGCCCAGCATCGCCGCCAGATCAATGGTGCATTCCCGGGCATCCGCAGGGACCAGCCGCCGCAGCCGGCCGATATATGCATTGAGCGTATTCTCATCGATATCAAACAGGGCCTGACCCGATACATTCTTCATCCGCAGCGAATAATTCAGCGTACCCCGCTGAATATTGTCCCGAGCCAGCTTTTCTATTTCACCTTCCAGAAATGCGGCAATATCCGGCAAACGCAGGGCCGCCTTGAAGTATCGATTGTTGACCGAACGGATCTCAACGGTATAAACCACCCCCTCACTCTCCGCACAGGCCTGGCCGAACCCCGTCATGCTGGTAACCATATCCAACTCCGTAATCCGGATTTATTGTGCCGCTTCAGCACCGGCCGGTGCGGCAGGCTGTTCCGCAGCAGGCACAGCAGGAGTTGCAGGCTGTTCGGTCGGCTGGGCTGATTCAGACGCTGCGGCCGGAGCCGGTGTTTCGGCTGCCGCCGGGGCAGGCTGTTGACTGCCGGCAGCCGCAGGAGCCGTCGCTGCAGGCGTCGGGGTGGGGGCCAGCAGGTCCAGGGAATCCGATGGACGCATGAAGATCCCCATGCAAACCGTCATCAGCAGCCAAACCGCTGTCAGACCAATCGTCAGCCAGGTCAGAAAATCTCCCGTGCGTGTTCCCAGCAGACTCGACGCGCCGGCTCCGCCGAAGGCTGCGGTCAGCCCGCCGCCTCGCCCCTTTTGCAGCAAAACCACCACAATCAGAGCCAACGCAATCAGAACCCACAGCACAATCATTGCGTGCCAGAATAACGAAATTGCCGCCAACGGAAGCATCATATCTGTCTCCTAATCTATATCCATTTTGGTTATGTCAAACGTTCTTTCGATAGAGCAATGCCGGTCGAGAACCATCTCGAACCGTTTATTTCATCGACGTCTTAATCATTGCCGCAAAATCCGCCGCCTTCAGGCTCGCTCCGCCGATCAGCAGACCATCCACATCCGGCTGGCTCATCAATTCGGCTGTGTTGGACGGCTTGGCCGAACCGCCATACTGAATCCGCAAGGCATCGGCAATCGTCTTGTTATACATTTTGGCAATCAGTCCGCGAATCATCGCATGCACATCCTGGGCCTGCTGGGGTGTGGCATTGACGCCCGTGCCAATCGCCCAGACCGGCTCATAGGCAATCGTGACCGCCTGAATCCGCTCCTCGCAGATCCCCTCCAGCCCCTTCTTGACCTGCTCGGCGACAACCTGCTCGGTCTTGCCGCTCTGCCGCTCCTCCAGCAATTCACCCACACAGAAAATCGGCAACAGCCCGCCGGCAATCGCGGCATGAATCTTCTTGTTAATCAAGGCATCCGTTTCGCCAATGACATGACGACGCTCCGAGTGCCCAATAATGACATATGAACAGCTCACATCTTTGAGCATCGCACAACTGATTTCGCCGGTGAAAGCCCCGTTGGGCTGATGAAAGACATCCTGGGCACCCAGTGCCACATTGGACGAACTCAGGACCGCCGCCACGCTCTGCAGATATACAAATGGGGGACAAACCGCAATATCCACACTGTCCACCTGCCCCACCTCAGCCACCACACCCTTGGCCAGCGCCACCGCTGAGGCCGCATCCATATTCATTTTCCAGTTGCCTGCTAAAAACGGCTTTCTCATAATCTTCTCCACAATTCGTTGTTTCATATTCTGCCGCCAGCTCGATGCCTGATGCAGAGCAAAGCGATACAATGGTTCCTCCGTCGGCATGACGGATTCCATAAGATTTACATTTGACTTTTGATTTTCTTACAGCACCGACGTGCTCCGCGGAAAGCTGCCCAAAACCGACAATTGCACACAATGCCGCTTGGCCTCTTCCAGTGCCTTGTTCACGTGAGCGTCCAGCTTATGCCCCAGAAAATCCACAAAGAAATAATATTCCCATTCGCGCTTCTTATTCGGACGCGAACCAATGTTGGTCATATTGATATTATAGTCCTTAAACACATTCAGCACATCCACCAGCGCCCCCGTTCGATGAGCCGTACTGAACAAAATAATCGTCTTGTCATCGCCGGTCGGCTTGGCATCCTCGCGTCCGATAATCAAAAACCGCGTAATATTGTTTGATATGTCCTCTATATCCTGACACAAAATCTTCAACCCGTACACCTCCGCAGCCACCGCCGAGGCAATCGCGGCCGCACCCGGTTCCGTGGACGCCAGTTGGGCCGCCTTCGACGAGGACGCCATCGGAATGAGTTGGGCATCCTTAAACGCTCCGGCCAGCCAGTTGCGGCATTGGGCAAATATCTCCGGCTGCGAATAGATCTTCTGGATCGCACTCATCGGGCAGTTGGCCATCAGATTATGATGAATCGCCATGTGCACCTCGGCACAGATCATCACATCCGTTTCGATAAACGCATCCAGCGACTCGCGTACTCCACCGCCCGCGGAGTTTTCAATCGGCACAATCCCGAAATCACTGTGCCCTTTGGACACCTCCTCGAAAATCGCCCGGATATCCGTCGCCGCCTCGTAATCCACACTCTGGCCGAATTTCAATATCGCCGCATTATGGCTAAAACTGCCCATGGGGCCCAGATACGCAATCCGCAATGGACGTTCCAGGAAGAACGACCCGCTCATAATTTCACGCCATACTGCAGCCAGCGTTTTATCCGGTAATGGGCCCGGGTTGCAGCGGGCAATCTTGTCCAACACAGCCTTCTCCCGGTCGGGTGCATATATCGGCGTATCCTCTGCTGCTTTGAGCTTGCCGATTTCCACCACAATCCGCGCACGCTGATTGATCAACTCGACGAGTTGTTCATCCAAAGCATCAATTTTCTTGCGAAGTTCTTCTAATGACATCGCTTCCCATTTCCAACAAAACGGTCGGTTTTGTCAGACACATTGAATCGGCTGTGAGTGGAATCCGTCCTGGCTGAATTTTTCAGAATGGGTTTATGTACCATAATTTACGCGTTTCGTCAATCGAAAACCGCCTCCACCCCCACCCATTCGCACAAATCCCCATTTATAATATCTATATATAGATATACAATACCATTTAGTGTAATAAATTTGTCCTGCTAATTGGAGTTACTTTGTCGCATAACTATGCTTTTCAGTACGGCCTCCAGCGTTAGCTCCTGTGCCTTGCGTGCCTGTTCCAGGGACACCCCCGACCCAACGTGAATAAACCCTGCCGCCGCACAATAGTGTGGGTTTGCTCGATCCCCATACTTCTTCTGATACCCCATCGCCAAACAGGCGATATAATTACACAAAAAATCCCCAGGGTCTCCATCTTCATCGATCCAGGCCTTTACACCTAATCCCGCCCGATTCACAACCAACTCGATCTGCTCGGCCGGCAGGGTGGTGGTATAGGTCTTTCCAGTCAAAGCCATCTTCTCTAAAGTCTTTTCTTCAGGATACTTAGGTTCAAGATAATCCGGCGACCAGCGATCCCGCACCACAGCCCGCCGCTCAATTTCCCACGGCCCCAGCCCTATCCCATAACAGACAATTGCTATCGGCTTATATTTCGCTACAATCGCTTCAAAATCTGCCAAAGTATCCTGATAATCTACCTCCAGAACCCCCTCTCCCTTGGGATTTTGATACGGATTGGCCGGGAAGGTCGGGAAAAATGCATACACGTCATAGCCCATCGACTTCCAGTTTTTCCCCTTCCAGCCATCCGGATTGATCACCGGGTCATCACAAAACTCCCGCAGCATCTCATTGGTTACTGGCCAATACCCTGTCAACACCACATTCCGCTGAGCCTGCCCACACCCCGCCGCACACAGGCCTATCAAAACCAGCCATACGACATACTTAAGATATACATTGCTTATCATTTTCATAAGCCAAAACTACCACCAAATTCCTTTTATGAAAAGAGATTCCTCAAAAGAATAGCGAGGTCCAACCCATGTTGTCTGTCTGCCAGTCCAAATGGTCTGCAACCAAACTCAAATGGGAAATATATAAAAAATGCCGGGCCTGTCAGGCAATGCTGCCAAACAAGCCCGGCACAGGGGGGGGAAAGCCAAATATGATTGGGCACAGGTCTTTTCCCATGCCCAATCAAGGCACAAACTTCGGATTAATTCGCCGGCTCAATAATATTCGAGTTCAGCCATGCCTGAGCAATAATCGCTAAATCACCCAGGTTGACAATGCAGTCATCATTCAAATCGTACTCGACTTGCGCAACACACACAGACCGTCCGGAAATATTGGCATACATCTGACCAATTTCCTCCTTGGTCAGAGGATAATTCCAGATGCTGAGTTCATCGATCAGGCCGGCGTAATCGAATGTTCCCCCAGGTTCCTGGACGCCAATCATCAGAGGTGCAGTGGACAGTCCGACGGCTCCGGTAAAGGAGACTTGTCTTTGAAGAACGCCATCCACATAGACTTTCAGTACTCTGATATTGGAATCGACTTCACAGGACACCGCAATCAGGTGCCACTTGCCATCGATCACAGTGCTGGTTCCGCGAAGATCACCGTAGCTGCGGTAAGCATAGGAACCGACGGACTCGCCCGTGGTCATCGCCCAGCCCCTGGACCAGGTGTTATCCTGTTCTTTGGAGACAATTCCGCCTTGAGAAGTCGTTTTAACCCAGGCGGCAGCTGTCAAGCCCAGCGGGTAGAAATTAAAGACGTCCTCAGTGCCTGAAACGGTGATATATTTGCCATCACCCGCCTCAAGACTGAGAGCCTGTCCGAGGATGCCATCGTTAACATACATCGGGCCATTGGGGTCACTATAGGTACCAACCCATCCATCCACGGTATCGGTCAGTGTATTATCAAAGGTCCAGTGGGCCATCAGACGCTTGGTCCATAAATAAGCCGGCGTAGAGATTATACCATCGGGCAATGCCCCATTGGAGACTTTGCAGGTATAGGCACCCTCATTGGCTTTTGACACATTCGACACAATCAGCTCGGCAGTATTGGCCCCGTTAATGGGTGTCCCATTAAAATACCACTGGAAATCAGTGCCGTTAAGATGTCCGACGGTAAAAATCGCTGTCGTACCGCTGGCAACTGTCTGAGACACTGGATTCTGGGTAATCACCGGAATCGGAGGCATCGTCGTAAACGACCAGACTGTTCCGGCAATATCATTCGCATCCGTAACTTCAACGATGCGCCAGGCATAGCGGGTGTTATGTTTCAGATTACTTACATCATACGATGCCCGCTCGCCGGTATTGGCAATCTGAGCAATGAAATACAAATTGGGATCAGACGGATTGGCAAAATTGGCATACAGCTTATGGGCCTTCACCGCCGGATCCGGCTGGGCAAAGTTGGCCGGGTCACGGGCCGGATCCCAGCTGAGCGTCACATTCAATGGAACATTGGTTTGGAGATTAGCCGGCGACGGATTCATCGCTGCACCGTAAAGCAGTTCAGAAAAAGTCGTCGCCACCATGCAGTCGTCCCACTGGGTCTGGGCCCCACTGGCCAGGCGAACCGACGTATTCCAATTGCTACCTGTGTAAACGAGCGTCACATCTGCAGAGTTGTCGGCGGCGCCATTGTCCCAGTCATTGCCGTCCGGATTCACCCACAGACGCAATTGATCCCCATCAAAATCAATCGCAGACACCAGATGATATGTCTGCCCGATCACCACCGGAATGGTGCTCAATGCCTTGGCTCCGCCGGAAATCTGAATGCCAAAGTAGCTATCTCCGTTAGGTTGTCCAAAAAAGATACGCTCGGAACCAAAGTCGTAGCCGCTAAAGCCGCACCAGGGATTTGCAACCTCCTGGGTCATCTTGACGCCATAGTAAACCGTCCCTGTTCCACGAAAGGCGCCAAGCCGCTCGTCGGTGTCAGGATTCGTCCCTGTTCCTTCCGAGGGACCATTGTACTCGCGCCGGGCACCACTGTTGCTGGTCACCAGCTTGCCATCCTGCACATTGACCGTGTTAAATACATTATTCCAGTTGGATACGGTCCCCGTATGTGTTTTGGTGACGTTATTCCAATCCCAATACAATCCTCCTGCTTTTCCTGCAATATTACCATTCGGATAATCGAAGTAATCCACGCCGATCATCTCCGCCTGCACTGCACCTATCAGCAGCATAACCAGTGCTAAACTTAATATTGAACACCTACCCATGGTACACCTCCACATGCCGTGACTCTGTGACCATTCTATAACCACGGCGATTATAGAATAGTATCATACTCGTTAACATACTCCGCTTATTACTCAGACACATTCAGTTCCAGCCTTGGATTTAAAAACAAGGCCCAATTGTACGCATTGCCGCTGTCGTATTCAGTCACCGCCAGCGACACAAAACGATCTGCAGATTCCAGCGCCACATCAATCTCAAAGCTGCCGTCGCTGACCCGCATCGGCTGGCTTTGCCGCACCTTGCCGTCCACCAGAATCCAGAACACAACACTGGGTTCCTGGGGGGTAAACCGTGTGGTGGTCTGCGAGACACCCGCCCGGGCACGCAGCCG
>JAWRKM010000025.1:0-6270 GCA_040306945.1 Anaerohalosphaeraceae bacterium
CATCCAAACGCAGGAATTTTACCAAAAGCTGCAGGATGACTACCGGCTTGGTCTGTCGTATGAGGCGTTTGTGTTTGGCTGGTGCGATATTTTTGCTCCGATGGAAGGAATGGACTCCATCGTGGCTCAGTTGAGCGGCAAAGTCAGGCTGGGGCTGTTGTCCGATACCGATCCGCTGCATTGGGATTTTATCCGCCGTCATTACCTCCTGATGCAGTATTTTCCAAAGCCGACCCTGAGTTTTCAGATCGGGTCGGTTAAGCCCAGTCGGGACAGTTATCTGGCCGCAGCCGGCGATGTCGGGGTGCCGCCGGAAGCGTGCCTGTTTATCGATGATTTACAAAAGAATGTGGATGGAGCAAGGGCTGTGGGAATGACGGCAATCCGTTTCGAGGGGGCCGACCAGCTGCAAAAAGAACTGGCCGGAATCCATCTGCTCTGACAAATGGCCCGGCCACATTGTGTTTAGAGGTTTCAACCGCATGTCGCGGGCTTAGCGTTATTGTTTCAGGTCTGTTGAGTTGTCTTTGAGTAATTTGGGCTGCGCAATTTTGGGCGAGTCAAAATGGGTATTTTCCAGATGGACCTGCTCGGCTGCTGTCAGGACCTGGTCGGTTACGATCTGCGGGGTAATAAATACCACCAGTTCGCTGTTGATGATGCTTTCGCCGCGGAATTTGAACAACTCGCCCAGCAGCGGGATGTCACCGAGGAGGGGGACTTTATTGACCTGAGTCGAGACATCCTGTTTTCGCATGCCGCCGATCACGACTGTCTGCTGGTCACGAATCAGCGCTGTCGTCATGGTTTGTCGTGTGGCGATAATCGGCTGAGCGGGAACGTTATTATTCCCGGTGCTGACCAGGACATCGCCGGTGCGAACACTGAATTTCGGATTGAGAATCAGTCGGATCAGGCCTTCCCGTGTCAAGTGGGGCGTAACCAGCAATTCCACACCGACATCACGGAACTGGGTGGTGCCGATAGCGCCGCCGCCGCTGGTTTCGGTCAGCTCCTGATAGGGGATTTCCTCAACGATTTTAATTTGGGCCTGCTGATTATCCAGTACCATAATACGGGGATTGGCCAGCAGTTTGGCACGGATATCTTCTTGCTCGGCCCGCAGAATTGCATCAATATTAACGTGTTCATTCAGAATGCCGAACCGCATCAGGGCATTGGTGTTGGAGGCCTGATTAATGTTGCCATTAAAGGTGCCTGTGGCGTGTGGATTGGTGACCGAGGAAAAGGGGCTGCTGTCAGTAGGATTTCCATGAATCACATTTCCGACGCTTGACAAATCGGACCCCAGTGTTCCGGTGGTGGGGGCGCCATAGCTGGTGGCGGTGCCGGCCTGCCATTGCACACCCAGGTCAATACGGTCTTTGGAGGATACGTCGTAAATCCGGGCTTCGACCAGGATTTGCGGTGTAACCCGATCAATTTCTTCGATAAATGAATCGATGGCTTCGATTTTGCTTTCCACGTCGGTCACGATGATATTGCTGGTGCCGGGATTGGCGGAAATAGAACCGCCGTCGGAGATGAATTTTTTCAGGGACTCCTCGACTTCCGTCACATCGGCGTAGGTAATGCGATAGACCCGGCTGACCTTTTTTTCCTGCGTCTGAAGGACTTCTTCCCGCGGCACAACGCGGATCATATTGGCTGTTGTAATAAAAGCATAACCATGAGCGGCCAGGATATTCTCGAGGGCCTCAGACAGCGGGATGTCGGTTAAGGTCGCGGTAACATTGCCGATCACCTTGGGGCTTTTGATGATATCCACATCCGCCTGTTTGGCCAGGATCAGCAGGACATCGTCGATGGGGGTGTCCCGGAATTCAATCGAGATCGGATGCCGCATGCGTTCCTGAACCGGTGTCAGCAGTTCATTTTTGGACGATTGGGGGGCTTCGGCCAGACATAGCCCAATGCCTCCCATCCAAAGTCCCAAACTCAACCGCAGCAGTTGATGCAGTGCATATTTCATATTGATCTCCTGTATAGGTCCTGTCTGGCAATCCTGTCAGTGATTATTTTTGTTCTGCAGTGTACTGTTCGACCTGCTGTTTCCAGCGTTTTCCATGCTTTTCAAACTCAACCGAATCTTTTTGTATTTTGCAGATCCGGATATCCCCGATGGAGTCCCCTTCAAACAGGACTTGTCCGGAAATGATGGCGGATGGTTTTTGAGGACTGTACACGATGCCGCGCACGGACAAGCTGCCCTGGATGACTGCGCCTCCGGAGGTGATTTTGCCAGAGGATTTCATAGGGTCGCGCTCAGATGGACTAAATAGCGGCGGGGTAGGCCACGATTCGGACCATTTTTTGGGGGATGCAGCGGTGATGTTTTGTCGGGTGTCGGTATCCTGAGTCAGGGCATTTGCGATAGATGGGCCTGAACCCAGGACGGCATACAGCACTCCAACGAAAACCAGCGTCAAAACAGCGACAAGCATGCCCATCTTCCGCTGGTGTGCATTGGCTTTGCCAGTGGCAGATCCGGTTAAGTGATTTTTGAGAATCGCTATCGCTTTTCGCAGCGTAATGATATTGGTTCCACCTGCATTTGTTTTCGGTACCGGCCGGGGTCGGGTTGTCGGCCGCTGCGGAAGCATGGGATATTCGGTTGAACCATTGGCGGGTTTGTCACCTGCTGTCCCGGTCTTTGTATAAAACGGTGCTGACGGCTCTGGAAGTGGCGTTGGACTGCTGATTGGCGAACAGTTCTTTTGGGTCGAACAGGCTCCAGTTGCGGACTGGGATGGTGCCAACGACTCCTGGCCATCAAAGATAAAGGCTATTTTTTTCTGTAATCCTGCTTTTTTCATGGCTTATACCCGATTTGTTTGGGCAAGGTCTGTGTGTCTGTCCACGCTTGCGGGTTCTGGGATACGCTCAATTGACGGGTCCTGCGCGACAGAGCTGATTTCGCGGGCCAGGGCAGTGTATTCCATGGCTCCGGGGCTGTGCCTGTCGTAGGTCAGAATAGACTGTCCGGCGCTGGGGGCTTCGGCCAGTCGGATATGACGGTGAATCACTGTCCTGAAGACGGCGTCCCTGAAATACGCTCGGAGCTGCTGCTGGACATCCCGGCACAGCAGCGTTCTTTTTTCGCTCATCGTCAGAAGGATGCGTGCCGGCTGGAGCTGCGGATTAAACCGATCCCGGACAATCTCTACGGTCTCAAGCATCTGGCGCAAGCCCTCAATGGCATAGTAATGGGTCTGGACTGGAACCAGAATATCTGTTGCCGCAGTGACTGCATTGAGTGTCAGGACATTCAAGGATGGCGAGCAATCCAGCAGACACCAGTCAAATGCATTGTAAACCGTCTCAAGCCGCTGCCTGAGAATGAATTCCCGGTGAGGCATTCGAGACAACTGAGATTCGGCACCGCAGAGCAGTACATTGCTGGGGGCCAGGCTCAGCTGGGCAATCATGGTAGGCTGTACAATCTGTCCGAGTGTGACAGAGGGATTAATCAAAGCATCATAAATCGTTTGGTGCAGCTGTTCGGGTGTCAGTCCCAGGCCGAGGGTCGCATGGGCCTGCGGATCCAGATCGACCAGCAGGGTTCTGTGGCCCAGCATTGCCAGTGCTGCGGCAAGGTTAACTGCCGTTGTGGTTTTGCCGCAGCCGCCTTTCTGATTGGTAATTGCTACTATTCTCACGGTCTATCCTGGTCTGTGCACCATCCTCCGGCAATAAATCAGGGAGTTGTGCCTGAATCTTTCGGTTTATGCGGTGGCCTATCCATCAGATAGGAAATCAGCACCCGCGCACGCGGCAGGCCAGAGCCTTCGGTATCCCGGATAATCTGAGCTGATTCCACAAAGAGGACCGGCCGACTGCGTTCGAGACTGTTGAGGAAAGCGGCAAACTGATTGAAGGAACAGGCGAAGGTCAATTCCAGCCAGGCGTCGGTAAGGTTAGCCTTGCTGTCAGTGCCGAACGTCGAGGACAGCTCCCGGGTTTTGGTTGAAAATTCAGACAGTCCGTGTTCTGAAGCCAGCTGACTGATATGCACCGTCATGCCGGATGCCATATCCGATGGAACCACAAAACGTGAGGTTTTCTCGGTTTGTTCCTTCAGGATGCTCTCAATGTGCGCCTTGGTTTCCTTGCGCTGTGCGGTCTGAGCCATGGCGTATTGTTCATTGCTGATGTGAAACTCTCTTTCCAGCCGGGCGACGGCAATCTGCTGAGGCCCAAGGACCAGAAAATAGGCTGCTCCGGCGATCAGGGCCCACAGTCCCCAGGTGCAGCTGACCAGTAGCGTGTACTGTTTAAACGCGGAATTTGGCCGTTTGAATTTCATCTTAGTTCTGCTCTTTCAGGACACATTCGATTTCATAAAACGCACAGGGGTGACCATCCATTGAGCCGTTGTTCCTCGCGACTATTTGAATGGATTCGACCCGATCTTTGAGGCGTTCACACGACCGGAGTTTCTGGACATATTCATCGGCTGAGGCATCGATTTGATCCTGGGAGATGCCGCCGACTTCCACACGCAGTTTTCGCTGAATGACCAGGGTCTGCCTGACATTGCCTGTGACTTTATCGGTTTCTTTTTTTTGCTGATCCATCCGACTTAAATCCAGCCGGTTCAAAACGAGATTGTCCGGCAGGGATTCCGTCAGCGTCTTGAGGATATCCGAGACCTGAATGCGGTATTGCAGTCCCAGCTCGACGTCCTCCAGCTGCTGGCGGAGTGTAAAAATTTTGGTGTTGGCCTGAGTATAATAGGCCAGGTCATCCGCCGAGGCATGGATCTTCAGCTGATTGTCATCAATAATTTTCTGCTGGGTCTGCATCAGGGTTTGATTGTGCTGCCAGCAGGCGGCCAGTACCACGGTCCCCATCAGGGGAATCAGCAGAGGCACCATGGCCATCGCCACCACAAGCGGTCTGCTTTTTTTCGGCAGCCCTGCACCTTTGAGTAAATCTATGGTAAACATCATTGCATGGACCTCATTGCCAGCCCGACCGCAACGGACATTGCCGGGCCGAATTGTTCCAGGGTTTTCCGTGTTTGGTTGTCCGAAGGGCAGGAAATCACCTCCAGCGGATTGAAGACCCTGACGGGAGTCGGCAGGGTCTGCTGCATGAGCCGTACAAACGGCTGATACAACGCAAATCCGCCGCATAAATACAGCCGGCAGACGCGCTCGGTGTTTGGCTGAAGCGAATAGAATCGCAGCGTTTCCAGCACATCACCAATCAGCTTTCCGCAGGCATTTTTCAGCTCCACGTCCAGGGGACTGTCACAGGAGGTGTTGTCCTGGCTGAGATTTTTTCTGACTTCGGCTACGCTGGTTTGTGTTTTGACTGAAATCATCGTTAATATCTGCTGGGCGGTGCCCGACAGATTCCGCACAAACGGGACGCCGTCTTTGCCCAAAATAGTCAGCGTGCTGATGGTATAACCCACATCGAGGGCGGCAAAGGTGTCGGCTCCCTGATTGTCCGGCAGTTGTCCCAGACAGTTTAAAATGGCCAGACTGCTGACATCCATCAGAACCGTTTTGACCTGAGCCTGCTGAGCGGTCTTGATTTTTCGCTGAATGGCCTCTTCCAGTCCAATCACCAGATAGCCTTTGCGGCCCTGTTGAGCCGATTCGACAGGCAGGTCTGCATCCTGCAGCAGTTGATAATCCACCACACTGTGATTGGGATCCAGCGCAGAAAGCTGCTGTGCTTCCAGTTTGACGGCCTGCTCAATGGCTTCATCCGGCAGGGAAGGAAAACTGAATCTGCGGACCGCCACATCCGGTCCGGAAATACTGCAAACGGCACTGCGCGGGCCGGTCGTTCCGGCGTCATGAAAACATTTGTGGATGGCTCGGACGGTATTTTCATCCCGAAGACTCTGGTCCTGAGAAGACTCAATCAGGGCATACGCCGCCGTCGAGGCCGCCCACCCTTTGGAGCTCTTGTTCAGGCCGACCAGCTTGACTGCACTGGAGCCGATATCCAAACCGACCAGTCCAGCCTGAATTTGCCCAAGTCGTTTGCCAAATAACATCATGTCTCATCCCTTTCCGCAGCGGAGTGTATTGCACAGCTGAAAGATCCGCTTGAATAAATCCCTGACGACGTAATACCTTCCGCCGACATGGAACTTATCGGAATCATGCCCGTCGGACTTAACTGAAAAGCAGACCCCTGGAATAAATCTCTCCCAAAAGTGATTTTATTCGGACGTTATGGTGGAGGTCTCACTCCAGCCCCCGGGCACCAGCAGATATTTGCCCTTGA
>JAWRKM010000026.1:0-35400 GCA_040306945.1 Anaerohalosphaeraceae bacterium
GGCGACAGCATCGCTTGCATTGTTGTCTCCGTTGACGATACCATCAGCAAAGACCGGTGTCCCATCCACAACCGCATGATGCCCCAGACCTGTTGCATCAGCATAGGTTGTGCCGTTGTAGCTGGCCGCATCCAGCGTCCAATGAGCCAGCGTTTTCTTGATATACAGATTGGCTGTCTTGGAATAGACCACAAACTGTGTGCTGTTGGCAACACCGCACAAATAGGCGCCTTTATCCGTTTCAGCGACATTGTTCACCGTGAGCGTGGCGGTATTGACGCCCTGATATTTGCTGCCTTCGGTCAATTGAACTTCATTGCCATCGGTCTCTGTATCCGGGTCATAGTACCACTGATAGGTAATGGTGCCATTCAGCGGGTCGGTGGCGTCAACAGCAAAGGTTGCACTGCCGCCGAGGTTGGCGAACGCATCCACCGGACTTTCCGGATTGACCAGAACCACCGTTGTCTTGGTACTGAACCGCCAGACGCGGCCTGCCACGTTGTTCGGATCCCCGGCCGGATAGACCCCGCCGCCGGCTTTCTTGAGGGCTTCCTCGACCATCCAGTAATAGGTGGTATTGGCTTCCAGCGTCGGGCTGTATGCCGTGGTTGCCACCGGCAATGCCGTAGGTGTCAGAAGAGTCATCTGGCTGGGATGGGTTCCCATATAGACATAATGCCCTCCAATAGCATCCCAGGTCCCGACGCCGCTGTTGGGATCCGCGCCGGTTTCCCAGTCCAGTTGAGCATTCAGCGGAACTTCCAGGGCTGCCTCGGCCGGGCTGACATACTTGGCCGAACCCGGCAGTTCCCGTTCCAGCAATTCCCATTCGCAAAAGCCCATCAAATTGCCTGAACCATTATTGGCCGTGACATTCAGGCGATAATATGGATAGGCAACATTATTGGTAAAAGTAAATTCACGACGCTCGAAACGCGAGCTCCAGGATTCATTGGTACGGGTATCGATGGGCGTCCAGAGGCTTCCATCAAAAGACCCCTCAAAGTTCCAGTTTTTCGGATCGCGTTCGGGGGCATCGTTAGCCGAGGTAATCGCATACCCATTAATCGCATAGGCCCCCTTGCCGAGGAATTGATACACCAGCCAGCCGGTGACATTGCCGCTTGCCGTCAGCCATTTGCTGCCGGTAATCCTGTCCAGAACCAGGCGGGCACTTTCGGTGTTGCTGATTTGGCTGCTCCAGGATAACTGGTAATAGGCGGTTCTGGAAATGCCGTTTTCAATCAGTTCCAATTCCGCAAACTGCATCAGATTGCTGCTGCCGTTATTGAGGGTCACATTCAGCCGATAGATGCGGTACGGGGTGGTATTGGTGCATTTGAAAAGTCGACGCTGGAACCGGGCGGCAAAACTCTGTCCGGTACGGCTATCCACCACTGTCCAGTTAGTCCCATCATTGGACCCCAGAAGCGTCCAATCCTTCGGATCACGGTCAGGAGCATCATTAGCCGAGGTAATTGCATACGAATTGATCGCAAAGGCCTGATTATTTGCGAATTCGTACTGAACCCAGCCTATGGGGCCATTAGCCAGCCATTTGGTATCAGCCCTGTTGTCAAACACCCAGCGGGGCGCTTCATGGTTACCGAACTGAGAGCTGCCGGTAATGACGCCGGGTTGAATCGTCCGGTCAATCACGGCCGCAGAGGCAATCCCTCCGATTGCCACTCCAAAAACCATCACCACAAGTTGCCATTTCAACCTACACATAATTAATCCTCCACAAAAAAACGTTAATAATTATACACAATGTATTCATTTGTGTATTACGCCAAACCAGATCCGAATCACTGCCTTTCCAAAACCAGGGATGGATCGGCAAACAACGTCCAATCCGCTGCATTTGCTGTCGCCTCCGTACAGGCCAGGGTCAGAAAGCGGTCATTCCTCTGGATCGGAATCTCCACAGCCACAGCGCCTTCGGTCTTGTGATAATTTTTCCTGCAGAGCCTGGGCTGCCCATCCAGCAGCACAAAGAAATCCGCATCGGGATCACTCTGGCCGGCATCGACAATCGCTGTATCCGATATCCCATAGGCTGCGGTAAAGCTTTTGATCCCCACATTTTCAGGCAGTGTTTTCCGGATGGCATCCAGATCAAAGGTGATTCCCGCATTGCTGTGCATACATAATATGGATTGAGCCGAATAGCCTTTTAATCGCAGGGGACGGATATTGCTGGGGGTCACCATCCCCACCTCGGTACGAGGACCAATTGGAACATAGTAGGCGCTTGAGGTTGCCGGAAAGGAATACATATGACCAGCCGAGCTGACCTGAGACGCCCCATTCTCCCCATTTGGAACAAATACACCATCGACAAACGGATTATAAGAGATGCTCAGATAATCACCAGTCCCCTGCTCTTTCTTTTCAAACGCGGTCCAGTTCATCTGCCCTGTCAACAGATCGATACCCTGGGAATTCTGCGGGGCATCAAAACCATTTCCCCCGGTAATCAAACTGGTCAGATCCAGATTTTGGCCCTTCCAGACCCAGTTTTTTGCCGAATCAATCTGCCGTACGAATTGCATGGGGCGAAAGTCCACCTGGTTAACCCGTCCTGACATCGACACAAATCGGGCATTGAAGGATTCCAGAATATGACTGGATTTGGACTGATCCTGACGCCCGGCGATCAAAGATGCTTTGCCGCGATACAGATAGACCTCTGAATCACCGCTGGGCAGAATGTGTACTCCAAACTCCGTTCCCAGGTCAATCACCGACGAGGATGGCGTTTCAAGGGTAAAACCAATGGCCCTGTCGCACACTTTGGCATAAAATCTGCCACTATCGGCATACATCCGGTTTTCCGACTGGAACCGAAATCGGGCCGGGGACTCGACGATGATTTCTGCCCCGCTGTTGAGTTGAAATTTGACCAGACCGCTCTTGAGTTCACAGGGCTGTTTGGAGACATACATCACCGCCCCCTGCTGCACAGCCTCCTCATTGCCCCACCTGGCATCAATTAAATCCGTTACCACCGCAACCGAGGTTTTTGGGTCCGGCAAAAGGCGATTGACATAGCCAATCATAAAAAACAGAGCCGCTACAGACACAAATGCAATCAGTGCGGAAATTTTGTTGTATCGAATCAGAGACTGCCGAACCAGCCCGGTCTCTTCTGCAACGGAGGTGGCAGGAATCGGCTTTTGAATTTCCACCTGGGGAGCTTTTTGTTCTTGTTCCAGCAGGGCATTCCACATCGCCAGATTCAGCGAACAATCGGACAAATCGGTAACTGCCGGCAGAATCGCTTCCGGACAGCTGAAATCATGGTCACGTAATACGCTCAGGGTGGTAATAAAATCAACATATTCCCGACGGGCCGCTTCGCTGCTTTCCAGCCATTGCTTCAGTTCCACCGCCTGATGATCAGTCATCGCACCCTCCATAGAGAGTACAATTAACTCATACAAATAGCGATTGTTCAGATTATTCATACGCAGCTCCTGACTCCAGCAACGTCTTCTGGATACAGGCATGCAGCAGCGTCAGCAGAAATGCCATCCGCTTATAGAGTGTGTTGACCGATTGCTGGCGCCGGCTGGCGATATCCAGCATGCTGACTCCCTGGTGATATCGCAACTGAATAATCGCCGCATCCTGGCGGTTCATTTTCCTGATGCAGTCTTTCAACGCTGCTTTCTTCTGCTCACAGGCATCGGAAACATCTACCGTACGGGAGGCCAGTTTTTCAATGAGCGCTTCATCCAGCTGGAAAACGGATTTTTTCCGGGTGTAATAATTCAAAATGCGATTCTTGGCAATCTGTCGTGCCCAGGAGATAAAACTGCGTTCTGGGTCGAATTGGTCGAATTTTGCCCAGAGAATAGAAGCTGTATCCTGGAAAAGATCTTCCGCGTCGGCATAATTGGGCACCAGTGTTAAAATAAACGCAAACAACTGGTTATTATGCTTCAGAAACAGAGAAAAAAACTCATCTTTATTCGACATCGACCAGCCCTCTGACATCAAAAATACCTGACTCCGTATACTACTTTTGGCCAATACCAAATTTTGTATTTTTTTATTGGCCGGGCTGTTTAATAAAAATCATAATACTTTTTTTTACAGGAACTTACAACTTAGCTATTTTTAAAAAAAATCGCAAAAAACACAATGTACGCACTCTTTTATATATCTCGCCTCCTATCGAATGTTTCTGGCATCAGATGGCAAACCAGGGCATATAATTTACTTGATCCCGGCGATGCCGCCCTCAGCCGGAGGCCCATCTGAAGGGTCAGACTATCCTTGTACACCGTCTTTATCCACAATTCAAAAAGGCGGTTCCGAAATGATTTCGGAACCACCTGTACGCTATATCGAGCTAATTGTCTAATTTGGAATTACAGATTGGGATAAAGTCCATCTGTCAGCCATTCCTGGGCCATCACCGAAAAGTCGTCAATGGTGACTCTGCAGTCCTGATTGATGTCGCCGACCGGGTTACCGTAAATACATACCGGGCTGCCGGTTTCGGCATAATACAAATCAACCACTTCTTCCGGCGACAAGGCATAATTAAAGGCCTTCAGGTCGTCAATCAGACCATCAAAACGCTCTCCTATGCTTTCATTTCTGCCAATCCAGAATTTGGCGTCGGGTTTGTTGGCCAGGGTAAAATTGCCCACGGCGGCCTGCAAACCATCCACATAAATACGGGCAATACCACCTTCGTAGGTTACCACGGCAAGATGCCACTGGTCTTTCTGGATCAGGTTGGCTGCCGTGTTCAAGGTAGTCCGATTCTGAGACTGCATCCGGACAATACCAGAGCTGGTCACCAGGAAAATCCAGTAGTTATTATCTTCAGACTGCCAGTTATCCCGTTTGGCGGCAATCATTGCACTGGTGACACCCTGTGTTCCCTGCCAGTTCACCCACGCTGAAATTGAGAACGCATTGGTTTCCGCACTCGGATTGAATCCGCCGGCATCCGCACAGCTGTTCGGGTCAGCAAAAGACACTGCACCATTGGCTACCGCGTTATCGGCATTCTTATTACCATCAACGATACCGTTCGCAAAAGTGGGGGTACCAACCAGCACCGCATGATGTCCCAGACCTGTTGCATCAGCATAGGTTGTGCCGTTGTAGCTGGCCGCATCCAGCGTCCAGTGAGCCAGCGTTTTCTTGATATACAGATTGGCTGTCTTGGAATAGACCACAAACTGTGTGCTGTTGGCAACACCGCAGAAATAGGCGCCTTTATCCGTTTCAGCGACATTGTTCACCGTGAGCGTGGCAGTATTGACGCCCTGATACTTGCTGCTTTCGGTCAGCTGAACTTCATTGCCATCGGTCTCTGTGTCCGGGTCATAGTACCACTGATAGGTAATTATTCCTTGCAGCGGATCCTTGGCTTCAACCGTAAAGCTCGCACTGCCGCCGGTATGAGCAAAGGCATTGACGGGACTTTCCGGGTTGACCAGAACCACCGTCGTCTTGGTACTGAAGCGCCAGACACGGCCTGCCACATTGTTCGGATCACCGGCCGGATAGACCCCGCCGCCGGCTTTCTTGAGGGCTTCCTCGACCATCCAGTAATAGGTGGTATTAGTTTGCAGCGTCGGGCTGTATGCCGTGGTTGCCGCCGGCAATGCCGTAGGTGTCAGAAGAGTCATCTGGCCCGGATGGGTCCCCAGATACACATAATGACCGCCAATGGCATTCCATGTCCCTGTACCGCTGTTGGGATCAAGACCAGCTTCCCAATCCAACTGAGCATTCAGCGGAACTTCATAAACCGCCTCGCCGGGGCTGACATATTTGGCCGCACCGGGAAGAGTGTTTTCCAGCAATTCAAATTCCGAAAAGCCCATCAGGTCGCCGGACCCATTGTTGGCGGTCACATCCAGCTTGTAATAGGAATACGCAACGGCATTGCTGAATTCAAACACTCGCCGCTGAAGACGATCCGTCCAGGTTTCATTCGTACGGGTGTCCAGGGGGAACCAGATTTTTCCATCATGCGAGCCTTGCAGAGTCCAGTTTTTCGGGTCGCGATCCGGGGCATCATTCGCCGAAGTAATCGCATACTGATTGATGGCATAAGCCCCTTTGCCGAGAAATTGGTACACCAGCCAGCCAGTGGTATTCCCCCCTGCCGTCAGCCATTTGCTGCCGGTAATCCTGTCAAGCACCAGCTTTCCGCCTTCGTTGTTGCTAATCTGACTACTCCAGGAAAATTGATAATATGCCGTTCTGGAAATACCGTTTTCAATCAGTTCCAATTCGGAAAACTGCATAATGCCGTCACCGTTATTCTGGGTGACATTCAGCCGATACATCCGATAAGGCGTGGTATTGGTGCACTTGAAAACGCGACGCTGAAATCGGGCCACCCAGCTTTCATTGCTGCGGCTGTCCACCGCAGTCCAGTTGGTCCCATCGTTGGACCCCAGGAGCGTCCAGGCCTTCGGGTCGCGACCGGGAAAATCATTCGCCGAAGTAATCGCATATGAATTGATTGCAAAAGCTTGATTGTTTAGGAATTCGAACTGCACCCAGCCGGTCGGAGTCGTCGACAGCCATTTGGTGTCGGTTCTGTTGTCAAACACCCAGCGGGGCGCTTCATGATTGCCAAACTGAGAACTGCCGGTAATAATCCCCGGAATCGTCCGGTCAATTGCCGCCGCGGAGACAATCCCGCCCAGGATAACCAGACCGAATGTGACTGAAATGACTGCTTTTCTTCGTACCATGTTGTTTCTCCAATAAATCCATACAATAGTTTCGGTTGACTTCCGTTTGATACCCCCAAAACGCTGAACCATTCGTTTCTGCACCACATCATCGCAGATCATCGATGTTGTGTATATTATCGCTAATTCAACAGGGTGAATCTATAGTGATTAAGAATCAATTATTGGATTATTGTAACTTGCAGGACGGGTTTTTTACGTATATAGCCAAGATTCATTCAGTGAACCTTTCCTTACGATTAGCTATTCACAACGATGAACCAACGGCTTCTATTCCAGAGGGAGGTGAGAGGTCTATCTTTAATCAGATAAAATACACCGAAATATATCTGAAATCGTTTGGTCTTGGCACAAAAGATCCTGTCGGGAAGAAATCCTACCTGATTTTGAACAAAAAGGACTGCAGACAACAGACTGGATTAAAGACCTCGGATGCTCTGTTTAGCAGCCAGATTTGAGCGGATTTAACGGCCCCATACAATGAGATAGCGTCCCTGTATGACAGACTGCCAGCCGAAAGAGGTTATTTTGCTGCTTGATAGATGCCAGGTGACCAACACTCTACATCCAAGCAAAGCAACCGGTGATATTCACAAGAACAACCGTTCGCCGGGGCCCCCCCCCTCTTGTCCGGCCGTAAACGGCAAATGCCCCATACCCGCTTGGGTCAAAAAAGCAACAGCCAAGAATCAGAAGTCAAATTCCCAGGAACTTAACTTCTGCTGCCAAGGACTTGATGAATGATTTTGTCGTGCGTGTCTGAGACCCGGGAACAGGTTCTGGCAGAGATGGGGGCAAACCTTAGAACCGCACTGACACACTATTTGGTACCTCCTCCCCGTACACAATCAGAATCGGAGCGACGAATACATCTTGAACCCTCCAATCAGAGGAAGACCTCGCCCAGACAAAACTCACAATCGCTTGTTATATTTCGTTTTTTTCATCCATTCACACAAACAATTTTTTCGTTTTTCAATTTTTTCCTGCTTGTACGAAATACCATCACGATTTCGGCATTCAGATGACTGCCAAATCCCAATCACCAAAATCAATCTCTGCCATATATTGCATTCATTGACCTGTTTGAAAGAATTTTCATCAATTTGCATTGACGTTCAATTGCGTCCTTAGACTGGTCTAAAGCCTGGTTGGAATCCCATGGCGTTGACTCCAAAGTCTTCTGGAATAGCCGGTTAAGTCAAAAAAACCGTCAAGAAAATTGAACTCTGTGACGATGTTTATATAATGACTATAAAGAAAATAAAACCTGTACAGGTATATCTCGGATAAGTTGTGAAAGGAGGTGAACAGACTATGGCAAAGAAAGCTGCGAAAAAGAAAGTTGCGAAAAAAGTCGTAAAGAAAGTTGCGAAGAAAAAAGTCGCAAAGAAGAAAGTCGCTAAAAAGAAATAAGTTTGAGCTTTTAGAAAAGCACAAACACCCAACAAAAAGGAAAGTTTCCCTGCCACGGCGAAACTTTCCTTTTTTGTGCAACAACATCCAATCTCGCATCCTTCCTTGACCGTCAGTCGTCACCGACAAAAATACCAATGGAGTCGGCGATATCGAGCGAAGCCGTGTCCTGGCGGTAGTCAGGTTCAGCATTGTAATCTTGAGACAATCAATACGCCGAACAGCACTGTGTTTGACAGTCCATGTCATTAGTGCCCCGGCCCACATACCGCCCCGGAATCTGGGGATTCAAGCACCACTGTATCGCCTAATAGAACCCTTTGGAGAATCAGCAATACCCAAACTTATCGGACACTGTCTATCTTTTTTAGGCATTAAACATCCTGTTCTCCTTCAGGAAAGTACAAAAAATCAAGTTGCATCATGTAACAGGTCGGCTATAATTAACATAAGTAAAGCAAATAAGTTAAGGGTGGCTCTAAACATTGCTTTTGAGCGGCAAAGAAAAGATTTTAGCTCACTGGCAAGGAAGGCAAAAGCTGCTTCATTGGGATAATAAAGCAGCTTTTGCCTGACGCTGCCAGAGACAAAAAGAGTCCTTTGTCCGCTAAAATGAATGATTAGAGGCCCCCTTAAGATTCCAAGAGCAAAGCAGTGACTGGATAGAAACGTACGTATAGTCTCATTATGGAAAGATTGTGTCATGGCAGGAACATTTTACACTCTTCAGGAAGCGGCGCAAAAGCTCGGAAAAACAGAGTCCCAGGTTAGAGAACTCATCAAAGAGGGTAAAATCCGCGAGTACCGGGATGGAACCAAAGTGCTTTACAAACAAGATGAAATCAACAAGCTCGCAGAAGAGTCTGACACCATTGATCTGGTTGCTGATTCGGAAATCGGCCTGGAACTGGAAAAAACCGCCGAAATCAAGCTTGAGCCGGATATCAGCCCGGATTCCTCCAAAAAGCCCGATAGCGAAGGCGGATTTGGGCTAAGCCAGATGGGCGACCTGACCATGGCCGACACCAATGTCGGTACCGTCGGCATCAATGTTCTCGGCGACACGGATGATCATTACAAGGTGACCTCGGATACCAAGGCCGAAACCAAGGCGGCAGAACTTGAAGAGGTCGAAAGTCTGGATGCAGATGCCAACCTGGAAAGCGTGGGCAGCGGTTCCGGCCTGCTCGATTTGTCCCTCCAGGCCGACGACACCTCGTTGGGTGCGGTTCTTGATGATATTCTGCCGACCGGACCGGATATCCCTGCTCAGGCCGAAGCCGCCGCTCCGGTGGATTTTGCCAAAGAAGCCGAAGGCCTGCTGCATGAACCCGGCGGGGCCGGCGAAGCTGCCGGACCGATTGCTGCTGCTCCCGTCGCCGCAATCAGCAACGGCGCAGCAGCTCCAATGGGGGCTCAATTGGTTGCGATTGCTCCCCCGGACCCGGCCTCGAACATCTATGGCATAATGATGTTTTTCCCCTTATTCGCACTGATATTGGCCGGAATCGCCACCACCGCCGGCCTGCGAGGGATACTGCCTTCCATTGTCAAGTTCCTATCCTACCAGGGACTTGCCGACATCAATTGGGGGTTTATCATCGCGATGGTTCTGCTGCTGACAGTGATTGTCTTTTCGGTCTTTGCCATGCTGGCTGCCGGAAAAACACAGGGCAAAACTGATGTGTATCAAAAAAAACCATAGTCCCAAAATTGAAATAAATCGATTCATTTTGCCGACATAAAACATAAGATACGTAATTTTAAAGCCCGCATCGACAGTGTTCAGCCTGTCAGCGGGCTTTTCACAAGGGATTGAACTTTCTGGAAAGGAAAAAAAACAAATGAAAACAAGCAGGATGTGGGTATTAGCAGTATTGGGGGTCGTTGCTGTTGCGGCAACCGGTTGCGTTTCACAGGCTCAGCTGGATGACCTGAAGGCTCAAAATCGGATTCAGCAGGACCGGATAGCTCAACTGGAAAGCCAATTAGGTGATTGCAACCAGACTCTGGATCAAAAAAATAAGGAATTGCAGGCATTGACCGGCAAGAGCGGAGCTGACCTGCAAGCCAAAAATGCATATATCGCGGCCCTTGAAGCCGACCTGGAACAGAAAAAAGCCATGATTGCCAAGCTGCAGGAACAGCTCCTTCAGGGCGGCGCCCCCCTGCCCATGGAAATGAATGTCCTGCTCAAGGATTTTGCCGGCAAAAACCCCGACCTGGTCAGTTTTGATGAAGCAACCGGTTCACTCAAATTCAAAAGCGACCTGTTGTTCAACCCCGGCAGTGACGAAGTCGCAGCCTCTGCCGTCAATGCCTTGAAAACCCTGGCTGGCATTATGAATCAGCCCGAGGCCAAGCAGTTTGACATGGCCATCGTCGGCCACACCGATGACCTGCGAATCAGCCGGGCCGATACGAAACAGAAACATCCGACGAACTGGCACCTGTCGGTACACCGTGCTATTTCTGTGCTGAATATTCTGGCGCAGAATCAAATTTCTGAAGAACGGATGTGTGCCAAAGGCTATGGCGAATTTCGCCCTGCCGAACCCAACAAGCCCAACAAACAGGGTAATCCGGTCAACCGTCGTGTTGAAATTTATATCATCCCAAGCAGTCGCTAACCCTGGAAATGGAAAAAACATTAATTATCATCAAACCCGATGGGGTGCAGCGGCGCCTCATCGGGTTGATTATAAGCCGGTTTGAACGCAAAGGCCTGCAACTGGTTGCCGCCAAACTGATGCATATTTCGGAGTCTCTGGCACGCCGTCATTATGCCGTCCACGAAGGTAAACCGTTTTTTGAGAGCGTTACCAGATACCTGAGTGCCTCGCCTTCCCTGGTCATGGTATGGGCCGGCCCCGGAGCAATCCAGATATGCCGCAAACTGATGGGCAAAACTTTTGGATGTGAAGCCGAACCGGGAACTATCCGCGGCGATTTCGGCTGCAGCCGGGGCTACAACCTCGTTCACGGCTCAGACAGCCCCGAATCTGCCGCCTATGAAATCGGCCTCTATTTTACCCCCGAAGAAATCCTCACCTATTCGATCACCGACGAACCCTGGGTCTTCAATAATAATCAATAACCCCCTTGCTCACCGGTTTCAGGTGACTTCAGAGTGTCGCGTCCATCAAGCCATTGCCGCAGATTACTGCGGCAGCCCTGACAGAATGCTATCCAGCTCGGCCTGTTCCTGCGGGGTCAATCCCCCCAGCTTTTGATACAATTCTTTAGCCTTGAGCAGTTCCTGACGGGCTTCCTTGGCCTTGTTTAATTTGGCATAACATTTTCCAAGGCGGAACGTACTGGCGGTCAGCTCCGGCTTAACTCGTGTCATTTCGGTATACAGTTTTGTGCTTCGTAAAAAGTCCTCCGTTGCCTTCTGGAAATCCCCCAGCGTCATATAGATCACCCCGCGCGTATCCACAAGGTCTGCATAGTTGGGCGTAATCTGAAGGACTTTATTGGCCAGCTCCAGTGCCTTTTCCGGCTTTTTCTGATGCTGACACAGAATCCACGCCAGATTATTGGCGGCAATCGCCTGGGTCGGGTCCAGAGCCAGCGTCCGTTCATACATCTTGGCAGCCTGGTCAATATAATCCTGCCCATGATACAGCATCGCCAGAGTAAACACCGCCTGCACATTCTGGTCATCTTTATTCAATAAATCATTAAGCATCTGCTCGGCCTGTTTGGCAATTGCAGCATCTTTTTTAATATCGATCCGCTGCAGCACAACACTGATCGCCATCGCCGCAGAACGTTGAACCTCCGACTTGTCCATCCCTTCCCGAAGAGCGGCCTGAATCCCTTCAAGGGCCTTTTTCTGGTCACCCGCAGAACTGTAAAGCTGAGCACAAACCAGCTCGGTTTGAGCTTTTTCCCGGTCCGCCATCGACTCACGAAGCGACTCAATATCTTTTTTGGCTTCCTCAAGTCGTTCCAGGCCAATCAGCGTCTGGCACCTCAGAATATAGGATGCAGGGGTATTCAATTTGGCCACGACATCATTGCACAACTCAAGTGCCTTATCATTCTGGGCCTGTGCCATATAAAGCTGCACTTTCGCTGCCAGCGCCGGCATCGAATCCGGCTGTTTGCCCAGAAGCTGGTCAATCAACTGCTCTGCCTTGACATAATCCTGTTCACGGATTTTCACTAACGCCAGAGCGAGCTGACGATCCTGGTCCTGTGGCGATTTTTCTAATTCTTTCTCCAGAATATCCGATACCGAGGCCAACTGCCCTTCACGCATAAAATATTCCATTTCAAGCTGTTTCAGGCGTGAATCCTGGTAGCCTTTGCGGGTCAGCCCAGTCAGGATTTCATAGCCCTGACGATATTCATTATTGCGGTACAGGGCGGCAATCACAACCACCGCCGTATTCAAATCCTCCGGATCCCGGCTCAATGCTTCCAAATACGATTTCAGGGCAAGCTGACGGTTGGCAGAGGCTTCATGCGTTGCCGCCAGCAGAAGAATACACTGACGGTCATCCGGATAGGACCGAAGTGTTTCGCTCAAGATATCTACAATCTGGGTATAATATTTCTGCTTTTCAAATCGTGTAAACCACAGCCGAGCCTGTTCATACCGCCATTGCCGCCCCTGCTGACCTTCAATCTGCTTAATCTGATCGATCCATTGCTGCAGTGTTTCGGGCTTTTCAGTAGCCATTCCCGCATCCAGCAGTTTGCGAAGAACTGGAATCTGGTTTGGATTCTCCCTGGCCAGCGTCTTCAACGCTTCGTATGCCTGTTCACGTTTGCCGGTCAGAGTCTGGATATTGATTTTTTCCATCGCCGCATCCAGTTTGCCCTGGGGCTGATCGGTCCTGGCAATAAAATCATCCAGCGTTGCCACCGCTCCGCCAACATCCCCCTGCCGCATCTGAATCAGCACCAGCACCCGCGTCAGCTCCCAATTAGGCATGCTTGCAGTCGCCTTGCGAAGCAGTTCAGCCGCTTCCGCTGTTTTGTTTTCCGCAATCAGATACTCGGCCTCAATCATCGTCGCCTGGGGTTCATTCGGAAAATGCTGCTTGATATGGGCAGCCTGCTGCGCCGCCAGGCCTTTGTTCCCGGATTGCAACGCAGCCCGGAACAGCATCGCGCGGACTGACAGTGAATCCTGCTGCTGCAGAATCTGGTTTATATCCTTAATCAGCATATCCCAGGAATCATCCGACACAGAAGCCGAAGACAGTCGCTGAAGCCGCGTTTGCAAAATCAGTGCTCCGATCTCAGCACTTTTGGGATTGAGCAGCAAGGCTTTTCTTAAATGAGTCATCGCCAGAGTCCATTGCCGCTGGCGGGCCATCAAATCGCCGGCCAGAAGTTGCCCCCGGAAGGACTCGCTTTGTGTGTTCAAATAGGCACTGATGATTGTCGAAGCTGCCAGAATATCCCCGCTTTGAACCAAAGCATTCGCGGTACGAATCGCAGTATCTTCATCCTTACGGCCCAGCTCATAGGCCTTGCGGAACGATCTGGCTGCATGCCCCCAGTCTTTGTCTTTCTCAGCAATCACCCCTTCGAGATAAACCAGAACCACTTCATTGACCTGAGCCTGGCGAAGCTTGTCCACACAGTCTTTCGCCCGGTCGGTCTTCTGTCCCTGAATAAACAACTCCGCAGCAATCGGCAAAAAGTCCGTCGCATCTTCACCAAGGGCCTTGAGTCCCTCTTCGGCAATTACAACCATCTGTTCAGACTTGCCGGCCGCCAGCACCATCCGCGCCCGAAGCAGCCAGGCGGATGTATTTGCAGGCTCTTTACTGAGAACGTCTTGCAAAATTGCTTGGGTTTGTTCGGGATGATTGGCCTTGAGCCATGTCTCCGCAAGAAGTATTTTGACATCGGTTTTATCCAGATCGCATTTGCCAGCCTGGGTCAAATCCTCGGCGGCCTCCTGCGGTTTGCCCGAACGAATACGATAATTGGCCCGCTGGATATACGCAACGGCGGATGTCGGGTTTTTCTCGATAGCCTGCGTCAAATAGAGCTCGGTCCCAGCTGCGTTCCCGCTTTGCTGCTCGATAACCTGAGCCAGCAAATCATAGGCAGACACCAGTGTCGGATCATCCTTGATCACCTGATTGAGCTGGTCAATTGCTTTGTCATACTGTTTTTGCTGAATCAAGCAGGCCGCCAGCAGCTGACGAATTTCGGCATGATTCTGCTTTTCAAGAAATCGTTCCGCGGTAAGCTGGCCTTCCCCCGGCAGACCGGCAATCCACAAATAGATTCCAATCAGGTTCTTGGCTGCCTCGACATTTTCACCCTGACGGAGGATAGCCCGATACGCATTGACTGCCTGATTGAGATTGGTCTGCTTGACGGGTTTAGTGTTCATCTGGGCCTGAGCATATTTCAGGAGCATGTCCGTATCAGTCGGGTAAACCCCCAGGTATTGTCCCAGATACTGAGCCGCTTCGGGCCACTGTTTCTGTTCAAAGGCCGCAAGCCCTTTTTCCTTGCCGATCTTGGCACGATAATTACGGTTCCATCCCCGCAGTCCCAGGACTGTCAATCCCAAAACCACAAGTGACAACACCAATACAATCAGCAGCGTCCAATTGACTTTCAGCCGAGCCATAGCTTTCTCCCTGTTTCAATCCTTCGGACAACGATTAACCAAACTGTTTAAGGAACTGATGCAGCAGGTGCAGCACCGTTCGTACACAAATCCGCACATCCATCCATAAATTTAAATTGCGGACATATTCCATATCATAATACACCCACTCCTGAAAATCCATCCCGATTTTTCGGGTTCGGTTGATTTGCCATAACCCCGTAATCCCAGGACGTACTGAAAGACGCGCATCCCGCCATGCCGGACAAGTCCGATTTTCACGCTCCGGCGACGGGCGTGGCCCCACCACACTCATCTGCCCCAATAATACATTGATAAACTGGGGAATTTCGTCAATACAGGTATCCCGCAAAAACTTGCCTATCCCCGTAATCCTCGGGTCATCTTCGATCTTGAACTGAGGCCCATCCACCTGGTTCACCACCCGCAGTCGTTCCTGCAGAGCATCCGCCTGCACAATCATCGTTCTGAATTTAAGACAATTAAACTCAACCCCATACTGCCCCTGCCGACGGGCCGGATAAAATACAGGCCCCGGCGAAGTCAATTTAATCACAGCCGCCACAATCAAAAAGATAGGCGTCGATAAAATCAAAACCACCAGCGAAAACAGAATATCGGCAATACGCTTCAGGCCCCCTGCATATGACAAAACCGGCCACCGCCGAAAGGACTGGACACATTCAGCTGCTTTGAAGGGATATGACGACACGCTCGAAAGACCTGACTGGGATGCACAGTCCTGCTGTGTCCAGACAACTCGATTTCGAATCACGGTACCCGACGCAATCTTTACACCAGGTCCGATTACTGCATTTTTGACAATTGCCCCTGCGTGAATTGTCACACCATCACATAGTATTACAGGGCCTGTCAAAATCACATCGGGATCGACGTGCACATGCTGTCCCAACAGGATGGTTCCGGCCGTACGGATGGATTCAGGCAAATCATGCCGCTGGGGAACCACACATTCCTCAAAAGCCTCATCCGATAACAACGTCAGCAGCCCTTCTTCGCTGTCCAGATCCCATACAGTCCCGGCCGCACTGAAATGAAGACATTTGGCCCCGGCTTGACCGGCATGTTGAAGCCAGGTTTCCATATCGGACATTTGAGCCAGGGATGGCGCTTGGGCCAGCAGCCGCCGATGAATCAGAAGATGATGCGGATGCTCTGCCGTCTCAATTCGGGGTTCTATTCCGTCATAATAAGGTCTGCTGATACCAGCCAGATACCCCTGGTCTGTCAGACGAGCCGTTTCATAAAACGCCGACAGTTCCTCCGCGGCCTGAATGGTAATCACATCAGCATCGACACCTCCGGCGATAGTATCAAATACCTCCGACGACAAGGTCGTCAAAAATCGGGCATTATGAATCAGCAGATAGTTCGATCCGGAATCAGCCGTATTCAGGTTTGTCGCCATTCGTCCGCCAAACACACCAGGAACTGCTGCGCGTTGATCTTCCTGCAAAAAGGGGATCAGGAGTTTTGTCGGCCCCCATTGCCGGCGAGTTTGCCTGGCCAGAAAAACCGTCCACAGGTTGTCTCGGCCCGGCACATCAGCAGCCAGCCGATTCCATAGCCTCAACCTGCCTGCACTCCCATACATCTCAGGGAATATCAATAGCTGCATAGACTCAGACTTCCATCCTGATCATAACAATGTTTGTTTCGGGGCTGCAAAATCCAGCATCTTGAATCACTCGCTTCTTTGACTCGTGAAATGACTCGCATGGGAAGCATATCGAGTCCTGACTATGCCGGTTTCTCTTCGTGGGATTTCTCCGCCGCATGAGACAGCAGCAGAAAATCTGATTGTTCCTTTTTCGGCTTGCGTTTGGCTTCCGGACGTTGATGATAGCCATATCCGTAGCCGTAACCGTAGCCATAACGACGGTAGTTCTGGTGCAGCTTGACATTATTCACCACAGTCCCCAGAACACGAATGCCTGCCAGATTGATCCGCTCAATGGCCTGCCGTATCTCCGGATGCGAGGTTCTGCCCACAAAGCTCACCAGCACAATGCCGTCGGCCATCTTGCCCCACAGCAAGGCATCGGCAAAGGCCAGTACCGGCGGCGTATCAATGATCACCACATCAAAATGATTAGCCAGATCCCGAATCCGCTGAATCGTGGATTTCTGACTGAGCAGATCCGCAGCATCCGTCGCATTTCGCTCATCCGCCGCCAGGATCGACAGGCCGTCCCCATTAAGACTCGTCAGCACTTTATGGATGTCTGCCCCAAACAGATAGTCCTGAAGTCCGCGATTATGCTCGGGCAAATCCAGCTTATAGGCAATGTCCGGCTTGCGAAGATCACCGTCAATCAGAAGCGTACGCTGACCAGCATGGGCAAAGCTGGTGGCAAGATTAATCGAAAACGTCGTCTTGCCATCACCCTTGCCGGCACTGCTGACAACAATGATTTTATGTGCCTCTTCGCTCATCAGGCTCAGGTTGGCCCGAATCGCCTGGAAGTCATCCACCAGTTGCTGACCCAGCAATTTGCGATCAATTTCCCTCGGACAGGTTGTCGTCCCGATAATCCGAACCCCGATTCGACGGGTCACTTCTTCCGGTGCATGCAAACGTTTATCAGCCTTCTCCAGCAGAAACGCCAGACCAAAACTCAGAGCAAAACCAGCAAACAACGAAGCTGCCACGATTTTCTTCAGTTTGCCTTCGACCGGAATACTGTTGGCCTGAAATGCGATGGAAATCCGAGCCGGACGTTTGCTTTCAATAACCAGTTCCTCAATACGACGAACCACTTCATTATACCGCGTCTTGGTCTGCTCGAGCTGTTCTTTCTCATCATCAATATTAAACTGCCGCCGACCCAAGTTGATCGTCGCCATATCCTGCTCATTGATCTTGTCGGTCAGCTTCTTTTCATATTCGGTCATCTGGATCAGTTCGTTTTCCAGTTCCGAGAGTTTGCGTTGTTGGGAACGGGCCTGTTCCAGCTGCAGATTCGCCTCCACCTGCAGGGAGACTTCCTTAAGCTTTTCATCATATCGCTGCTGCAGTGTCCGCAGCATCTCACGCCGACGCCGCATTTCCGGGTGGGTATCCACCATATTCTGCTGACCGGCATTGACTAATTCTTCATACCGTCGAATATCCGTTGCCAGAGCCTGAATGGCAGGGTCAGACTGGATAATCGCCGACTTGCGGCTGATCAGTTCATAAGACAACGGCTCATTCGGCTCACTGTTTTTGTGGATGGCAATCTGGCTTTCCAGTGCCATCTTGCGAATATTGATCGTAATCAATTCTTTTTGAAGACTGGCCACCTGCTCAAACATCATCTGCTGACGCGGAGTTAATTCCCCGGAACCGAATTCGTCCACCAGCCGGCGAATGGTCTCCCGCTGGCTGTCCATCTTGATTTGCAGATTTTTGCGTTCCTGTTCCAGGTTGCCCAGCTTGGTATCTTCACCTTCTTTTTCCGAACTGACGGCAATGGTTTTATAATTCTGGATAATCGAATTCAAAATTTTTTCCGATTCGTGGTAATACTGGGCCGGGCTGGACATTTCCAGCAAAATCAAGTTACTGTTTTTTTGAGGCTGGATAACGATATTCCCATTTGCCACCGCTTCACGCAGCCGCATGCGAGGGTCAGTAACACCTTCAAAAAACTTTAACCCCTGATTGTACAGTTCATCCGCCACACGATTCAAAACCACATCGCTGGACATCACCACCGCCTGGGTGTTTTTGAATGCATCATAGTTCGGAAGTGGTCGCTCAGAGTCGGCATTTTTATACAGAATCGCCGGGATTATCGGAGCAATCTCAATCGCCGCCTGCGTCTTGTACTGCGTACCGACAAACCGCAGCGCCCCCACCAGCCCGCCGCCCGACACCGGCAGCAGAATCAGCACAATCAGCAGCCAACGCCGCTTAAGCATCCCCACAATATCAAATCCCGCATCCATAGGCGGCGGATACGTTTCCGCTCCGCTTTCATACTGGACAATCTGCTGATTGCCGAACTCAAAATCCTGCCTGGCTTGATTATCATTCATAAGGAATCCTTTGATTTTCTATAGACCATATCAGAAACCGGCTGCTCAATCAGCCGCTGCTCATAAAACAGCTTCGACAGCAGCCATAGCTCACCGATCGCAATAAACAGTGCCACCGGCATCATCGCCAGTCCGCCGTAATCATGAAACGCTTTTTCCCACTGTTCACTCGTAATCATCGTAAAGGCAATCGAGGTTACCGCAAGCCGCAGCGTATTGCATAGCAGTGCAATCGGAATGCTCGATACCAGCAAAATCAGTTTTTCAACACAAGACCGTTCGGAAATCAAGACCACCAGAGCCGAGACCACAATAAATGCCGTCAGCATCCGAAGCCCATTGCATGCCTCGGCTACCGCCACCATCGTTCCATTCAGATTAATCACATTGCCCTCACGGATGACACTGAATCCAAGTGTCTCCAGCACAAATACCGCCGATGTCGTCGCCCATTGCTGCAGGGGTTCAGCCACATAATTCTGAACCCGGTTCGGCAGCGGCAGCATCAAAAACAAAAACAGCAGGACAGACCCTATCCGCAGCATCACTCGGTATCCTAAAATCAGCAGACACAGCGCAACCACCGTCAAAATCATCGATATATTTTCCAAAGAGCCAAACATATAATACAGGCCAAAAAACCGCAGGCCCTGAGCAAACAGCAGCAAGCCGACGCCTGACCAGATCGCCGGATAGAATCCGCTGTTGAGCACACGTTTGCGTCGCATCCACACCACCACAACCGCCAGGATCGGGACCAGCATCCCGCTGGAATACTCATCACTGCTAACCCATATCTTCCACAAATCCAGAAACGTCGGAACCGCATACGCGCCCAGCAGACAGCACACCAAAGCAATCGTGCCGGCTATGAGTGAAGTCTTGCCCTGGGGAACCGCAAGATACTCAGCCAAAGTCTTTTTCGGCTTATGTCCTTGCCAACTGAATCGATTAATCTGACCTGCACACCAGTTCATCAGACGCCCCGACCAGCCCTCTTCCTGGACAAGCAGTTTTTCCTGACATAAAGAATCCGATTTGACAACCTTATTCCAATCCACAAGACTCCTTTCAATCAGACAACCCGGTCCAATTTGAGCACCGTCCCAGATCACACTCTGATCGATTACGGCACCTTCGCCAATCTTGCTTTGCCGACTTACCACAGCCGGCCCAATAATGACTGAATGATCTTCAATACAAACATCATCGCCTACCACAACCGGACCGATGATTCGACTCGTCGGTGAAATCCTGACATTTTCACCTATACGCACTCCCGGCCCGTCCCCATCGGCTTTATCTGGAACTGACTGCCCCCCTATGACCGGCTGGGAAATGAATTGACTCACAACATCAACATAATCCCGCCAATTTCGATAACTCCGATACGAAACATCCAGCAATCCCACACCAATGGCCCTGCCTGCCCGAACAAGCTGCGGAATCAGGCCTTCTTTCAAATCGCAATAGCCTGTCTCTGGAATAAAGTCCACAATGGACTTTTCACACAGATAAAGCGGAGCCGACCTGCCCGGCGATTGACCATCTTCCTTCGGATAAAAAAATACAGTCATCTCGGAATCGCGAGCAAAATGTTGAGCTATTAAATCGTGAATGTTGGGAGCAGGAATAAACATGGTTTGCAAGACGATCAAAAGTACATCCTGACCTTCCCGGAACACATCCTTTAAACATCCCGCCGTCCCTCTCGGCAAAGTCTCCGATTGATATTCTACCTCCAGCATCGCAGGCAGGTTCACCGCATTTTGGATGTCCTGCCCCGGTTCCTCGCAGCAAATTACAAATCGACGGAATCCCTGCAGGGATATCGCTTCAATCATGTATTGAAGAGCGGGTTTGTCGATTATTGGCCAAAGAGCACGATTCATCCGCGTTGCCAGCGGACATCGACCAAAATCCCTCCCGCCGACAAGGATCACTACCTTCACCTGTTCATTTGTGTAGGTCTTAGACAATTATGCTCCAAAATTATAGCCGACTCTTGATGTCCTGTATTATCAGCTCAAGCGTCTGTTCCAGACTAAACTCCGGCCGGTACCCAATCGCTTCCTGAATGCGCTTCAAGCCAGGTACGCGACGTATCATATCGTCAAATGGCTTGCCATACGCCTGCTCATATGAAAGATACTTTTTTTCACTCCGGCTGCCAGTCAGTCCGATAACCATATCCGCAAGCTGGTCAATCGTGATTTCCCGGTCGCTTCCCAGATTAAATACACGCCCTGCCGTATCCGGATTCGCCATCAATTGCCCCATGGCGCCAACCACATCATAGACACAACAGAAACATCGGCTTTGCTGGCCGGTACCATAAATCTCAATTGGCTCATTTTTTAAGGCTTTTTCGACAAATCTGGGCACAACCATTCCATATTGTCCGGTTTGTCGCGGTCCCACCGTATTAAATAGCCGGACAATCACCGCCTCTAACCCGTATTGCTGGTGGTATGCCAGGGCCAGAAATTCATCAATCGCCTTGCTGCACGCGTATGACCACCGGCTAAAACGCGTACTGCCCAGGACTGTATCATCATCTTCGTAAAAGGGAATCGCTTCGCTTTTTCCATAAACCTCGCTGGTGGAGGCAATCAGGACCTTCTTGCGGAACTTGTTGGCCACCGCCAGCACCACCTCAGTACCGTGAATGTTGGTTTCAATCGTATGGACCGGCTGCTCGACAATCAGTTTAACCCCCACCGCTGCCGCCAGATGAAAAATACTGTCGCACTGCGGCACCAGCACATGCAGCGTCTGACTGTTGCGGACATCCTCCTGCACAAAACTAAACCCCTTGCGATTCAGCAAATGACGTATATTGCCCAGACTGCCTGTGCTAAGATTGTCTAAAGCAATCACCGAGTGCCCCTGCTCCAGCAAATGTTCTGCCAGATGAGACCCGATAAAACCTGCACCGCCTGTAATGAGAATGTTCATATCATCCACTGCCGTATCTTGTGTTCACTTCTGATGCTATTTCTCAGTTGCCCCGCGATAGCCTCCCCCGTCAGGCAGGACAACAATCATTTTACTGACTTCACCACGCCGCGAAAGCAGCTCAAGCCTCCACGCTCGAGGTCAATTCCATGCCGAAGGCATTCTACATTCCCTTGCGACATCAAATATCCATCGGATATATCGGCTAATTGTACAGTCTTTTTAGGAACAATCCAGTGTTATTCCCAACGCTCCCCCCTTTATAATATGCCTGTTTTTCCCCCAAAAAAACAGCCTGGTCCAATAATGGACCAGGCTATGTTTTTTACTCTGCCACACACAGTAATCCCCATTTGGGATTACTGGTCTTTGAGCCAGACGGTGGAACCTCCGGAACGACCCCGGCGCCGCTGCGTGTCAGAAACACCGGTATTACCACCACCCACAGCATCCGGGCCGCCGAATTCACCGCGGCTGGAACTGGCCTGCTCATCGCGGTTCTGGCGGGCGTAGTACGGGATTGCCAGCAATGGGGAATGGTCAGCAAAAGTGCCTTTGATGATATTCACTCCGCCCAGTAAATCCGGCTGCCACTGGAGTGTTAATTCTGCTTTGGGATCGAGCACTTTGGTTATATCCTGATCCACACGTTCGGCACAATAAATCAGCGGCCCCACCCGCAGGGCAACCCGACCTCGCGTGGCAGCAATTTTGTCAATCCCCTTAATACGCTGGATTTTTATCGGCAAAACCAGTTCGATCTTGTCGCCGGCTTTCCAGGTTCTGTCAATGGCCGCATAGCCTTTGTCGATCGCCGGGGTGACGGGCGTGCCGTTGACTTGGATGGACACAATCCCATCCGCATCGGGGGTACTGGAATACAACTCGCTGACGCTAAGATTTGGAACGCGAATTTTGACGGCAAATTTGGATTCTTTGGCGGGATTGACCGTAATCGCCACATCACCGCTCCAGGGATAATCGGTCTTCTGAACCATCGTAACGTCGGTCCCTGCCACCTCGCCCACTTTCATCGTGCTTCCGATAAACAGGTTCACATAAACGCTGTCTTTATCCTTGACATACGTCCAGGTCGGAAGCATCAGCAAAACGCGGGGGATATTGCCGACACAGCACGGACAGACATGCCAGGGATAACGCATACCGCGAGTCTCAAGCGGATTCTGGTAATAGAAGTTTTTGCCTTCCAGATCAATCGAACCTAACAAGGCGTTATACAGCGTTTCTTCATACAGGTCGGCATACCTGGCATCATGATAAGCCAGGTTCAGTTTGTGCTGGAAGAAAATCTCGCCGCAACTGGAACAGGATTCGCAATAGGCATTATGCGGCAGGGAATAATTGGGGCCATAGCCCTCAGAAGTTTCTCCGCTGCCAACACCGCCGGTCACATAGTATTTTTTATTGACGATATTATCCCACAGCGACATCACAGCACTCTGGTAATCGGTATCGCCGGTTTCCATGGCCACATCCGACATCGCAGCATACGAATACGTGGCACGCACGGCATGGCCTACTGCTTCGTACTGCTGAATAACCGGTAGGTGGCTCTGGTCATATTCGCTGCCGTCTTTGCGGCAATCCAGCAGGAATTTAGCCAGTTGGATATATTTATCGCCAGCCCCTTTCCCTTCTACGTCATTCACAAATCGACCGAAACGAACCAGGGCAATCTCCATTTCCTGGTGGCCGTCATACCATTCTTTTTTAGGTGCCGGCCCAATGTTATTGTACCAGCAGTCCGCCAGCCTTTTGGCCGCTTGATACAGCCGGTCATCCGACCTCTCGGTCAGCATGTAATGCGCAATGGCACATTCCAGAAAATACCCTGCCACATAGCCTTCGTGATCACCGCGATATTCGGGCGACCAGCGTTTGCGATTGCTCAGGGTAAATGCAGTCTGAAGATACCCATCCGGCTCCTGAGCGGCCAGAATCTTGGGAATCCAGTCTTCGAGGGTCTGTTTCATCGCCTTCTGGGCCTCGATGATTTCCTTGTCACCCTGCGGATCCACCATCAGGGCAACACAAATGGATTCGATGGTGTTATAAACCCAGGCGTTGGAAAAGACATAACCCCGGTGAGGTCCGGCGGGTTTACCGGCCAGCTTGTTGGCAGCATCGATAAAATTATTGATGCCGCCTTCTTTGACTTCGGGGTCAGAAATTTTAGCGATGCAATGAGGAATCCAGTTGACAATCAGTGCCTTGGCCCGGCTGTTCCATAGCGAGCTATCCAGCGTATAAGATCGGGTATCAATCAGGCTTAGATGCGTTGCCGGCGGAGGGGCAATCACTTTTGTGATTAAAGTATCAGAGGCAGACAAGGTCCCCCTGGTTGCCGTCAATTGGAGAACATAGTCGCCCACATCTGAAAAGACCGCCGTCGTTTCGGTCCGGGCTGCATCTGCAAAGGTCACAGTGCCGGGGCCGGAGATTTTGGACCAGGTGACTTTCACATCTCCGCCCTTGCCTTGCAGGGTCTTGACATGGCCGGACAGATAAGTCTTGCCGCCCAAAACCACCACACGGTCAACACCCGCTTCAACAGAGGGCAGAAAGTCCGGAGATTTGCCGGAGTCATAGACTTTCCATTCCAAAATACCGGTCGAAAACGTGCCATCAGAATCCATTTCAAGCCTGAGTTTAGAGGTGGTTACTTCGTCAAAGGTAGTGGTATTGTACCGGTTTTCTTCGACGCCCAGGCCGGAGGGGTTGGGGACGGGAACAAACGCCTTTCCATCCCAATACAACAGACGACAGGCTTTAGGCACCCGAATGCCCTGGCGGTCCGCCCACCAGTACACATCCATTTTGTTGACGCTGACAGGCTGATTCCAGTCATATTGGACCCACTGTGTCCCCGTGCGGTTCCAGTTGCCATAAGACCCGCGTCGGTTATCGAGGGAGCGTCTTGGATCATAGCCGTCATTCAAAGCAGCCAGTGATGTGTCTGCCGATACGTACGAGCTGGATGGCACGGCAACCAAAGCTAAATTCGGTGCATCCAAAGATTGTGATACTGGAGCGGATTCGGCGTACACTATGCAACCGACCCAAAGCATGCCTGCCACAAGAAATGAACTGCTGGCGGGGAATGGACCGTGTCTCATTGAGTTCTCCTTAAATCATCATTTGTGATTTATAGCTATACCGCATCCGGATAATCCAGAAACAATCGATGCTATGCTATACTATACTGTATCGCATCTAAGGTCAACAGATGAGTTCAAGCCCGAATAAGTTTCATTATTTACAGGGCATAACGTAATTGATGAGATTAGGCTCTGGGATACACCGTTGCTTTTCACATATCAAGATAAACACGATGGTTTTTTACTTGTTAATAGAAAGGTGATTTTCTATTCCACGGCAGCGTGAATTCTCCAGGTGACCTTGCCTGCCAGCGGATCGGAGACCAGATGGAACCGCTGGCCGTCAGAGGTCAACTCCAGTCGATGCAGCTTTTGTTCGGAGGGCAGACAGACTAAACCCTGGGCGGAGTTGCTGTCGGCGGTGTAAGTGACCAGTTCCAGAGCAGACCAGTCCATAAAGGCTGTCGATTGAGCCAGTTTGATGTGCGGGATAGCCACACCGTCCCGAATCAGAATCACCACAGGAACCGAGCCGGCTTCAATGTGGTTCCAGCCGGCGGTAAACACTTTGCCGTTCTGGTAGTCAATCCATTTGCCCGGGGGCAAATAGACATCGCGAGCGGAACTGTTTTCCAGCAGCGGCGCCACCAGCATATCCGAGCCGAACAGATATTGGTCATCGACCAGCCATGAACCGGGATCATTGGGATATTCAACAAACAAGGCCCTGACCATGGGCAGGCCGCGTTCGCTGCAGTCTTTAGCCTGGGCATAGATATAGGGCATAAGGCGATACCGCATCTGGTCAGCTTTGCGGAAGGTGTTAAGAAACTCTTGGCTGTATTCCCACGGCTCTTTGGGGGGAGCACCATGGCTGCGTGCATGCGAGCAAAGCATCCCGAAGGCCATCCAGCGGCGGTAAATATCTTCGGGAGAAGTTTTGACAAATCCGCCCATGTCATGGGACCAGAATGAAAAGCCGCACAACCCCAGCGACAATCCGGCACGAAGCGTGGAAGCCATTGCAGCATTGGTATTGGCCGCATCCCCGCCCCAGTGTAGGGGATATCGCTGACTGCCGGCCCAGGCACTTCGGGCCCAGATGATGGTGTCGCCGGTGACTTTTTGAGTGATCTCCGCGACCGCCTTGTTGTAGCGCAGCGGATACAAATTATGCTCATAGAAACCGGTTCGGCCGGATGCATAGAGTCCGTTGGCGGGGGCAGCTTCGCCGAAATCCACCTTGATCACGCTGACGCCCTGCCTGAGCAGGCCTGCGATTTTATCCTGATACCACCCAATGGTTGCGGGATTGGAGAAATCCAGTACCGCATCTTCATAGGGCAAATTGCCTTTGCGGTCGCGGACAAACAGACCTTTTTCGATAATTTCAGGAAACAGAGAGTTTTTGGGCACGAAATAGGGCAATTGCCACAGACAGACACGCAACCCCTGGTCTTTGAGGTCGGCGATCATTTGGGTAGGATTTTCAAAACGGGACGGCGAGAACTGGTAATCACAGCGCCAGTCGGTCTCGAACCAGCCGGTATCGAAATGAATCACATCGCTGGGAATCTGGTTCTGGCGGAGTTTCTGGGCGACGGTACGGCCTTCTTTTTCGGAAAAATAAGTTATCCGGCTCATCCAGAAGCCAAACGACCACAACGGAGGCATGGCGGCTCGGCCGGTAAGGGCGGTATATTCACTGAGAATGTCTTTGGGATCGCCCAGGAAGAAAAACAAGTCCAGCTGGTCATCACCAATCATCATGGTATTGACGCTATTGTAGTATTTGCCAAAATCACAGGTAATGGGGGTCGAGGTATGCATAAAGACACCGTAACCGCGGCTGCTCATATAAAACGGGATAGGTTTATACATGGTTTCGTTCTGGACGCCATTGGAATCATCGGTATAGAGAACCACCCGCTGGCCGCGTTTGTTGAACTCACGAAAGGATTCGCCGCAGCCGAATATTTTCTCGTTGGGAGACAGACGGAATACGGCGGCAAAGCTGGTGGAATAGTCCGATGCCCTGCGTACAAAGCAAAATGGCAGCAAGGGCGTAAAGGTTTCGCTGCCGTCCTGCATGTGCATTGAATGGGTCAGAAGGCGGCCCTGAGCATCACGCAGTTCGATATGGAACGGAGACGGCACAAGGGTAACAGAGCCAAAGCTGCTGGTATAGCGGTGTGTCCCATTGACGTTCTCGTATTTCCAGCCGGTGCGATCCTGCTGGACTGTACCATTGACCAGCATCAGAGACGGTTCGTCAGATTTGACCTGAAACCGGGAGACGGCCCGGATGCGGAAGGTACGAGGCGAAATGAATTCAACCGCAAAGGGCAATTCAGGCGATGCGGCATATTCGATGGCGGGAAATTCGTTGGCCTGAACAGGGCTCAGGGCGCCCAGCATATTGTCAAAGGCCTGCCGAGTGGTGTACGCATGACGCAGGTAGCAGAGTTTGCCCCGGCCGGTGGCAGGATCGAAATCGACAAGCTTGTCGGCACAGTAATAAGTGTTGACAAAGCTGCGAAAGTCGGCACTGATATCAATCATTTCATTCAGGAGGCGGTTGCTTTCATCCGGGGCGTAGACGGGCATCTGGGCACGGACGGCGATAGAGATAAACAGACTCAGCAAGAATAAAATCAACCCCGCTGTGCAACTTTGTTTTTCGGTCATGGCAGTCTCCTTTTTATTCTTCACAATCAGGCTCAGGATATAACAGACCCTGAATGAAATAGTTTGCCTGAGGCACGGCGATGTACCACTGCGATGGATTCTGTGGCCATCCTCAAGACTAAAGGATATTATAGTCCTGACCAGAAGCAAAGAGCAACCAAAAAATGGCCACGAACAATCAGGAGGAATGCATCAAAGTAAACATTTGCATCAGGGCCTGTTTAAAACCCCGGAGAGGGGGCGGCATCACGCCAGTTGGCCGGGTCGTTGCCGCTGGCGGCAGCATTCGAAGACACCCGTTCCAGCGACTTGCCCAGCCCATCGGTCTGAACCGGCCAGGGGGAATATGTGCCATAGTAGACCTCATCCACCTGAACCCAGGAAACCGGATCTCCGATCGCATCGGGCGCCTGCGGCCGTTCGAGAGCCAGCCGTTCGCCGCCATTGGACAACGCCCCCTCATACGGCCCAAAGATGTTTACTCCGGGCACCAGCGAGGTCGCACCATAAGCCGTCTTAAAGGCTTCCAGACGGACGGAATCCGCCGGATCAAAGGGAACCACAAGCAGCCGATGTCCGGCAGCCAGCGACACTCCGGCCGGAAAGACGTAGGACACAGCATTGTCCAGCCGCCATGAGCCGTCTGCATTGGCCAGCAGGATCGATACACCCGTAGGGTTATACAATTCAATGTATTCTTCGTGAATCGAACCTTCCAGCGGATGATACATCACCTCTGAAATCTTCACATCCTCAATGGGAGTCTGATTGGCAGCCTGTCGGGATGGCGGCATCCTAAACCAGTAATCACCTCCATCGGGATAACGACCCAGCGACACTCCATTTTCCTGTCCTTTAAAGCGGATGCAATCGACAATACGGTCCTGGCTGGTGCCGGGCAGATAGGACAGGAAGACCTGTTCGCCAGCCTTATCCAGACCAAAGCCCTGGGTAATGGGGCAGTGGAAACCGCTGACTTCATCGTAGCCGATACGTCCGCCGGCAGCCAGCGTCAATGCGGGTAACGGCCATTTTTTAAGCTGATCAATATCGTCTGACAGATACCAGTGACCATTGAGCGCAACCGAAGAATCCGACACATTGAACAGCTCGATATAATCATTGGAATCATAGTCAGGGCGGGCCGGGTCTGAATAGTCCGTATGAGCAATCACCTCATTGAGACGAATATCAACAATGGCAGCGGGGTCATCCTGGCCCGGAGAACCATGACGGTAGGTGCTGGCACGCCAGTTCCCGCCGTAGTTGAGCGTTCCCAAGGGCTGGTCTTCGAGGGCATAATCCTTAACAACCAGAGAGTGCCCACCGCCGTCGGCAGCAGCCGGCCAGCCGAGGCCGTCATTGAAGGCAAACTGCACAATGGTACCATTCCAGAAATCGCTAACAAGCAGAGTTTCACCGGCGTTGGAGAGTCTGCCCGAATACTGACCTGCTATCCGATCCGAAACACCCGTGCCGTAACGAGACTCAAAAGCAGTCTTGTTCTTAACGACCAGAACATACTGGCCTGCACCCAGCATGCGCAAGCCTGCCGGAGCTGTGGCAAAATCAAAGCTAATCCCGTCGCTTAGGGTAACGGTACTCAGGGATATCGCAGTAGAGCCGATATTTTTGAGCTCGATGAATTCATATTCCTGGCTGTCATAAGCACCAGCGGGATCCGGTGCGGGATTATACATCAATTCAGTCACGCGGAGCGAATCGAGCACTCCCCCGGCCAGGGGCTGCCCGGCAACAAATTCCACCGGACTGGACCAGTGGCTCCAGCGTCCGGTGTTGTCTTTCATCCGGCAGCGGACTCGGTAAGTCCTGTCGGGCTTGACGACACTGCCGGGAATGGCTATCGTGCTGTTGAACGTATTCAGTTCAGGGCTTTCCCAGACGGCATCGATTTCATATTTGCCCGGAGTCACGCGATAGGCATAAGACTCTTCATAGAAAGGATCAGGGCCAATCTGTGGGGCCAGTTCAGCAGTAACGCTGATATCGATTGAAAAGTCAGAACTGTCCATGCTGGACTGCATTGCCTGGACTGCAATCGTGTTGGTCCCGTTGACCAGATAAGTGTATGGGGCCGCCAAAACGATAGTCTCATAACGGGTTGCTTCATGATTGATGGCTATCGCCTGGTTATAGGCAATAAAGCCATCCGGACAATACAGCCGGCTGACTTCATGACCATTAATCCAGATAATGCAGCCATCGTCCACATACACATGAAGTGTCAGGTTTTGAATTCGGCTCACATCAGAAATATCAAAGGTATTCCTCAAATAAACTGAGTAATAAGACCTGGACATATCGGATAACACTGTATTATCGTCGTTATCTCCAAAACCGATACTGGTTTGGCCCGTCGCCCAGTCATTATCATTAAAGCCGGGCTGACGCCAGTTCTCGACCGGCCAGGACGGCTCCGCAGTCCCCTTGACGTATTTCCAGGTGATCTGCGGGGCAATCAGCGTAATCGGGGTCGGTTCGGTATTTCCACCCCCCGCGGCAATGGTCGGCAGCGGTTGTTTGCTGAAGGGACGCACTTCTGCAATCCGCCATTTCATCGCAGCAAATGTTCCCGCCCCCTGCGGATCGCTGAAAGCCGAGGTCTGGAACCGCAGGTCATTGGTCGGATAGCCGGCTGAACCAATATACGACACCGTTGGTTTATTTGGAATGGAAGCATCCATCGCCTCAGCAGTTAATGCCTTGACGCCATAGCTGTAGCCGTTGTTGTATCCGGTCGGAGAGAGAACCGTTTTATAATAGGTCAGCATCCCCGCCCAGTCCTGAGTCCCTCCATACGCACTGGTCAGGAATTCATTATTGGCATACCACTGCCCTTTCTTGCTGATTCGCGGATGATAATCCCACATCGCACGTTCGGCCTCAATAAACGATTTAGCTGGATCGGCATCGCTGATGACAGCGGCGATTTCATCAACCACCTGACCAACCTGCTCGGGATTGAACAGCAAATCCAGCAGCTCGCGGCATCGATTCTGATACTCAATATTGGCTTCGGTGTAGCTGAGCACATATTTCCAGTGCTCCCAATCCGTATAGTGTGTGCCCCACTCGAATGTCAAGTCGAGATCCCAGGGCAGCATCATCCACTTGCCCAGAACAGGATTTCTGTAATAGATGCAGTTGGCTTCGGGTCTTCGGTCCGAATCATTAATCGCAATGCCTGTCGCCTTGGAACTGTAATAGGTCTTCAGATCGGTGTTGGCCTGCCACCAGGACAGGGGTTGATAGGGTTCGGTTTTGTTATATCCAGTCGAACCGCTCACAAAGGCAGCAATATCCGAGTTATCCTTGACTTGTGTGGCTCCCTGATTTTTCTTATCATAGCCGCTGTCCATGCGATAGAGATTGCCATCCGGCAGACCACGTTCGTCGAGAAAGGCACCATCCGGATTTTCAATAGCCAGATACAGCCCCCAGAAATCACCAACGTATTGGGTAGAGCCGGTTTCGTCTGCGGCATCGATAATACGGAACTGAAAATAATGGGTATTGCTGGCAGGAACGCCGGCCATGTTGTAGAGACGATAGCCCAGTGTTTCATTGAGGAACAGCCCGCCTGCCCCCTGATCCCAGGTGCCGGGATGCGGATACTGCCACCATGGACAACCGCCCATACCGACATTCATCTTGTCCCATTTTTCGGCGTATTTATTGCCATAGTTATCTCGAGCCTGGAAGTAATGACCCCGGTTAAAATCGAATTTCCATTTATTTTTTCCCCAATTGAAGGTCGAGGCTTGTCCGCGAATACGGTAGTGAATGTTGTCATAGACCTTGCCGTCATAGACCAGCGTCCCGCCGAAATGATACTGGGTATCATCCCAGGAACTATTATACTGACAGGTCAGGACATCCGTTTCCCGCGCAATCAGATGATAGACCGGCAGCGACCGCATCACAACCGGATCGAAATGCTGCACAATATTGAGAGGAGCACTGCCGCTCGGATTGATCGCACCGCTCCAGGCAGGCACTCCATCATACACAAAATAGGCAAAGTTAGGCTGCGGGTCATCGGCATACGGAACACGCAGGCTCAGGCCGGTCTTATCGGTCACCGTAATGCGATAGCGAATCAGACGCCGATGCACCTGCACCGAAGCAGGCAGCTGCACAGTATAAATATCATCCCCGGCCGCAATATCACCATTCTGTCCGTTATCGAGCATGGCCACCGTCGTCCAGTTGGCGGCGTTTTCATAGTCCGGATTCGGAACCGTCGGAGTGGCGGTATTGAGATTGGGCAGCGTAATGGGGATATAGCTGCCCGGATTCACCACTTGATAACGCAAATTCACCGAAACCACGCCGTCCGGATCCGTCACCTTGGCGGTAATCGTTACAACCTGCCCGCTTTTGGGCTGCTCGGGTAAATGGGCCACTTGCCTTATCTGCGGGGGACTGTTTTCTGCAAAAACAGCCACGTTCATATCACCAGGGGTTGGATAAGCGCTGCGCCAGCTTCCGGCCAGATTATTGTCGAGCTTGGGATGAATCAGCTGGATCGAATGGCCAGTCCCTCCGGGGGCCACATCCGGCACTGCATCCCCAACCGTCGGCCAGGGGAAGCCCAATTGATAATCGACACGATCGATAGTCTTCCCCTTGGCGTCGCATAACTCAATATTTTCGCCTTCGTTATTGAGCGAACCCGAAAATGGCCCCATCACCAGATGGGCCGGAATACCGTATTTCTGGGTCAGGGTCACCGGACTATACGCCAGACTCGGATTTTCAGCTACCACCAGATATGTTTCTGCCGGAAAAATCGTGCCCTGCGGAAAGGTATAATCCACCCCGTCACAGAAACGCCAGCCGGAAATATCCACATCAAACGGACCGGTATTATACAATTCAATGAATTCAACCAGATCGGTTTTGAGGTCCGGATTGTAGTGGATTTCATTGATGACAATCGTGGATTCACCACGCTGCTGCCAGTTGGATGAAATCACCGCCATATCGGAAAGATTCACGCCATCCTGACCGACCAGGTCAGCACAGGTATTGGAAAATCCATCACAGCCAAACGGATCCAGCCATTGCTCAGCCATCAGCAGAAGATCAGCCAGCCCCACAACGCAATCCCCGCTCAGATCCCCGTCCGGACAGGCATCCATGCGTTGACGCGTGGCAAACTGCCAGACATCACCCTCGACAGCAAGCTGACCATTGACATATTCATCCACACGCCAGTAATAGGTCGTCAATTCATATGGAGTCGGATAATTTGGGTACATCGGGGTTGTCACTTCCCCCAGATATGACAGCGGAAACTGCGTGCCGGCATACACTTTGAAGGATGTTGCCCAACTGTCGCCTGACCAGGTGAGATGCTTGTCTGTCATTGGCAGATTTACTGCACCGTTGGCGGGACTTGGATCCGAAGCCTTGCCGCCTGTGGTGAAGGTCCACACATCACCATAAAAAACGTTACTGCCCACAATCGTATCGACACGCCAGTAATAAGTGGTCATATAATCCAGGGTACCGGGATTAAACGGCGGATGAACATTCGTCCATATGGGATTGGACGCAACATCGGGATTAGGACCAAAATAGAGATTATAAGTCGCATTTTCCAGAGGAGGCTCCTGCCAGCTCAGTTCGGGGGTTGGGTGGATGCGGACTCCACCATTGGCCGGAACAGGAGTATTCGCCAGAACCGCCGCTCTGATTTGGACATGATCGATATACATCTGGCTGTCAGTCGTCCCCATGCTTTTAAATTCAAGCCATAAGGCATCCGTTGTGGAACGACCGGTCCCTGTAGTCAAAAAAACATGGCTTTCGAGGGTTGCGACATCCTGCCCGCCAAAATCGGGGGTTATGGTCACACTGTCAATCATGGTCGCACCAATGGCCGTCAGTGACACGCCATCAGCAGCGCTGGCTACGGTGCCGCCAGCCCATAGGGCAATCCGCATCGGGAAAGCCACCTTGCCGGCTCGTTTTCCAAAAAGAAAAATAACTTCGCACCCCATATTTTCCGACCACGTCCCGACCTGCTGGTAAATTAAACCCGTATTGGGATTTGGGGCATTCCCTATAAAGCCTGCCCAGATATTGCCATAGGGAGTCAGAGGAAGCCCGTTGCCGGCCGGCCCGGTGGAATATTCCACCCAGCCGCTGATATCATGCCAGTTATTGAAAGTATAAGTCACGGCTCCCGGCGCGAGGGGGTTATCTTCAAAGCTCGCGTTTTGGAGCGGCGGATCAAATAAGCCGGCCAAGGCCGTTACATAACAAAATAATAAGGTAACAAGTCCAATATAAAACGGCTGATTCATATTAATATTCATCTTTTTTCCTCTATGCAGAAATCAATGAATTTGTCCTGCCGGACTCTGTCGAAATAAAAGTCCCCTCATTAATACGTCAAATTTATCCCTAAAGTTGACCGAAAAAACACGAAATCAGGAAAATCCAGCCAACAAACCATCCCCATCCATTTTGTGCTTAAAAGCGGGCCGCATCAACTTCTTGCGACCCGCCGTAAATCCTGTTTCAATCTATGATTAGCTGTGTTTGCGACGAAGCACCAGGCCGCCCAAAGCCAGCAGCATCATGGTTGCCGGCTCTGGAATGGCTGTGATTTTGAAGGCCGCAATAGTCGCCCGATTGGCACTATCACGTGCCAGAGGATCTATAACCAGCGTGCTTGCCGACAGGGCACCGGAATCCACAAATGCCCGAAGACCGCCATCGGTCGTCCAATGGTTTGTTTCCTGGACCGTTTCAAGAATCGACGTGCCATCGGTCAGGTCAACTCCCATAAAACCCGTGCCATTATCGGTACTGTGGTAGATGCGGACGCTGTAGCTGGTTGCACCGATAGAGGTCAGCCAGTCTCCCAGACCCGAAATGGTAATCAGGGCACCGTTCCCGCCGTCATCCAGATAAACCCGGTAGAGCTGCTGTTCGCTTGTATCTTCATAGCCGCCCGCCCAGGTATTGGGGGAACTCCAGGTACAAGTCACCAGGTCATTACTTCCACGGACTGCGACACTGCCGTTGCTGGCACTATCCCAGTTCCACAGCGGCCAGGAATCGGTCCAGTTGTCGAAGCCGTCAGCGGTTTTACCTTCCATGTGGGGTTTATCCCAGGCGTCACAGAAATTCACCCCAATCACATTTCCGGCACTGACCAGGCCGGACGTGATGACCAGCAAGGCCAACACCATCACATAACATTTGCTTTTCATCTTACCTTCTCCTAAAAAATTGATTAATCAAACACATTCGACCGTGATATCATACACAGTCTTCATCTTCACCCTGTTGTTTTCAAACACTTCGATGGATCCCGGGGTCACCGAGACCCATCGAAGCATATTCCAAATTAAACACTTTACAGCCGGTATCTTACGGACAGGCCGAGGTGGGGGCCAGAGCACAATCCAGCCAGTTATCCAGCACGTCCAGCAAATCTGCCATATCCAGGACACAGTCGCCATTGACGTCATATTCCGGAATGGCGGTGCAAACGTATCCGGCGTAGAGATATTCCACATCGGTCGCAGTCAACGCACCATCAAAGACACAGAAATCATCCACCCAGCCTTTTAACTGCCCCGGCATGCCGCCATACACCACCAGCAGGCCGCTGTTGATCTTGAAGGCATTTTCAGTCGTATCAGCCAGCGTTAAACCGCTCTTGGTTGAAACGGCATTACCATTGAAATACATGACACCCGTCTTGGATGCCGCATCATAGCTCAGAGTCAGCATCTGCCAGTCGCCGTTGATCAGCGGCGTTTCCGGCCAGAAACCGTCGGTG
>JAWRKM010000027.1:0-15599 GCA_040306945.1 Anaerohalosphaeraceae bacterium
TGGGGGCCTTTATCAATCATCTTTTTCATCAATATCCACGTCAACCAGCCAAGCACAACCATACCCACACAGAAAAGCGAATAGGATATCCGCCAATCCATGCCCTCGGTAATCATCGTCCATTCCGACATGCCCCCGATACTGGCGATCAGGTTCAACGGTAAAAATACGATATTAATCAATGTCAAATTCTTCAGCAGCACATTCATATTATTGTTCACAATCGTCCCTCGCGCGTCCATCAGACCGCTAAGAACAGAGCTGAAAATATTGGCTTGCCGTGCCGCCTGAATGTTTTCAAGAATGATGTCATCCAGAAGCTCCATTTGCTGAGGCTTAAAGCCGATTTGCCCGCAGATATTCTTGAGTTTGGATAACACAACGGCATTTCCCTCGATGGCATCGATATAGTAAACAAGACTTTCGCTTAAATTGAACATCTGCAGCAAATGCCGGTTTTCCATCGATACCGTAATCTTCTTTTCCAATTCGGAACTGATTTGGCGAATCGCTCTGAGATGACTGACAAAATGACGAACCGTGTACAGGAGAAACCCCAGCATCACATCCCGGATATCGGTGATATTCCGATATTCCCGTTCGGTGAAGCTCAACTCGCCGCCGGTATGAATAAATATCAAGCGGTCCGAATGAATAATGATACCGGTTACTTTTATGCCCAATTCAATGGACTGAAGAACCATAGCCCTATCCGGCACCTTCCAGATGGCCAGCAAACGCCCACCCGTGGTATCAAGCCGCGGAACTTCATCAACATCCAGCGTTGAAGCCATATCGTATTCATCGATTTGAAACTGCTCTCTGAGCATGGCCCGTTCCTGCTCATCCGGCGCAAGAGCAACCAGGATCTGACCCTGACCCTGCGGCGATGCAATAACCCGATTATTGATTATTTCGTACTGTTTGATCATCGTTTTGTCTCCTGAAAGATGCATCTCTTGACTCATCTTGCCTGAAATCTTCCAGTTCCTCGCGGCTCAGTATGGCAGCTTCAACCACGTACAGCTTTTGAGCAGGGAATAATTATACGCGCGGGGTATAAATAATCAAGATAACTCCCCCCGTTCAGACCATTGAAACCGCTAACTCCGGCTCATTTTCCGACCAAGGCCAATCCATATCGGCAGGAAAGCAAGCTGGCTGAGGACCGAAAAACTGATCAGCGCCGGCAGCGAGATATCATAGAGTACCCCCATCAGCATGCTGCCCAAAAACCACGCTAACCCGTATCCCGCATTAAAAATCCCGAACCCCGTCCCCCGCCGGCCCTTCGGCACAAGATCGGCCACAGCCGCCCGAATAATCGATTCCTGCGCCCCCATCCCCACGCCCCACAGCACCACCCCCATCAGAATCAGTACCCAATTCATCGAGAAAGCAAAAATCGCAAACACCGAGGACACGACCACCGCAGCCGCCAGAACCGTCATGCCCTTCTTGTCATACCACCGCCCAAAAACCAGCGCCGCCAGGGCGTCAATCCCCATGGCACAGGCATACAACAAAGGAATCCACGGCCCCCCCATCAGACCCTGCGATTGAATATGAAACGCAATCAGAGGATAATCCGCAAATCCCGCCGCCACACAGCCGACCGCCGCAAGATACAGCCAGAACTCCCGGGGCAGCCGCTCATCCGACCGGGCTGCGGACGACCCTTCCATATGCTGCGGTTGCGGATAACTGATTCGGGCCGCGACAAGCACACTCAGCGCCAGCACCGCCGGAATCGCCAGCACCCCAAAAGCAAACGGATACGAACCCCGCAGTGCAAGCACAACCATCACAATCACCGGCCCAAGCATGGCCCCAATCTGATCCATCGCCTCATGGATGGCAAACCCCCATCCCCGCCCCACCGTTGCTGTCGCATACGACAGCATCACGTCGCGAGCCGGCGTGCGAATCGCCTTGCCGATCCGTTCGGTCATCATCAAAACCATCGCCAGCGGCCAGTGACCCGCCAGCCCCAGCAGAGGAACCGCCAGCAGATTGACCGCATACCCGATAAGCGTAATCGTCCAGTATCGCCGGGTCTTATCGCCCAGCAGACCGAAAAAATACCGCAGCCCATACCCCAGCAGCTCTCCGGCACCCGCTGTCAATCCAACCACAAACCCGCTGGCTCCCAGCAGGCCCAGATAAGGACCCGAAATGCTCCTCGCCGCTTCATACGTCATATCCGCAAATAGGCTCACAAATCCCAGCAGTACAACAAACCGCACCGCCCTCGGCCGAATCATGTCGTTATTCAGATGGCTTTTGTCCATAGTACACTGATCCTGTTCACAATGTTCCGATTCATCACGGCTAATGTGCTTTGTGTCTCATCGTGACGGCCTGGCTCGAAAATGCGTTTGGATACCAAGCGGATAGCCGTGCATCGATGCGGCCAGAAAAGCAATCTCTTCCGGCGAAGCGTCTATCCCGCAAGACCGGCAACAATGCCCCACCAGCTCGACGGCATCGGCTCGCGGCAGATAAGACAGCCTAACCATGACCGCCGGCAGCAATTGCCCGCGAAGCTTGTCCAGCTGGCGGGTGTCTAAAAACAATTCCGTAATCGCTATAAATTGAAATCGGCTCTGCAGCTTCAAATAGCGAATCAGATTCAACTTCTGGGGCGTCAGCCTGGCAATATTGTCCATCACCACAACCACCTGCCGTGTGTCCGAAGATTCGAATCGCACCAGCTTGCTCCGGGCCGTCTTAAAATGCAGCATGTCGATGCCCGCTCGCCCAAGACCCAATTCCGCAAGGGATACCTCGCATATCACTTTGGCCGTGTTCGAAAAGTCGGTAAAAATAAAATGAAACCGATCCCGCAGCAAATCCGAAATATGATGGATCAGACAGGTGCGCCCAATTCCATATTTGCCCGTCAGGACGATATTCTGTCCTTGCTCAAGCGACCTGATGATCGCATGAATCTCTTTTTTTCTCCCGACAAAATGCATCCTTACACGACCTTATCCAATAGAATAGGCAGCACGATTGCCAGCACCAGCCCCAGCAAAAGAAAAAATGCCAGGGCAAAAACTGCCGCCTGCAGTGCCGCATTCCGGCTCTGCCGCCAGTCAGGATAATGATGCCTGTATTCGTCGTAACTAATCAAAAAAGCCATCCCCGCCGCCAGTACACTAAACAGCACTGCAAAGCTGAAAATGGCTTCGGTCAGTCCGGTCTGCACGGCAGGACTTCACGCTGTCGATTAGGCCAGGGGATTACTGAACACCGCCGCCGGCCCCAGCTCCGCCTCGATTTCCAGCAGCCGGTTGTATTTGGCTATCCGTTCACTCCGGCAGGCCGAACCGGTCTTGATCTGACCGCCGCCCATCGCCACGGCAAAGTCCGCCATAAAAGCATCCTCCGTTTCACCGCTGCGATGCGAAATCACATAGCCCCAGCCGGCCTTGCGGCACAGATGGATGGCTTCTATCGTCTCCGTGACCGTCCCGATCTGGTTGAGCTTGATCAAAACCGCATTGGTGCTCTTTTCCCGGATGCCGCGGGCGATAAATGCCGTATTAGTAACATAAATGTCGTCCCCGACGATCTGTATCTTGTCCCCCAGAGCTGCCGTATGCTCTTTAAAGCCCTTCCAGTCATTCTCCGCCAGACCGTCTTCAATCGAGACAATAGGATAAGTGGCAATCCACTTTTTATAAAGGTCCGTCATTTGGGCACTGGTCTTTTTGCCCTGCCCGGATTTGGCCAGGTTGTACTTGCCGTTCTCATAAAAAGAACTGGCCGCCGGATCCAGGGCGATCGCAATATCCTTGCCCGGCTGGTACCCCGCCGCCTCAATCGCTTCAACAATCACCTCACAGGCCTCATCATTACTCTTGAGATTCGGGGCAAAACCGCCTTCGTCTCCGACGCTGGTCGCATAGCCCTTTTTGGCCAGAATCTTTTTGAGGGCGTGAAACGTTTCAGCGCCATACCGCAGGGCTTCGGCAAAGCTGCCCGCCCCAATCGGCATCACCATAAACTCCTGCAGATCAACACTGTTGTCGGCGTGCTTGCCGCCATTGAGAATGTTCATCATCGGCACGGGCAGACGAACCGCTCCAGGCCCGCCAAGATAGGCATACAATGGCAGTCCCGCCGCGGCCGCGGCCGCTCGTGCCACCGCCATCGATACCCCCAAAATCGCATTGGCCCCCAGCTTGCCCTTGTTCGCCGTCCCGTCCAGTTGAATCATCAGCCCGTCAATTGCCGCCTGATGCGACGGATCCATCCCGATAACTTTGGGAGCAATCAGCGTATTGACATGCTTGACCGCCTTCAGAACACCTTTGCCGCCATAGCGTTTTTTATCGCCATCCCGCAGCTCCACCGCTTCATTCTCACCCGTCGAGGCTCCCGATGGCACCGACGCTGAAACCGCAATCCCGTTATCCAGCCGGCACAGCACCCGCACCGTCGGATTGCCGCGGGAATCCAGAATCTCCATGGCATTGAGCGACGCAATCTTAGTGTTCATAATCGTTTCCTTTCTTTGTGATATTGGATTTTGTATTCGAATCGGTCTGCGGACCGGAGTCGAAACTGTCCTTGATTTCCTGAAGAATAATAATCGCACTGTCCAGCCGGCTGAGTTCCTCTGAAATCAGCTCGGACCGTTCTTTCCGCTTTTTCATGGCCGCTTCGATCGCCCCCTGCGTGGCAGCCAGTGTTTGCTTGAAGCGGTCGCCCATCTCCGACTCAAAACGAACAAAACTCTGGTCAATATTCTGCAGCACCGCCCATCGCAGATTCTCGACATTCTGAATCACAAGCTCTTCAATCTGTTCCTTCGCCCGTTTGGTCAGTTGTGATCTGCGCATCCCGGTCGGAAGCACTTTATCCAGCAGACCGCGAGGGATTCTCCGAAACGATCGGCCCCACTGATGACTGACCCAGTAGGGACGCCGGATCACCTCAAAATCCTGATCGGTTTGACTCTGGCGGTAGGAAATATCAAACAGCTCAGCGGCGGTCTGACGAATGGAATCGATCAGGACCTTCAGACGCTCCCGGTGAGGCTGAAGGGTTTGATGCATTTTGTCCTGAAAGAGTCCCGTGCTCTGTCCCATTTCATGTTCGAAAAATCCGGGGATAAACTCGGCCATCGCCGTCTCTATCGCGTGTTCATTCAGAGACCCGCCATCCTGAGTCGAAAAAACAGTATCGACAACGCGCTTGAGCGCAATCCGGGTCTTCTGACGAAGCCGCTCCGCGTGCTCTTCCAGAAAAGCGCTCATACGCTTCTTGTCCCCCTCTAAAATATCCCTCTCAACATCCCGTGTATGCTCAAGCTCAACCAGCTTTTTCGTAAAGATCTCAAGCTTCTTTTCCAGTTGGTCCAAAGGCATTTGTAGGGAACTGACGGAAATCTGCATCTGCATCAGTATCTCGGCCAGCATATCGGACGCTTTCTTCTTGACGGCCCCTCGCAGCGTTTCGGTTTTCTCGTTGGCAAGAAAATCAATCAGATAGGTTTCGACCCGATCCAGGCCGCTTTGAACCCAGGCCGCCGAATCCCTGTTTTGCCTGGCCTGCAGACCTCGCCTGGCCGACACACAGAATATGTGCAGATCGTCCGCCATCCCGACCTGATCGCAAAGCGTCTTTCGGATGAACGTCAGCATATCCTCACGTTCCTCTTCCGTCAGATAGTCAATTTTATTGAGAATAAAAAACAGCCGCGGCACTTTCTGGCGGACCTGTTTCAAAAAGTCGATTTCAACCTCAGTAATCGGCGGATCGGCAGAAACCAGAAACATCGCCGCATCACACTGCGGAAGAAAATTCAGCGTCGCTTCCGTGTTATGCTTGAATGTGGAACCAATCCCCGGCGTATCGATTAAGACCACTCCGTTTTGCAGAATTCCGGCGGGATAAAACACCTCGACCTGCTGAACATTCAGCCGGTTGTTGGGATTGCGGGACTCGGTTACATAATCCGATAGAAAAGATGTTAATTCCCCCAGATTATCGCTGGATCGCTCGACCGATGATTGATCCTCAAAAAAGATGCGCACGCCAAACGTGGAACCCGCCTGGATAAACGTCGGAATCGCCGTCAGCGGAATGACCGCCGTCGGAAGAACCGCTTCGCCAAGCAGCGCATTCAACAGGGTGCTCTTGCCTCGCTTGAACTGACCCAGAACCGCCAGATGAAACCGACCCTCGATGAAACGTTTTTTCAATTCCGCGAATCGGTCGATTTTCTCTGAAAAATCAGCCTTGAAGCCGTCCAACTGCTCAACCGTCTGATCCAGCAGAACCAGCACTTCATCTTGTTTGCTCTCACTCATGGCAATCCCCTTGTCTTCAGCGACGCAACGTCGCCTTGATTCGAAGCGGATGACCAAGCAGGCCCAGAGCATCACGAATGTCGCTGACCAGAATATCCGCCGCACGGACCAGCTCGGCTGCACACCCCTCCGGCCCGGCCACCGCAATCCCAAGGGCCGCCATCTTCAGCATAGCTGCATCATTCCGCCCATTACCGATGGCAGCAGTCCTTTGACTGCCAAGACCGCGAACAAATGCTTTCTTGTCTTGGCCAGTCTTGACCAGACGCATCTCCACCGGCAGATGGCCAAGTGATGCAGCCGCCGTTCCAAACGTATCCGCCGTCAGCACCGTGATGGTCAGGTGTTTGGACAGCCTCCTCAGCGCCCCCGCCACGCCCGGCAGAAGGGCCCCATCCAGTGACAATGTACCGGTATAATCTACAACCAGATGGGTCAACACCAGCGGTGTCTCGTCCGGCAGTTCAATCCGGATTCCCTTGGGTATCGCTTTGCTTTGACTTCGTATCCGTGTCATGGACCTTAGACGCTGTTCTGGGCTTTGTGCCGATAGGCGAATACGGTCACGTTCTCAAGCGTAACCATACCCTCCTGAATCATCGTATCGATTTCAGGCATTATCGCCTGAATCCTTTCCGGTTTGTCCACAATCTCAATCACAATCGGCAAATCTTCCGAAAGCCGCAGAATCTTGGCCGTATGCATCCGGCTGTCTGCCCCAAAGCCCATAATACCTCGCACAACGGTCGCTCCGGCCAGCCCCTTTTGACGGGCCAGCTGAACAATCGCCTCATACAGCGGTTTGCCTTCATATTTATCCGCCTCGCCGATAAATATCCGAAGCAATTGTGATTCCGATGGCAGTTGCATCTATGCCTCCCTGGATTATAATGAATCTAACATCTCTTTTTCAGATTTGTCGCGGGTATGTACAGTGATTTCAACCACGTGTATCTTTTGCTCGCGGAATAATTATACCGTCTCAAATCCCCTTTCCCAAATGAAAAATCGAAAATGAACAATTGAAATGTTTCTTACTCAGCAATCGACAATCGTCAATTCCTGCCTTCTAATAGTCCTGTATTCTTAGGTTCTTGTGTTCTTGAATCAATACAGCACTTCCGGATACACAATCGCCGCCACCAGCCCGCGTCCGTACCGCGCCCACAGTTCATCCGCCGTCAGTCGATGATCCGTCGCCAGCAGTTCGACCGTGATAATCGGAATCCCCAGCGTCTCGCCCACATATGCCCCCATCGACCCCGGCCGCGCCCCCAGCTTCGTCACCGGCAGCGGCATCACCCGCCCCATATTCTCTGCAATCGCCTGCCCCGGCCCGTCATAATCAATACACTGGAGCGGCTGATGCAGGGTAATCACCCGCGCCGGCCGAGCCTGCAATATCAAATCATACAGCGCCTTCGACTCCGGCTCCGACAGCGGCCGCGTCCCGTATTCAGTAATATTGATGCGGTTATCCGCCGGAAAATTGCGGTTTAAATCCACCTCATTGACATTCTCCCGCGTCCGTGCGGCATACCCGTCCGGATTGGCCACCGGAATGACCAGAATCGTCCGGCCGTTCAGCAGCCGCCGGTCCTTCTGAATCTGCTCAATCAGCTTCCACATCAGCGGCGTACCCGCAGGCTCACTGCCGTGAATCGAGGCCAGGAACAATATCGTCTCCGCCCCAGACCCGAACCGATAACACTCAATCGGCCGGCCCTGCACTGAATGTCCGATAATCTCCATTGTCGTTGCAACAGGGCTGACAATTTTCGGCGCGTACGGATCCGTACACCCAGTCATCGAACCAACTATTGTGATTAATAGAACAAAACCAATCAAGCTCTTAACAGCTTTGCCTGAAATTCTCATTTTTTCGTTCCTCAACAGCATTGCAGCATATCCTTTCTATAACATCAAAAACACATCTATTAGTTATCGTAAAGATAGAGAATTCCTCTTCAATAATAGCCAGCCACCCCCAACAGATTTCGTAATTTTCATAGTGTGCTCCCGGCTCGTTCAGTTGACCCGGGTTCGCAGACTATTTATCTCCTGAAATAACAATCACTTAAAACGATTACCATACAAAAAGGAACCAACTTCCTATTTTTTAACCGAACTTTTCGCCAGCCAGTATCGCATATAGTCATCATCAGCGATTGCTGTTTGAGAAAGGAATAAACCGGGCGGTCCAAATCCGCCCAGATAGTGAAAGGAAACCAACCATGAAGACAAAAACCCTCTGGATCGTCAGTCTGCTTTCAGTAGCTTTGCTGCTGAGTGCACAATCATTCGCCGATACCTGCAGCGATAAAAAAGACAAAGATAACAAAGCCGCCATAAACCTGACGAATTTACAGACTGATGACTCGGCCTGTGGAGGAGAGAAAAAAGGTTGTGGTGACAAGCCTGCCGCCGACGGAACTGCCGCCGGCAGTTCTTTTTTGGCCGCAGCCGACGCTGAGATCGGCACCGATAAAGCCGCAGAAAAAGACCCCAACGCCGCCCCAGTGTTTACCCTGACCAACCAGGATGGCAAAGAGGTCAAGCTCGCCGACTACAAGGGCAAGATTGTCGTCCTCGAATGGTTCAACTATGACTGCCCATTCGTCAAGGCTCACTACCAGGCCCAGACATTTAAGAAACTGGCTGAAAAATACGCCAAACAGAATGTCGTCTGGTTTGCCGTCAACAGCACCCACTACACCACCGCAAAAGCCAACCAGGACTTTGCCGCCCAGCATAAACTGCCTTACGACATCCTGCTGGACACCGACGGCAAGACCGGCAAGGCCTACAGTGCCAAAACGACCCCGCACGTTTATGTCATCGACGCCAAAGGCCGGATCGTCTATCATGGAGCGGCCGATAACGCCCCCATGGGCAAAACACCTGCCAACCAGACCTACGTCAGTTATGTCGAAAAAGCCGTCGATGAACTGCTGGCCGGAAAAGTTGTAAGTACACCTTGGGTAAAGCCTTATGGATGTTCGGTAAAATATCCCCCGACGCCTGCAGAAAAATAATTCAGATTACCGAACTTGTTTACTAGGGTATCCGTAGAGTCAACAACGAAACAGATGTAGTTTTTGATATGAACCCCTTACAATTAGGAGATTGAACAATGAGAACTTGGCTGATAACAATGCTGGTGGCGGTCATGGTTGCTGGAAGCTCTGCGATAGCTGCTTGTCATCAAAACGGCGGCTGTAACAGAGACGGCGGTACCTGCCAGAAAGAAAATAAAGACAAAGGCTGCTGCAACAAAGAAAATAAAGAAGGTTGCGGTGGTGAAAAAGGGTGCGACAACGGAAATAAAGGCGACCAAAAGAAGGCATAACCCTTTTTTGCTTGAAGTTTTGCACACTGCCAGATAAGTTTTAGATATGACTTATCTGGCAGTTTCTATCTCTGGACAGAATTTATCGCAATTCGAACAGCGGATCGCCCAGGCCTCTCAGGCTGGCGCCGAAATGCTCGAATTGCGGGTCGATTATCTGGACAACCTGACCCCCGAGGCCATCCCCCCTATCCTTGCGGCCGCCCGCCAGAGCCACCTGCCAACCATCCTGACCTGTCGGGATAAGGCCGAAGGCGGCGTAGGCACCTGGTCACAGAAAATCCGGACCAAAATCATCGTCGAAGCCATCAAATCCGGCGTCGAGTTCGTCGATTGTGAATTCGCCAACTTCACCGGCCCCACCAAAGCGGCCATTCTCGACGCCCTGGCCGCCCGTCCCCAAACCCGGCTGATTCTGTCGGCCCACCAGTTTGAGGGCACCTTCGACGACCTGCCGCTGCTGTATGAATCCATACGCACCACCTGCCCGCAGGCCATCCCAAAGCTCATCTACACCGCCAGACACATCAATGATTGCTTTGAGGCCTTTGACCTGCTCAAAGACAAAGACGCCGACACCATCACTTTCGCGATGGGCCCGGCCGGTGCCGTCAGCCGGATACTGGCCAAAAAGCTCGGTGCTTTCCTGACTTTCGCTGCACTCGACGACCAGCAGGCCACCGCGCCCGGCCAGTGGTCCGTCCAGAAACTCAAACAATCCTTCCGCTGGGATAGCATCAACCCAGGCACCGAAATCCTCGGCGTCATCGGCGACCCTGTCAGCCACTCGCTCAGTCCGGCCGTTTTCAACGCCTGCTTTACCAAAGACAACCTCAACGCCCTGTATCTGCCCTTCTGGGTGCAGGATGAGCGTGAGGGGCTGGACGCATTTCTGGACAACGTGCTCCGCAGGCCCTGGCTGAATGTCGCCGGCTTCAGCGTTACCATCCCCCACAAGACCCACGCGATCAACTATGCCCGCAATAAGGGTGACTACGTCGAGCCGCTGGCTGTCACTATCGGGGCCGCCAATACACTCAAAATCGGATGTCATGGAATCATTACCGCCTATAACACCGACTACATCGGGGCGATGGACGCCCTGACGGAGGCACTTGGCATCGAACGCCACCAGCTCCACAGCAAAAAGGCCGCCGTCATCGGGGCCGGCGGAGTCTCGCGGGCGGTCGTGGCCGGGCTGGTCGATGCCGGCGCCGAAGTAACCATCTATAACCGCACCGAAAGCAAGGCCCGACACCTGGCCGAAGAATACCGCTGCCGCAGTGCAGGCCTTGAGTCGCTGGCCTCCCTCGACGCCGATATCGTCATCAACTGCACCAGTATCGGCATGGCCCCCAATGTAGACGCCTCACCCCTGCAGGCAGAATTGTTCAAACCCCACATGACCGCCTTCGACACGATTTACACCCCGCGCGAAACCCGCTTCCTCAAGGAAGCTGCCGCCGCAGGCTGCCGCGTCGTCAACGGCACCGAAATGTTCATCCGCCAGGCCATGGCCCAATATCGCATCTACACCGGCCGCGAACCCGACGAAGCCACCATTCGCAGTGTGGTCTATTCTTAATGATGTGATTCCTATCGAAAACCAGAGTGAGGCAGGCGGTTGGCAAAACATCTCTTTCAACACTTGGCTGCAGGTGAAGTATTTGTCATCCAGCCGCTATAGTCCAAAAGACACGCTCGGAAAAAGACCAGCAGAATGCCTTGGGCAGAGCCCCCCCATCAGGCACTCAGGCCCACGGACTATGCCCCATTCTGGTACTTGCTGGTAATATAAATCGCCTGAGAAGCCAGCAGATTCGGCAGCAGTCTGACCGCGATGGCACTGGAACGGCCAATGGGAATTTTCTTTTCAATATAAATATTCTGCTCGGCACAGAAATCGTCGAAATCCTTAAGCGACAGAAAATGAATATTCGGCGAATTATACCAGCGGAACGGCAACTGCCGGGTCTGGGGGGCACGGCCGGTCAGCAGCATCTGCATCCGACAGGCCCAGTGAGCAAAATTCGGGAATGAGACCACCACCTTTTTACCAATCCGAAGCAGTTCCTTGAAAACTTTTTCCGGGTCACGGAGCGTCTGCAGCGTCTGGGACAAAATGACATAATCAAAGCTATCGGTGGGAAACTGCGACAGGCCCCGTTCGATATCACGGTGAATAACCGACAAACCCCGCTCGACAGTGTGAACCACAAGGTCTTCTTCAAGTTCAATCCCAATGGCAGTAATATGCTTGTCCTGAATCAGACGGGCCATCAGTTCACCATCACCACAGCCCAGGTCCAGCACACGGCTGTCAGGCGTAATGAGCTTGTTGATTAATTCATAATCGACACGAAGCCGCTTGGATCGCTCGATGGTCTTAAGCTGTTTGGAAGGGTGCTTTTCGGACAGGCACCGCGAGCCGGTGCGAACCCGGTCCAGCGTCGATTCGAGAAATCCGGCAATAAGCCGATCCTGTGAGGCCGATTCCAGCAGAAAGGCATCGTGACCGTAGGGTGAATAGATATTGCAATACGTCACATCCTTGCCTTCGGCACACAGGGCCTCCACAATTTCTTCAGACTGGGCCGGCGTAAACAGCCAGTCGCTGGAAAAGCTGATCACCAGAAACCGACAGGTAACACGATTAAACGCATTGCGAAGCGTGCCATACTCCCGGTTCAGGTCGAAATAATCCATCGCCTTGGTAATATACAAATAACTGTTGGCGTCAAAACGCTCGACAAACGTCTGCCCCTGATAATCCAGGTATGTTTCGACCGAAAATTCGGAATTAAAGTCATACTGATAGTGTTCAGCACTGCGGAGTTCACGGCCAAATTTTTCACGCATGGACTGTTCGGACAAATACGTAATGTGGCCGATCATGCGGGCAATGGACAGCCCCCGGGCTGGCCCCTGTTCGGCCTTGTGGTACTGGCCGTTATTGAAGTTTGGGTCGCCAAGGATCGCATTGCGCCCAACCGCATCAAAGGCGATCGACTGGGCATTGAGCCGAGTGGTCGAGGCAATGCAAATCGCACTGTCGATCCAGTCCGGCCAGGCGATGGCCCACTGCAGAACCTGCATCCCACCCATGGATCCGCCAACCACCGCCAGCAGATGGGTTACACCGAGCTTTTCGAGCATCAATTTCTGAACCGTGACGATATCTTCGATGGTAATAATCGGAAAGTCCAGCCCATACGGGATCCCTGTCGCAGGATTGATATCAGACGGCCCGGTCGTGCCGGAACAGCCCCCCAGAACATTCGAACAGATGACAAAATAGACGTTGGTATCGATGGGCTTGCCGGGACCAACCATCGCATCCCACCAGCCGGGCTTGCGATCGTCGGGTTTGTTGTAGCCGGCAACATGGGCATTGCCTGACAGAGCATGACAAATCAGAATCGCATTGTCTTTTTCCGGGGACAACTGACCGTAGGTTTCATAGGCGACATCAATCGGCCCCAGAGTCTTGCCGCTTTTGAGGGTCAGCGGCGCATCTTGTTCCACAACCCGAATCTTGCGGGTCTGAACAATACCGACCGAGTTTTTCAAGTCTTTTTCCATCCTGTAAAGTATAATCCAGGGTCAAGCGGTTGTAAAGCGGCAAAATGCGAACAGCCAAGCTGTCTTATCCGGCCAGAACCGCTTTCTTGAACGCGTCCAGTCCCATTTCATCAATCATGACGCCGATCCGACGGTGCTTCTTGTCAGCGTGGGTTTTATAATACTGAATGACTTGATCCACAATCGCCAGCGCCTCTTCAGTGCTGACGTCTTTGGCCAGTTCCTGGGCCAGACGCGGACGGGCACCGCCGTTGCCGCCGACCATTACCTTCCAGCCCTTGGCAGTTCCGATAAGGGCAACATCCTTGATGCAGGTCTCGGCGCAATCGTTGGGGCAGCCGGAGACGCCAATTTTGAGCTTGCCGGGAAGCTGCATCCCGTGATATTTCTGGTCCAGAAGCATCCCAATACCCAGACTGTCCTGCTGGCCGCGTTTGCAGAATGTGGTACCGGGGCAGGCCTTGACACTGCGAACACACAGACCAATCGCTGCCCCCGGAGCAAGCCCCAGGTCCGCCCAGACGGCATCGACCTGGTCTTCCTGAATGCCCACCAGGGCAATACGGGCGGCACTGGTAACTTTAAGAGCCGCAACATGATATTTATCCGCAACGTCGGCCAGCTTGCGGAGCGTATCGGGAGTGACCACACCACAGGGTAAATGCGGAGCAATTGCATATGTCTGTTTATCGCGCTGAATGATTACGCCTTTATCGCCATCTTGAAGCATCGTGTCTCCTGAATGTTAGGTTTTAGATTATGGTGCACTGAAATCATCTGCAAGGTGCCGTTTATCGCGGTGATTGAAAATCACGTTTCCCTGCGAAAACGCGCAGCAAAAAACAGCTTCTTGATTGTGAGCTACTATAAGTACAATGCTGAAAAAATCAATAGGAATTTATCAGGGTCTGGAGGGCCTGATAGTCCGGCGTTCGCTGATACAGGGGGCGTTTGTCAGCCTTGTAGGTATTGATCAGCTCGTGATAGGGCTTCTTGCTGGTGTTGATATAGAAAATGCCCAGCGGCAGCTTGCCGCCGCGGAATTCCTCGCAGGCCCGCTTGAAGGCCTCTTCGCGGCTGTGCGGGTCGTAGCTGCCTTCAAGGTAATACGTATTGTCCTTAAACCACTGGAAGGTATTGACCTTATTAAAGGACACACACGGCTGGAGAATATCAACAAGGGCATAGCCGGGGTGGGTGATGGCTTTTTTAAGGACTTCCTTGGTCTTTTCCTGATCCCCGATGAAGACGCGGGCGACAAAGGAGGCGTCCAGGGCAATGGCCACGGCCAGCGGATTGAACGGCTCGGCGATGACACCGTTGACCTGGACGGGGGTAACAAAGCCGCGGCGGCTGGTCGGCGAGGCCTGGCCTTTGGTCAGACCATAGACCATGTTATTGTGGACAATGTTGGTGATTTTGGGGTTGCGGCGGATGGTATGCATAAAGTGGTTGCCGCCTTCGCCGTACATGTCGCCGTCGCCGCTTTCGGCGATGACGGTCAGTTGCGGGTTGCTGACCTGAATGGCAAAGGCCGGTGACAGTGCCCGCCCGTGCAGGCCGTTGAAGGCATTGCAGCGGAGATAATGGGGAATCTTGGCAGCCTGCCCGATACCCGAGACCATCACTAAATGCTCCGGGGCGATATCCAGTTCCGCCAGCGCCTGCTTGAGGGCCTTCAAAATCAAAAAGTCCCCGCAGCCCGGACACCATGCGATGTCAATATTGCCCATATCAAATGCTTTTGTATCCATTGTTTATCTCCACACAGGAATCTTTTGTAACTTTGTCTACATATATCTAAATACCCGACATTAAATCCCCCATTAAACCTTGCATATCAGCAACATAATCCCAAATAGCGTTAAGATAATTGTTAGAAGCCATTTCATAACCTAACTAATTATAGATTTTAAACTTTCGCCACGCAAGCACTTATGTATACTTGACTCGAACACAGTTTTTTAAAGGAGTCAAGGATGACCAAACGACGTTGGAAACTGACCGATGCACAATGGCAAAAAATTGAGCCGCTGCTGCCCAAACTTAAAACATCCAAACGCGGCGGCAGGCCCTGGGCCGACAACCGCAAGGTCTTTGAAGGGATCCTCTGGATATTACGTACCGGCGCCCCATGGGCAGACCTGCCCAAACAATACCCCAGCCCGTCGACCTGCTGGAGACGACTGCGGGACTGGGAAGAACAGGACGTTTGGCTCAATGCCTGGCGTGCCTTTCTGGCCGAATTGGATGAAAAAGGCCAGTTAGACTGGTCGGAAGCCTTCGCGGACGGCAGTTTTGCCCCGGCTAAAAAAGGGGCGAATGCGTCGGAACGACCAAACGCG
>JAWRKM010000028.1:0-5254 GCA_040306945.1 Anaerohalosphaeraceae bacterium
ACGACGAAATGACGTCGGGGTGGAGAACCCCTCCACCCGCCTATTTCAGAGTCCCTTATGCCTTAAAAAACTCTCTGCCGAAGGCAGATTTAGTCACTTAACCGGAAAGGCAATTTGTCCAATTCCGGCTGAACCAATACATATTATATGTTGAATACATTAGGAGGATATGAGTCATTTATTTCCGGTTTTTGGCAAGGTGAGACCGAGCCTAATATTTTGCTTATGGATTTGGCTACGGATCAGGTTCTTTGGGATGGCGGGAGCATATCGTCTGGTGGTTTTGGTTTTTCTGTTTCTACAGATTTGATCACTTCGGGTATGGTTGCGGCCGTTCAAGTGATAAAATATCCAGAGGCTGGAACTCCAGAATGGATAGATGTTATTGGTAAACCTTTTGTAATACCTGATCCGAATGATCCAAACTATTGTAATTTTACACAACGGAGAGCACTGCTTATTCTTCCATATCCAGACTTGGTCAATGCGAGATTGTCAGCAATTCGGGAAATTTATAAAACGTTTCAGATGAAAAATCTTCCAACATTGACTCTTTATCATATGAATGCCAACACTGTCAATGTTCGGAGGGGACTCAACTTGCCGAATGTGAATTATGTGTATATTTTAACTCATGCAAATACTGTGACTGTATCAGGCGGAAGAGCTTATAGTGTATTTCAGTTACATGATACCGGAGTATCTGACCATTGGTATACATCGGATTATGAAAAAGTGTATTGGCGACTTGGAAGAAATACTCCAAATGATACCAGTGATGATGACATTCCAAGTTCTGCTATATCTCAAAACGGTAATAGTGCATGGGATTGGGGGCTTTATAATTCAGGAAAACTCAAGATAGTTTTTTTTGATGGGTGCAAAAGTGCCCAGTCTGACATGCTGGCAAGAACTTTTGGCATATATTCACAAAGTAGTTACGCCAATAACAATCAAGTATTTATTGGCTGGGTCAATGCTGGCAAGGTAACCGGTTCAGGGTATCCGGAATTTGTTGCAGCGTTCTGGAAAAATATTCGGAACTATTCCGTTTATCAAGCTCTCAATTTTGCCATATCTTCTCCTGAAGCGGGTTCATGGGGAGATGCACCTTTAAACATACAATACCTGATGCCTAATCCAGAATATGCGAATATACTTAATTTAACCGTGGGAGGTCAATAATGAATTGGTATAAGATGGTTATGGTCGGTTTTCTGGTATGCGGGGTAGTGTCTGCGGATAATGTTTATGTCATTGAAGTGGACGGGCAGAAAATAGTCGCGCCCCGCATATCGGAAGATATCTCCGGGGATAGTCTTCGTGAAGGAGATATTGTTTTTATTCGGGATATTCCTTTACGACTGGCTAAGCCGGTTAACTATGTTTTAAGTGATCGAATTGAGGAAGAGGGTTGCCTTTATTTGCTTGGGCCGGGCGATCAGAAAACGGTTATTGGGCTAAAAATCGGAAATATTGAGACTGCTGTGAGGCTATCCGACAAAGAAATTCGGTCGCTTTGGGGAATTGCGGCAGATTCGGACGCGGATTTGGATAGAAAGATCCTTTCTGCGATAGATCCATCCCGAACCGCTGTCTCTTTTTCAGGGCCATGCTCACTGCTTCAATCGCTTCCGGAGAATCTGGAATGTCTGTTTATCCGGTATCTTTCCGGACCAGATTTTTTAATGCTAAATCGATTTACCAAACTCAGATATTTTGCAATTCAGTCTGCAAGCTCGGAAATTCCTCTCGAATGTCTGAGAAATAGCCGAGAGTTGCGGTATCTTAAAATTGGTACAGACGCGCCTGTTGGTAACTGGAAGACATTGGCTTTTCTCAAAGAACTTCGGGTTCTCGACCTTTCTGGGCGACAAGATATAGATGACATTTCTTTTTTGTGTCACGCCCGAAAATTGCAATCTTTAAATCTGGCCGGCTCAAAGGTGGAGGATTTATACCCGCTGTCGGATTTGCAGGATTTAATCGAGATAAACGCGACCGATGCGCCGGTGTCCGTTTTGCCCAAAGGGGTATTGCCCGCATTAAAAAGGTTTAAGCTGATGGGCAGTAAAGTAGCCCCCAAGATGCTGTCTGACTTTGAACAGACTCATCCGCAGTGTATCGTGTATTGGGGCTGGAATCGAACCGTGCCCAAAGTGCTTTCTGAGACCACATCGATTTATGTGGTTGCGGATGATAAATATGGCCCCATTATGGCATCGATAAATCAGCCTTCCGAGATAAAACGAATTGTTGAGGGCATTGAGTTCGACCCGGATGAGGCTCCTAATGGGACAATGTGCCTAATTTCGGGATATTTAACATTCTGCAACAAAGATCGACTGCTGGAGTCATTTGGTTTGGATTGTACGCTTTATTTTCGCTGGGACAATGGCTGTCCTCATGGTGTGGAATTGACGCAGAATTGCCTTGATGTTTTATCGCGTGAATTTGCCTCAAACGGATTGGGTGAGATTTTTGATCCAAAGGATGTGGCCGAAGCTGCCGGCAAAAGAAATCAGATGGAAAATGCGTTTAAGCAACTAATTGCCTTATTGCCTTCTGAAATTGGGGCCCAGATTCGAAAGGAGTGGGATGCCAAAGAAGCAGTTCGTCGAGCCAGACGTGCAAGTCGCGGGCCGGGAACATTGTTGACGCTGGAGAGGGTTGAGTATGAGCAAATAGTCAAGGATGTTTTTAACCGCCAGATTCCGGACGATATCAAACGGTCGAGATTATATTTTCAGCTCTTTGGCAAAAATTCAGATGTGCAGAATATCATTTTATACATGTTAAAAAGCAGATTGTCTGAAATTCCTCAAATCAAAAAAGAGCAGGCCATACGACAAGGGGCAGCTGTTCAGGAAGAACTGTTGGGTATAACCCGGTGGATGTTGGAGTGGCAGGGATGGAAAGAGATTGATCGAGGGTTGGTCAATGAGCTATTACCCCGGCTTGTCGCGGTGTCGATTGACAAAAATGACAATAGTATCGATTTAATCTATACCCTGGGCAATATACGAACGGAAGAGGCCGTCTTGCTGCTCCGACAGATTCTTTCCGGGAAGCTTTCCGTGAAAACAACCGTGAAAGAGATATATCCTCGCGCAGAGGCAGGATTAATGTTAGGCCAAATAGGAGATATGGAAAGTGTTGATTTGTTGCAAAAAGCAATAAAAGAATCAGAAGGCTTTGAGAAAAAAAAGTATGAAGAAGCCTTGCAACTCTTGTCCGAGGAGCAAGTTCATGTTGACTGTCCACAAATTACCCCCAAGATTTCTGACGGAATACTTGCATTTTAACATAACTAGGTCGGGTACATCCATTAATGGTTTTAGGATAAACATTTTGACGCGGATGACGTAGAACGATATACTCTATTAAACGCTCAGGGGTGGTTTGGCTGAGAGGCGCGGTAACCGCTAATGGCCGAATCTGAGAAAGACCCTTAGAACCTGATCAGGAAAGCCCAATGGCGTACCTGCGTAGGGAAGCGGATAATTACTATGTGAAAGTAAGAGAATCGCTTCCGTTACAGGGGGCGATTCTTTTTTTTTGCCCTTAAAGCTCAATGACAAAGAATATAAGAACCCAAGAACATAAGAACGCAGGAATTTAGTGGGATGCCTTCGGCATGGAGTTTTATCCCAAGCGCGGAGGTTTGGGCTACTTTAATAAACCCCAAGCACAGAGGCGTGGGCTTGCAATGGGCGAATGTGACATTTAAAGCGGAATGACTACGATAAGGCGATGGGACACGGAATGAAAAAAGTACAGGCGACACAATTGGAGTTGGCACGGCAGGGGCAGTTGACAGAATTAGTTGTCCGGACGGCTGAGAATGAAGGCGTGGATGCGGCGATGCTGCGGGATGAACTGGCGGCGGGGCGGGCGGTGATTCCGGCCAATACGATTCATGTGCAGCATGGCCTGAAGCCCTGTGCCATCGGGCGGTGCGTCTCGACCAAGATTAACGCCAATATCGGGCTGTCGTCGGTGCGGTCGTCGCTGGAAGATGAAATTGAGAAAATGCGGGTGGCGCTGGAGTCGGGGGCGGATGCAATTATGGACCTGAGTACGGGCGGAACGCTGGCGGGGCTGGATGAAATCCGCCGGCGGCTGCTGACGGATTGCCCGGCGCCGTTTGGGACGGTACCGATTTATGAGGTGATTGTCGGGCGGTCTGTCGACGAGATTGATTATGATACGATTTTGAAGATTATCGAAAAGCAGGCCCGGCAGGGGGTGGATTTCTTTACGATTCACGCGGGCTTGCTCCGGGAGCATCTGGAGCTGGTCAAATCGCGGGTGATGGGGATTGTCAGCCGGGGCGGGGCGCTGATCGCCCGCTGGATGACGCATCATAACAAACAGAATCCGCTGTATGAGTTGTTCGACGATATTTGTGCGATTATGAAGCAGTACGATGTGTGTTTTTCGCTGGGGGACGGATTGCGGCCGGGCTGCGGGGCGGATGCGACGGATGCGGCACAGTTGGCCGAGCTCAAGACGCTGGGGGAATTGACGCAGCGGGCCTGGGATAAGGGCCTGCAGGTGATGGTCGAGGGGCCCGGACATGTGCCGTTCAATCAGATTCAGTATAATATGGAGATTCAACAGAAGCTGTGCCATAACGCGCCATTTTATGTGCTGGGGCCGCTGGTGACGGATATCGCGCCGGGCTATGACCATATCACCAGTGCCATTGGCGGGACGGCGGCGGCGTACTGGGGGGCATCGTTTTTGTGTTATGTGACGCCGCGCGAACATCTGGGGCTGCCGGATGCAGAGGATGTGCGGCATGGCGTGGTGGCGTCGAAGATTGCTGCTCATGCGGCGGATGTGGCTCGCGGGTTTGGGAATGCGGCCGCACGTGATAAACAGTTGAGTATTGCGAGAGCCAATCTGGACTGGAAGAATCATCTGGACTTGTCGATTGACCCGATTACGGCCAAGGCGATGTATGAGGAGGCCTGCCGCAATAGTGCGCTGGGCGAGGGGGGGCATAATCAGGATTACTGCACGATGTGCGGCAAGGAATGGTGCAGCGTGCGTATCAGTAAGGAATTGCGCAAGGGGTAAGGCGGAACATACTTCGAGCTGCAAAGGGCGGAAATATTTATTGTAAGCTGCGATTGAAATAGTCGACAAGTTAGCTGTGATGATGTAAAATTCCATCCTATGGCTGCGATTACGAAAATCACATGGAAGGTGATTGTGCGTCCGATGCGGACGACATTTGCGACGTCGC
>JAWRKM010000029.1:0-18376 GCA_040306945.1 Anaerohalosphaeraceae bacterium
TCCTGCAGATATTTGCTCAACTCAGACCGCGACAGGATTGCCCCGCCGGCCTGGATTAACGCCTGAAGAATATTGAATTCCGCCCCCGTCAACTGCACCGGCTGACCTTCAACAAAGGCCTGTCGTCCGGAAGGAAATATCCGAATTGGTCCGGCGGCAAGGACTTGTTTGACGTTCTGACCTTCCGGATACGCTCTGCGTAAAACCGCCTCCATCCGTGCCACCAGAACTTTAGAACTGAAGGGTTTAGTAATATAGTCATCCGCCCCCAAACTCAGCCCCACGATAATATCCGTCTCGGAATCCTTGGCCGTGAGTAAAATGATCGGAATGTGTGCTGTCTGGGCGTCATTTTTCCATTGTGTTGTCAGGCGAATGCCAGACACATCAGGCAACAGTATATCCAGCAATACAATGTCTGGTTTTTCCAGTTTTATGGCAGCATTCGCCTCGGCCGCATTTTGCGCTGTCCGTACAATGTAGCCTTCGCCGGATAAGCTCATCGTGAGCAATTCCAGCAAATCCTTCTGATCATCTACGATCAACACTTTGGCGTTCATATATCACTCTTCAGGGAGTTCTTAACAAATCGTAAAACAGCTCTTAACAATCGTTATCGGCTTTTGCATTGAATTTGTTTACCCAACCCCCTCCAAAAATAAAAAAAGCCGCATCACAGCGGCCACACAGAATAATAATCCCAACGTCATGTCTAATTCGCGATGGTCCTCCATGCCTGATTCAGATCCTCAAGAATACCAATCACATCCTCGATCTTGCGCGTATCCTTTTGCAGATTGGCTTCCGACAAATGACGATGCATAAAGCAATAAAGCGATCGGAGATTCTGAGCAATCTGACCGCCCTGCTCCATATTCAAAACCGTATTCAGTTCAAACAAAATATCCTGAGCCTTGCCGATATGCTTGCCTTTGGCAGCCATATCATTCCGCTGCAAGTCCTGAATCGCCTGACGCAGAAATTTGATAGCGCCGTCATAGAGCATCACCACCAGTCGTCCACGACTCTGGGTGGTAATAGCTGTTTCCTGATAGGTATTGAATCCATTCATAACAAAACACCCCTCATACACATAACTGAACTTCACATCATCGGTCCATCGGCCTGTTGTCCTGTCAACAGCGGTCGATGATTGAAAAGGATGACTGCGGTTTTGCCGCAGTCATCCTGGAATTACTGCCTAAAACCAAACCGCTTACCGCAGCAGGCTCAGCGCCATCTGAGGCATGTTGTTGGCCTGGGCCAGCATAGACACGCCAGCCTGAGCCAGCACCTGAGTCCGAGTCAGCGCCGCCATTTCCGTAGCCACGTCAACGTCGGAAATACGGGATTCAGACGCCATCATGTTTTCGGCCTGGATATTGAGCACTTCATTGGTGCTTTCCAGACGGTTCATCATATAACCGAGGCTGGCGCGGGCACTATCCTTGCGCTCAATTGCAGTGGTAACCAGGGCCAGAGCACTCTGGGCATTGGAGCCGTCGCTGCCACTGATGGAGACACTGGCACTATCCACGCCGAGGGCCGTAGAACGGACGTCCACAGACCGGACGGTAATGCTGGAATTTTCACCAAAGTGAATCACATTGGAGGCACCAGCGCTGTTGAGCATATTGATGCTGTTAAAGGTCGTGGTGGTAGCAATACGATCGATTTCAGCGATCATCTGCTTGAACTCATTGTCCATAATCTGCCGCTGCTGCTCAGAATAGGAACCCGTTGCAGCCTGTTCAGCCAGTTCCTTCATGCGAATCAGGGCGCTGTCGATAACCGCCATCGCACCTTCCATCGTCTGAAGCATACTGATGGCATCCATCGCGTTGCGTGTGCCCTGCTTGATGACGGCAATATCTGCCCGCATCAATTCACGGACCGCCAACCCGGCAGCGTCGTCCTTGACGCTGTTGATGCGAAGGCCCGATGACAATCTTTCGATTGACTTGGACAACTTGTCATAGCTTGCGCCGAGGTGCCGTGCGGAATTTTCCGCCATAATATTGTTCTTAATTACCAGCATGTTTGTGACTCCTTTAATAGAAAAAGGTTTTTACTTGCCCCTGTCAGGCTCTTTTTTTTACGGGTTGCGCTCAACCCCACGCAACACAGTCCATTATCGCAGAAACAAAACCGCTCTTAAGGCCTCAAAAACCGGGTTTTTTGTGAAATCAGGCAAGGACCGATATTGCTTTGCCTGATGCGGGTGAAAGAAGTGATTGGACGTAAAATATTTTTTTCTTTTTTTTACGGGATGGTATAAATCATCCGGACAGGCCTGCCCAGACGTTATAAACAGGGTATTTGCTGCACTCGGTCTGACCTGAACGGTCTCAGATACGCTCTCAGCAGACCAGTATGATCGATACGGATTTTATCGGGCAGATAGTGTTTGTGAGATCGCAAACCCTGCCCAGAGATGGAAACCCTTCAAATCTATCGATTGGCGCATAAAAAAAGGAAACGCATCGGGTTGGACGCATTTCCCCACAGAGGTTCTTCCTGTTGGTGTCTGTTACGCGGAGAGTTGTCTCCATGCCCCTGCCAGGTCTTCAAAGATGCCGATCAGCCGTTCCAGAAGAACCGCATCATTTTTGGTATTCACTTCATTTAATCGGGTACAGACAAAGGTGTACAGTGCCCGAAGATTTTTGGCAATGTCGGCTCCGGCCTGCATATTCAGGGAAGCATTTAATTCAAAGACGATATCCTGCGCCCGACTCAGGGAGACCCTCCTGGCGGAGTAGTCCTTTCGGTGAATGTCCATATGGGCCTGCTTCATAAACCGCAGTGCACCGTCATAGAGTGATACAACAATTTGCAGGGGGCTTTGTGTGGTCACGGCGTTTTGCCTGTAGATGGCTGCGGGATTCATACGATTACTCCAAAGGATTGACACGATATATCGAGTCACACCAATCTTCCATAATGAGGACGACCGGGCCATTGAACCGCCCGGCCGTCCCTCTATCATGGTAAGAAGTCTTGTTCTAATTATCCTTTTAAGAGGTTCAATGCCATCTGCGGCATTGTGTTGGCCTGGGCCAGCATCGAGATACCGGCCTGGGCAAGGACCTGGTTACGGGTCAGCGCCGCCATTTCCGTCGCTACATCCACGTCGGAAATACGCGATTCAGCAGACATCAGGTTTTCGGCCTGAATGTTCAACACCTCATCGGTGCTTTCCAGCCGGTTCATCATATAACCAAAGCTGGCACGGGCGCTGTCCTTGCGTTCAATTGCGGTAGAAATCAGCTCCAGTGCAGCCTGGGCAGCCGTGCCATCGGTACCAGCAATCGAGACCGAAGCACTGTCCACCCCCAGGGCAACAGAGCGAACATCCACCGACTTTATATTGATATAAGAACCAATACCAAAATGGATCGTCTGCGAACCGGTGGCGCTGTTGAGCATATTAATGCTGTTGAACTGCGTCGTTTCTGCAATACGGTCAATTTCGGCAATCATCTGCTGGAATTCATTGTTCATGATGTTGCGCTGCTGCTCGGAATAGGAACCCGTAGAGGCCTGCTCAGCCAGTTCTTTCATGCGAATCAGCACCGCATCAATTGAGGCCATTGCACCTTCCATCGTCTGAAGCATACTGATGGCATCCTGGGCATTGCGTGACCCCTGTTTGATCACGGCCACGTCGGCCCGCATCAATTCACGAACCGCCAGGCCCGCAGCGTCATCTTTGGCGCTGTTGATGCGAAGACCGGAAGACAGCCGTTCGACAGACTTGCCCAAAGCATCATATGCTTTGCCTAACTGCCGGGCGGCGTTTTCAGCCATAATGTTGTTTTTGATGGCTAACATGTTTGATTCTCCTTACCAATGATAGGTTTTTCTGACAGCCTCTATTTCCGATAAAAACTTTTACTTCTTATTCCATCTTCACTCATTATCGGAAGATGTTTTGGAAACTTTAGCTTTTTTGGGTCTGGTAATTTTTAGTCTCAGTAAAAACCCAAAAAGCTCATCATTTCCATTGCTATTATCGGTAATACCGCCTAAGACTTTATATCGGACGTGAAATTAATCGTCTTGAAATACAATGCGAGATGACTTTAGTTATCGGGCAATAAGGACTTATGAAATGTACAAAAAGATCAGCCCTGCCAGCAAAAGACCTGTCCCCGCCAGCCGCAGCAGGTAAATCTTCCAGGATTGACGCTCCATCGGAATAGACGCAAATGCATTCCATATCAGACCCATCACAAAAACAAATAATCCTCGCCAGGACAACACGATATTGGGAATGGTAACATTCCCAGCCAGACGGATTGCCGCCATATACAACCCAATGCCACCCAGAAGCATTGCCCCGGCGGTACCAAACAGCAAATAATCGACGCCTCGAATCTGGTACTGCCTGTAGCGAGGTAAGGCCAGTACCATCATGCCGATGATTCCCATACACATCTGAAGCCATAACAAGCCCGTAACCGGCGACATCAATTCCACCGTTTTACGGGTAAATAGATCACTCACAGAATAACTCAGGGCCGCCAGCACGGCCAGTCCGATTGCCAGCACAGGATGACTTCCGTGACCGCCCTGGGCCTTTTGCTGCCGCCCCAGACCAAAAAAAACAATCGCCAGACTGGACAGGACGATAGCTGCATAGATTCCGCCTGAAAAGGCCTCTTTCAGCCAAATCCCGGCCAGTACTGCCACCAGGGGAATCTTTAGACCCAACAGCGGCGTAACCATGCTGGCATCTCCCTCCTGAAGTGCCCTGCTGAATAACCAGTGCCCCACAAAAACAAATCCCGTCATAAACCCAAATGATATCCATGCATCCGGCGGAATGAACTCCTGAACAAATAATAGTACCACCCCCGCGAGCATACCGGAAGCAATATTGATACCAAAGATAACATAGCCGGCATCACACAGGCGATACCGCAACATCACCTTGATACCCATGGAAAAACCAGCCATCAGAATCGCACTCAAAAACGATAAAAGCAGAATCATGTTACCCCCGACGCGGGATGTTGGGATTTCGATCGGACGCTGTAAAAACGCAGACACCGTTTACGGGTAGCCGCATTCTCAAGAGAGCAACACATCATCAAGATATTTCCCAGTACATTCATTCTCATTTGTTGGCTGAATTCTTAATTGCGGAATTATGGCCAGACTATCCCGATTTTGCAACAGGGATCGGGTTTCCAAAACAGACTGACTGAAACGGGAGATGGAAATTAGATGCCAAATTGGACAATGTGTTTTGCGGCGGCTCGAATCATTTCAGGCCTATCATATTGGCCGGACTCAAGCTCTTTGCGGATGTGCTCCAAATCAATCGATTCCTCCGCAGCGATTTTCTGTACTTTTTCGAGGTAATGGGCCAGGCCGGATTCTACGCTGTCCGCTGCAAGAGGATCAATCTTTTTTGGACTTCCAGCCGCCTTTTGGTACAGCGGCTCTGAAAGACCGAGAATCTGCTTTGTATCGGGATTAATCTGCATTTTTTTATCTCTGAAAGCGCAAATTACGCTTTTCATTATTTATTGTCGCAGAGTTGGGCCCGAACTTTAGCTTTTTTTTAAATAATTTTATCCCTTAGGTCTTATGCGTACATATTCAGCGCATTAGGATCGTAATCCTTTTCCGAAGAAGCAGTTACGTCAGATTGCGGGGATGTCGTCGAAGCAGACCCCAAAGACGAACCTGACCCTCTTGGGGCATGATAATTGGCCTGACCTGCCAGATGATGCTGGTCGGCGGCACTGAATCCCTGTGAAAAGGACTCATTTTGCTGTTGAGGGGTATTCTGCATCGGAATAATCTCAATCCGACGAACTGTCACGCCGCTTTCTGCCAGGGCCGCAACAATTTGAGGGATGCTCTTTTCGATGTCTTTACGGACCTCATTGTTCTGAATTTCTATAAGTCCTTCTACTTGCTCATCTTGTTGTCTAAATGTAAGGCGAACTGAACCCAATTCTTCAGGACTGAGCGACATACGTATCTGCTGAGCGGAACCCGTAATCGTTGTCGGAATCGCATTCAATACCTGCTCAATAGGTTTTTGGAACAGGGTTGAGGACGATGATTGCACCGGCTGGCTTCCCGAAACTTGGGCATTCGGAACATCCCCTGTTTCATTGTGGAGATGTACATTTACGACATTATGAGTCGATATCTGATGTGAAGGATGCGACAGAACACCATCAAATGCAACATTTTTAATCGATATTGCCACTTTATTATGACCAGAATCACCCCCTTCATTCAGAGACCCAGCAGCAGAAGCATCAGTCTTCTCAACAAGACTGCTTTGCTGTTTATAAAGATTCTGTATCGTATTTTTCTTCAATCCATTGGCCTCGATGCTTTGCGATGACACAGGTTGTGTCTGTTCGATCGGATTTTGGGGTGTCTGAATTTGATGAGGAACCTGGACTTGAAGCGTTTTATTGTCTGCCGTCGGATTGCCTGTTCCGGTCCCATTGACAATCTTCGCCAAATTATCCACCTGCTCCGTCTGGTATCTGGCGTTGTCCGAATGCCCTGCCGGCATAGCCGGAACAGTGTCTTTGGCAGATTTGACTTGCGGCGATGTGCTTACGGAAACATCCGTCTTTTTCTCGCTATTGAATGCACTTTGCAACTGTGCATTGGCGGATTTTGGGGAGATTTCAGAAGAACCGGTAATAACTTGTTTATCTGTATTCACTTGCGAGAGGTTGGCTTCCGAAACTTTTGAGGTTTCTGCCGGAACCGAGTTTTTCGCATAATGAACCAGATGTATATAATCTTGTTTAGAGTTGGAATGCAACCCTGGCTGGGCTTGCTCAGCAAGATAATCCCCCCGTATTAGCAACGCAGGATTCATTACGGACGACTGGGCAACCGGATCGGATATGGGATTTGATTTTCCGGCCTGTCCATCACGGGGTGTCACGACCTGCGGATCCACGGCGGTGGATTGCTGTGGAATTTCAGGACTCTCCGAGTCCGTATTATTGGGGTTCTGCAAGCGTCTCTTTAAGATTCGCTTGAAATCCGACACTTCCTTGGCATCTGAACTTTCGCTACCAGAGTCGGCTTCAGGCTCTGCAACCGCTTTTTCCGGAGAAGATGTGGGTTTCTCGACGGCCGACTTACGCAAAGACTCCGTAGACACCGGATCTCCACCCGACCGTACCGGCTGATTAAGAATCTGACTTAAATTCAATGCCATTTCTGCCATGACTAATCCTTATAAACAGAGATTATTATTATGTATAGCAATTCTGATGCCAAATCCGCCAGAATTGCACTTCATAGATTCATAAAATGTTTATTTTCAATCACATATCAACAGTTTAAATAGTCTGGTTATGGCTTGGGATTGCTGCTTTTTGCTTTTGAGGAGAAATAATATCTGTATGAAAGGTAAACATTTCCTATTAGGCATATAAATATCTTGTATGTCTGGATATATTTTTGAAAATCGATAAAAATCTCAAAAATCCTATCCACTTTTTCAGCTTGTGCGACGGCATTTTTATGTCTCTGCGGCAGAAGGGCATCATAGAATTTCTCTCAGGGGAGATGCGGGTCGGTCCCCTGGGGGATTTGTTTTAGCCAAATCCCTGGCCGGAATACAGGGATTATTCGACCGGGCAACATATGACGGCCACAACGAGAGGATGGATCCTGCTTCTATGAAGACAGAGTTTGTGCTTGGGTTTGAATATGCGTGCTATCTGTGGCGAAGAGCCGATCTTGAATCCACACCATGTAATATCTATCGTGTCGCCCAGATTTTAGCCGAGGCTGGAATTCAGGTTTTCGAAGTCAATCCTGAGGGCTGGCTGCGATGTGAGCCTCGCCCGCTGGGTGTTCGGGAAGCCTTAACGGGAGAATACACAGATTATTATTTGTGCGGTATGGGTTATCCTCCGGAAACTCCCGGATTGGTCCTGAAAAAAATTGCTGAAAATGGCATTCCTGTTACCACCATTCTTTAAGCCAGCCCCCTGCCTGTGGTTTTTTTCGGGACGGAGTACCGGAACCTTTGCAATGACCGCGACTTATCCTCATCAAACAAGTCGTATTCGGTAAAAATACCTACCTCATCCTAATCGTTTTTCCATGAAATATTTTTTAATTTTTTATCCACTTTTTAGGCCTCTTTATCGGCTATATAGAATGTAGGACAAGGACTCAGGAGAGTGATGAATCTGACGGGAATTGCATATTATACATTGTGTTCCGGATCTCCCCGGCAAACAGATTCATTTCTTTTTTTAACCTTTTTTGGAAGACAGGATTGATATGAGACGAATCATGTTATTGCTTGGATTGGTATGTTTGTGGGGATGGAGTACAGCCGCCGTTTTTGTGCGTCCGTGCAACGCGGATCTGTCCGAATTGACTTTTCGCGACATTATGGTCGGTAAAGAATATCCCCTTCTGATCTACTCCGACGCCAATGATTTATGGAGCGGCGGACTCTTTATTACCAACGCATACCGCAGCTGCGGTTCTCTGCATGGTCGGGGAAAAGACCCCAACTCCCGAGACTGGACGGGCAGTCATCTGGAGGCGGCCGGCTCTGAGGCTCGTGTTCTGGAATGGAACGATTCCGCCATGTCAGGATTTGACTTCTATAATGATGTGGCCCAGCGTAGTCCCGGATACTGGTTTGTGGTGGACTACCGGGCGGACAAACCGGGGACCTGCAAGGTGGATCTCTTTCAACACTCTTTGTCCTGGACCGTACCAGATCCGAATCAATCCATCATTTTTGAAAATATTGCCAATCGGGATTTAGACCATAACGAAGTGGTTAATTTCCAGGATTTTAATCTGTTTTCCCAGCAGTGGCTCGCCCAGGACTGCACCGGGCCATCCTGGTGCAATGGAGCCGACATCGATCAGGACGGACAGGTCGGGATCGATGACGTTGTGCTGTTTGCCGAATACTGGCTGTGGGGAACCCCCAACTGGCAGCGGGCCGTACAGACTATGCCGGAGGAACCCAACCTCGTATATGCCGTCCGGGATGCCAACGATCTGCCGGAAATCACCATGCTCGTCGGTTCCAGCAGGACTCTTTACCTGACCCAGCAAACCAACGGCGAAAGCGTTAATCTCTTCTCGCTGGAAGTAGATATCTCTGATCCCAACCTCGGCAGCATCGATAATACCGAACGGGACCCCAATAACCCGGACATCGGTACAGCCAAAATCCTGATTACTCCGCGAGATACGTGGTTCGATTATTTCGGTCCGGGCTATACACAGACTGAAGGCATTTATCTGCTGGGCGTCAGCCTGTGGGGAGCTATTGACGATGGTGCGCTGGCCAGTTTTGTCTATACCGCAAGCCAGCCTGGCGATGTGGTTCTGTCGGTCATCAACCAAAACGACTATCCGGCAAAACTCCAATCGCTGCTGATTCATCAGGTATCGCCGCCGGCGTCCTCCGCTTCGCTTACCGAAACCGTGGGACTACTGGAAGACATTTATGACAGCAGCGAAGAATTGCAATCCAGCATCGCCCCGGAGGAATGGAATTCGTTTATTGAATCCGTCATCAGCTCTGCGGATCCAAATCAATTATAACCCCGCATATGACTATTTTAGAAAAGAGGTGAATTATGATTAAATATACCGCCATTCTAATGCTTTGCCTAAACGGCATTCTCTGGGCCGACCGGAGTTTGTCGTCCACCGAAACGGCCGCGATTCTTAAAACCCTGACCGACAATCCGCGACAGACCTGGCTTGCAGCCGGGACCATTCAGGCCAGCCACCTGGAATATCACGATGCCGAAAAAATCCTCCTCGAATCGTCGGAGACCATTGCCAGCAATGGAACCCAGTACCGCTGGGAAATCCTGCTCAAGCATGCAGATCCCAACACAACCGAGTCTATCCGTTCTGTCTACCAACTCTCCGGAGATATTGATGTCCAGGCGAATCAGCATCGCATTTTTGGCTGGGACGGCAGTAAGTCCATCCGCTACTACAAATCCGCCGGACAGGCGATGATTGAACGCAGCTCGCCCGAGTTCGTCAGCAGCCCATTCAGTGCCGGAATCATTCCGTGGGGATATGGTTTCTACACACAAACCAATCTCTCGCGATGTACAGTCAGTGCCACAGAACAGGTCATTGACGGACGAACCACCATCAGGCTTCAGCTTACCCCGCCGGCAACGACAGGGCTGTTTCAGATGACTTTTCTGCTTGACCCGGCCCGGCAGTACAGCGTCATGACCTTTGAGATGGAAGATCCGCAATATTCCAAAATACGACAGACCTACCGGAATTATGTCCAGATCAACCAGACGTGGATTCCGACGATTATCACAATCGAGCGATTTTTGAAGCAGCCTTACGGTCTTCAGCTCAGTTCCTACGATGACTGGAAGCTGAATGTGATTACCCCCCAGATCCCCGACAGCAATTCTCTGACCATTGAATTCGAGACGGGAACACTGGTGGAAATGCAGCCTTCTCCCCTTGCTCGCTCCATCCAGTACCACGCTGGCGACAAAGCAAAAATCAATGAACTCCTGACAGAAAAACTGGCTTTGCTGTCTCAATCCCCAACAGCTCATCCCAACTGTGCATCCGTAGCTGCCTCTTATGTGGCCAAGAAGTTCGCCCGTTCCGTGTCCGCAGAACAGTTAAGCCGGATAGCCTCCTCTGAAAACCAGATGACCAGTCTGTTCCAGCTCAAGCAAACCCTCGAAGAGGCGGGCCTGTCCTGTCTGGCCGTGGAAACCGACCTGGAAACCCTTCGGCAGGCTCATCACTGTCAGGCGGTCTTGCATCTGCCCGTATCCAGCCATTACATCATCCTGGATCATATCGACGATCAGTACGTCTGGTCTATCGACCTGACCAATCGTAAATTCTATTACCGTACCCCCATCAGTGAATTCAAAAAACAATGGACAATCGGCACGGCCCTGCTGGTCTCCGACCACCCCCAAAATCTGCCTGCCCAGCAGGTCAATCCCATCTCATTGATAACACAACAGCGGATTCTCGGCGGCGACCCGGTTGGGTACTCCTGTACGGATTTACTTCAGGCCGGAACCCGGATCTTGTGTCCGCCGAAGGTTGGGGTGCTTTGCGGCGGGGCTTATTATATTATCTTTGAGCGATTTGGATGCCAGGAAGACCCCAATGGAGGAGAGTGTTACGGATACCCGTATCTTGGATATGATTATACTCATTGTATTAACAATCCTATGAATCCTGACATCTGCACCATAACCGGACATTGGTACAGCCGCTATATTCGAGCCTGTCAATAACCCTCCGTCTGACTAATTTTTTGTCCAGACTTGAATTTTCCGACCTGTTTCTGATATAGTATTGGAAACAGGTCCTTTTTTTGATAAACCAAACTGGACAAAATGAGTCGTAAAGCTTTTACACTGATTGAACTGCTGATCGTGATTGCAATGATTGCCGGCTTAGTGGGAATCACCCTTCCAGCTATCCGGCACTGCAAGCAAAAAGTTCAGTCTTTGTCCTGTACCTCCAATCTTCGCCAGCTTTCCATGCTGCTCAATGCGTATGCAAATGATTGTACCTGCTATCCTTATGGATTTCTCGATTTATCACGTACACGATCCGCTTTAGCCAACGAATATACAACAGGTGATAGTACCAAGGACTGGGCGGGCAAGTGGTGGTTTGAGCTCATCGGTCAAAATAACCAACCGTCGCCGATGACAATTATGAATTGTCCCAGCTCAAAAGACGATATATCAGATGGTTTTTTGTGTGGGAATTATGGCGTCAATGCCTCGGTCTGTAAAACATCCCCCATTTCATCCCAAATAACGGAGTTCGCCGGGAAACCGCTTACACCCACCCAGATTCGCAGCCCCTCTGAAGTGATCCTGGTGATGGATGCCGGATACAGCCTGATAAACTGGAAAGCAACCTTATCGGACCCATCGTTCGGATTTGAAAATCCTCAACGTAATTCCTGGTTTTATGTGCCGGGGCTGACATCGGTCAACCAACGAAAAGCCATAGCTGACCAGAACAGAGACGATGCTCTCCTGGGACGTCATCCGGGCAAAACCGTGAACATCGGATTCTGTGACGGCCACGCCAGTGCCTTGGATGCCCAGTCGCTGGCGGTCGAATCGCCGCCTGCAACACAAACCCAATCGACTTACCGATACTGGTCCCCATAAGTTCGAATCTGAATGATTCTTATTCCGGAGTCTTATACTCGGGAAAGACTTTATGAATCTCGTCGGCAAGGACGGCAGTGTCGGGATAATCGATCTCCATCCGCATGATAAGCTGTAGTTGTTGCTGGCCCGGGAGTTGTTCCCACCATTCAATCCGCTCCGGCAGAAGTGTAGATGCATTGAGAAATCCACGCCACCGACGAACAACCTGCCCCGTCGAACGATCCGCCTGTCCCCATTGCAGATCATAGACCTGCTGACCCGGGCGGATATCGTCAAGTCCTTCCACCCGGACCCAAGAATAGGATGCGGGCAGTTCCTGGAGGCTGTTGAACGGCATCAAGCCAAATCCCCTTTGGCCAGCCTGCAAGGCAGGAAGCGAAGTCTGCTTGACAGGCTCCTGCACCCCGGAACCGGAATTCAACATGGTTTTATGATCTAAATCCCAAAGCGTGGCTTTGTCAGGATTTTGATACATCTGAATCTGGAGCTCTCGCGAGAATAGAATCGTTTGATAAGGCTGTGTCTGCTCGGGTACAAAAACCTGAATGCGGCAGTTGGCAAGCTGTTCAACCGCCTGATAGACCTGTCGTAAGGCGATCCCCTGGGCAGAAGGAATCGACAGAAAACAGATCGAAATGGCCATCAGAATACTGGCTGCAAGACCAGCTCGAATCCAGAGCCGGCGGGATACCCGTCCGCCCTGCTGTGAAACGTACTGGGGTTTCCTGAGGACGAGTTGTTGTTGAACCTCGACCTGAATATGTCCCTCTGAATCCAATGCCACCCGGGTAGCTATGCCGGAGTTTTCAGAATCTCGGATTACTTCAAGCACATCCTGAATCTCCTGAGGCAACGCTCCCTCAAGCGGCTGTCCCGTCAGAAGGAGAACCGCCTGTTCAGTCTGCTCTGCAGATAATCGCAAGCCCGCAAGCCGATCGAGCTGATGTCGACAGACATCACAATGCTCCAGATGGGCCGTTACGGGGGTCAGCATCTCCAACGCCTGCCCCGGAAAACTCAACAGGGGCAAAAAAGGTTTTACCTCCTCACAGCCAATCCATTCATTCAGCAGACGATGATGCACTGCCAGATGCTCTACGTTCAAACGAGACGCTTTCGAATCGGCCTGTTCCTGCAGACAGTTCTGGAGCCTGTGGATTTCCGACTGACACACCGGGCATCCGGCAATATGGGCTTGCATCGCAGCCGGAATCTCTGAATGATGGCCGGACAGGGTGTCATAATAATACGTCGATGCCTCTAAACATAATGGATTATTCTCCCTCACCATAATCAGCCCTTTCCTGTACCCCTAACAGGGTTCGAATTTTTTTGAGTCCCACCGAAACATATTTTTTAACAGACTGTGGTTTAACATTCATCAATTCAGCTACCTGCCCAATCGTATGCTGTTCACGATACCGCAACCGAATCGCCTGGGCTTCTTTCTGAGATAAATGGCTATCCAGTACCTTCAAAATCCGCTGAATCCTTTCATCGTGTAATGTGTCATCCATGGTATTGGCCTTATCGATATCCGCTCGATCCTGGACGTAGCCCTTGATCGCCTTCTGATATCGGAGGTTTCTTCTCCTGTAATCTTTTGCCTTATCGATGATAATTTTATACAAATAACCTTTCAAATTTTGAATATCATCGGGAAGGGGCCTGGACACAAATAACAAGAACAAATCGTTGAAAAAATCATCCACATCGTGAGAGTCCGATAATGCATATCGTATAACAGACCGAATAAACGCTTCATGCTCTGCAAAGAGCCTGCGAGCAGCTTCAACCTGTTTGTGGACATCTCCGGTCCGGTCTGTATCTTTCGATAACACCTGCTGTTATATCCCATTTCCTCGCATGTATAGAACATTAGATTACCTGTCCCAATCATAGTAAATCGTCTCAAAAAAATCAATTTAATAGGATTGCCTGAATTGAATTTGCTCCATAAGATCAATCCACAACAGTCAAAATAGGTGAAATCGCCTTGCATACCTGTTAGGGAAGTACCCTGTTTTGCATTCGACCAAATTCTCTCCAGGCCCGTATTATAAAGCCGTCTGAAAAACCCAAAATGGGGATAACAAAAAAGCGATTTCGTGAAATTTCTTCAAGTTCTCTTTATCTTGCCATTTCCTGTTTTTATTTTGGTGTATAATAGGACAAATCTACCATGGCATTGGACAATTCTGCGCAGTGTGCAGGGGCAGCCTGCAAATTTCTTCTTTTGGAATAAAATGGTTGGTTTTTTGTAGGTAAAAAAAAGCCGAAATAGACGTATTCAAAGAGACTTAAATGAATTATCTTCCTTTATTTGAAATAAAACATAGCCATTGGAAGCAAACTTTATGGAGGAAAAATGAGCTTATTTCGCATAGGGTGCAAGCTGGCATTAATTGGGGTTTTATTTTTTTCAAATACAGGCTTTTCAGCCTCTATTTTTATTAGAACCGGACAAAATAAACATCAAGCCGCCCAAATCGATCCGGACTTCACTGTAACCGCCAATGATGCTGGTGAGCCTGTGTTCTCGAGTTTCCAGGATGATCGCATCCAGTATCTCAGCCAGACCGGCCAGCCTCAAATACCCTGGACACTATTCACTGTACTGCTGCCGCCGAACGCAGATTTATCCTCCGTCGCAGGTCAGGTTATTTCCGTTCAGTATGAGTCTCTGGGAAACGGCTGGACCGTGCCCCCCATGCCCCCTGCGGCAACACGTGACGAGCAGAATAACGAGATTGTGGTCTGGCCTGCCGACAAAACTATTGTAGATGGAAAAGATATTGAAATCTATCAAACCAATATGTTCTGGCCATATGAGGAAACCCGAGTCATTCAGGCCAGCCAGCTTCGGCAATGGCGTCTGGCGGAAATTGCGGTCCCTCTGGTACGTTATAATCCAGTCACCGGTGAACTGCTCAAGCTCAGTTTGGCCGAGGTGAACATCGATTACAAGCGGAAAGTTCAGCCGGGCAGGGCCGGGCAGCTTAAACACGACCGCCGCGGTCGGGATCGTGTGGGGCGTCTGGCCGTAAACTTTTCGGACGCTATAGCTGAATATGAGGCAGCCGCAGCGGGTACCGACTCGTCTGGATTAACCACCTATTCCACCTCCGAATCCTCATTGGATGCCGCTCAAGCAGGTGTTAACTCGACTGGTTATGCTATTATCACTACCAATACCCTCAAAAACAACAGCACCAAACTGGCCTCGTTTATCACCCATAAACAAAATCGCGGCTTCACGGTTTACGTGGTCACCGAAACACTGTGTACCTGTACCAACACCGGCGTAACCAGTGACGGCTGGGGCGGCGGCACCGGCAGCACCAGTGCGGTCAATATTCGGACATGGCTGAAGAACAACTACCTGAGCAAAGACCTGCTGTACGTGCTGCTGATTGGCAATCCCAATCCTGACAGCGGCAACGTCGCAATGTTCAAGAACAGTTACGCCACCTCGGAAGATGACTGGGCTCCGACCGATTACAATTTCTGGTTTCTGGACAGTGATTCAGGAAGCGACCGTTACTGGGAAGTCATCGTCGGGCGTATTCCGAACTATGATTCGTCGGTCACGTACCTGGACAGTATCCTTCAGAAAACCATGGACTATGAGAACTCCACCGACACCAACTGGCGCCGGAACGTTCTGCTGCCGATGGTTCCGCTGGACAGTTCCACGCCCTGCTATCAGCTCGGAGAAGAGATTAAAAAAAATCTGCTGGAACCCCGCGTGATTCCGTCGTATCGCATCTATGAAGACAACTATGATGCCCTTCCCCCGCCGGAAGCACTTTTGGCAGGCACTTCCCCTGCGAAGGCCTGGGCCAGCGAACGATACGGCCTGGTATCCTGGCAGACCCATGGCAACCAGGATTTCGCCGCCAGTGTAATCAGCAGCAGCGATGCCAGTACCCTCAACAATACCTATCCTGCCGTGACCTGGCAGGGGTCGTGCCTGAATGCCTATCCTGAAAACAGCAATAATCTGGCCTACCGCCTGCTGCGGCAGGGAGCCGTTGTGACCCACGCCGCCACGCGCAACTCGTGGTACTATGTCGGCGAAAAAAGCTTTACCAATACCACCAGCAACGGCGGGTTTGCCTATAAATTTGCCGACCGCATTCTGCGGGGTGATACCTGCGGGGTGGCCCTGGGAACGGTTCGCCAGACTCTGACGCCGGGTCTGTGGAGCAACTTTACCCGCTATGTTATTTATGGCGACCCCTCTGTTCGTCTGTTCTATGATATGACCCATTTCACAGTCGCCCCCACGGATGCCTTTTATGCAATGAAAACCATGGGACAGACTCCCTCGGCAGTCAGTCGGACTTATACGATCAAGAATAATACGTCTTCAACCCTGACCTGGACTGCAACAGAAACCACAGACTGGTTTGATCTGTCCCCCACCAGCGGCACGCTTGCCGCCGGCGGGTCCGCAACGGTCACTGTCAGCATCAACCCCGCTGCAGCCGACACTCTGCCGGCGGGCTTGAATTCAGGCAGCATCCTATTCACCGACACAACCAACAACATTGCTTATACTCGTGCCGTGCAATTGGACGTTACGACAGCCCTGATCGGACACTGGAGATTCGACGATATCACCGGCTCCCTTGCCTCAGACAGCGGCCCTTTAGCCAATTCCGGCACACTCTCCGATACCGATATCGACGACACCTCATTAGACCCTGATTCCACTGTGGATAACGACACAGACAACGCCATGTCCTTTGACCTGAATTCGACAGCCGGTACGCTGGGCTCAGCCCTGATGTTTGATGGGATGGGGGATCACATCAAGCTCAACAAGTCCGTCATTACCCCAGGCCCGGGTTTTTCCGTATGCCTGTGGGCCTATCCGACTGCGGTCAAGACCTGGGCACGCTTTATTGATTTCGGCAACGGTTCGAGCGCCAATAACCTGCTCCTGGCACGTTATTCATCCACTAATGACCTGGTATTTGAATCGTACAACGGTTCTTCCAGCGGCGGTACGGTGCGGGCCGCCAATGCCATCGAATTGAATCAATGGCAGTTTTTCGCCGCCACACTGGACGCCTCGGGCAATGTCAAGCTTTACAAAAACGGTGTACTGATCAAAAGTGGAACCTCTGCCGCTCTGACCAAAGTCAACCGCACGCAGTGCTATATTGGCCGCAGCAACTGGTCATCGGATGCGTATTACCAGGGCAGCATGGACGACATCCGCATCTTCAATACAGTCCTGACCCAACAGCAGATTCAGAACCTGATGGTCGGCTTGACCGAAGCGTATACTCCAAAGCCCGCTGAACATAGCAGCGCTTCCCAGCAGACGATGCTCCAATGGAGCGGCGGTGAAAACACCGTCGGCTATCAGATTTATATGGGAACCGACCGGGCCGGGGTTACCGGGGCAACACCGGCCAGTGCCGAATACATGGGGTATCGCACGATAACCCAATTCAATCCCGGCGAACTAACACTCGGAGAACGCTATTTCTGGCGTGTCGATACAATTACTTCGGAAGGTTCACTCCTGACCGGCCCGGTCTGGGACTTTACGGCAGCCGGCTCACTGACCCGACAGGTCTATACCGGCATCAGCGGCGAAGCGGTCAGCAATTTGACCAGTGCAGCCAAATATCCCAACAGCCCGGATATATATGAATACATTAACAGCTTTGAAGGCCCGACCAATATCATGGATTATTATGGTACCCGTCTGGAAGGCTATTTGACACCCAAAACCAGCGGCATCTATTATTTTTACATCTCCGGAGATGACGGCACCGAGCTGTGGTTTAGCCCCAACAGCAGTCCCTCCAGCAGTTCCAGAATTGCTTACTCCACCGCTTACACGGGGGTTCGGGAATGGACCAAATATGCCTCTCAGAAATCATCCGCCAAAACGCTCGTTGCCGGGCAGAAGTATTACATCCGCGCCCTGCAAAAGGAACACGCCGGCGGAGACCATATCGCTGTGGGCTGGCAGGGTCCGGACAGCCCTACGATCAGCGTTATTGACGGACAGTTTCTGACGCCGTATGTGACCAAGGCGGCGCCGATGTTCAGCGGCGAGGTCATCACCAAGGCCCCGGCCGCCGAAGGCAAGGCTTATCAGCGGTCCATCACCGCCGATATGGCCGTCAGCGGCACCTTCAGCTATACCAAGGTCTCCGGCC
>JAWRKM010000030.1:0-11811 GCA_040306945.1 Anaerohalosphaeraceae bacterium
TTCCAATGCACTCATGACAATTTCCTTAAGCAATTCATTGTAGCTCATGCCCTCCTGGGTGGCAATCATCGGCAAGTCCGAATGGCCGGGATTCATCCCCGGCAGCGGATTGACCTCCATAAACGAAGGATTGCCGTCGGCATCGAGGCGGATATCGACCCGGCCGGTGTCGCGGCATTCGAGTGCCCGGTAGCAGGCTAATGCCAGGGCTTCGACCTCCTGCCGCTTTTTATCTCTAGGCATCGGGAAGTATTCGACATACTTTTCACAATATTCCTTGACCTCATAGGAATAATCCTGGGCGGGAGCATTGGGTTTAATGCGAAATTCGAGCGTCCCGAGAACACGGGCCTTGGGGCCGGTGCCCAGAATGGCTGTGGTAAACTCCCGGCCGGGCAGGTATTCCTCGACCAGCACCGGCTGCTTGAATAGTCCCAGCAGCTTCCTGCATACTGCGGCAAGCTGGGCAGGATCGGTAATCTTGGAGTGGGCATCCACGCCTTTGCCTGTACCTTCGGCAATCGGTTTAGCAAATAATGGATATTTCAGAGCGACGGCCGCGACATCCTGTTCCGATTTCACCACACAGGAGGCCGGAGTCGGCAGGCCTGCGGCACGAACCAGTTTTTTGGCAACTTCTTTGTCGAGCGTGGCAGCACAGACCAAAGGATCTGACATCGTATAGGGAATATCGAACAGCTCCAGAATTGCCGGCACCTGCGCCTCACGGCTTCGTCCCTTGACCCCTTCGGCAATATTGAAAACCAAGTCCCACCGCTTACCGGCCATCAATTCCCGTAATAGGGCCTTGGCGTTGCCGATCCGCTGCACCTTGCAGCCCAGTTCGGTCAGTGTCTTTGCAATCGAGGATATCGTCCATTCTGTATCGAATTCAGCGACATGCTCCTCGGTAAAGCCTTCTTTAAGATAGTCATCCCGCAGGTCATACACAAAACCAACATTGAGATTGTTCAGTTTAGTCATTTTCACCTTACCCAGATTTGCCGCAAAAGGCATCATTACAATTATGTGGGCAATCCCACCCGGTACTTCCATAGTGTATAGGAAAGACAACCGGAGACAACAAAAAAGTCCACGGCCTGAGAATCAAGCCGTGGACGGTGAGGTTTCATCATACTATTGTCCGAGCAATTCGCTGTTCTCGATGTGATGACAGCAAGCCTGCCGGCGGGCCTGTCGGATGGTACGGGCCGGTTGGATACGGCTGTAGGCACCACTGGCCAGCTCCCAAACACCAGGAGCAGTGTCGTGGCTGGGCTCGGCCGTCATTCTGGGGGTGTCCCGATGGGCCGGTTCCGGGTACGAAATCAGCATCCCCTCGAAGTTGCGAATCACGGTGTGTGTCGGGCTGGTCGAGACAATATAGTTGGGAAGGACCGGAATCTTGCCGCCGCCATGCGGTGCATCGACCACAAACAGCGGAATCGCCAAGCCGGAAACACGGCCGCGGAGATACTCCATAATTTCAATACCCTTGCTGACCGGCGTGCGAAAATGCTCCACACCACGGACCAGATCACACTGGTACAGGTAATACGGGCGAACCCGCATCCGGACCAGCATTCGGCAAAGCTGCTCATAGACCCGCGGATTATCATTGACATTCCGCAGCAGAACAGACTGGTTGCCCAGCGGGATGCCCGCATCGGCCAGTTTGCGACAGGCCTCTGTGGATTCGGGCGTAACCTCATTGGGATGATTAAAGTGCGTATTAATCCACAGCGGATGGTATTTTTTCAGGATGTTGACCAGGTTGTCGGTAATTCGCATCGGCAATACCACCGGCATCCGTGTACCAATACGTATAATCTGTACCGAAGGCACTTTGCGAATAGCCGACAAAATCATGTCGATGGATTCATCGCTCATGGTCAGCGGATCACCACCGGAAACGATTACATCAGAGATTTCCGGATGAGCTGTCAGATAGGCGGTGACTTGCTCCAGACGGCGGGCAGAGATGCTGGTTTCCCGTGTGCCGGCAACGCGCTTGCGCGTGCAGTGGCGGCAGTACATCGAACAGGTAGTTGTGGCAATCAGCAAGGCACGGTCCGGATAACGATGCACCAGTCCGGGGACCGGCATGTCATCGTGTTCTTCCAGCGGATCACTGGACAAAAACGGAGGATCGTACAACTCATCGAGCTGAGGTACACACATCTGAAAGATCGGATCAGACAAATCGACCTTGCGAATCAGCGACGCATAATACGGCGTGATCGCCATGGGGTATTTGCCGATCACCGGCTCAATAGACTGACAGTAGGCCTTGTCAGGAAAATAACCGAACAATTGCTCTGCTGATCGAATCCGATGGCTCATCTGCCATCGCCAGTCATTCCAGCGGCTGTGGGTTTGAATTGAAGGTTTGGGTGCAGCTGTCGCAACCGTGACGACAGCGGTAGTAGAGGGCGGCTCGTCGTCGCTGACAAGCGCCTGTCGAGAGGGAGGCTTGTCTGAAACGTCCGTCGCTTCCACACGAAGTGGTTGACTCATTGTCCGTTTTCCTTAAACCAAAGGTATTTATTGTGGTTCCTGTTTATTATCTTTGGCCAGAAACCTTGCCATACTATCCACAAAGGCCTTTCGTAAAGGCCGGATACTGTCTACCATTTCCTCGCGGGACATCCCAATGATCCCAAACGAGAAAAAACCAAATACAAAACCCGCAATGGCACAACTGAGCCGCCGCATTTTAAACGATTCGATGCCCGCAGGCACAAACGGCCTGATCTGCTTTTCGAGCGTATCGAGATACCGCAGATACGGGGCTTCAATCGCTCCATCGGCATCCCGGCCCAGCTTGATGAGCATCCGACCCTGAAACAACAGGATATACTGCTCCATGTGCCGGCTGAAAAACTCTACATGTTCGTCAAAGAGCCGTTCCAACAACCCTTCCAGGCTTTGGGACATTCCCGTATCATCGGCTATCCGGGCATTCAACTTTTCCAGTGCATCTTCAATTAATGCCTGCAAAAGCTGATGCTTATCCGCAAAATGCCGGTAAAATGTACCCTTGCCCACGTCGGCCTTATCCGTAATCCTTTCAATCGAGGCCGCATCCACACCGACTTCGCTAAAGACCACCAAGGCCGCATCAAGCAATTTTGTACGTGTTTTACTGGCTCTGCGCTGTGCCCGCCCCATCGGCCAAAGCGTATTTTTATCTGTAACGTTCATAACTGACTATATAGTCACTATCGACCAATATGTCAAGTTTGAACATTTGTTCTTAAAAAAATAGTCAAGATTTTAAAATTTCGATTTATGGAGTAGTTATACCCCCATTCAACCGGGTTATCAACACTGATAATCCCGATTTTGAGAAATAGCCACAAAAAAAGAGTTTATGGCTTATAATACGGCCCTGTCAGATTGTAAGGAGTATATCCCCCAAATTCAAAGGACATCGTAGTATCAAGATTGATTCGTACTGCGGCACGATTGATAGAATAAGGATTCACATTATTCCTGTATCGTTCCCAGTAGTCATAATTATACAACCACGGGCGGTAAAAAAGCCAATTTTCATAATAAGACCATGGTCGAATGTCCGTTTCAATAACAACTTTTTCGTTTCCAATCTGAGGTTTTGGAGGTTCCTTGCCCTGATAAAGCCAATTCATTGCCAAAGTCCCGGGAACCGGCGATGGGGTTTGTTTGGTAAATTTTGGCTGATCCTGATTTATGCACAATAACAGAGTATTAGGGTCTTTTTTAACTGAAAGCATATTTGGGTCTGCTTTGGTCGCCTCTATCCCCACACCAACCTGGTTCGGTTCGGACTGAACACGCACAGGACTATCCGCCAGCCCGGCCGAGAAAACCATGCATCCTAATATACAGTTGATAATCATTCCAATCATAAACGACGTATTATACTGCATTTTGTTCCACAATCAGTAAAGAAAACATTTAAATAAATGCTGTTGCTATAGCGATAACTTACATAGGCAAGATATGTACCAAGAAAAGTTAAAATTAGATATATAATGAATACATTAAAAGACCGCACAAAGTACTACTTTAGGATATCAAGCATCTTTTACTCCATAATCCAATGGTGTGCGGTTGTCATCAGCCTGATATTTCTGGTCATTGGACTTTTGGCAGGCTTGCCGTGGCGGGTGCTGCTGTTGTTCACGATCATCCCGGCAACAGGCATCTTTATGCCTCCGGATTTGCACAAATGGGTATGGATTTTACTATCGATAGTCATTATCGGGCTTTACTTCTGGGTTCGCAGTCCCGAAGTGAACGCAAGCCAATGGTCCCCTTATGTATATTCCGCGGAGTCTGTGGGGATTAAACGGTCTTTGCATATAGACCCCAACAATGCCGCCATAGAGTATAATGCCCTGTTTGATCGGCACCACGACGATTTATTTACCATCCCCGTCAGTGCCGCCATGGAAGATTGGACACAGAGGTCCCCCTGGGATGAGACCGAGCTGCCCAAACTGGCAGAATGGATGAAACATCTGGAGCCAGAACTTGATGAACTCATGCGGATTACTGCCAAGCCCGTCTGCACATTTGATCCCCCCCTGAATATGAACGAGCTTAATTATCAATACAGACGATTAAACACCACCAAAGCCTTTACCCGGAATTTGCTTCGCAGTGCCAATCAGGACCTGTTTAATCATCGGGCCGATGTCGCTATACAAAAACAATATACGATCCTGCGAATAGCCAACCATCTCTGGCAGCAGGGAACCCTGGCCGACCAGACCAGCGGCTATTTTATCGAACAAAAGGCCTCCTGGGCCTTGCGGCGTTCGATTATCGACTATGATATCGAGGAAGACAGCCTCAACAGGCTCGAAATGGAATTACAGGCCCTGGACTCACACTGGCCGGAGGTCTGGGGGGACATCCACCAGGCTCAGAAAGCCCTGACCATCAGCCTGTCCGGATTATTTTATCAGCAGAATTCGCAGGGCCATTTCCGCTTCAGCCGTAATATCCCGGCTGGTCTTCAGGAGCACCTGGGCTATCGCGTCCGCAGGTTTCTGCTGTCCACGGAGTATTCCCGGATGGTCGCCCTGTGTCTGGCGTTGGCCATCCCTTCTACTCCGCAGGGAACCGCCAACCTAATTGCAGATCGGTTTGACCGCCTGTCGGCTATGGTTCTTGCCGGCCAGGATATCGAAGTCCAAGATGGGCAGTACACCTGGCGGGATGGCGTCAATGCCACCTCATTTATCGACTGGTACGCCCGTCAGCAGGTCGCTTATTATTATCCCCTGGCTAGCCAGGACAAGCGATTCAAACAGGGGCGGGCCGCACTGAGAATCCTGATTGCCCTCAAACGATATCAGCTAAAGCACGGACAATGGCCCACGCAGCTGGCGGAAGCATTTGGATCTCACCCTGTCCCCACCGATCCGGTCAATAGCAAACCATTCCGATACATATCCGATAACGAACCGTTTCGACTGTACAGTGTGGGCCCCAACGGTATCGATGACGGCGGTCAGAATGACAATCGCGGCAAAGACGACCTTCTGTTCTGGCCACGCTCACCCACAAACGGCAACAACTGGCCCTCGTCTTTCTAACGGATTATCGCTGGATCACTGCAGGCAGCTCGACAATAAAGGCTGCCCCCTGGTCCGGGGAGGACTCAACATATATCTTGCCGTCCAAACGGTCCAAAATCCGACGAACAATTGTCAGCCCCAACCCCTCTCCCTTGACGGGGCCGGCCGGATTAAGACGGTGAAACACCTCAAAAATCTTGTCTGTCTGCTCAGCCGGAATCCCGATGCCGTTATCCTTAACCGTATAGATTACCCGATCGTCGGCGGATCGAGCAAATACTTCGATAACCGCCTTACGGCTGGGGTGACGGTATTTGATGGCATTGTCAATCAGATTGGAAAAGACCTGATTCAGATGTACCCAGTCCCCCATGCACCGCGGCAGTGAGTCCACATGAATCTCAATTTCATATTCGCGCATCTGGTACTGAACAGTCTTGAGAATGTTGGCCATCAGCCGGTTCATATCAATCGATTCGATGTGCATCTGCATGGTGCCGATGCGGGCAATCTGCAAAAGCCCGTTGACCAGAGCATCCATTTTAACTGTGCCGGCGGAGATAAAACCGATCGATTCAGGAATATCTTCATCCAGCAGACGTCGGATCACCCGGCTGTTTTTCTCACTGAGTGTTTCTCGCCCCAGCAGGACAGTCAGCTCACGGCAGCTTTTCTGCAGCTCGCCGGCAAATCCCTGAATGTTGATTAATGGACTCCGCAAATCATGCGAGGCCACAAACACAATGTTTTCCAGCTCTTCATTTTTGGCCTGGATTTCCTTCATCAGCTTTTCACTGGCCTGTTGGGCCTGGATGCGTTCTACCAGACGCCACATGCCTTCCATCAGCAGGGTCAATTGCTGCACGTCGGCCTGATCGTATTCCTCGGCTTTATTCGCCACACCGGCAACGACAACCACCCGTGAACCCACAATAACCGGGACATTCATATGTCGTACGAGCGGGATATGGCCCTGCGGCAAGCCTTTCTTAAACGGATTGTCGGCCGCATAATCGTTGGTGATAATGGGCTTGCGCTGACGCAGGGCCTCCCCCCACAACCCGGTTTTAGCCGCCTCATACAAAATCGGCTTTTCCTCCATGCGACATTCCTGCAGGGCTTCCTTCGACCAGGAATAGATGGTCAGGACCGTCTGCTCTTCATTAACAAACGCCAGATATCCCACCTGGCTGCGGGTCAGGCGGACTGCCTCTTCGAGAGCAAAATCGCTTATTTCCTTGAGCGATGCCTCGGTCATCTGGTTAAGCCGGAGCAATGCCTGCATCCGCTCACTATTGAGCTGAATGGCATCCTCCGCCCGCTTGCGTTCGGTGATATCATCATACAAGACGACCACTTCCCCGGTCGGCAGCCGATAACCATACCCTTCGCGCCAGGTGACAATCCGCTCATCCCGATAAAAAACCGTCGGCAGATGTTCAGACTGCCCGGTACGCCATATCCGCCGTACAAAATCCATCACCGGATGCTCTTCGATGGCCGGGAAAATCTCCCGCATCCTGCGACCGACCAATTGCTCCCGAGACCGTTTTTCAACCCGCTGGCAGGCGGGGTTGACATCCACTACCTCAAAATCATCGCCCTCATCAACCGCTTTCAATATCAATACGGCATTGCTCATCCGGGCAAACATTTCACGGAAGCGATATTCACTGTTGGCCAGATCGACCTGGGCTTCCAGACGCTGAATCTCAATGGCGGCCTGATTGGCAAAGATTTTCAGAATGGACTGCTGGTATTGGCTGTCTTCCAGAGGTATTCGGAAAAACAAGCAGATCACGCCGATTAATTCGCCTTTGAGATTATGCAGCGGCATACCAAGATACGATCTAAAACCCTGCTGGATCAATGGATGATCGCCGGCGAGAACCTCGTCCAGAGAATTCAGTACACAAAGCTGGTCCTTGCTGAATACCGATTGTTCACACGGGGTACCTGCCAGGGAATAACTGAAATTCTGCACGGCCTGTCCATCTCTGAACACCGCCAGGGTCTGGACCCGATAATCCGGTGCATCGTACAGACGCCCAATAATGGCCATGTCAGCGTTGAGCTGCTTGGCCAGATGCTCAACAAACACCCGGAACATATCCTGTCCTGTGCAGGTGGAAACCGTCTGGATAAAGGAATCGATGGCCATCTGGTATCGTTTGCGATCACTGATGTCATGAGCAAATGAACAATGGTATTCCTTGCCGTCATATTCGACATGATTGGCGGATATTTCAACCGGAAAGACACGCCCATCCCGAGTCTTGTGATGCGATTCAAAGCGGGCGTTTCCCTTGTCCCGAAGCTGCTGCCAGTGCAGCCGGAATCGCTCCGGGTCAAAATTCGGGTCGATATCGAGTACAGACTTGGTCAACAATTCCTCGCGCGAGTACCCTAATTCCTGACAGGCCGCATGATTTACATAGACCAGTTTGCCGTCAGACTCCATCCAATACGCTGACTCCCCGACATGGTCCACTGCAAACTGAATAAACTGCAGCAGCCGCTGGGACTCCATCCGCTGAAACTCCATGGATATCTGGTTGGCAAAAATGCGCAGCACGGATTCACAAAACCGTGTATCCTCAATGGGCTTGCGGAACAAAACCTTCAGCAGCCCTACCGGCTTCCGATGGGTATCCAGAATGGCTACACCAATATATCCATGAATCCCAAAGGTCTTGAGCATGGAATCTTTGGGGTATAATTCGGAAACTCCATCGGGAATCACACACAGCGTCTGGGTTCTGATTTGCTCACAGGGGGTGTCTTCCAGCAGCCAGGTAAACGGTTCGACCAGTTCTCCCTGAGCCCAGATCGCAAGCCCCTCGACAAGCCCCTGATCCAAATCTGTCAGCTTGCCGAGCATCACATAATCAGCCCCCAGCAGACCGGCAATCTGCCGAACGAAATCCTCCAGCATGGCCTTGCCGGCATGCGAGGCCACGCTGCGAATAAAGGTATCGAGAGCCTCCTGATATTTCTTGCGGTCACTGATATCACGGGCATAGGCACAAACCAGCTGACGCCCTTCATATTCCATGAAGAACGAACTGATTTCCAGCGGCAGCGTCCTCCCATCCTTACAGCGATAAATCGTTTCTACATGTCGGGTACGCTGGACTTTCATCTCCTCCCAGAAAGAAGACCAGTCCTCCACTTGATAGCAGGCATCGATATCTTCGATTTTCATGGTGAGCAGCTCGTCCCGGTTATACCCCAGCAGTCTGCATGCCGCATCATTGGCATAGACAATCTGTCGGTCCGGATTAAACCAGTAAATGGCATCGGCGGCATAATCGACTGTGCGCTGTGTCAATTCGAGCATCTGCTTAATCTTTTTGCGGACAGAAATATCGATAATCAGGCCTTCCAGGGCGACCACCTGGCCGGCATCGTTAAAGATGCCGCATCCCTGTTCCCATACCCATTTTTCCTGTCCCTGGCGGGTTCGAATTCTATACTCAATCCGATATACCGTACCCTGAGCCAGGGCTTTTTGGATTTCATCCCAGACAAACTGACGATCTTCCGGACAGATCACTTCATTCCAGGACAGCATTCCGCGTAGAAATTCTTCATCCGTATATCCGCTGAGTTCCTGACAGGCCTTGCTGATGAATTCAATCGTCCAGTTCGGATCATTTTTACATCGAAACGCAATGCCGGGCAGATTTCCCAACAGGGTGGACATCTGCCGCTGACTCTCCGCTAAGGCCATTTGCGTCTGCTTGATATCCGTAATATTCACAACGCTGCCCAACATGCCGATGACGCTGCCATCAGGACCCAGGTACGGATACACATTAACCATCGCATAGACAGTACCAGGATTATCCCGCCCTTTGAGGAATTCAACCTGATGATTAAACACGGCATTGCCCTGTTCAAACACCACCGGCCAGAGCTGGTCGATATGCGATGCGACAGAGGGGATGATTTCCTGCACCGTATGCCCCAGATGCTTTTCCACGGGGACCCCGTTAAGCTGGGCCAGATGACGATTGACTTTGACATAGCGTTTATCTCTATCCAGCAAAAACAGCCCTACCGGTGCGGTCTGGAAAATACCATCCAGCAGCCGCTGATTTTCTTCCAGTTGACGCTGGGCGGCGATGCGTTCGGTAATATCCAGTGCTGTAAACGCTGAGCCTTTGGACAAATCCTGGGGATCCAGGGCCGCCGAATTCAGCAGCACATCCAGAATCCTGTCATCTTTGGTTTTCCACTGGCTCTGAATCGAACCGATGCCGGTCAAACGAATCTGGGCATATTTTTCAGAACCAACTCGTTCATACTCTTCCTGCGTGGGATAAATCATCCGGGAGTTTTGCCCCAGCAATTCTTCCCGGGTATACCCCAGCATCCGGCAGATATAATCATTGACCTGAACAAATACACGATTGATCACCACTCCGATTCCCACCGGTGCGGCCCGGAAGACACTGGCCAGACGAGCCTCGGATTCGGACAATTCCCGGCTGATATGAACATAATCCGTGACATCCAGCGCCGCAAAACTGATGCCCTTGGCAATATCCCCGGGTTCAATCGGGGAAGCGGTCAGCAGGATTTCCACCTTATGCCCATCTTTATGCTGAAAGGTGGTCCGCACCACCCCCAACCCCTCGGCCTCTATCTGTTTATACCACTGGTCACCCACCCGCTGATATTCCGCATCGTCGGCATAAATCATGCGGGTATTTCGACCAATCAACTCTTCCGCGGTAAAGCCCAGCATCTGACAGAATCGTTGATTGACCTGGAGGAAGATACGATTGGCAACCAGCCCCAGACCTGCCGGCGCAGCCCGGAACAGACTGGCCAGCTGGGCTTCGGAACGACGCAGTGCCGCCTGGGCCTGAATGCGTTCCGATACATCGGAAAACATCACCGCCAACCGGCCGGGGGCCGTCTGAAAGGCATACACCTGGAAGGTGCCCTGAATCACACCATTGCCATACGGCAGTTCCTCAGCCCCCCAGGGAATACCATTGGCACAGATGCGGCGATACCGCTCCGGAATATCAGTCTGGGCCAGGGACGGAAAGGCATCTTCTATACGCTTGCCCAGCAGCGGGCGAAGGTCGGTTTTCAGAATTTTTTCCGCCGCCGTGTTGGCCCCTCGGAGAATCAATCGCCCATCCTCCGCCAAATGATAAATCAGCACGCCCAGCGGACAAAATTCAATCACATGACGGTACTGCTCCTCGATATAATTGCGTTCCTGTTCAGCCTGCTCACGCCGATGCAGTTCGTTCTGCAGATCACGGGTGCGGCGGCGAACCTGACTGCGCAAGGACACATTCCAAAAAATGATAACAATGACCGAAACCAGCAGTCCGCCCAGAATCCACCATAAATAACGCAAATCCGCCGGCCAATCGATACGAATCCATTGATTGATCATGGCCTGACGCAGAGCCGGTCGGATAGCCGCAAGACCGGCATCGAGAATCTCGCATAATTCCGGCATATCCTTGCGGACCATATAGCACAGGCGAAAATATAACCCCGTCGGCCCCGCCACACGCAGATTGTTTATCCCTTTGTCTTCAATAATATAACTGGCCCGGGACGGCTCAATGACCATCGCATCGGCTTCATAAAACGATACCAGCAGCAGCCCTTGCAGTTCATCTTTCACCGGGACCAGTTCAATGGAAGGATAAAGCCGTGCAATATCCTCTTGCAGCGCTGCCCCCTGAACCGTCGCCACCTTTTTACCAAACAAATCCCTCATGCGAAGCAAACCCTCGGTTTTGCGCGTGGTGACGATCATATTCTCAAATTCGAGATAGGGCTGCGTAAACAAAAACGATTCTTCACGTACAGGGGTCTTCTGGGCCGCATACACCACATGAATATGACCCTGCTGGGCCGCCTTCATCATCTCATCCCAGGTGGGAAAATACACCCATTCAAATGAATAGCCCAGTTGTTTTTCCACAACCCGAATGAAATCAATACATAACCCGGAAAAAGTTTGTGTTGCCGGATCGTAAAAAACCTGCGGCGGAATGGACGTAAATCCAATCCGCAGATTTGGATGGTCTGCCAGCCATTGTATTTGATGTGCTGTCAGTATCGGATTGACGGCCTGATTTGGCTCGGCTGCAAGCCATCCCGACAATAACCCCGCCAGGCTCAGCACAACCCATAACCCTGTCATTCTTCTCCGCCTCATAATCCCTTCCATTTTCACCTGATTCGATACCAAGTATCTCTT
>JAWRKM010000031.1:0-48966 GCA_040306945.1 Anaerohalosphaeraceae bacterium
ATCCCGCTCCATCCCGCTGACGACATAGACACACACCCCTACCGGCGGGGTAATTGCCCCCATCTGCGTGACCAGCACAATCACCACGCCAAACCAGATGGGATGATAACCGAGATTCTGAACAACCGGATAGAAAATCGGAATCGTCAAAATAATCAATGCCAGGGCATCCACAAAGCAGCCGGCCACCAGATAAAACAACAGGATAATTGCCATAATCATCCAGCCCGGCAGCGGCAGCCCCGCCAGCCCGGCAGCCATCTTCAGCGGCAGCAGAGTAACGGCCAGAAAATGCCCGAAGATGACCGCGCCGGCGACAATAATAATCACCATGCAGGAGGTGCGAATGGTTTCATAAAGCGACTGCATCAGCATTTTGGCGGTCAGCTTTTTCTGGCAGGCGGCAATCACAATCGCCCCGAAGGCACCAATGGCCGCCGCTTCGGTAGGAGTAAAGAATCCGGCAAACATACCGCCCATCACGACGGCAAACAAAATCAGCGTCTCCAGCACACCCAGCAGGGACTGTGTTTTTTCCGCCAGAGAGGTCTTCGGGGCAACCGGACCAAAACCGGGACGCAGCATACATTGAATGAAAATAGTCACGCAAAACAGCACTGCAGTCAGCAGGCCGGGCAGCACACCGGCCAGAAATAAGTCGCCAATGGACTGCTCGGTTAAAATCGCATAGACAATAAACACCACCGACGGCGGAATCATCATGCCCAGCGTGCCGCCGGCGGCCACGGTGCCGGCCGCCAGTTCCATATTGTATTTGTACCGCTTCATCTCGGGCAAGGCCACTGCTGCCATGGTCGCTGAAGTTGCCGGGCCTGAGCCGCAAATGGCACCAAATGCGGTACACGCTCCGACCGTGGACATGGCCAGCCCGCCGGGCAGCTGGCCCAGCCAGGAATACGCCGCGGCAAACAGACGCCGGCTGATGCCGGAATGAAAGGCAACCTGCCCCATCAGGACAAACAGCGGAATCACACTGAGGGTCTGTGAGGAAAATGTATCATAGATATCCGAAGTCAGCACACTCAGTGCAGCCGACGGGCTCCGGACTACCGCAAAACCGACCACGCCAACAACGGCCATCACCAAACCCACCGGCATATTGCTTAACAAAAGCACCAGCAATGCAACACACCCGATGATACCAACCATGGTGGGGCTCATAACTTCATCATCTCCTTGCCGGGACGCAAAAACTCATAGAGATAGACCAATACCACCATCGCAAACGAAACCGCCAGCATCCACGGAATCCAGAATACCGGCAGCTGCAGGGTCGATGTCACCTGGCCTGCCTTTCGCAGGGCAATCCCGTACAAGACAAACTGATACGCGGCAAACCCAAACAAGGCGATCCCCACCAGCCGGACAAACGTACTCAGCACGGCCCGCCCCGTGCGAGACAGCCGGTGATACAGAAATTCGATGGCAACATGACCTTTGACCGCAGTGGTGTAAGGCAATGCGCCGGCGATAGCAATCATCGTGGCAACCTGAACCATATCATAAGCACCTAAAAACGGGTGACGAAACAGCCGCAAAATCACATCGATCAGCGTGATGCCAATCATGGCCATCACCGCCATGGCCGCCGCAATCGCCAGCAATCGAACGATGAAGGTTACGGTTTTTTCATACACGGCAATCAACACGGTGTCCATCCTGCTTTGGTTATTGGGCAGATTTAAGCCGGGCCTGAATATCGGCCAGGAACTCCCTGCCGGGCAGAGTCTTGCTCTGGGCTTCGGTAACATAGCTGTCCAGCACGGGCTTGACGGCATCGACCCACTTTTGTTTTTCGGTATCGTCCAGGGAAAGAACCTGTTTATTGAGTCCCTTGATAAACTCCCAGCCTTCCTGGTCGGCCTCATCCCAGGCCTGACCGTGTTTGGCAACCCATTCTTTGCTGACATCCGTAAAGACCTGCTGGATATCGGCAGGCAACTGTTCCCATTTCTGCTTGTTCATCACAACAAACATCGCCGTGGTATACCCAATGACCGACGAATCCGTCACGGAATCAATCACTTCGCCCTGCTTCCAGCCCTTGAGGGTCTCGACCGGGCAAAGGGTTGCTTCGACCACGCCTTTCTGGAGGGCTTCGTAGGTTTCCGGCTGGCTCATGCCGACGGGATTGCCGCCCAGACATTCGACGATTTTGGTGGCAAGTCCTGTGGCACGCACTTTGAGGCCCTTGAGGTCTTCCAGCTTAGCAACCGGTTTCCTGGACGCCAGAATTCCCGGACCGTGGGCGTGAATATAAAACAGATGCGTATCGGCAATTTCCTGCGGCTGATATTTCATTGCCATCTCCGTAGCAATCGTACTGGCCACCATACCGTTGGGATAACCCAGCGGCAAATCCAGTCCCTCCAGCAGCGGGAAACGTCCGCGGGTATAGGCAAAACAGCTCATTCCGATATCGGAGATGCCGTTGACCACACCTTCATAGCACTGGGCAGCCTTGGTCAGAGAACCGGCCGAGAATATCGTGATTTTAACCTTGCCCTGAGTGCGGGTTTCGATTTCTTTGGCCCAGGCTTCAGCGGTTTTGCACTGAATATGGGTTGGAGGGAAGAAAACACTATAGGTCAATTCGATGGTTTCGGGCTTCTTGGAACAGCCGGAAAACAGAACTGCACAGGCGAACAACGATAACACAAGACATAGCAAGGGGATTTGTTTTCTCATTTTACGCCTCTCTTTTTAAACAGGGGTTTCCATTTGTTCAAAACAGCGAAAATATACTTAACAAGTATCAATTTGCCGCAAGGAAGGCACATCATCCATTGAAACAGACCATAGCCGTGCCTCGGGCGGACGATTTCATCCAGGGTCAGTATAAAAAGAACCTCCGCTAATCGCAAACCAAAAAAAAGACACATTTGCACCCCATTCAGACAGGAGCCACTCTATAGACACACCCCAGCCAAGGTCGGATTGACAGGTTCTCTTGTGTTTTGGTGCAAAATCGAGTATAATTTTTACCGATTGTGGACAAAAATCACAAAGATCTATCTCTATTGATACGGAACTATGTTTATTGATGAAGCCATAATACGGGTCAAGGCCGGCAACGGCGGACCGGGCTGCGTGAGTTTTCGACGCGAAAAATACATCCCCAAGGGCGGGCCGGACGGCGGCGACGGGGGCGACGGCGGCAGTGTGTATTTCGTCGTGGACCCCTCCAAGGATACCCTGCTGGACTTTTCGGGCAAACACGACTGGGAAGCCCAGAACGGGATGCCCGGTGAAGGCAAAAAAAAATTCGGATTAAACGGCGAGGACCTGGTGATTCCCGTCCCCCCCGGTACGATGATCTTTGACCTACATCGGGGAATCCTGCTCAAGGATATGAACGAGCCGGGAATGAAGGTCTGTATCTGCCGCGGCGGGCAGGGCGGTATGGGCAACGCCAACTTTGCCACCTCCACCCGACAGGCTCCTCGCTATGCCCAGAAAGGCAAACCCGGACAAGAGCGCCATCTCCGTCTGGAGCTCAAGCTGATCGCTGATATCGGTCTGGTGGGGATGCCCAATGCCGGTAAAAGCACGCTGTTGTCACACTGTTCACGGGCCAAACCCAAGATTGCCAATTACCCGTTTACCACCCTCAGCCCGGTTCTGGGGATTGTGGAACTGGATAAGACGCGGCGATTTGTCATGGCTGACCTGCCGGGACTGATTGAAGGCGCTCATAATGGCGCCGGGCTGGGACACGAGTTTCTGCGGCATATCGAACGCACCAAGATTTTGGTACACCTGCTGGATATTATGCCAACCGACAACAGCGATCCGGTAGACAATTACAAGAAAATCCGTAATGAACTCAAACTGTACAGTGCCAGTCTGACCCGTAAGCCGGAACTGATTGTGCTCAACAAGGCCGACCTTGACCCGGATGCCATTTTGATCAGCGACATCAAAAAGCGGCTTAAAACCAAAAAGGTCATGATCATCTCTGCTGTATCCGGCCAGGGTCTGGATGAATTGAAAGAGAAACTCTGGGCCATGGTGGAAAAAAAGAAAAAACGCTCGTCTTAGACGGCCCCGCCATTCCCTCAAATGAAACAGGCATTATATGAATATCATTGCTATTGATATCGGCAATACCAACATTAAGGTGGCCTTATTCCTGAATGATACCGAGCAGTATCTCAAAGCCATCTCAGGAAACGACCAGGACGTCAAGCAGCAGCTTGCATCGCTGCTCAGGGAAAGCTGGAATCAGATTCCCCTGGTCCCCAGTGCAGCTATTCCGGTGCGGGACGGAGTCGTCGTGGTCAGTTCTGTCAAACCGGTCTGGACCCAGCTGGTCGAAGACACGGTCAAAGAAACACTCTCGGAACGGATTTATCTGATTGGGCGGGATATTCCTCTGCCGATTGAAACCAATGTCGAAAATCCGCAGGAAGTTGGCACGGACCGGCTGGTCACCGCAGCGGCCGCGTTTGCCGTGGTGGAAGATGCAGTAGTGGTCGCCGATTTCGGCACCGCTATCACCATCGACCTGGTGGATGACAACGGCGTGTTTATGGGCGGTATCATCGCACCGGGCATGGCCATGGGAGCCAACGCCCTGCACACCGCAACGGCCAAGCTGCCGCAGGTGGACGTCATCCGGCCCGACAGTGTTTATGGCACCAATACCCGCAAGGCGATTACTGCCGGGGTCTTCTATGCCGCTGCAGGGTTATTGGAAACCATGACCCGCAAATACGCCGAAGAGCTCGGCAAGTGGCCCCATGTCATCGTCACCGGCAACGCCGCATCCATCCTCAAGGACGAGTGCGAATTTGTCGATTCGTGGGTACCGGAGCTGGCGGTACGAGGAATCGTCATTGCCTATAAGAAACATATCTACGAAAAAGAACATATCGACGAACTGGACGCCGAAGACCGGAAGGGACGGTAATCGTGTCGGCAAAGGTCTGCGTCCTGACAGGCAAGGGGCATTCAGCCATCGGCAGTATCGCCCTGTGGGGGCCGCAGGCGAAGGCGGTATTGGCCGGCATATTCCGACCGTTGGGCAGATTCGAGGAATTCCAACTCGGCAGACTGTATCACGGTCAGATTGCTGATGCGGGTCATCTGATCGATGATGTTGTCGTGGGGCATGAAGACAACCATTTGTTTGTCATCCATTGCCACGGGAATCCTATTCTGCTCGAAAAGGTGGTGCGTCTGTGTCTGGCCTGCGGCGCACAACAGGGATCTATGGATGCCATCCTGGATGATCTTGCCCCCGCTGCGGCACGGATTGAAAAAGAAGCCCGTCTGGAACAGCTTCGGGCTGTCACATTGGACGGCGTTCGAATCATTCAATCGCAAATCAACGCCGGCCTGAGTGCCGTCGTTCAAAGCTGGCTTGCCGCAGATAACACAAGCCCGGTCGATACCATTCATCGGCAATGCCGGCAGATTCTCACCCGCAGTGTCATTGCCGGGCGGATTATCCACGGCGTGCGAATTGTGCTGGCAGGTCCGCCCAACAGCGGCAAGAGCGCCCTGCTCAATGCCCTGGCCGGCTGCGACAAAGCCATCGTCTCCGATACCGCCGGCACCACCCGGGACTGGGTCAGCGCCACAATCAAAATCGGCCCGCTCCGTGCCGACATCATCGACACCGCCGGCCTTGACCCGCAAGCTATTCGCCAGGCTCCGGATGCCAGCGCCCAGCAGATGACCCGGCAGCTTTTGCAAGAGTGCGACTGCATTATCTTGCTGCAGGATGCAACCCAGCCTGCCGTTTTTAAATTTGCCTTGCCTGAATCGATACCCGTGGTCCGGGTCGTGAATAAATGCGACCTCGTCCAGCCAAAGCCGCAGCCGGACCATGTCTATCTCAGTGCCAAAACCGGTCAAGGAATCGATGCCCTGCTGGAGGCGATCACCCGTACTCTTGGCATACAGACACTCAAACCTGGCGAGCCGGTCGCCTTCACTCCGCGACAAATGCGGTTGCTGGAAGACATCCTGCAATACCGCGACATCCAGCGGATACATCGCCTCCTTACAGCGTACCTGGCTTAAATCGAATATCTGGATATTTATAGACTATTATGTTCTGTACAAAACCGCTGACATTCGGCCCCCTCATTAAAGCTCTTGCATTTCGGAACAAAATTTGGTAAGATTTGGGTATTAAATAGTTTCAGATGTAGAAGACTGAGATTCCCAACCAGTTTATAGGATTCTTTTAGAAGACACAACGCAGGCCATGCGAAGGGTCTTTGTGAGTCGCGGCGAACCGGAAAAGTTCAAGCAGAATCCATATAAACTCTTTCCAGGGCAATATTAACAATAAACAATAACCAGGGGATAGTGTACGTCTATGCCTTATACGCCGTATCATTTTGGCCCCAGCGGACTGGCGGCCCTCGTGTTGAGACGATGGATCGATGTGCCGGTGTTTGTGCTGGCCAATGTCGCAATTGACTGCGAGGTCGTTCTGGACTGGATCTTCCAGCCCGGCTGGCCGGTACATCAGGCTGCGCATTTTCATACCCTGATCTTTGGGGCGCTGTTCGGGGCAGTCTATGGTGCTGCCATGTACGGCATCCGCCCGCTGCGGCGGTTGTGCGAATGGAGTATGAGCTGGTCGGGTTTGCCATACCGGGCGATTATGACCAAAATGATTTTGTCCGGCATTCTCGGTGTCTGGGCTCATATCGCGGTGGACTGCATTCACCACGAAGATGTGCAATTGCTCTGGCCATTCCGGATGGATAATCCGGTATGGAAATGGATGGTCGGTGCACATCTGGAACACCTCTATGACCTCCGTAACTGGGTGGTCACAGGGTGTATCTCCTGCTGGTGTGGGCTGGCTGTATATTATGGCTGGCTGGTGGATGTCTTCAGTGTCCGTAAACAGCGTATCGAAGCGATCCGTAAAGCCCGTCAAAATACCGTCGAAAACGCTCTGGCCAACAATTAGAAGCCCGTCATTCTCCCTGAATAGTCCTGCACAGAATTGACTTCCGGGAATAATTGGGCATAATAGACGGCAGTATGACTGCCCCAAAAATTAAAATTGACAAAGACGATGCCCGACGACGGGTCCTGGCCTTTTTCCCGATCCTTCGGGAGACGTACCCGGAAGCGAAAGTCTCGCTGGATTTCAACACTCCACTGGAACTGATGATTGCCACCATCCTGGCAGCTCAATGCACCGACGCCCGAGTCAACATGGTCACCAAAGACCTGTTCAGGAAATACCGCAAGCCCGAAGACTGGGTCAGGGTCCCCCGCGAAGAACTCCAACAGGATATCCGTTCAACCGGCTTTTATCGCAACAAGGCCGCCAGCATCCAGAAGGCCTGCCAGACCTTGATTGACAACTTCGGCGGAAAAGTCCCCCAAACCATGGAAGAACTGCTGACCCTCGATGGCGTCGGGCGCAAAACCGCCAATGTGATTCTGGGCAACTGCTTCGGGGTTCAGGGTATTGTCTGCGATACCCACATGATACGGCTGTCCCGGCGGCTGGGATTATCGAGTCACAGCGACCCGGTTAAGCTGGAGTTTGACCTGATGGATATCGTCCCCAAAGAAAAATACGGCGGTTGGACATTGTTTAGCCATTGTATCGTTTTTCACGGTCGGGCCTGCTGCAAAGCCCGCAAGCCAGAATGCCCTACCTGCCCCATCGCCCAATACTGCCCGGCAGCAAATCGGCCAAACTTATGGTGAACACGCGGCTGCTTTTGGTCGATATATCTGTAACTGCTGTGAAACCATCGACCTGTTGTCCTATAAAAAGGTGCTTATGACTGATTATTCGAAGATTGCTGCGGAAGAAACCTGGCGGGTGTTCCGAATTATGGCCGAATTTGTGGAAGGCTTTGAGCTTCTGTCTCAAATCGGACCTGCTGTATCTATATTTGGTTCCGCTCGGACCGAACCGGGCACGAAGTATTATGAGCTGGCCGTTGAGACCGCCCGGGCCTGCGGCCAGGCAGGTTTTGCCGTTATCACCGGCGGCGGCGGCGGAATTATGGAAGCAGCCAACAAAGGAGCCCGCGAAGCCGGCGTCAAGAGCGTCGGACTCAACATCGAGCTTCCGCACGAGCAGATACCCAACAAATTCCAGAATATGTCGCTGCATTTCCGATACTTTTTCTGCCGCAAGGTGATGTTTCTCAAATATGCCCACGGCTTTATTACCATGCCCGGCGGATTCGGAACGATGGATGAATTATTTGAGGCACTGGTTTTGATTCAGACCCTCAAACAGGCCTATTTCCCGGTCATCTGTATGGGTACCGATTATTGGAAAGGACTGTTTGAGTGGGTCGAAAAGACCATGCTCAAAAAAAATGGCTATATTGATGAAGCGGATATGAACGTCTTTACCCTGTGCGATGACCCGCAGCAAGCAGTCAAGATTATTACCGACTTCCACAAGGCCAACGGTCGCGGTGGGCTGAAGCAACCGCCGGGCATTAAACGCACCTGGAACGGGGTCCAGTAAACACACGTCCATTAAAAAAGGCTGCCAGAGAACACTCTGACAGCCTTTTTGATTTCTGCTTGAAATAGGACTATATCTTTTTGCCGGTCACTTTCTGAGTAACCGTAGCCGAAGTGTCAGCACCTTCACCCGGACGTCCCATCGCAGGACTGGTCATTTCGCCGGTTAATTTATCACCATCGACCTGACCTTTGAACTGGTTTTCAATGCTTCTCTCACCAAAACTCATCTTGACGGTAAAGCTGACTTTATTGTCTTCCATGACGACTTTGTCCACGGCCACCGGACCATACAGAGCACTCATATCCGGCATAACCATCAGCCATTGGGTCCGATCCCCGCGTTCAGAGGCAATAGTCAATTCCCAGGTTCCGATCAAGGCGCCGCCAATCCGTTTGCCTTCGATCGGGTTTTCACCGCGCTGGGTTTTCATGATGCCTGAAATGGTATCGCCTTTGGCGGTCAGTTCATACGTCATCTCGCGCGTCTGAGCGGGCTGATCCTGGCCTTCTCTCTGACGGCCCTGCATGGTACGCTTGAAGGTCAGCTTGCCATCGGCATACGTCACGTCTGTTGCGGGGGTTTCGCCACGCTGGGTCTTCCAGATAGCTGAAAACTTGCCTTCTTTATCCTGACTGACAATCAGAGTCGAGGTCATCGTCTGGTCGCCACGCTGGGTCTGGAATTCCCAGGCACCCACAACCGCTGGCTTGGCTTTCATTAAGGTTCCTTCAAGATCAAATTGGCCAAAATCACTGGACGTGGCGCCCTTGAGCTTGCCGTCTTTGATCGTGCCGGTAAACGTCGAGGTGGATTCGTTGCCGCCCATGCGGTTAATCTGGGAATAGGTCAGCTTGTCCCCTTCCAGCTTGATATCCTTGAGCTCAGTGACACCAAAAAAGCTGATTGCCTTGCCGATGAGTTTGCCTTCTTTGTCTTTGGAAAACGACAAAAGGGACTCCATAGGCCGGCCATTGAAGTCCGCCTTGACCTGCCAGATGCCGACGATATCGGCCTCGGCCGCAATCGCTGCAGGAACCATCCAACACACTGCCATCAGCCCTGCGATTGTAAGTAATGCTGTTTTTTTCATGCTACACTCTCCTTACATTCTGATAGATTTGATAGGTACCCGACCACATTGCCGAGCATGCCTGTCTGGTTTTTACACGCTTCATGTCCTGACCTTAAAATCATAGATACAACTTAGACGGTGAACATTATATAGATATTTCATTTTTTTCTATGATTTGACGGAATTGCGGCTTTGTTTGCATGGGCAATTGTGTGGCCAGATCAATGGATGGTATAGTCCTTATAGAGGAAACAACAGACAAAAAGAGCTATTATGGATTTAACATAGATACTATCGGAAGAATATTGCCCGCAATTCAACGCCGAAAACCGGGACGGCAAGACATGGGTTTGACAAGCCATACTCTATATATGGAGATAACGTACATATTCCCCCTCAATATGGGTTATCAATGGGTCATCGCCTCATGATAATGCCGGGCCAGATACTCTTCTTTCGGCCCGCCCAGATGGGACCACGGCAGCACCTTGCCGGGCGTATAGGTCCGCTGGGCGCAGGCATTCAGGTCCATGCCGTTATCGGCAAAGGCCTTTTGCCACACGGAGATATTGAAACACTCGTCCCACAAATCGAACTTCGCCCCCGCCCGCCAGGCGGATTCGATTACTGCACCCAGCCTGCGGTCGCCGCGGGCCAGTGCCGACTCCAGCACACTGCATTCGATGTGATGAAACTTCAGTGACACGCAACGGGCATTGAGCTGCCGCTTGCGGTCAATCATGATTTGTTTGGCACGATGGAAATAGTCTGCTGAGGCCTGACCCAGCCAGCCAAATGGCGTATGCGGCTTGGGAACCAGCCAACTGACTGCAGCATTGACACTGGCCGGACGACCGCAAACCTCTCGCGAGAGCATCGCGATGCGATACGACAAATCCACCACCGCCGCCAGGTCGGCTTCAGTCTCGCCGGGAAAACCCGCCATAAAATACAGCTTGACCTTCTGGAATCCGGCCTGATAGGCGGCACGCACCGCAGCAAACAAATCCTCATCCGAAATCGGCTTATTGATCATCTTCCGCAGGGCCGGACTGGCCGCTTCCACCGCAATCGTTAACCCGCTTTTGCGAACCGCCGTCACCATCTTGGGCAATAGCTTCAGCTGCTCCTGTACCCGCAGGCTCGGTACCGAAAGACCGACATGCCGGGGAGCAAAATATGCCGTAAGCTTATCGATTAATTCTTCCAGATGCGGATAATCGGCCGTCGATAGCGACAGCAGGCTGATGGTATCGTAGCCGGTCGCAGCATATTGCTGCTTGGCAATATCCACTATCCGGTCAGGACTGCGATAGCGAATCGGACGCCGGCAAAATGACGCCTGACAAAACCGGCATCGCCCCGGACAGCCCCGCATAATCTCGATGCTGATACGGTCGTGCACCGCTTCAACAAATGGCACCACCGGCCGTACAGGAACAGGGGCATTCTCAAAATCCTCCACGGCGGCATTTTCCAGACGGGCAGGAATGCCGGCGGCTTTAGGACGAATCGACTTCAATTCCTCACCGTCATAGTCCACTTCATACAGCGACGGCACATACAGACAATCGAATTGTTTAGCTGCGGCCAGTAGAAAGTCCGCTTTGGAATGGCCCTGCTGCTTACACTGTCGATATAATTCTATCACTTTAGGCAGTACCTCTTCGGCCTGCCCGAGGAAAAACAGATCCGCAAAATCCGCCAGCGGCTCGGCACAGTTGGCAATCTGGCCGCCGACGACAATCAGCGGATGGGTCTCGGTCCGCTGCAAAGTCCGCACCGGCATACCGGCCAGGTCTATCATATTCAAAAACGCCGTATAGCACAGCTCATTAGTCAGGCTGAATCCTAAAATATCAAAATCCCGTACCGCGGCTTTGGATTCGAGGGTAAACAGAGGCAGACCGACTTTTCGCATCCGCTCTTCGGCATCCAGCCACGGAGCAAACACCCGCTCACAGGCCACGCCGGGGTCACGGTTCAGCAGGTCATACACAATCGCCAGCCCCGTATGGCTCATGCCGATTTCGTACACGTCGGGAAACGCCAGCGCCACCCGGACATCACAGTCGGCCAGATTTTTCCACGTCTGATTGATTTCGCCGCCGATATAACGGCCCGGCTTCCGCACAAACGGCAGAAATTCCGCATCCACTCGGGACTTTAGTATCTCTGGATTTTTTCGATTCATTCCGATATTATACACCAAAAGTCGTTTTTGTACAGGCAAACACCATGACAAACAAGCTGCACAATGTCGGAAAATATATCGCCCCGGCCATTTTTCTCTGTGTTCTGGGCGGTCTGATGTGGTATCAGTCTCGTCAGTACCGTGGCTACTACAACAGTGGTTATCGATCCATCATGGGTACTTTCGCCCAGGTTACCGTTGCGGCAGCCAGCGAAGAGCAGGCACAAGGTTTTATCACTGCTGCCTTTGCCGAGATGGACAAGGTCAACCGCATCATGAATGACTGGGATCCAAATTCCGAAATCTCGCAATTGACCCAAATGGCCTATCCTGAACCCACAGTTGTCAGCCCGGAATTATTTGAGGTCATCGCTGCATCGGTAGAATACAGCAAGCTCAGTGAGGGAGCATTTGATATCACCGTCGGGCCGGAAACCCAGCTCTGGCGGCAGATGCAAAAAACCGGACAAAGACCTTCCCCCGAAGAACTGACCTCAGCGAGGGCCAAAGTAGGCTATGAAAAAATAACACTGAATCCGGCAGAAAAGACCGTCCAATTTGCCGTCGAAGGAATGAAGCTGGATGTGGGAGCCATTGCCAAGGGGTACGCGGTCGATATTGCGATGGGGGCTATGCAAAAACTGGGGGTTACTGCCGGCATGGTGGATTTGGGCGGCAATGTCCGCTGTTTCGGCCCCGGGCCGGCAGGCGGCAACTGGTACATCGGCCTGCGCGACCCGCGCAACCCTGACAAATATGAGGTCAAATTGAGACTTAATGAAATGGCCGTCGCCACCAGCGGCGATTATGAAAGATACGCCGTCGTAGATGGTCAGCCCCAAAGCCATATTCTCAATCCTAAAACCTCCGAATCGGTTAAAGAACTGGCCAGTGTCACGATTATTGCACCGACAGCGATGCAGGCCGATGCATTATCCACCGCCGTCAGCGTGCTGGGCAAAGAAAAAGGGCTGGCTCTTATTGAAAAAATCCCTGGCGTCGAGGCAATTATGATGACCTCGGCTCAGCCGGATCAGCGGATTGAAACACCGGGTGCCAAACCATTTATTGAAATAGACTAATGGAGTTGACCATGAAAAAGATGGCTTGGTTATGTTTGATCGTTCTGGCTGCAAGTCTTATTCCTTCTGCAGGGTTCAGCGGCAGCACCGTTCCGGAAGGCTATACCGAAATCTCAATCGAAGGATTCCAGGTTCTGGTCCGCGACACATTAATCCGGAGGGATGCGGCCTTGTGGGAAAACACACGCCGGGAATTGGCCAGCCAGCTGTTTCGTATTGTTCGGGATGTGCCCGAGGTCGCCGTTCAGCGGCTTCGGCAAAGCCCCGTCTGGATCGAAGATACCGATGCCCCCAGTGCCATGTGGGCTCATATCGATGTCGGCTGGCTGAAGGCCAACGGCTACCTGCCCGAGAAAGTCAACTGCATCGAGATTCGCAATCCCCGGCTGTTTGTGTCATGGTGCAAAGACCAGCCCTCGATGGTGCTTCATGAGATGGCTCATGTCTATCATAATAAATTCCTGCACCGTCATCCCGAGATTCAAAAAGCCTATCAGGATGCCCTTAAAAGCGGCACGTATGAAAAAGTCCTGCATATCAACGGCCGGACCGTCCGCGCCTATGCGATGAACAACGATACAGAATATTTCGCCGAAACCGCCGAAGCCTTCTTCGGCACCAACGATATGTATCCCTTTGTCCGGGCGGAACTGAATATCCACGACCCGAACATGTTTCAATTACATAAAAGACTATGGACTCTGCCTGACGAAAAGAGTAATACAAATTGAATGGGGCTTTATTTGTTGGCCAGGGTATCCAGATACCCCAGGCACAGGGCCGACCAGGTTTCCAGCGTATCCTGGGCCGCACGCAATTCCGGCAGCGACATGAACGTCATCTGGGTAATCATCTGCTCGCGCCGGGCAACCTCGGGGGCAGCCAGCGTCCACAGGTGAACCACGCCCAGATGCACACTGCCGACTTCATTGGAATCGTCGTTGAGCAATCCGACGATCTGGTTCGTGAATGTCGTGCTGACCGTCACTTCTTCTTCCACCTCGCGCTTGACAGCGTTGAGGTAGGTTTCATAAAAATCGCCGAACAGGGCCATATCATCGGTGGGATTGATGTGCCCACCGATACCGATGGAGCGGTTGCCGACCAGCCGCGTCTCACCGGCCCGCTTGCCCCGGACGTAGCTGAGATACCGCCCGTCGCAGGCCATCAGCACATAGGGAATAATCTGCTTGAACGAAGGGTCCTTCTCGGCCAGGGAGCGAGGCATAAACCGCGGCACGCCGGGGGCAAATATCGATTTGAGATACTTATCCGTATCCATCATCAATCCGTGGAATATCCCGACTTTTTCGAGTTCCTTACGCGGGATAACTAATACCTGTTCTTCCTGAGCCATAATATTATATTCTATATTGGGTTTTTCTGTTAGCGGGGCAATCCCCAAAGGGAATTACTGTAAAGCATATCCCCTGAAAGTCAACGCCAAAATGCATGAATCGCATGGTGCACTTCGACTACGAAGCCGCCGCGGTTTGCTTGTCCTCGGGATTGACATCAGCCGGGGCAGTTTTGCCGCGATAGACGATCACCTTGGTCGGGCATTTGGTCATCGCCGCAGTCACGGCCTCGGATGGGGCATATTTTTCATAATTCATCCGCGACAGATTATCGGCCACGGTGAATAAATCCGTCTGTTTGGCACAAATACCGCAGCCGATACAGCCGACCTTGCAGAAGGCACGGGTATTCTTGCCATTTTCCCGGCTGCTGCAGGCCACCGCCACCATCGGTTCGTTGGTAAACGGAACCATCTTGATCAAAAACCGGGGACAGGCCCTGCTGCAGGCACCACAGCCGGTGCATTTGCTGTAATCCACCGTTGCCAGACCATTGACAATATGAAGAGCATCAAATTTGCACGACCGAACACAGTCGCCAAATCCCAGGCACCCGAACACACATGCCTGCACCGGCGGCTGGGCATTGGCTGCGGTACAGGCCGGAATACCCCGATACCGGGCATAAAATGTCTTGTCGGTTTTATGTCCGCGACAGTGAACAATAGGCCGCTGCGGGGCGCCCGAACCGCTGATTTGCAGATTCAGGACAATAGCAATTTTATTCATTGCATCTGCACCGCCGGGAGAACAGCGTCCCAGCAATTCCGGGTTGGCCGCTACAGCTTTGGCGTAGGAGGCACAGCCGGCAAATCCGCAGGCCCCGCAGTCGATCTTGGGCAGTGCTGCATAGACTTGTTCCACTTTTGGGTCCTGCTGAACACGCAGTTTAATGCTGGCAATGAGCAAGACGACGGCAAAACCGGCCCCGAGGCTAAGCATCAGTAAGGCGGCCGGCCATGAGGCCTGAAAATAATCCATTGCAGAGGCCGAAAGAATATAGTTTTCCATGGTTTAATCTTTCATCGATCCAATAACGAGCTTACTTAATCATTCCCGCAAACCCCATAAATGCCAGCGTCAGCAATCCCGCGGTAATCAGGGTAATCGGCGCCCCCTGAAGGCACTCAGGAATATCTGCCAGAGCAAGGTTTTCTCGGATACCGGCCATAATGCAGATGGCCATGGTAAATCCAATCCCGGCACCAAAGCTCAACACCACCGCCATCAGAATATCGTTGACTTGCCACAGGTTCAAAAACAGGCACAAGCCCAGAATGACGCAGTTGGTCGTAATCAGCGGCAGGAAGATACCAAAGGCCTCATACAGCGTCGGAAAGAATTTCCGCAGATACATCTCCACCAGCTGAACAGCCCCGGCAATCACCAGAATAAAACAAACATAACGAGTGACTTCCAGTGCCGTTCCCAGCAAAAACAAATGGTCAATCAGCCAGGTCAATGTCCCGGCCAGGGTGGTCACAAAGGTCACGGCCAGTCCCATGCCGAAGGCCATATCCAGCCGTCCGGAAACGCCCAGATACGGACAGCAGCCCAGAAACTTGGTAAAAACCAGGTTGTTAATCAGAACGATGCTGATAAAAACCAGCACGAGATGTTCCAGATATTCCATAATCTATTACTCCAGAGAACCTGAATCGATACAGACCCTGTATAACCTTTTCCAGTTGGCCGGGGCAAAAGAACAATCTGCAGCGGCATCATACCCATTGGGCAATCAGGCTTTTTTCTTCGTAACCAGGTTGACCAATCCAAGCATCAGCCCCAGTGTAACAAATGCACCCACCGGCATCGCCATTCCCGCCCAGGGGACAAAACTGCGGGGCATCACCTGTATGGTTTCAAAAATCCTGCCGGTGGACAGGACTTCCCGGATAGAAGCCAAAATACACAGCACCACAGTAAAACCAATGCCATACGCCAGACCATCAATCATACTGATCCAGGGGCCGTTTTTGCTGGCACAGGCTTCCGCCCTGCAGATAATGATGCAATTGACGATAATCAACGGAATATAAGGGCCTAATTTGGCACTCATCTCCGGCAGATACGCCTTTAAAAACAAATCCGCAATCGTCACGAATGTGGCGATCGTCAGGGTGAACATCATGATGCGCAGATGCGGCTTTAGCAGGTTTCGCATCAGGCTGACCACCAGATTGGAACAAATCAGAACAAAGATCACACTAAGCCCCATGGTCAGGGCGGCCTTGGCGCCGGTCGTTACTGCCAGCGTCGGACACATCCCCAGCAACAGACGCAGCACGGGATTTTCCGACCAGATGCCGGCGGCAATAGTCTTGCCAACGGTTAATTGTTTATCTGCCATATTCGGTACCTTAAGGATTGATCAGATTTTTTTCTGTCAGTTGTTTTTGGATCGGTTCAATAAACTGATTCAGGATATTGATCACCGACTGGCTGGTCACCGTCGCGCCGGTAATTGCAATAATTTCAGAATCAATTTTTTTGTCATCCCCGAATTTGGCCAGCGTCAGCGGCGCAGCAGGGACGCCTTTGAACTGGGCCTGGTAAAAACCATCCTTAATATTGATTTTGTCGCCAAAGCCCGGGGTTTCGTTGCTGCTTAATACGCCAAAGCCCAGCAGGGTCTTGAATTGGGCATCGGCAGCAACAACCAACTTGATTTTGTCGGCAAAACCGCTGCCCTCACAGACAAACGCCCAGCCTACACACTGGCCCGAAGCATCCAGTCCCTTGCGGACATCGGCCTTGATGCTTTTGCCGCCGCCAAAATCCATCACGCTTTTCCCGCCCTGCAGGGCCAGGGTGATTTCATCCTGGACGGGTTCAAATCGTTCGGCCGACGGCAGCAGTGACCGGGCCAGATTATTAAATTTATTGATTTCGTTCTGGGCAATTTTGGGCGACCAGGCGGTATTGGTCACGGCCAGCAAACCGCCGAAACATACCGAAGAAAGCATCAGCAGCCAGCTTTCCCGGAAAAACAATGCAATCTTATTGGACATGGGGTTTTCCTCCTGCCGGAATCAGCCGGGTAAATCGGTCTATCAACGGAGTCAGGGCATTCATAATCAGGATCGCATACATCACACCTTCCGGGTATTCACCCAGAATGCGAATCAGCATAATCAGTACGCCCACCCCAATACCGAAAATAAACTCCCCTTTGGATGTCAACGGCGACGTCACCGGATCCGTCGCAATAAAGAAGGCACACAGCATCATGCCGCCGCCGACCAGATGATAAACAGGACTGACATACACCTCCGGCTTAATCAGCCAGCCGATAGAAGCCACCACAGCCGCCGAAAGCAGCACCATTGCCGGAATCCGCCAGGTAATGGTCTTGCGAACCAGCATATAAATCCCACCCATCAGAATCGCCAGGGCACTCGTTTCCCCTAGACAGCCGCCCTCGGCACCGAGAAAGGAATCCCGGTAAAACTTGCTGACTTCCACGGCATTTTCCTGACCTTTAAGCGACGCCTTGCTCCAGGCCATTGCCGTAGCCTGGGTGGTGGCATGGGTATTGGCCGCAGTCATCTTTTTGAGAGCTTCGCCTTTGGCCGTCGCCGGCGTCGTCCAAGACGTCATCAGCGTTCCAAAAGATATCGCCAGAAACACACGGGCAGCCATCGCCGGATTGAACACATTATAACCAAGCCCGCCATAAAGCATCTTGACAATCAGAATGGCAAAGGCTCCGCCAATGACCGCAACCCACCAGGGAGCCGCCGGCGGCAGAGAAAACGCAAGAATCACTCCTGTTACAACCGCACTGAGATCACGTAACGAATTGGGTTTCCTGCGAATGACATTGACCAGCCATTCACTAAGCAAACAGGAACCGACCGAACACAACAGCAACACAACGGCGTATTGGCGAAAAAACCAGATCGATGCGGCCATCGGAAACGCCAGTCCAATCAGCACATCCAGCATAACCCGCTGGGTGGACAGCGGCTGGCTGATATGCGGGGCCGGCGAAACGGTTATCTTACTGAGCATGGAAACAAAATCCTTTCAATCGCTTAGATATGTCAGCTATGCTTTTTTCTTGGCTCGGGCGACTAACAGCTTTCCGGTTTTAATATATCCGGTCAATTCGATATTGGCCGGACATACATAACTGCAGCAGCCGCACTCGATACAGGCGGACATGAAGTACTGCTCCTGAGCCATCTCTAATTTGTTAGCTTTGACCGCATGAGCAATCCGAGTGGGATTGAGATTCTCCGGGCAAACCGAAAGACATCGCCCGCAGCGGATACAGGCCGTCTGAGTCTGGTTAAATTTGGCTTCAGTGACTTCTTTTCGGGTCAGAAACGTAAGTCCGCCATTGGTTTTTGTAATCGGAGTCGAAAAGTCCGCAATCGCAAACCCCATCATCGGTCCGCCCATAACCACCTTGGCCGCAGTTTCGGTCAATCCCCCGCAATAATCAATCAATTCCTGAACACTGATTCCGATAGGACAATAATAATTGCCCGGCTTACAAATCGCCCGGCCTGTCACAGAAACCACACGATGGGTCAGCGGATTCCCGCAGACTACCGCTTCGGCGATCGCCGCTGCCGTGGCAACATTCACAACACAAGCCCCAATAACCGGCGGAATACTATTTGTGGGGACAATTTTGTTCCAAACGGCACGTATAAGCTGCCTTTCCCCCCCCTGTGGATATTTTGTTTTGAGCGGAACAACTTGGATATCTTCCTCATTTCCGAGCGATTCTATCGCCTTATTGAAGGCCGTTATGGCTTCGGGCTTGTTGTCTTCAATTCCGATTCGAATTTGATCAACCCCGGCCGCCTTTGCGGTAAGTCTAGTACCAGCAAGAACTTGCCAGGTCCACTCAAGCATCACCCGGTAATCACACGTTAAAAACGGCTCACATTCGCAGCCATTGACAATCAGGATCGTCTTGGGCATCGCGGGATTGGGTTCGATTTTGACCCGAGCAGGAAAGCCTGCTCCACCCATACCGACAATGCCTGCATCCTTAATCGCTCGGCAAATCTGTTCAGAAGTCCATTTCGAAGGGTCGAAACTGGCATCAAATCGCCCGGCCACTGGCAATTTGGGTTCGTTTTGCGCAGGATCAACCTCTATGACCACAGCCATTGTCCTGCCCAACACCGGATGAGGAGCAAGGGTAATATCCTTAACCGTCCCATAGACCGGGGAATGAATGGCCGCCGAGACAAAAGCATCTGAAGAGCCGATCAGCTGCCCTGCCCTGACTGTATCCTTTTTATTGACAACAGGTTTGCACGGAGCCCCCAAATGCTGACTCAGTAAAACCACAACCTGTTTTGGATTCGGAATAACCTCTATCGGTCGTCCCTGACTGTACTGCTTGCCTTCCGGCGGATGAACCCCGCCGGGAAAGGTAAATTTACCTCGTGTTTCCATCACGCTTTTCCTGTTTAGGACATCTTGAATGTCCGGATTTATTTCGAATCAAAAAACGAATCCCCAAAATTGTCACAGCGGCGGCGACCAGACCCATACTCAACAACGCCAGCGTAAGCAATTTGGGGTTATCGATTTTGTTATTTAACCACGGCTGGGCGATACCTGCGACACAGACAAATGCCGCTATGGGTAGAACGAAAGCCTCAATCGCTTTCCAGGTAATATTCGGGCCTTTAGACTGGCCTACGATCCGATAAACCTCTTTGCAGGTATCTTGATGCCCGCAGCCGGCACAATGTTTATCCATTTATTGTTCCGCTTTCACAAGTAATGCGTTTTATATAGTCCAAACCCTTTGCCTTTGCAAGAAGAATTTTGACTGTTGCGGGACGGCGAGTTTAAAGATTTGCAATTGGCATAAGAATCGGGTATAATTAATGTTTCTATCAACAATAACAGAGTAACCCTGTCGGTTTTTATGGAACGTACAGATAATCTCAACATCAAATGTTTCCGGCCGTTGATTACGCCGGAGGAACTGAAGCGGGAATTTCCGCAGACCCAAGAGGCTGCGCACCTGGTTGCTTCCTCGCGAAAGGTTATCCAGAATATCCTGACCAACAAAGATAAACGCAGACTGGTAATTACCGGACCTTGCAGCCTGCATGACCGCGAAGCAACTCTCGAATATGCTGGACGGCTGAAGAAGCTGCAGATGGAGCTATCCGGGAAAGTCTTGCTGGTCATGCGGGCCTATTTTGAAAAACCCCGTACGACGCTGGGCTGGAAAGGGATGCTGTATGATCCCCATCTGGACGGCTCGTACGACATCGAATTCGGCCTGCGGCAGTCTCGCAGTATTCTCTCGGAGATTGCCCGGCTCGGATTGCCGGCAGCCACCGAAATTTTGGAGCCGATTATTCCACAATATTTGTGTGATTTGATCAGTTGGGCTGCAATTGGAGCCCGAACCAGTGAATCGCAGATTCATCGGCAGATGGCCAGCGGCCTTTCGATGCCAATCGGCTTCAAAAATGCCACAGACGGCAATCTTGCCGTTGCCATGGACGCCATTAAAGCCGCCGCCAGTCCGCATTCGTTTCTGGGTATTGACCGGGACGGCAAAGTCGTCATTGCCGAAACCAAAGGGAATAAATACGGGCATCTGGTCATGCGTGGCGGAACAGGCGGACCCAATTTTGCCAGTGAATTTGTCGCATTTGCCGAGGTGCTGCTGCAAAAGGCTCATATCGACAACGGCATTATCATCGATTGCAGCCATGCCAATTCGCACAAGGACCACAAACGGCAAAAAGATGCCCTGTATGACGTCGCTGACCAGATTCGCAGCGGATCCACGGTGATTGCAGGCATAATGCTCGAAAGCTTTATCAGGGAAGGCCGGCAAAGCATTGGCTCCGTAGGCCAGCTCAAATATGGGGTCTCCCTCACCGACTCTTGTATCAGTTGGGAAGAAACCGAAGAGCTGATCCGCAACTTCGCTGGGGCCATTGCGGTATAAGTTCGTGCCTGTTCTACGGCCCCTGATTGAAATTCGCGGTTACCTGATGTTCCTTTTTTAAAATCCCGCCGTACAGAATAGACCTCAGACGTCGTGAACCAGAATACGTCATCCACCTGTCTGCCTGACAGACAAAACATACCATATACACTGAATCCCTGGCTGTTGATTAGGTCATCATCTTATGTTAATATGGGACCTCGTGATCATTATTCTAAGGGAAATCATGAACAAAAATATGTTATTTGATGACCTGTCATCCGGGCCTGCTTTATACAAAAAAGGCCCGAGAGCCCCTTTTGCCTGGTATGGCGGCAAATTTTACTATGCCAAATGGATTATCGACCATTTCTGTACCCACCGAGTCTATATTGAGCCTTTTGGGGGTGCAGCCAATATCCTGTTAAATAAAAATCCCAGTGAAGTAGAAATCTTTAACGATTTGGACAATCGTATTGTCAATTTTTTCAGAGTCCTTCGAGATAGCAATCAATTCAACGAATTAATCAGATTATTGAATCTGACTCCGTACAGCAGGAAGGAATTCGAAGAGAGTATCGCCGAAGAACAGATCGATGACCCTGTCAAAAAGGCATGGCGTTTTTTTGTTACATGCCGTCAGGCGATTGGCGGACTTGGAATGTCCAAGTTAACCGTGGCAAGCTGGGCAATGAGTTTAAGAACACGAAGAAGAATGGCAGAACCTGTTTCAAAGTATTTATCTGCGATAGAAGGTCTTCAAGACATTGCTGAGCGGTTTCGAACCGTCGCAATAGAAAATATGGACGCGATTAAATTAATAAAAAAATATGACTGTCAGGACGCTTTGATTTATTGCGATCCCCCCTATCTGCCGGAAACACGATATGGAGCGAATGCCAATACCTATGCTTTTGAAATGAGCTATGAGGATCATGAGGCATTATTAAATGCTCTGAATGACTGTAAAGCACATGTCATTATCAGCGGTTATCATTCAGACCTCTATGACATGAAGTTACGAGGGTGGAGGATGGATTCTATAGAAGGAAAATCGCATCTTGCCAATTCAGGGCAAATACGCAAAGAAGTATTATGGATGAATTGGTGATGTCTTAAAGGCTATAAATTTACTTCCACTGGTGCTGGCGCACGCTGGCCAGGATTTTTTCCGCACATTCCAGGGCGGCAAGGCCCTCTTCGGCAGTCACTTCGGGCCGGCATGAGGGATCGGCTACTGCTTTCAAAAATGCCTGTTGTTCGATCTTAAGCGGCTCGGCATCGGTAATATCCAGCTGTTCGATATGCAGCATATCCGTCCAGTTGACAGTGGAAAAATCAAAGTCCTGTGCAGCCTGATGCTCACGAATCCACTTGACCACATCCACGTTGGGGTCGGTTTTGATGACGATGCCTTCCTTGGATTGATAGTTGAGGCTCAGATAGGCCTGTCGGCTGAAGATACGGACTTTGCGTTCGGTCTTCAGGGCCAGTCGGGAGGCTGTGATGTTGGCGATGCATCCGTTTTCAAACGTAATGCGGGCATTGCAAATGTCTTCATGGTCGGCGATGACGTTGACGCCGACGGCTTCGACACTTTTGACAGGGCTGTTGGCCAGCGACAAAATAATATCAATATCATGAATCATCACGTCAAGCACCACCCCAATATCCATGGACCGGAACGGATACGGACTGACGCGTGTGGCCTCGATAAACATCGGCTCGATATGCAGCCGCTTCATGGCCTGCACGACGGGATTACACCGTTCGGAATGCCCCACAGCCACGACCGTATTATATTGCTTGGACAGCTCGACAATCCGCCGGCCTTCTTCGACACTGGCGGCCAGCGGCTTTTCTATCAGGACTGGAATGCGATTGGAAATCAGCAGTTCAGCCAGATTCTTATGAGCCACGGTGGGCGCTGATATCGTCACGGCATCGACCTGACCGATCAATTCCTTCGGGTCAGTCAGGACCTTGCAGTGGTGCTGTTTGGCCAGATTCTGAGCTTTGACCGGGTCGGCATCCACTACCGCCACAAGCCGGGCCTGTTCCAGTTTGCCATAGACTTTGGCATGAATGCCGCCCATCTTGCCGGCACCGATAATCGCTGTACGGATTGGTTCCATTCCTGTGTCCTGCCGCCTGCGGCGGCCATGCACGCTCGTTAATCTCGGAATAATTCCAGATGCCGCCCGAAACGCTGTTTACCCATGTTCAACATATGGTCCACAATCGCACGAACATTCTCGTCCAGGCCATCCTGAGCAGCCAGGATTTTAACCTGCTCCAGGACCGGCTTTTTAGACCGCCAGATAAACCGATAGGCCTGCTCAATCTGTTCCTGCTGCTGTTCACTCAGACCAGCACGCCGGATGCCGCGCTTATTGATACCGCGAACCTCGGAAGGATAATGCCCGCTGACAATCATATACGGCGGAATATCGTGGGCAATGCCGGTGTAGCCGGCAGCATAACACCACTTGCCAATGGTACAGAACTGATGCACCGCAACCATACCCGACAACCATACTCCGGTCTGGAGATGACAATGACCGCTGATTTGGGTATAGTTGCTCATTACAATATGATCACCGAGTACACAGTCATGTCCGATGTGCACGCCAATCATCAGCAGATTATTGTTGCCGACGATCGTCTTTTGGTCGGGGTACATGCTGGGATGGATCGTAACAAATTCACGGATATTGTTGTTGTCGCCGATTTCCAGGCCACCCATCGGGCGGTTGAAATTCAGCACCTGCGGCGGACGACCAATGACACAGTTGGCAAACAGCCGGTTGTTTTTGCCCAGCTTGACGTTTTTGCCAACGACCACATGAGCATCCAATATGGTTCCGTCGCCGATTTCCGCACCCGCATCGACCATGGCAAACGGACCAATTACCACATCATTCCCCAGTTTTGCAGTTTTATCTACGACTGCACTCGGGTGTATTTCTGAAGCCATACTCGTCAATAAACCTCCCTAAAGTCATACCGTCGCGGACGTCAAACCATTTCGTCGTCCACGAGCATAAATTTCAATTGGGCCTCGGCAGCGACTTCATCGCCAACCATAGCCATACAGTTACATTTCGCTGCCCGGCTGCGTACTTTATCCGCTTCGGCAATCAGGACAAGCTGGTCACCCGGAATCACGGATCGACGAATCTTGACCTGATCAATAGTCAGCAGTACAGCCAGCTTACCCGTATTTTCCAGTTTCTGCGAAAACAGGAGCCCGGATACCTGCGCCAGCGCTTCTACGATCAGTACGCCGGGCATGACGGGCGTTCCCGGGAAATGCCCCTGGAAAAACTGTTCGTTAATCGTGACATTCTTGATGCCCTTAATGCGGTGGTCGCCCTCTATCTCAATGACCTTGTCCACCAGCAGAAAAGGATAGCGATGAGGCAGAATTTTTTGAATGCGCCGGATGTCCAGCAGCGGCCGGTCCCCCTGGGCTATTTTTTTTTCCTGTTTGCGGGCGTGTTCGACAATCTTCTGCACCAGCTTCTGGTTGAGATGATGGCCTGTCTTATAAGCCACGATACGGCCCAGAATCGGCCGGCCGGCCAGCTTCAGATCGCCAATCAAATCCACAACCTTGTGTCGGACGCATTCATTGTCAAATCGATAGCTGTTTTTGATGGGACCATCGGAACTAATGACCAGAATATCCTTAGGGCCCAGGTGAGTGCCGATTCCCATCGCCTGCATTTGACGGGCCTCCGCTTCCAGGACAAACGTACGGGCCGAAGCCAAATGCTGTTTGAAATGCATCTCCGACAGCTCACAGGAATAGACCTGCCGCCCGATTCCGGTGAACTGGGTATAATCGAGATCATAGGTGATACTCAGCCCCTGCCCGCCATTGGGCAAGGCATAAATCGATTTATCCCCTTCGGTAATACAAATCGAATCGGTAATCACTATCTCCCGACGGGGAACAGCCTGTTCCACAATCCCGCATTTGAAAATCGCCTCGAAATAATCCTCCGAACTGCCGTCCAGACCGGGCAGCTCAGGACCGTCAATCTCAATAACCATATTATCAATGCCCAGTGCATGGATGGCCGCCAGGCAATGCTCCGGAGTTTCTATATACACATCACCGTTTTGCAGGGCACTGCGCCGGTCGCGATGCGAAATATATTCCGGCAGCACCGGAATTTCCACCGGCACGTCCATATCTGTGCGGACAAAGACAATCCCCTTGTCGGCCTCGGCAGGCTTGAAAACCACCTTCGCCTCTTTGCCGCCAAACAGTCCTTTGCCGGACAATTTACATTCCGACTTGATTGTTTTTTGCTGACTCAAGCTGTTCCACTCGCTTCGACAGTTTTTTTAGTTCCTTGGCCATCTCGGGCAGTTCTTTAAAGACATTCACACACCGCATCTGCTGATGCCAGTTGATCGCCGGCGTACCCCAGAGCTTTTGTCCGGGCTCCGTATCGTGAACAATCACAGCCTGCACTCCGGCAATCGTTCCGCTGCCAACAGTCACATTGTCCGACACACCTGAACGCCCCCCCATCACCACGCCGTCACCCAGGTGGGCACTGCCGGCAATGCCGACCTGTCCGGTTATCAGACACGCCCGGCCAAGAATCACATTATGCGCGATTTGGACCAAATTATCAATCTTGCTCCCGGCACCAATGATCGTATTACCGAATTTTGCACGGTCCACACAGGAATTGGCCCCGATTTCCACCTCATCTTCAATAATGACCCCGCCATTATGAGGAATTAACTGATGTCGCCCATCAATAAATGAATATCCAAAACCTACCGAACCAATCGTTGTATTAGATTGTATCACACAAAAATTGCCTATTTTACAATTATGATAGACGGTAACATTGGCATCCAGACGTGAATTGGCTCCAATAATTGAATTTTCACCAATGGAGCAATTCGGACCTATGGTTGTTCCCGGTCCGATAGTAACGAAATGGCCGATATAAGCCCCAGGCCCAATCGAGGCTGTTGGGTCAATTATTGCTGTCGACTCAATCACCGCCCGCGGATGAATCCCCTGCTGAGGCGTTAATTGGGGAGCAAACCATTTCAACACAGCGATCAGCGACTTAGAGACATTGCCGACCACCAATTGCGGCATCGTGCAATCCGGCAACGCTTTTTCAACCATCACCGCCGCCGCTCGCGATGCAGATAATTTACCCAGATGTTTGGCTGAACTGAGAAAGCAAACTTCCTCCGGCGAGGCGTCCTGGATCGTGTTGACTCCGGTGATCCACGCGGAACCTTCACCAATCAGCTGTGCATCAAGACGGGCAGCCAGATCCGATAACAACAATTTGAATTTGGCATCACTCATGATGACCGCCTATTTCGACGCATCCAGCGCCGACAAAACCTCTTCTGTAATATCCACCTGGTCGCCGCAATAAAGGACTTTCTTGGTACGAATACTCAGCATAAAATCGCGCAAGCTGGCTGCCGGCAAATCCAGCTGTTCCTGGGCCAGAACGACATCCAACTCTTTTTTCTGAGCGACTTCTTTGATGACGGCCAGCATTTGGGTATAAAGGCTTTCCGTCCACTGCTGCATTTCCATATTGACTTTTTCCTGATAAAACTTGTCTTTGGCCTCCAGGAGACTCTTTTTATCAAGAAATTCTTTCATCGCATCAATATAATCTTTGGTGTTGGTTTTCAACAGATCCATATTGGCCTGGAGGGCTTCGAGGGCCTTTTTATCCTTTTGAAACTCCGCCTTCATCGTCGTTTCTTCGGCGGTCATTTTCTCCTGCCAGGCCTTATGCTTTTTGCTGTTTTGCAGCACTTTGGTCACATCCACCACCGCAATCTTGGCCGGGGCAATTTGCTTTTCGCCGGCAGCTACACCCTGACGATATCCAAAAGAAAGACACACCGCCACAACGATGACACCGGCCAGCAACATTTGATTGAGCTTCATATCAGCAATCCTTTCTTATGTCATGATCCTATATTTTATACTGTTGCCATTCAATATGTTGAATACAATGCGATTGGGTTAGAACAGCGCGCCCACCGAGAAACTGAATATCTGGGTTTCATCTTCGCTTTCCTTGGTTATCGGTACTGCAACTTCGAACCGCATCGGGACAGGGCCGAACCATTGAGGAATCTGGATTTGAATACCGGTACCAATCGAGGTCCGGGGGCAGCCTTCTTCAATCAGCGCCGCATCGGTGAAAAACAGCCATGAGAAGACCTCGGTACCCAGTGGGACCGCCACTTCGGCACTTCCGTTAATAATCCAGTCGCTGCCGATGGGGTCGCCGTTGGCGGCTCGGGGGCTGACGCCGCGATAATCAAAACCGCGAATGGTACTGGTACCGCCGGCATAGAATTTTTCGAACAGCGGTGCATCGCCCACGATGGTGCCGCCGCGAATCTTGGTTTCCAGCACCGTCTTCAGTTCCGACAGGTCTTCATAGAGTGTGTGATACCATCGCTGCGTCCCGGACAGAATGCCGAAATTATGGTCCAGCGTGACCTGCTCATAACCCAAATCAAAATTATACCCTTTTGTGGGACGGAACCGGCTGTCGGTCGTGTCCTTGCCGATGTAAAATCGCGTTCCAAACAACGCATTATTACCCTTGATGTCGCGGACTTCGCTGGGGGCATCCGATTCCAAATCCGTCACATCCACGTTGTCCAGGCGGAATGATATACCGCGGCGCCAGTCATCGCTATAGCGTTTTTCAAACCCCAGCCTGCCGCCCATGCGATCTTCGGTATAGGATTCCCACTCTCGCTCAAACCCCGTTCCGGCCACTTCCATCGAAACCGGCTTATCATAGACATACGGCTCCGTAAAGCTGACTAAATAGCTGCTCTGCCGGGTCCCTGGATTCAGAGAGATCCGCAACCGCTGACCTGCTCCGCGAAACGATTTGCCGGTAATGAGTTCATTCCAGTTTTCCGGCCAGTCTGCAATATCAAAATTCCGCTGGTCGTAGGCAATCTGGCCGATGACGCCGCTGTCACTGCCAATCCCGGCCCCCAGAATAACCGAACCGGTTTGCCCTTCGGAAATAGTCACCAGCGCATCCTTGCGATTGGGATCGGCGGTGGACACCGCAGCAATGGTTGCGGATTCGGAATAGATTGTGCCCCGGACCGTCTTTTCAAGTTCCCCTTCGCCGTTGCCTCGGGCCGCATCCGCATTGTACCAGGCGCCCGGCGTGAATTTTTCTTCATCCAGAACCCGGCGAACCACATTGTCATGCGTGACCGTATTGCCGGCCACGGTCACCTGACCAATCCGGAAGCGGCTGCCTTCGGTAATCTGATGCTCTACCCGGACCCTTGCCCCGTCCAGAAAGGTTCGCCGCATATCCACCCGGGCATCCACAAATCCATGCTCCTGGTATTTACTGCGGATTTTTTTGGCATCAAAATCCGCCCGGTCATCACTATAAGGGCCGTTTTCGATCAGTTTCATTTCTTCACGAAGACGAACCGTATCAAAAAATTTGTTTCCATACATCAGAATGGAATCGACCGTATAAGCCGCCCCTTCAGTCACATGAAATTCAAGATAGGCCTCCGATTTGTCCTCATTATAGGAGACTTTGGTTTCGACTTTAGCGTCCAGATAAGACCGCTTCTGGTACACTTCCTGCACCTTTAGGGCGTCTTTCTGGACCTGTTCCTCATTGTAATACACCGGCCAGAAGAGAAATTTCTTGGTTTTGGTTTTGATCGCTGTGCCCAGTTCCCGGTCACTCAAAACCCGATTATGTTTGAATTTAATCGATATGATTTTCGGTCTGCTGCCTTCATCGATCGTATATTCCACGCGGCCAATAATCAAGCCTGCCTCATCCAGGCTCACGGTAACCCACGCGTACCCTTTTTGAAGATAGAGCTTTTTGATGGCATCCAGACCCGCCCGAGCCGCCAGCACATCCAGGTAGTCCCCCAGCTTAAAGGACAATTCCTTGGCCAGCTTGGCATCGGAGATCTTCTCATTGCCCTTAAAAATCAGCTCGCGAACAAGCTGTTTTTCCACCACCACATAGGTTAAGATAATCTGCCCCTCGCTTTCCACGGTGGTATAATAAGACGATTCCACCCCCTCCAGCCTGGCAATGCGAGCCGCATCTTCGACCGCCGTCTGTTTGGAAAACAATTGTCCGGCCCGGGCCCGTATCGCCGAAAAAATCTGAGCTCGCGTCACCGTCGTCTGGCCGGTGATTTCAACCGAACGAATCAGTCTGGATTCCTCACCCTCGGCAAAACACAGAGCGCTCAACGCCACCATCATAGCCGCCGCCAGCAGGGGTACAGACCCCGTCCCGCGGTTCATCTCCTTATGAATCATCGTTTTGTCTGCTCCTAAAAGGGTTCGCTTACATGGGCCAGATTGTCAAACCGCGTATAGCGGCCATCGAAATACAATTTCACCGTGTCCGTCGGACCGTTACGCTGCTTGGCAACGATGACTTCGGCGGTGTTGGTCTCTTCAAAATCGTCTTTGGTGCGATTGTAATAATCTTCACGATGCAGCAGCAAAATCACGTCGGCATCCTGCTCAATGCTGCCGCTTTCACGCAGATCACTCATCCGGGGACGATGGTCTTCACGCCCCTCCGGGGATCGGTTAAGCTGGCTGAGCACCACCACCGGCACCTCCAGCTCACGGGCCAATGCCTTGAGATAACGGGAAATGCCGCTGATTTCCTGCTGGCGAGATTCCACCTGACCGCCCAGACTCATCAACTGCAGATAGTCCACAAAAACCGCCTGAATATTGTGCTGGCTTTTCAGACGCCGGCACTTGGCCCGCATCATCAGCGGGGTCAAACCAGGCGTATCATCAATAAAAATCGGTTTTTCATACAACTCGCCTCCGACCCGCGTCAGTTCAGCGTGCTGTTCAGCACTGACCATCCCTTTGCGAACCGCCTGCGAATCCACCTTGGCCCGGCTGCACAAAATACGCTCCACCAGCTGCTGACGACCCATTTCCAGAGAAAAAATCACCACCGGGATATTTTCGTCAGCCCCAATATGCTCGGCCATATTCAGCGCAAAACTGGTTTTGCCCATACTCGGCCGGCCGGCCACAATAATCATTTCCCCCGCATGCAGACCACACAATAAATTATTGAGTTCTGTAAACCCGGTCGATAAACCCGTTACGTGCGAGCCTTTGCGGGACTCAATGCTTTCAAACGTTTCCGTCAGCAGATGCTTGATGGGATACGCCGAACCGGAAATCTTCTTTTCAGTAACCGCAAAAATCTGCTGTTCAGCCCGGTCCAGTTTTTCTCCCACATCCCCCGTCTCATCACAGGCCTGCCGCAGAATATCCTGGCTGACCCGGGCCAGCTGCCGCAGCATCGCCTTTTCCTTGACGATGCGCGTATAATAGTCCACATTGGCCGCCGTGGGCACCGACTCCGCCACGCGAACCAGGTAGTCCACCCCGCCGGCCGCCTTCAACCGATCACGCTTAACCAGATCCGCCCGCAGCAGCACCAAATCAATCTTGCTGTTGGCTTCATACAACGCAACGATGGACTCAAACAGCAGCCGATGTTCCGGCATCGAAAAGGCATCCGCGTCAAGCTGTTCCACCACCTGACCGATACATTCCCGATCCAGAATCATCGATCCCAATACCGCCGCTTCGGCTTCGATCGAAGCCGGCAGGGCCTTGCCATCCAGCGTGGTCGGCAATGCCTGCGAAGCATCGGAATCAGGCTTCCTGCTTGTTTTCCTCGACGGACTCAACGGGCTGTTCCTGCTGTTGCTCGGAGATTACACGAACCTGAACCTGGGCCTTAAGATCGGCTGCAACCTTTAAGGTCACATCATAGGTTCCCAGTTCCTTGATGTGCCCGCCGCTGAGGCGAACCATGGCATCCTTGACCTCAAAGCCCTGGGCACGCAGTTTCTCGGCGATATCGTGCTCGGTCACGGAACCAAACAGATGTCCCAATTCGTTGGTCTTGGCAACAATTTCAACCACAGCACCTTCGACCGCGGCGGCGGCCTTTTCCAGCTGTTCACGCACCAGACGACGCTGTTCAGTGCGACGGGCCTTTTCCTCGGCCATTGCCTTGATCTTCGACTCGGACGGAATCACTGCCAATCCCTGCGGAAGCAAATAGTTCCGGGCATATCCATCCTTGACGGTCACAATGTCCCCGTACCAGCCGAGACTTTCCACATCTTCACACAACAATACCTTCATATATTCTCTCCAGCTTCATCATCTCTTCAAATGAATAATTGATTTTGAATCGCAAATCGCTCTGCCTCAGGCTTGCCCTGTTACCGCAGTCCCGGGCAACCCACAGAATCCGCCTGTCAAACAGGTCAGACCGCACCCTTTCGGGCCGGGGGATTTTAGGCCGTAAACGGCAGCAGCCCCATAAACCGGGCACGCTTGATGGCCTGATTCACTTTCCGCTGACAGCCGGCACAATTACCGCTGCGCTTGCGGGAAAAAATCTTGCCCCGGTTGGTCAGCAGCTTGGACAGCGTCTCCACGTCCTTATAATCGATATACTTCTTTTTCTCCCGACAGAACCGGCACTGCGTCTGCTCACGAATGGTCATGGTCATTTTGCGCTTGCGGTTCGAATTCTTGTTTGGAACTGTTTTTTTCATATCCAATCCTGTATAGTCACAAAACCTTAGCTTCTGATTTGTTTATCCATCCACTGTGTCTTAAAAAGGTATCTCGTCGTCGCCTGCGGGACCAAACGGAGGCTCAAAATCCGCCACAGGAACCTCAGGGGCCATCTCCTGTCCGCCGCCGGAACCGTTGGCACGTTTGCCGCCGCCGACAAATTCAAAATTCTCCACAAAAACCCGCAGCTTGGTACGCTTAACGCCATCCTGGCCTTGCCAGGAATCAAACTTCAAGCGGCCTTCCACAAAAATCGGATCGCCTTTTTTGAAATACTTCTGAATTGTCTCGGCACGCTTGCCAAACATTTGACAATCCACAAAACAGGTCTCCTCAGCCCAGGAGCCGTCCTGTTTTTTAAACTTGCGTCCGATCGCCAGGCCAAATTCCACAACAGCTGTCTGACTGGGCAGATAGGACATCTGCGGATCCCGTGTCAAATTCCCCATCAGCAGCACTTTATTCAAACTTGCCATAATTTACACCATTCCAAAAAAGGGTCTTTATCGGCTGGACACCCTGCATTTCTCACTCGGTGTCACCGCCGCTGTTGTCTGAACGCAGCGGCAAACCGCCGACAGGTAAAGCCAGCTGGAGATTACTCCGCAATGTCCTGGGCAGGAGCTTCTTCCATCACGTCTTCTGCCGGCTGCACAGACGCTTCACGGTCCACGTGCCCCAGCATCGCCGGCGTGGGCTTTTCCATGTCCTCCTGCGTCATGCGGTCGGTCCGAACCACCAGGACCCGCAAAATCTCTTCTGACAGCTGCACATCGCGTTCCAGCGGACGAATCTTGGACGAACTGCATTCAAAATAAGCCAGAATATAGGTCCCGCGGCTCTTGCCGGCAATTTCATACGCCAGCTTGCGTTCGTCCCATTTGCGGATGGAAATCACACGCGCTTCGGCGCGATCCAAGATCTTCTGAATGACTTCCATCACATGATCCCACTGGGATGCGGCCAACGCCGAATCCACCAGGAACAGCGCTTCATAAATTCGTTTTGTTTCCAAACTTGATACCTCCAAAAGACTAACAGAATGATCGATTCTTGTTTCGTTTTTTCATTATCCCACCGGAGCGGTTTCGACCCGGTTTAACTTGCATTTTCTTCCGTTGCGGAGGATGCCTGATTCCGCTCATTAAAGCGATTCATCGCAGCCGCCAGGCCCTCGCGAATCCAGCACAACAAGGCCTCCTGCGCCCGGACCATGGCCGAGGCTATCAGCTCGCCGTCTTTGGGTCCCGGACGACCCAGCACATAATCCCGTGTATCCGGATAATCGCTGGCACCAATGCCGATCCGCAGTCGGCCAAACTGCTCGGTCCCCAGCCGGCTGATGATATCCCGCAGGCCATTATGACCGCCGCTGGAGCCGCCGGGACGAATCCGAATCACCCCGGGCCGCAGCGCCATATCGTCAGTCACCACCATCAAATCACTCGACGGCAGCTTGTAAAAACCTGCCGCAGCAGCCACCGCCTGGCCGCTCAGGTTCATATACGTCTGCGGTTTCAGCAGCAGTATTTTGCATTCATCCACCACAGCCTCGCCAAACAGCGAACTAAATTTCTTCTGTTCGACGCTTGTGCCCAGCCGGCGAGCGAATCCGTCCAGCACATCAAAACCCACATTATGCCGCGTCCCGGCATATTCTTTTCCGGGATTTCCCAGCCCGACGATGAGTTTCATCCCGGTCATTACACCATCCTAATTCCATCCGACTGCACCAGCGGCATCCCGTCTGTACAATCCGATCCAGCCCAAAAGGCCTATTTGGCCTCTTCCTCGCCTTCTTTGGGTGCCCGTTCAGTAATCACTTCCGGAGCAGCAGGCTGTTCGGCCAGCAGCTCTTCGGTCGTCTTGACTTCGGCCACCTCATGACAAATCGCAACCAGAGCCTTCGGGTCGCTTTTCATTACGCAATTGGACGGCAGAGTCACCTGGGCCACCGTAATCGAATCCCCGACTTCCAGTTCCTTGATTACCACTGGAATGCTTTCAGGAATCTCCAGAACCGGACATTCGACTTCCAGCGTACTCATCAGCTGATCCACCACGCCGCCGTGCTGGGACCCTTTGGCTGTGCCGCGCAGGACCACCGGAATTTCCACGGTCACCCGTTCATTCAGGTCCACGCGAACCAGGTCCGCATGTATCACTTTCTTGCCCAGGTAATCATACTGAAGATCCTTCAGCAGCAGCGTCTGCGTGCCTTCCGGCAGAGTGACTGAAAAAATACGATGGCCGTGATGCAGACCTTCCACAAAACTGTGCTGATCCAGCGCCACGGATACCGGCTGCTGCTTGTGGCCGTAAATTACCGCCGGCAGCTTACCCTGCTCCCGCAGACGGGAGGCCGTCTTGGAGCCAACCTGCTCTCTTAATTCCACACTTAATGACATTACTTCGGACATAGCTGAACCTCTCTACTTGTTCTGGTTTCGGCCGGCGGTCCCGGCCTGTTCTATACCTATCGCACCTGATTTTTTTATACCTTCGTTATCACACCGCAGGACCAGCCCGCACTGCGACAACATCCTCTGTCAACTTTTGCTCAGCTTTTCGAACATCTCGCTGAGGGATTCATTCTCATGGATGCGGCGAATCGCCTCACCCAGCAGCTCAGCCACACTCAAAACCGTCAGATTATTCAGGGCTTTGCTGTTTTCTTCCTGCTGCATCGTGTCGGTCACAATCACCTCATCAATCGGCGCCTGTTTGAGCTTTTCAATCGCCTGCCCACAGAATACCCCATGCGTAGCCCCAACATAAATCTTTTGGGCCCCACGCTGGCGAACCAGATGGGCCGCTCCGGTAATCGTGCCGCCGGTGGAAATCATATCGTCACACATCACAATATTGCGGCCTTCGACGTTGCCGATAATTTCGTCAAACGTCACCTCGTTACCGCTGATACGCCGCTTGTGGATAATCGCCAGCTCCGCTCCCAACGCCGTCGCATAACGGCTGGCGGTCTTCATATTACCCACATCCGGCGCCACAACCGTCAAATTCGGAATGGCCTTTTTCCGCAGATACTTGATCATCACCGGCTCAGCCGTCAGATGATCCACCGGGATATCAAAAAAACCCTGAAGCTGCTTGGCATGCATATCAATGGCAAGCACCCGATCGGCACCAGCAGCGGTGATCAGATTCGCCACCATCTTGGCCGTAATCGGTACCCGCCCGGCATCCTTGCGGTCCTGACGGGCATAGCCAAAATACGGCACCACCGCCGTCACTCGGGCTGCACTGGCACGGGCCAGGCAGTCCAGAAATATCAGCAATTCCACCAGATTCTCGTCCACCGGGGCACAGGTCGGCTGCACCACAAAACAATCATGCCCGCGGACGTCGGATTCCACACGAATACACTTCTCGCCGTCCGGAAACCGCCAAATCTTGGAAACCCCCATCTCCAGCCCCAGGTAGCGGCTGATGGCCTCTGCCAGCTGCGGATTTCCGGTTCCGCTGAATATCGTTGTTGGATGATGATTCATCTTTATAATTCGGAATATCTTTCGACACCCGCCTTAATCTCAAACAGTAACCATTCACAATAAATCTACCCGGCCTGGACTCGAACCAGGAATGGGAGAACCAAAACCTCCAGTGTTACCGATTACACCACCGGGTATTGATCAGTCCATCAGGACTGTATCGTTGTCTCATCATAGTACTTGCGCAGACAATACTTCCGCCTGCCAACAGTCTTCAATGTTGTATATGCTTGCTGGTCGCAGAATCCGTTTCAGAAACAGATTGACCTGGCCTTGTCGGAGGCTTGAGCTGACCATGCTGCGAATCTGTCAGCCCCGCTTGGCAGTACGATTACCGCCGGATGTCCCCGTGCGACATAGGCTATAAAAGACTATAAAATACTCAGTCCCCCGATTTTTGCAAGGTTTTTTTTATAAACAGGTGATTTTTCAAGGTGATTAATAAATCACCAGTACACAATTAACGTGCTAAAAACGTCTTTTTTTACCCCTGCTTTTAAAAAGATGTTTTTGGTCTTGTAATATTACTATTTCTTCCGTAATACTTCTTCTTCATACTGGGAATTGGCGGGATTATCCCCTGCAGGTTTTTGATGGACAATTTCCGGGGCCACCACTTTGACACCCATGCGTCCCAGCTCTGCTGACACATCCGGCTGATACGGACGAATTTCCAGACTCTTGCGGAAGGCATCTTCAGCCCGAACCTTGTCTCCAATCGTCAGATAATAATAGCCCATTTCCTTATAAATACCGCCTTTATTCTTCGCTACTGTCAAGGCATACTCATAAACCGACTTGGCATGCTCGTTGAGGTTTTCACGCTGCAGGGCTTTGGCCAGCATAATCAGCTCTTTATCGCTGTTACAGCTCCGCATGGCTTTATCCCGAGCTTCAGCCGCTTTGCCGGGTTTACCAATCTCTTCATAAAGCTTGACCAATCCTGCCTCAGGCCACTTGTTCACCGGAGCAAAACCAATCGCAATATTATATTCGTATTCCGCCTTAATCCATTGTCCCTGCGAATGATAGATTTTGGCCAGTTTGTAATGCGCATCCGGATTTTCAAACTTCTGGTCGATTTCGAGCAGCAGACTTTCTTCTGTATCCGGCACGACCGGCTTTTTCTCAGGTCCGCAACCAACGACCATCAACACCAGAACGATCATTGTTACTTTTAATAATGCATCCATTTTCGACTCCCTTTGTCAATTATGGGCCAATTTCACTTCAGGAAAAACATCATATCCTTAAATGGACATACTTTCCCCTGTATTATGTCGGCACAATCGGCCCAAAATCTTTAGATATCCAGATTCTGCACTTCCAAGGCATGTTCCTGGATGAAATTCCGCCGTTTTTCGACATCTTCACCCATCAAAATACTGAACATCCGGTCGGCCTGCCCGGCATCCTCCATCGTCACCTTCAGCAGGGTCCGACGGGCCGGATCCATCGTCGTGCTCCAGAGCTGTTCACTGTTCATCTCGCCCAGACCTTTAAACCGTTTAATTTCCACATCTCGGGCCCCAATTTGCCGAATCCCAGGACCAATCTGGTCCAGAGTGTGGAGCCGATACTGGTCTGTCCCATTTTTCAATTCAAACCGGCTGAATGCATCCTCATCCATGATCGTCTGCGAAGGCAATGCCAGATAATCTCGCATATCCAGTTGGTAATCCTGCATCAGACGGGTATTAATGTCATTGAGCCGCATCACTTCATGCAGTTCCTCGGCAGTAAATCCATCTTCCTGGAGTTCCTCATTTCGTGCGGTCTTTAGTTCCGCAACACGCCGGTCAAAGCTGTCCCGATCGTAGAAAAACTCATTTTGTCCTTCGATGCGAACAAAATAGCCTGGCAAGCGGCTGCCATCATAAAAATCAGACACAAACGTTTTGAACAAAATGCCGCGCCGCTCCAGGACACCGATGCTGCGTTCGGCATCATTCAATATCTTGACCAGCAGAGCCAATTTGGCCTGTTCAATCTGCTGCGGGGCTTGATGAGGACGGTGAACAATCAGAACTGTTCCTTCAAGACCGTTATTTTCCATCCGCTTGCGCATCTGGTTTTCATTAAGCACATATTCCGAGTGCTTATGCCCCTTAATTTGAATCTCATACAGCGGCGGCTGGGCAATAAACACACGCTCATTTTCGATCAACTGCGGCATCTGACGGAAGAAAAAGGTCAGCAGCAGTGTCCGAATATGCGCCCCATCCACATCCGCATCTGTCATCATAATCACCTTGCCGTACCGGCATTTCTCCAGATTAAATTCATCGGTACCGATGCCGGTCCCCAGTGCACTGATAATGGTACGGATTTCTTCATGTCCCAGCATTTTTTCAATGCGTGCTTTCTCCACATTGAGAATCTTGCCTTTGAGCGGCAAAATCGCCTGCAAATTGCGGTCTCGTCCACCCTTGGCCGAACCGCCGGCAGAGTCGCCCTCAACAATAAAAATTTCCGTATGAACCGTATCCTTGCTGGCACAATCCCACAGTTTGCCCGGCAGATTGGCTCCGCTCAGGGCTCCTTTGCGGCGCGTGAGTTCGCGTGCCTTGCGAGCCGCCTCACGGGCCGCCGCCGCCTGGATGGCCTTACTCAGCAGCTTTTTGGCGATTGCCGGATTTTCCTCCAGATAAATGGCAAGCTGCTCATTCAACATCGTCTCCACAAATGTTCCAACCTCCGGGTTGGACAACCGCACTTTGGTCTGGGCCTCAAAATGCGGCTCACGGACCTTCACAGAGATAACAGCCGTCAAGCCTTCCCGCAAATCCTCGCCGCTGGGTGCCATATCCTTAATCATGTTGGCACCCTTGGCATAGGCGTTCATGGTGCGTGTCAGCGCCGTCCGGAATCCGGACAAATGGGTACCACCATCGATATTGCGAATATTATTGGCAAAAGCCAGCGCGGTTTCATTATACCCATCGTTGTACTGCATGGCTATTTCACACGCCAGCCCGTTTTCGATATCTTCCTTACTGAAATACATCACATCGCACAGCGGTGTCTTGCCCTCATTGAGATACTGCACAAACGCCTTAATACCGCTTTCGTAATGATACACTTCCTTCCGCTGGCAGCGATCATCAATAAATGTGATATGTACGCCGGCGTTGAGATACGCCAGTTCACGAATACGCTTTTCCAGCACATCATACTTGAATTCCGTCGTTTCAAAAATTTCATCATCTGGCAGAAAGGTCACACGTGTCCCTCGCTTGGTCGTTGGTCCGACTTCCTGGACCGGTCCGGTCGGCACTCCACGACGGCATTCAAAATGATACTGTTTGCCATTGCGCCAGACTTCCGCCTCAAGCCACTCACTCAATGCATTGACTGCACTGACCCCCACTCCATGAAGACCGCCGGAGACTTTATAGGCCTTATTGTCAAACTTGCCGCCGGCGTGAAGCGTCGTCAAGACCACTTCCAGGGCGCTCTTCTTGGCCTCAGCATGCATTTCTGTCGGAATGCCGACACCGTTATCTTCCACCGAACAACTGCCGTCCACATGGACATGCACGGTAATCCGGTCGCAGCGTCCAGCCAGGGCCTCATCAATGGCATTGTCCAGTACTTCATACACCATATGATGCAGGCCGCCTTCCTGACGATTGCCGATATACATGTCCGGCCGTTTGCGGACCGCTTCAAGACCCTCTAAAATCTTGATACTGCTGGCATCATAGACTGCGGGTTGAGCGTGCTGTGTTGTTTCCGTATTTTCCTGCTCTGTCATGGTATTGATTATCCTGTCTCAGCGCGTTCTGCGCCCGACACCTTTTACTTGAATTCGTATCTCTTTTATCCTGGTTCCAGGACAATGCGCCTGGAGTTTTTCCACAATCTCGGTTTCCATCATCTTCAGCCGGTGCAAATACGGCCCGGGCGGTGACTGAATATATAAAATCCCGCGCGTGAATCGATCCGCACGATAATACGGCGCCAGCTCAGTCCCTATCACCTGCTCAAATGCAGCTGCTACGGTTCCGCCGCAGCGCAAACCTTTCACATAAACGTTCATATAGTGACTGAGAGCTTCACCGAGCGGTTGAGGACCCGCGGGCGTTTTTTTTTGCCAGGCTGTCGCTGACCGCAAATACTGCTCTTGCTGCGATTCGCTCTGCTTGTTCACAAACAAATCGCTCCCGCTGCCGGTTATAAATTCACCGGCATAACAATATACAAAAACCCGCTGCCGCTTTTAAACAAACCCGGACGATCCGATTGCCCCAGATGCATCTCAAAATCACTGGTTTTAAGCACCCGCAGCACGTCAATCAGATACTGTGGATTAAATCCGATTTCAATGGGGTCGTTTTCATACTCCACCGACATGTCAATCTGAGCATCCCCTGTTTCCGGAGCACGGCTGGTGATCACCATTGTGTTTTTCTTCAGCGACAGCTTGATGCCCTTGCTGTCATCGCTGGCCAGCAGTGCCGCTCGACGCACCGCACTCAAAAACGCATCCTTGGGCAGCGTCAGCTTCTTATCATAATCTTTGGGGATAATATCCTCGTATTTGGGGAAATTCCCCTCCACCAGATTCGAACTAATCACCACTGGATCGCAGGCAAATGTAATATGATTATCCACAAACCGCAGGGACACTGTGGCTTGATCACGAGCGGGAATCTTTTCCAGCAGCTGCATCGTCTTGCATGGAGCAATAATCCGTCCCTCTGGTTCCCGCAACGCCTTATCCAAGGGCAGCGTGGATTTTGCCAACCGACGCCCATCAGTGGCTACCAGAGACAGCTTTTTACCATGCACTTCCCATAAAATCCCATTGAGGGCATAACGCGTGCTTTCCTTGGCCGCCGCAAACACCGTCTGACTAATCGCATCCTGCAGCCGATCCAGACCCACCTCAATATCCGCATTGCCATCAAATCCCGGCACGGTCGGATATTGTGTCGGGTCCTGGGTATAAATCGTAAAAAAACTGTCAGACCCCTTCAGGTGAGCTGAATTCTCATCGGTCTCCAGTTCAATCACCTCATCAAAACTTTCACGCACAATCGATGAAAACTTATCCGCCGGCACAACCGCTTCACCGACCTTATCCACCTCTACCTGGGTTACGGTATAGGTAATCCCAGCCTCCATATCGGTGGCAGATAACCGCACAACATCCTTGTCGGCCACAATTCTCATACACTGCAAAATCGGCTTGGGGGTCCGGCTCGGAATAATCGAAGTCACCAGCGACAACGCATCCTGCAACGCAGTCCGATTAAAGCGCACTTTCATAAAGCAACCTCCGTTGTTTTATCTGCAGCAAACTTATTCTGCCTTATTCACATTCTTTTCATCTGTCAATTAATAAGCCCATAATCTACTCGATTTTAAGGATTTTGCAAAGTCGTTTTAAGGAAGATTTTCAACAAACCCGTTTGGGGCTTTGTGAGAAACAGGTTAGGATCTGTTTCAAATATAAGAGTATAAAAATCTTTTTCTCAGTATTTGTTATATGTACCGTGAGTTTGTGAGATTTTGCCCGAAGCCATTCCCTAAAACCCTCTATAATGGATAGTTATAATAAAAAGCATTGAAGGCTGGAGTATGGAAAACCTGTTAGATAATATGTCGGATTTGCACAAAACCGTGTTATCAATACTGATAATGCAAGTTTTCTCACAAATCATTAAACAATTCTGACAGGACAACTCACAAGTTTTCCACAAAATATCTCACAGCAATATAAATCGTAATACCATTAAAAAACAAATTATTATCGGACAAAAAGTTTAATAATATTACTATAATTTAAAGGTCTAAAATAACTAAAATTATTTAGAAGTCAATTGACGATGAACTCGTAAAGCGTCTAAAAGACGTTGGATGTCCTCTGGTATAGGTGCTTCAAATCCCATGCGTTTTCCAGTGGCGGGATGATTGATTTCCAGTTTCCACGCGTGCAGTGCGACCCGGTTTAGTAATGGTTGTTCAATAGCAGGTTCCCGATTTTCGATTTGCCAGGGATAAACCACTTTGCCGCCGTACATATCATCTGCTACGATGGGGTGTTTAATATACGACATATGAACGCGAATCTGATGAGTCCGGCCGGTTTTTAAGTCCAGTTCGACCAGAGAATATCCCCGAAACCGTTCCAGAACACGGTAAAACGTAATGGCTTGTTTGCCAATATCTGGACGAATGGAGTACTTCTCCCGGATCACGGGGTGAACACCCAGGGGGACATCTATACAATCCCCATCCAATTCCGGTGCTCCATGGACGACTGCCAGATAGGTTTTCTTGTTTGTTCGCTCAGCAAATTGCCGGGATAATTTCCAATGAGCGGTATCGTTTTTGGCGACAATAATGACACCCGTCGTATATCGATCCAAACGATGCACAATCCCCGGACGATAATCGGCAAACCCTGCCGATAAATGGTTTTTAAAATGATAAACCAGAGCATTAACCAGCGTACCACATTTATACCCACGTGCCGGATGGACAATCAGATCAGCTTGTTTGTTCACTACAATGATGTCGTCATCTTCATAGAGAATATGCAGCGGGATATCTTCTGGAATCAATTCCCGCAATTCTCGCGGCGGCAAAATCAAATCAATCTGATCACCCGGATTGAGCTTATAGCTGGGTTTAGCCGGACGACCATTGACATTTACCCCCTGCTCCTTAATTAATTGCTGAAGCCGGGTCCGGCTGAAATTGCTGAACCGCCCTGTCAGATACTGGTCCAACCGTCTGAATTTGAGATTCTGACCCACGCGAAAACACAACTGCTGGCCAGCCAGTTCCTCTGTTTCTGAATCCTGAGGCAAAGCCTCCTCGTCCAGAGGAATCTCCTCTTGCAGGTCTGTGGGCAGATTATCTTCCGGCGGCCCAACAGGGTCTTTAGACGGCTTTTTAGACGACATACTGGAAATTATTTGGTTTCTGTTTGAGACGGTTCAGCAGGAGCATTCTCTCCAGCAGCGGGAATGTCCACTTTTACGGTGCTGTCAGGTGCCGCCTGAATACTGGGGGTGGTTGATTCCGGTGTAGCGGGGAGAACCTGAACCTGCGGCTGAATTGCAGCCGGCTGCTCTTTGGGCTTATCTACGAACGTGTATTTGACATTGTTGTCCGCTATCTTTTGGATTCGCTCCTGAGCCAGTACCGCAACCGGAGTGCTCGCATAAGCGGCGTCATTGACGATCTTTTGATAGAGGTCTTTGGCCTGTTCAAGCTGCCCGAGTTCTTCTGTACATAATCCCTGGCCAAACAAAGCCATGGCCTTGACGACAGGCATTTTGGCTTTACTCAGAGCCTTCTGATAAGAGTCCTGGGCCTGTTTAATCTGTGATGAAAGGACGTCGCCGTCAACAAACTCTTTACGGTAAAGCAGGTCCGCACGAAGAGCCTGGCCACGCTTTATCCAGGCGATCGCTGCCAGATCATCATTCGGCGCCTTCCCTGCCTCTTTTTCCAGGTTGTTGGCTGCTACCAGCAGCGTACTGGCTGCATCGACTGCCGTTGCGTCCTGCTGCTGACGCAAAACCGATAATTTACTCAGGTCCAGTTGTTCCAGAACACTGGACACCTCCGCCTGAACCTTCATATCAGATTCCGCACGCCACCGATTCAAAATGGGCCAACTAATCAGGCCGACGATAATTAGACAAACCCCAATAATCTGGTTGCGATATTCTTTCACCAATCCAGGCAGTTTGCCAATCCACTCCGCCAGTTCGTTAGTCATCAGCTCATGACGTTCTTTTGAGTCCATATTCGTGTCCTTTGTTTTGGCCGGATCTCGGCAGCTTTATTCTCGATACATATAGTTCACAATATAATAAGAGGTACTATTATAGAAACTTTAGTTTTATCTTGCAACAGGACTTTGACGACTGTACAGTTTTGCAAACAGATTTTTCATGATGTTTTTACCAGAATGGAAGGTTGTATGAGACATTTTGTCACAGCGATGGTACTGGTTGGTTCGTTAGGAATCCCAATGATTTCTGGAGCAACCCCCCCTGCAAACTGGGATTCTTCCCGCTATATCCTGGTCGATGAAGTCAAGCCGGAGATGGAAGCGTACTGTCTGACTGTCTTTGAAGGTGATAAAGTAGAGAGGTTTCCGCTCAAAATTCTCAGCATTGTCAAACAAGCCAATCCTGCCAGAGATATGATTCTGGTGGTTGGTACCGACGAGCGGTTTAAACACGTTGGCTCAGTTCACGGCTGTTCCGGCTCGCCGGTGTATATCGACGGCCGCATGGCCGGGGCATTGGCCGCAGGTTGGGATGGTTCTATTGACCCCCTCTACTTAGTGACCCCAATCGAATATATGCTGGCAATCGGTGAAGGCAAAGATAAACCTGTAACACAGGCAAATACAACAAGTTATGTTGAATTGTCGGCGCCTCTTAATTTGGAGGCTATTGCCCAAAAAGCCATGGCCGACTGGGCACGCACAGCGTCAAACAATCCCAAAATGCCCCTGGTAACCAACTTGTCACCCCAGGCCTGCAGTCAGCTTGCCGAGACATTTTCTTCTGCCGGCTGGATGCCTTTGCAGGCTGGCAACCTGGCTCAGGTCGGCGATAGCTCCCAGATAAAGACCACCTTTGAGCCAGGCGGCGTCCTGATCCTGCCGTTGTGTTCCGGGGATATTCGCATGGCTGTAACCGGCACAGTCACCGAGGTCGTCGGGAATAAAGTGTATGGGTTCGGGCACCCGTTTAATGGTATCGGGGCCGTTGAATTGCCAATGGCCGCCGGAAAAATCCATACCGTGATTGCCACACGCGACAATTCCTTTAAGCTCAGCTCAGCAGGCGAAGTGGCTGGAACCCTCCGTTATGACCAGGAATGCGGCGTGGTCGGGTATGCCGGGCCGATTCCTAAACTCATCGATATTACCGTCAATGTCAAACGCTTTGATGACCCACAACAGCGGACCTTCCATTGCAAAGTCGCCAGAGACCGCAGCCTGACACCTCGTATCCTGCGATCGGTGGTTACCGGCGCAGCACTTTTTCAGGGAGACCTGCCCCCGGAACATGCCGTCTCATATCGGTGCCAGATGCTCCTGGAAAATGGCCGCAGCATTGAGTATACAGGCCTGTCTTCGGGGGAATCAGTGGCTGCACCCGCCACAGAACTGATGTCATTGGCTGCGGCGCTAGTGAACAATCCCTTCCAGCAGATGCCCCCGGATAAAATAACCCTCGATGTCGAAATAACCCCCAGGAATCTGGCAGTGTCGCTGTGGGATGTCAGGCTGTCCGACAATGTTGTCAGGCCCGGCCAGACAGTGACGATTCAGGCCGCCCTTAAAGGCTTCCGTTCCGAGCCGATTCCGTTTACTCTTGAATTACCCATTCCGCAGGATTGTCCAGACGGCAAATATCAGCTTCAGATTCTTGGCTCAGATGCCTACCAGGCCTTCTTGAATAAAACCGCCCCGCAGCGATTTACCGCCGTGGACTCTCAGAGTCTTCTGGATGGATTCAACCGCGTGCTCAATATCCCGCAGGATCGTCTGTATGTGTGCCTGCCGATTTCACAGTCGGGCCTGGCTGTACGCAACACCGAACTGCCCAATCTGCCGGCCACCAAAATGATGGTCCTGGCCGATGCCAAACGCATCCAGCCCATAACCCCCTATACCAATTTCATCGAAACCAGTATTCAAACCGGCCTGATTGCTTCAGGCTCGGCTGCCGTAGAACTCACCGTGGATAAAAATAAATAAGGAATTATCATGTATATGATTAAACCAATCAGTCTTGTATCTATTGCTGCACTCCTCATTGGTTCCAGTGCGGCATCCGCTGTTACCTCTGTCATTGTTCGCCACAAAACCAGTGATGACCTGCTCAAAGGCACCACAGATGCGGTGGTGGTGGACTCCGAAGGCGAAATCCGCCTGGCTCCCAAAACCGAAACCCTGAACTTTGCCGGCCTGCTCGACGACATCTGGAGCGTCAACACCGTCCTGTCCGACAAGGCCGGTACGTTGTATTTCGGTACCAGCCCCGCTGGCAAAATCATCCGCTTGCGCGATGGTAAGGCCGACCTGCTGTATCCCAAGCCTCAGCCGGCTGCCCAGTCGGAAACCGCAGACTCTGCTGCGGTGCAGCAAAGCCCCCAGCCCAATGAGCATGTCTACGCCCTGGCGCTGGATGTTGCCGGACGAGTTCTGGCCGGAATCAGCGGCGAAAAAGGCAAACTCATTCGCATCGCAAGCGAAATCGAGACCGTGTTCGACAATGAAAAAGTCCAGTATATCTTTGCCATCGTGCTGGATAAAGACAACAACATCTATCTGGCCACCGGACCCAACGGCCAAATTTGGCAGCTCGATGCATTCGCTCAAAATCCCCGGCTGGTCTGTGAATTAAAAGACAAAAACGTCTTATCGATGGCCTTGGGTGCCGACGGTGCTCTGTATGCCGGCTCTGACACTCGCGGCATCGTCTATCGCATTCAGCCCGCCACAGGTCAATATACGGTCCTGTTCGACAGCGACCAGGAGGAAATTACTGCCATGCGGGTTGCCGCCGACGGCTTCATCTATGCCGCCGCCACCAGTGCCAATGTTGCCAATCAGCAGCTTCAGGCTGGAGCCTCGCTCAAAAAAGCCCCCGGCAAACCCGAGACCCCTGCCTCCGGCGGCCCTGCTCCCACCGACGGCGGTCTGAATCTCAAGACCCCCGCCTCCGATGAACAGAAAAACCAGCCCGCACAGCCTCAGCAGCAGGCCCCCAAGGCCCCAGCGCCCAAGTCAGCGGGATTTGTCTATAAAATCTCACCCGAGGGATTCGTCACCGCCATTTTCACCGAGCCGGCAGTCTTTTATACCCTGCTGGATAAAAATGACAAGCTCTTGCTTGGCGTCGGTCCCAAAGCCAGGCTGTTTTCGATTGATCCGGTATCCGAGCAGCGGCTGGTTGTCTATGAAAATAAAACCAGTTCGCAGGTTACGGCTGCCGTTGTCGATGGCAAAGATGTGATTGTGGCCCTGGCCAATCCAGCCTCCGTCGTCCGTTTGAAAGAGGCCCTCAACCGCAAAGGCACATACATCTCCGACCTGATCGATGCCGGCCAGCCCGCCCGCTGGGGTAAGATTCAGCTGGACGCCGACATTCCCGAGGGCTGCAAAGTCCTGCTGTCGGTTCGCTCCGGCAATGTCAAAGACCCCAACGATTCAACCTTCTCCGCCTGGTCACAGGAGACCGCTGTGACTGCACCGGTGGATGCCGCCTGCCCGATTGGACGGTTCTGCCAGTATCGTCTGACCTTCCAGTCCAATGATGATGCTGCAACACCGGTCGTTCGTGAAGTCGCCGTCGCCCAGGTCATTCCCAATCTCGCCCCGCGCGTTCAGGCGGTGACCGCACAAAAAGCCGATAAGCAAAAGCCCTTCGCCATGCTCATTCAGACCCGGGCCGAAGACGACAACAAAGACCCGCTCGAATATACCGTCGAGATGCGCAAGCTTGGCCGCACCAACTGGATTCTCATCAAAGACAAACTGGACCAGCCCAGGTACGAATGGGATACCCGTACCGTTGAAGATGGCCGCTATGAAATCCGCGTAACGGTCTCCGACCGCCTGGGCAACAATGAAGTGTCTGCCCTGACTGCATCACGCGTCTGCGACCCTGTTGTCATCGATAACACGGCCCCGACATTCAAACATGACCATCTGAGTATCGAAGGGACCACTGCCAAGCTGACCCTGTCGGTCGTGGATGAATTGTCCGTCATCGGCAAGGTCCAATACACCATCGACAGCGACACCGCATGGAAGTCCTGCCTGCCCGACGATGGCGTCTATGATACCACCGATGAGCAAATCGCTATAGTTGTGTCCGACCTCAAGAAAGGCAGTCATGTCCTGGCGGTCTGTGCCGCCGATGATTTGGGCAATACCGCCTATAAGACCTGGCAAGTTACCATAGATTAATACCTTGCGTTACGCAACAACTAAAGCCCGCAGCATAACGTCTGTGGGCTTTTTTTATTCAAGGCACCAGTCCTGCGAGGTATTTGTGTAAAGCTGGTATGCTCAGAAGCTCCTGGGATAAGTGTTAAAATGCTCAGATGGTACGGGTGACCCGGCCGAGCGGAATTTCCGCAAGAACTGAAACATTCGCTTCGAGCATACCCCCAAATCCTCATGCGACCACTTGGGATTTCGCATCAGCGGATTAAAACCCGGCGTCATTTCCGCCATCAGCCAGTCTTTGGGCCGGAAACCCATCGTCCAGTCGTGAAATTGCCGGCTGTAAATCGGTTCCAAATGAAGAATAGAGGCGTCTTTAAACCGACAATCTCCGTAAATGCTGTCATACACCCCTTGAACCACGCTTTGTGGTCCTTCCAGTACCCCGACAAACGTGTGCTCGTTATAAAGCAGAATCCCCGTAATCCCCAGCGATCGGTACCGCGGACGAGTGGTCAAAAGCAGATCGAAAAGTTCATCATCAGAGAATGATTTTGCCTCAGAATTGACATACATCAGGCAGAAGAGTTGTTCGGTGGTAAATGGATCCATTTGTACAGACATCGTGACCCCTTTCGTACGGTACAAAATGAATGCTCCAGTCAGTCTCGGCAATCTCTATAGATCCTGCTTGCCGGTTTCAGGCAACATAGCACTGCAGCAATAAATGTTGATACTTGCAGCGTAGTTGTGCCCATTCCGTAGTTCCGGCACCCCATCGATGCTTATGCTTGTGCATTGGGGCCAGTACCACACAGTCTTATATCGTATAGTGCCCTAAATAGGCTTTAGTATTTCTATGGTTTCATTGTGGAATGCCCCCGTAAGAAGAATTAGTAAATATGGACACACGATATCGCATAAATCCGCGAATACCTTAATACAAGGCCGGACGATAGTTATCCGGCCTTTGCCGTTACACCTTGATTACGATGTTTTACGCCTCAACAATAACCCGCCCAATCCCAGCAGCAGCATCGTGCCCGGCTCGGGCACAAACCGAATGTTATCAATCGTTGCGGCATAGCCTGCCGAATCGATAAGCTGAATACGGAATGCCGTTCCGTCCAGCCAGGTTCCTGTCAGTAATTTGGTTGCGGTGTCATAATTATGTGTACTGCATACCATAGTCACATGCGGATTCCAGACTAATTCTGCCGGCTGACCCACCCATTTCCAGATCGATTGCGACGTGGTCAGGTGGTCGATACGGCCTCCGCTTAATACAGCAGTACCGTTTGCTCCCAAGCCGATTTCATGAACCTCGCCGCCATAAAAATTAAGATGGGCAGAAATATCCACCCCTATTCGTCCGATGCCTCCCAAATAATCGGGGTTATATGGCGTGGTGCCATAAATATCTGCCGTACTCCAGTCCGTTAAATCTAATACATGCCCCCCCCTCCTGTCATTAGAAGAGATTCATGATTACTTAGAGTGCCTACCGGCAAAAAACCATCCGTAACCACATAGGTATAACCGGCCATCACCGGCAAAGATAGAGCTAACCATGTTAAAAATGCAAACCGTTTCATTGGACTTCCTCCGATTGAGTGAATGTTTTATGTGTTGTTTTCAACGCCTTCAGGGATTGATCTATTTCATTCATAAAGCGGTTCCATGCATCCGCATCAATATCCTGCTGTATCTGCGGAT
>JAWRKM010000032.1:0-22029 GCA_040306945.1 Anaerohalosphaeraceae bacterium
CGCTGCTAACCGATACCCTCTATATCGGGGTCGCCAACAACAACGGCACATTCCAGAACTTCTTCAACGGGCTGATCGAAAATGTCCAGATCTACAACCGCGCCCTGACCGCTGAGGAAATCAAAGACTTGGCAAAATAAACAACAAATGAAACCCAACAGCAGCAAAACCGTTTTCAAATTCGATTTTGCTGCTGTTTTATTATTACGCATAAAAAAGCAGAGGTGCTGTTATTTGACCGGTGCCACGCAATAGACATATACCAGCGGGTCTGAGCCGGTATTGACAATATTATGTTGTGTATGCGGCGGAATATATAACACTTTCCCCTTGCCGACCAGAAGCCGGTCTTTGCCTCCAAAAACCGCCTGTCCCCGGCCATTGAGAAAGACCAGCAGTTCCTCGCGAGCCTCTGTGCTGTGGCTGCCGCACTCATCACCAGGGCCCAGAAAAACACGTCCCGCCTTCATCCCAAGCGTCTGCGGAGCCTGCATGAGCCGCTGATATTCCTGACTATCATTCAAATCTACATAAAACGGTTTTCTGGCTTCCATGAGTAAAATTCCTTCATTCTGATTGATATAACTTCATAAAGCCCATTAATAGACCGGAGGTCGTCGCCGTTTGCCTATCTGTTCACTTCGCCGGAAGATTGCGTCTATCAAGCTGGTCGCCTGCCCATTGGGCAAATCACTCAAACTGGTTCGCAGCAGCATCTGTTTGTTCGCCGCTGTGAAATAATCCTGACGCATACTGAAAATCAGCCGGGCCAGATTTTCCACACGGCAGGCAGCCATCCGCCGCAGAGGTACTCTGACACTCATTCGATGCAAATCTATGACAGCAAAATGAAACCGCCCGTCTGCCCCCTTATCAACAAACAGATGATATATATACAAATCCGGCAAACTAATCCCCAGCCGATGAATTCCCTGAATCCAGATCGCCAGTTCACCCAGCAGATGGTTTTGTTCCTCAACACCAAGGGTCCGCCACGCCTGACGTATCATATCCATCAGACACTGCCCGGCAAGCTGCTCGGTGATAAAAAACGACTGACGCTCGATGCCTGCCACCGTTCTGTGGCCAAAACAGGCAGGCCGATAGGTCGCAATCCCATGTTCCAGCAGGTAATTAGCACTGTTCCATTCAAGCTGCCCCTGACTGCATAGCCCGCCCCAATTTCGCACCGCAAACAGCATATCCTTAAAATGGGGAGAAAAAAAACGCTTCATAAACAGAGTTTTAGTCCCGCCTGCCTGTTCAAAGGTCCGCATGACCACACTGCGTTTGGTATTTTTGTTGATTTGAGTCCCTTCAAATCGCAGAAAAAAATCATCGAAAGTCCGCAACCCTGCCTCCTCAAAGAAAGGCTGCCATGCGTTGGCGTAGTGAATCCGTTCCATAGACGGTTTTTTATCTCCAAAACAATCTGTTTAATTCGACCTATACTGACTGCTTAAAATGTCCAGGTTTATGGCTATAGAGCTATCAGCCGCCGGCTTCCAGCATTATCTTTATCACCGCGGCCGCGTCGGATAACGTGACCCCGTGAATACACGCGGCACAAAAACGGCCTATGGCCGTCACGGAATAATCCGTCCCGTTGGGTATAAACCAGACATCACTATACGTTTATCCACGGCAAAAAGAAACGTTTTTTTGCGATTTCTTTGACACCTTTACACCCTGCGAAACTTTCGGTTGACACGTGCCCCTTGACCTTGTAAGGTTATGGTACCACTTTAGTTAAGGATCATGGGAATGCTCTATCAGGACTTACAAGGTAAAACAGTACTGGTCACCGGCTCCAGCAGCGGCATCGGAGCGGCCACCGCAGAACTATTCGCCCAGCAGGGCGCTCTGGTTGGCGTACACTATCATCAGACCGAAGAAGGCGCCCGCCAGACTTTGGCTAAGGTCAAGTCCGTATCCGATGGCTGGCTCCTCAAAGCAGACCTGCGAAATCCCCAACAGGCCGCGGACATGGTCAACCGCTTTGCCGACCAGGCCGGCGGCATTGACATTCTGGTCAACAACGCCGGCACCATGCTCCAGCGGATCAATATTGCCGATTCATCCGTGGAATTTTTCGACAATGTCTTTGACACCAATACCAAAAGTGTCTTCCTCGTCTCTCAGGCCGCATTGCCCTATCTGAAAAAATCACGCGGCAATATCGTCAATATCGGCTCTATCGCGGGCCACAATGGCGGAGGCGGCGGTTCCGGCCTCTACGCCGCCGCCAAGGCCGCGGTTGCTACTTTGACCCTGGCGATGGCCAAAGAATTCGCCCCCTTTGGCATCCGGGTCAACAGTGTTATGCCCGGCCTCATCGAAACCCGCTTCCACGAGCAATTTTCTACCCCCGAACGCAAAAAGAAGATGGCCGCCGAAACGCCCCTCGGACGCAACGGCACTGCTGAGGATGTCGCCAAAGCGATCCTGTTTCTGGCCAGCAATGACGCCGCCGCCTTTATTACCGGCGAATATATCGCCGTCAACGGCGGCATTCTTATGCGGCCGTAAATGTATCCTCAAAGCGATGTATCATCCGCCAGCCGAAGAAGGCTGTGGTTAACGCGGCTCAGCGGAGCCGCAGCGAATAGGAAAAGTTGAAGTACGATTTGAAAACAATACTTTATGCCAAAGGATCGAAACCATGTTCCGTATGCCGAAAATCCTGACCGTATCGCTAGGCCTGTTCGCAGTGACACTGTGCGGCTGTGCCCCCAAAGCCGCCCGCCTCTACCGCGACTTCGACTTTGACTGGAAATTCATCAAAGCCGACCCCGCGGGCGCTCAGGCTGTTGAGTTTGACGACAGCACCTGGCGCAACGTCAATATCCCCCACGACTGGAGCATCGAAGGCCCCTACAGCGACCAGTGGGCCAGCGGCACAGGCTATCTGCCCGGCGGCATCGGCTGGTACCGCAAGACCTTTCGGCTGGACCGTGCCCTGCAATCCAAACGCATCGCCATCGAGTTTGACGGCATCTATAACAACTCCGAAGTCTGGCTCAATGGGCAATTCCTCGGCAAACGTCCTTTCGGCTACATCAGCTTCCAATACGACCTGACGCCGTACCTGCGTTTCGGCAGCAGCGATAATGTCCTGGCCGTCCGCGTGGATCATTCGAAATTTGCCGACTCCCGCTGGTACACCGGCTCGGGCATCTATCGTCACGTTCGCCTGTGCATCACCAACCCGATCCGAATCGATTATTGCGGGACGTTTGTCACCACCCCCGCCGTCAACGAACAGTATGCCACCATTCAGGTTCAAACCGCACTGACCAACTCCTCCACCGCCGACCAGACCCTGACGCTGACGTTGACCGTCGAAGACTCGGCCCGCCGCATCGTTGCCATAGCCCAAGCCAAGCAATCCCTTGCTGCCGGCCAGAGCCAGACTGTCAGCCGGGAACTGGCGGTTCAAAACCCCGTCCTGTGGTCACCCGACAATCCCGCCATGTACACCCTGCACAGCACTGTCAGCGTCAATGGACGAATGATCGACAATACGACAACCCCCTTTGGCATCCGCACCTTTGGCTTTGACCCGGACAAAGGCTTTTTCCTCAACGGTGTCAATATGAAAATCAAAGGCGTCTGCCTGCACCATGACGCCGGCTGCGTCGGCGCTGCCGTGCCCGAAAAGATGTGGGTTCGCCGTCTGACCGCAATGAAGGAAATCGGCGCCAACGCCATCCGCTGCAGTCACAATCCGCCTGCTCCCGAATTTCTCGATTTGTGCGACCGAATGGGCTTCCTGGTGATGGACGAGGCCTTCGACGAATTCACCCCCGGCAAGAACAAATGGGTCAAAGGCTGGAACCAAGGCACTCCCAGCCGTGCCGGGTACAATGAGGTTTTTGAAGAATGGGCCGTCCGTGATATCCAGGATATGGTCCGCCGTGACCGCAACCACCCCAGCATCATCCTCTGGAGCATCGGCAACGAAATCGACTATGCCAATGACCCCTTCTCGCACCCGGTGCTGGGCAATGACTACCGCCCGGGCAATCCCCCCGCCTCAGACCTGACCCGCTACGGCACCCGCCTGGTCGAAGCCGTCAAAGCCCTCGATACCACCCGCCCCGTCACCGCCGCACTGGCCAACGCTGCAATGTCCAACGCCGTCGGTTTTGGTGATATCCTCGACGTGGTCGGCTACAATTATCAGGAACATCGCTACCCCGAAGACCACACAGCTTATCCCAACCGCCGTCTGCTGGGCAGTGAAAACAGCCTCTCGCTGAATGCCTGGGAAGCCGTCGTCTATAATGAGTACATCAGCGGTCAGTTCCTCTGGACAGGGATTGATTATCTCGGTGAAGCCTCCGGCTGGCCCGTCAAGCACTGGGACCGCAGTCTCTATGACCTGTGCGGATTCAAAAAGCCGCAGGGCTGGTTCCGCCAGAGCCTCTGGGCAGCCGAACCGATGGTCTATATCGCCTGTCAGGAAATGCCCGAACCCGGCCAGCCCCGCTTCGGCCGTCCATTGCAGCCGCACTGGAACTGGCCCGGCAAAACCGTCCGCGTCACCTGCTACACCAACTGCGACGAAGTTGAATTGTTCCTCAACGATGTCTCCCTCGGCACCAAGCCCTATTCTGAAGCCCGCCAGCGTGTCTTAAGCTGGCAAGTCCCATTCCAGCCCGGCACCCTCAAGGCCCTGGGACGCAGGAACGGCTCCCCCGTCAGCGAGTACTATCTGCAGACTCCCGGCAAGCCAGCCGCGGTGGAACTGGTCTGTGATGCCGACACCCTCGCCGCCGACGGCAAAGACATCTGCCATGTCGAATTCCGTATTGTGGACGCCGCAGGCATTCGCATCCCAGACGCCGAACACCTGGTCACCTTCACCCTGTCCGGCCCCGCCGCCATCATCGGCCTGGACAATGCCAACCCCGTCAGCCATGAACCGCATCAGGGCAACAAGCGAAAAGCCTTCAACGGCCGCGGGCTTGCTGTCATCCAGTCCCTGCGCCAAAAAGGTACCGCAACTCTTCGCGCCGAAGCCGAAGGACTTGCCCCTTGTACGATCACTATTAAAATCAAATAAATGCCCCCAAAAGTGTATGGCTTAATAAACCAATCCGCAAAATGCATGAAGACCTCTCCGTCGGCCCCGGTCCAATCGTGTTACCCGCTCAATAGGATATGTCGCGGCCAATCGGTTGGCGTATGGTTTTCTATTTGGCCATGACACTGGAAATGCGGAACACCGGCAGCAGCAATGCGATGGCGATCGTACCGATGACAAACCCCATGATGGTAATCATCAGGGGTTCGATAACGGTAGTGGCGGCGCGAATGGAATTCTGGAGTTTCTTCTCCAGAAATAACGAGACTTTATCACACACACGCCCGATCTGGCCGGACTTTTCGCCGGCTCGGAGCATCTGGATGATGCCCGGGGCGATCAGATGGCTATTGGGGGCGATGATAATGGCATCGGAAAGCTGATAGCCATCACGAATTCGGGCATCCACACTGTCCCACATCCCGCGAAAATAACCATTATCACAGGACGTCCGCATCACATCGATAGACTCCAGCAGGGTTACACCGGTGTTAACCATCGTGGCCAGGATACGCATACTGCGAGTCAGGACACTATCGACGTACATCGTACCTAAAATAGGGGTATGAATCATCATCCAGTCGATAATTTTCTGACCCGAGGGGGTTTTCTTCCAGGCAGAAAACCCCAAAAAGAACAGACAGCCCAAGGTTACAAAACTGGCCAGGAACATCGGGTCGGCCAGCAGGCTGCTGCATTTGACCAGGGCCTGGGTCAGCATGGGCAGCGCTGCACCGCGGGATTCATAAATACGGGTAAACCGCGGCAGCACGAAGAACATCAGGGAGCCGGTCGCAGCGACAGCCATTAACAGCATGATGATGGGATAAATCATGGCGCTTTTGACCTGCTTACGAGTATCGGCGTCGGCATTGAGATAGCCCGCCAGCACATCCAGCATGTGAGACATCCGCCCGGAGGCTTCGGAGGCCTTGACCATACTAATGAACATGGTGTCGAATATCCGGGGATAGTTGGACAACGCTGCCGAAAAACTGTCGCCGTTTTTGAGACGTTCGGCAATCTCTTCGACCACCAGTCGGAATACCCCGGGTTTCATTTGTTCGGAAATGGCCGCGATGGCATCGCTGAGAACGACCCCGCTGTCGAGCATGACCGAAAGCTGAGTCGTAAACATAATCCGTTCCTGCGAACCGACACGGACATGGGAATAGATCGACTTTTTGGAGGCCTGGGCCGCTTCACGCACCAGACCTGTCGCGGCAGCATCGCCTGCTTTGCGAGTCGCTCTGTCGAGTGTATTGGCGGAATACGGCGTCATAGCAATCCTCGGTTATTCATTGACATTGGCCACGCGGAGAATTTCATCAATGGTGGTGATGCCGGCGGCAATTTTATCCACACCATCCATATGCAGCGGTCGCATGCCGCTGTCAATCGCCGCGTTGCGCAAGGCTTTGAGTGTGGCTTTCTGCACGATCATATCCTGGATTCGGTCGTCAGGAATAAAGAGTTCGTGAATGGCAATGCGTCCGACATACCCGGTGTTACGGCATTTTTTGCAGCCAATGCCGCGATAAAATTTCGGCACAGAACCGGACCACTTCTCGACCATGCGCCGAATCGTCGGGGCCGGTTCGTATTCTTCCTTGCAGTTGGGGCAAATCTTGCGCACCAGACGCTGAGCCAGGACTCCGATGAGCGAGGCACTGACCAGATAGGGGGCGACTCCAAGATCCACCAAACGGGTGATGGCGCCGGGGGCATCGTTGGTATGCAGGGTGGACAACACCAGGTGCCCTGTCAGTGCCGCCTGCACCGCAATGGAGGCGGTTTCCTGGTCACGAATTTCGCCGACCATGACGATATCCGGGTCCTGTCGCAACAGACTTCGCAACGCATTGGCAAAGGTAAATCCTGCGGCATCGTGGACTTCGAACTGGTTGATGGCGGTAATATGACATTCCACCGGATCTTCGACGGTGCAGATGTTGACCTGTTCGTTATTCAGCTCGGCCAGAGCCGCATAGAGCGTGGTATTTTTGCCGGAACCGGTCGGGCCGGTCACCAGGACAATGCCGTTGGGAGCATTAATGATTTTGCGGAAACGCTGGAGGTTTTCATATGAAAATCCCAGCGATTCGAGATTGGTCAGAATCCGGCGGGCATCAATCACACGGATGACGACCTTTTCACCAAAGATGCCGGGCATAACCGAGACGCGAAGGTCGATGGGCCGGGACTGCATCAGGACGTGAATGCTGCCGTCCTGGGGAAGCCGCCGCTGGGCAATGTCCAGTTCCGCCATGATTTTGATGCGTGATACAATCGCCGCATGCATCTGGTACGGCGGACGGATTTTTTCATACAGCCGGCCATCCACGCGATACCGAACCCGCAGCTTCTTTTCATCCGGCTCGATATGGATATCACTGGCGTTCTCGTGAACGGCATTATAAATCAGATAATTGACCAGCTTGACAACCGGTGACTGCCCAGCGACTTCCTCAAGGTCGGAAATATCCTCGGGAAGATTTTCGATCATGGTGAAGTCTTCGAGGGCCGAATCGTCGATGATATCATCGATGACAAACACATTCGCCGCCGGCATATAGGTTTGCAGCGTAGCCCGAATGTCATGGGCGGTGGCACAAACCACCTGAACACGACAGCCGGCCAGACGCTCGATTTCATCAATCAGAAACACGTTGGACGGCTCACTGAGAGCAACCGTCAGCACACCACGGACTTTGAACAGCGGCAACACGGCATGTTCTTCCAGGAAGTCCCGCGGGAGCAGTTCCACAACGCCGGGATCACAGAGTTTAGGGCTGACCGGGGCATACGGAACGCTGTAGGCTTCGGCCAGAGCGGAGGCGATCTGGTTTTCGGTGCAGAAGCCCATTTCGACGAGCAGCTCGCCAAGCAGTTTTTTGTGTCCGGAGTCGCGCTGCTGGGACAGAGCTTCTTCGATCTGCTCGGCAGTCACAATCTGCCGGCCCAGCAGGACTTGTCCCAATTGCAGTTTTTTGATGGAGGCGACGTCAGACATTATTTGTCATTATCCTCAGGCAAAACTTTTCACGGCTTCGGCCAGGTCCGGATAACTGTCAAATTGATCCAGCAGCCGGGTGATTTCCAGAATCTTACGGCAGGTCTCATCGAGGCCGGCCAGTTTGAATTGACGCAGACGGTCACGACACTGGTCGTTGACATCCAGCAGGGCTTCGATCGTCTGGCTGTCGAGCAGAACCACCTTGCTCATATCCAGCACAATCCCCTGATTGTTCTTATCTGCCAGAAGTGTATTGACAACATCCTCAAACGGCTTGAGGGTCTCCTGGGTAAATTCACCCTGAAGACTGAGAATGGCTACGGCGTTATGCGTCTGGACATCAATTTTCATCGCAGCAGTACTCCTACGGCCATGGTACCGTATTCCGAGAAATTGCTGTAGTCCCAGGTTTCGATAAAGCCATCCTGAATAATATGCCAGAGCTTATCGATATCGCTGTCGAGAAAGACCTTGGCGATATCGGGATCAAACTGGGTACCGGAGGCTTTTTGAATCTCGGCCAGGGCCCGTTTGAGACTCATCGCGTCACGATAGATCCGTTTGGAGGTCATGGCATCAAAAGAGTCCGCCAGAGCAATAATCCGCCCGACCAGTGGAATCTCATGCCCTGCCAGCCCCTGGGGATAGCCTTTACCGTCAAAGCGCTCATGGTGATGGAGGACGCCGGCGACAATGGATTTCATCTGGGAAATCTCTGAGAGAATCGCTGCACCGATGCGCGGGTGAGCCATAATGACGGCCCGTTCCTCGTCGGTCAGCTTGCCGCGCTTGCGCAGGACATTTTCGGCAACACCGATTTTGCCGATGTCATGCAGCAGGCCGGCCAGATAGACATAATGGATGGTATCCTTGGGAATCTCCTGCACATGGCCCAGATGTTCAGCAATCCAGCGGGAAATAAAGGCTACACGCTCAGAATGACCGCGGGTGTACTGATCCTTGGCATCAATCGAATTGGTCAGGGCTTTGAGCGAACCCACAAACAGGTCTTTGAGATCGCCAAACAGACGGCCATTTTCAATGAAAACGGCACATTCATTGGCAACCGAGTTGAACAGCTTGATGTCGGTGCTGTCGAAGTCAGGTTTATTAAGAACGTTGGTGGCGACCATCAGGCCGATGACCCGGTCCCCGCCGATCAGCGGAACGGCAATAATCGTTTTGACATTGGCCGGCCAGGTGTATTTGAACGGTCCATAGACATTGCTGTCCAGCAGGGCTTCTTTGCCGTCGGCCAGCTCGGAGGCCAGATGAACCTGCAGAATATCCGCCATGTTCGAATCAATCGTCACATAGCCGCAGCCGGCAGTCAGAACCAGACGTTTCTGACCGTCGATTTTTTTATCAAGATAGATCGCCAGACCTTCAACACTGACCAGACCGGTCAGCTGATCGCAGGCATACTGCAGGAACTCAGCATTGCTCTGGGTCACCTTCATGTGAGTACTGAGGTTATAGAGCAGAACAATCTGTTCATAGGTCTGCGACAGTTCGATGGAGAGTTTTTCGATCCGGCCGGACTGGAGATCGGCAGCTTCATATTCGGCCCCAAATTCATCCAGCTGGGCCGCAAGCCGGTCCTGAAGCGTATCGGCCACAATTAAATCAATCAATTCTTTTTCGTCCAGTGCATGTCGTCGGCAAAAATCCTGAAGGCCCGGCTTGAGCACGACCTGACCAGCCGTACCGGCATCGAGAACAACAACCGCATCCGGCCGGCCGGCCCGATACAGGATCCGCATCCACAGACGCAACGGGCTGTCAAACAGACGAGTCCCCTGAAATGGACAGGCCAGAGCCTCGCTGACCAGCGGCAGGAGGGTTTCAGGCGACGTCTGCCCCTGCCCGGCATCAGCCTGGAAAATACAGGCAGGACGAGTATCAAATACCGTCAGGTTCATTCCCTGTCGGTTTATACTATGCGCCAGGCGGTTGAGCAAAGCAAGCTGCCAGGAGGAAACCGTATGTTGAACCATGCTGTTCATCCGTCATTTATCCTTTGGGTTCTCGTCTGAGCATAGTTGATTTCATGACACATGAACCGTCTGTTTAAGCACCTCTTCCACCGTCTGAAGCACTTCCCGGGGACTGAACGGCTTGCTCAGGCAGGCCGCAATCTGGAGTGCCTGCTTTTGCTGGTCCTCAATGGCAAATCCGCGTGCCGTCAGCATAATCACAGGAATGGCAGCCGTCTGCTCGTCGGCCCGCAGTTTTTCGATCAATTCCAGACCCGTCAGGCCGGGCATTTGATAATCGGTCACGATAATATCGGGTTTGTGCTGAACGGCAAGGGTATAGGCCGCGGCACCATTGTCTGCAGTCAGAACCTCAAACCCGTTGTTTTTGAGCTTGATGGCAACCACCTGCACAATATGAAACTCATCATCCACAACAAGCGCTTTTCGATCCGCCATGGTTTATCTCCGATAAAAATGGTGAGGTCAGACAACAGGGACTGTGTGGGGAGACGCCAGCGGTAATACAAACCCGAAGGTGCTGCCCTGCCCCTGCTTACTGCGCACAAAGACTCTGCCGTTATGCACTGTTTCGACAATTTGACGAACCAAATTAAGCCCCAAACCAGTGCCCTTGGCGAAATTTTTATTCGCCTCCACCCGGAAAAATTTCCCGAATAATTTATCGATGTCCTGCTCGGGGATGCCGATACCGGTATCGGTTACCGACACGGTAATGGTGCCGTCCACATCGTTCATATCAAGCTGGACCGATACCCGGCCGCCGGCAGGTGTGTACTTGACGGCATTGCTGAGCAGATTCACGACCACCTGCATCATCATATCCCGGTCGGCATAGACCTGATCGCACAGGATCGGGGCCGGTGCAGTCAGGGTAATATTTTTTTCCTGCGCATAGCTGTGCATCATCTCGACGGCATCACGGATAATCAGGGCCAGGCTCAGATTCTGGCGATTGACTTTCATAAGACCTGATTCAATGCGGGAAATATTGAGAATATCCTCAATCAGGCGATTAAGCCGCTGGGCCTGCCCCTGAATGATTTCACAGAACTGACGGATGGCCGCTTCATCCTGGGCTTCGCCGTCCACCAGCATCTCGGCATAGGCATTAATGGAAGCCAGGGGAGTTTTCAGCTCATGGGACACATGGCTGACAAAATCATTTTTGGCCTGAGAGATTTCTTTTTCACGGGTGATATCATGCAGGACCGCAACCACAGATACAACCTGACCGCTGTCATCAAGAACCGAAGACAGCAGGCAATCAAACCAGGCCGTCGCACCACTGCGGTTCAGTGACAATTCATGGCGAACGTGGCGAACTTTGCTGGAGCGAGCCCGAATAATCAGGTCCGCCAGTGGATTGTCGGGCAGATTATCTTTGAGCGGTTTGAGGGCTGCTTTTTCGGATTCAAAGCCAAGAAGGGTTTCGGCGGCGGGATTGGCCAGAATCAGACGATCCTGGTCATCGCAGACCAGGACGGCATCATGAATACTGTTGAGGATCGCCTCGACGCCGGACTTGCGGCGGCGAAGCAGCTGGAGCTGAAGATTGAGCTCCTGGACTTCACGGCGGGCTTGCTGCAGCGGCTGCAGTGTTTTATCGAGGCATTCCCGCAATGCCGCAGCCAGAGGCTTCAGGGGCGATGAAGAAACCGAATCCATAATCGGACGATCACTGCCCAGAGCCTGCGTCATGGCCTGCACATCGACGGTAATGTGAATCAGGCAGTAGGCCAGACCTGCAGCGGCAATCAGACCGACAATACCACAGGCCAGCAGAATGGGGGCGGGCAGCGATACCATTGCGGCAACGATACTTCCGCCGCAGGCCAGCGCCACCCCCGGCAGACACAATGCCAAGATCCCTTTCATAGGCATGGATTCCTGTTTTGGTAATTCGTGGGTCCTGCGTGATGCATCAGTTGATATTCTGATTCATCAACAATGCGGCCAGCGGGCTTTCGGGATAAATCTGAATCGCCTTATCGAAAGCAGCCTGGGCCTGTTCCATCCGGCCCATCTTCAGATAGCAGCGGCCGGCCATGAAGCAGGCAAATCCGCCGACCTGAGGATCACCCGACAAGCGGGTAAACCGCTCCAGCGCCGACAGGTATTTTTTGTCGAGGTAGTCGGCACTGCCCAGGATGGCCTGGGCCTGAGGACAATTTTGCTGATAGGACAGCGCTTTCTGGGCAGAGTAGCGTGCTCGTTTCAGGTCTGAGATGCCCAGTGCCGCCTGGGCCATACCCAGCCAGACGTCCGGGTCGCTGCGCCGCATCACGCTGAGTTTATCAAATGCATTCAGCGCATCTCGATACTGGCCGGCACTCAGTGAACAGGAGGCCTGCAGCCGCAGATAGCTTTCTTTCTGCGATTCATCGGCCATCGCGACCAGCTTGTCATAGATATCGGCTGCATCCTGCCACTGGCCGCCGGCAACATAGATCATTGCCATCGCACTCAGAACACCCTGATTTTGTGGCTCCACCAGAATTGCCCGACGATAGAGCTGAATCGCCTTGTCGCGGTCGCCGAGGCGATTGGCAGTCGCGGCCGCGGCGCTGAGCAACGGCACATTTTTACTGTTGGAGGCAAGCTGACTGTCAAGACAGCGAGCCGCTTCCTCGCTGCGTCCCAGCACATTCATTGTGGCAGCCGCGGCCAGGGCATATTCCACATTGCCCGCATCACAGGCCAGGGCTTTCTGATAACAGTCAAGGGCCAGGGTATGATTATCCCCGGATTGCGCAACCACGCCTGAACCGAACCAGGCTTCTGCCAGGTTGGGATCGCAGGCCAGGGCCTTGCCGAAGGCATCACGGGCAGGAATCAATTTGCCTTCAGCCAGCTCGATTTTGCCCAGCAGGCAATAGGCCTGAGCATGGGCGGAATCGGCATTGAGCACCTGGGTGAGGGAATTGCGTGCTTCAGAATAAAGCCCCTGCTCAAATTGCACCTGGGCAGCCGACAGCTTGACCGGGGCGGCAGTCTGGCCGTATTGATCCTTGATTGCATGGGTGCTTTGCTGCTGGGTTTCACATCCCGCCAGCACCACCAGCAGGCATAATCCAATAGATCCGTAAATGGTTCTTGATATCGCTGTCATAGTTCCATCTCCTGATCCGTCATCGTGACGGATAATCAGGACGCCGCGACAGTTCCACTGCCGCAGCGCCCTGAATAATACTTGACCCAAAGGGCTATTTTACTTGTTCTGCTGCAACTCACCTCTTAGCGACGCTGCCACTTGCCGGATTCTTCCTTTTCCAGATTCCCCAGCATGATGCGTTCAATCTGATTGACCTGGTCAGGCTGTGTTTCCCGGATAATCCGTTCTTTGAGGCGGGTGGCATCGAGGTAATTGCGATGGGCATCCCAGAACCAGTAGCCATCCAGCTCGGCCAGCGCAGCTTCTTTGTTGCCTTCATTGTAGAGTTTAACGGCATTGGCATACCGGATTTCATCCAGTCGTGCCCGGCTGAGCCAACTGAGATTCTGACGGGCCTGCGAGGTCAGACGCTCGACATCCTGCATTCGGGTGGCGCCATCGGCCTGCTCAGGCTCATTGATAATATGAGGCGTCAGCAGCACAATCAGCTCAGTGCGTACGGACTGGTCTTTCGTGCTTTTGAACAGCTCACCAACAAAAGGAATATCACCCAGCAAAGGCACCTGACTGGTGGCCCGGCTGGTTTTTTCCTGGAACAGACCGCCCAGCACAATCGTCTTGCCGTCGCGAACCATCACATTGCTTTTGACTTCCGTGGTGGCTTTATTGGGCAGACCGCCAACCACCTGACCGGTGCTTTGTTCAGGACGCAGTTCCATACGGATCAGACCGTCGTTGCCGATGAAGGGGCGGAACTCCAGAATGGTACCGCTTTTCAAAAAATCGACCTGCTGGGTAGCCCCATCGGCATTGGTATTCGTCAGGGTCAAATAACCGTCTTCTTTACCAATAATCAGACTGCCGGCCTGCTTATTGAGGGCCATAATCTTGGGATTGGCCAGCACGGTGGTATCGGTGATTTCTTCCAAAGCACGGATAAACACGCGGACTTTGTCATTGAGAATGCCAATATTCAAACCGCTCGTCGTAGGGGCTCCCTGGAAGGTGGGGGCGAGCGATCCGGCCATGCCGCGCTGGGATACGCCTTCATCGCCAATCGTGGAGACCAGATGGCCCAGGGTATCAAAGTCGATACCAAACTGAGTCGTTTCATTCAGAGTGGCTTCCAGAATGGTCACTTCAATCAGAATCTGAGGAGGAGCCACATCGACTTTCTGAATCATTTCACGAATGGCCTTGATGTTTTCGGGATAATCCGAAACCACCAGCATATCACGAATGGCAAGACTGTTGCCGCCATCCCCGGCCTTGGTATCCTTGGCCGCAGCGGTGGTGATGCCGATCTGGCCCATTTCGCTGAGCAGGGGTTTGGCCAGCTTGCTGGCTTCTTCGGAATTGATATAATACAGCGTGATTGTATCCCGATCCAGACGGGTCTTGTCAGCTTTGAATTCTTCCATCGTATAAACACGAATGAAATTGCCCTTGACATCGTATTTATGCGTGCCCAGAATGGCCTGAAGGGCTTCTTCAAAGGTCACATCATACAGCGTGCCGACGGTCACGTTGCCGTTGACTTTGGCGGAGGGAACGATATTCTTCTGGTACATCTGTGCCAGCATTTTGAGCGCATCCGTGATAGGCATATCCTTTTTAAAGGCTATCGTCTGCAGGGACTGCGCCGAGGGGGCTGGCGTAATTACCTCCGGCTGCGCGGGGGCAGCAGGCTGCTCAGCCGTGGCCGGCTGTTCGGGGGCTGCAGCCTGTTCAGCAGCAATGGGCTGGGCGTCGAATACCACCGCCGGCTGCTCTTCGGCGAATACCATCGCCGTCAGCAGTGTCAGTGCGATCAATCCGATCGCGGTTAACCATCGATTTCTCGTTTTGTCGTTTGCTTCACGACGCATAAGACACCTTTCCTTTCTTACTGACCCGACTCAACCTCGGGCATTTTTAATTCCACAACATAATCCTGCCAGGCTAAACGAACCTGGTTTGCTTCAATTGCAGCAACGGTCGCCATAACAACTTCGTTTTGAATCCGGGCACGCACCTGGGAGCCTTCGGATACCACGACGCCGTTGATGCAGGCTTTTTCAGGAACAGCCTGCGTAGTTTTGATGATGGCTTCCAGTGTGAAAGCCTGGGCGATGGTTTCCCGGGACAACCGGGGGACAGCCTGCGCCTCATTGAGCTGATTGGTTTTGGATGTGCCGGCATCGGCTTGTACAGTGCTCCATGGAAACGCCATCCAGCGATCGGTTTTGAAGTAATCTGATGCGATGGTATCATGCCGGCCGGGAATGCGGCTCAGGATAACAGGCCGAATTTGCAGCTTGGGGGCCACAACTTCATCCTGATCCTGCCTTTGGGCAGCCGACGCCGAAGCGGCCTGGGCCGAAGCAGGGCCTTTGCGAAGCAGAGCTCTGCCCCACAGAACCGCCATCACCGCCACCAGCACCACCGCAGCGATAGTTTTAGGCTCAAGGGTCTGCATCGAGCCGGCCAGACCCGCTGAATTCAATTTTTTAGTGGATGATTTCATTGCCATTGTAAAATATGCTAAATAACTGACCCGGCTGGGGTCTGATTTTGCGTCCGATAAAACACCTGCGCTTTGGCCGTCAGGGTCAACTGACCCGAATAGTCCTTATCATTGGTCAGATCCATCTGCTCGATCCGCACCAGACGGTCCATGGTTTCCAGAGCATGGATAAACTCGAAAATATCCTGGAGCGAACCATTACACTGAATATCCAGCGCCACACTGTGAATGATGCCGTTTTGAGTTTCGGCGCCGGGCTTGACCTGCTGATCCCGCAGGTTATGACGGCTCATCAGCTCGGCAACCTGCTGCCATAGTGCAGCAAACTGGCGATTGTCAGGCACACACTGGTCAAACCGATTAGCCAGCGGCTCCAGCTGAGCGGTTTTGTCCTGGAGAATCTCATACTGATCAGAACACTGCTGAACCTGTTCCAGCGTCATTGCCTGACGCTGAAGGATCTGCGTAATGACGTGTTTCTGCCAGGCAATCGGGATATAGCCGAAGACCGCCACCCCGGCACAGACCAGGGCGCCAATCACCAGAATCCAGATTTGTTTTTTCTCAAATGACGGCATCCCAAACCACTCCACTACTTGACGATTTCATAATCGGCCAGCACACAGCGAATTTCAAACTCAGTAGCACTGGAATCGCGTATTTTGATATTCCTGGAATAACCGGGAACCACCTGCCGAAAGTAATCCGACTCTTCCAGCGCTGCAATCAGACCAGCAACGACCGAACCATCCGCGGCAATACCCTGCAAGACCACTTCGGTCTGCATGGGGACCGTCTGGGCGGAATTGCCTTTGACATTGCCGCCCGCTCCGAGCCGGATCATAGGGCCAGCTGACGCGGCATATTTATCCTTTGACTCGATGGGGACATTCTGGACACTCAGCCGGCTCAGCACGACATTGGGGCCGATACAGGCCGACAATTCGGCCAGAACCGACGCAAAAGGCGTTCGAGGCGTAACCTCTTTGAGCATAATAACCTTCTGGTTGAGGCTATCCCAGCGGAGCTGAAGCTGGCGGAATCGCTGAATGGTCTGAATCCCGCTGGACAAATGCTCCCGCATGGTCGTCAATTCGGCCCGCGCCGTGGCCAGACTGTGCCCTGCCGCAAAACATCCCAGTGCAATCACAACCACTATGGCACTAAAGATCAGATATTGTCTGTGGTACCACAGCTTGCGCTTGCGGCCTGCACGATACCACTGCGGAATAAAATCGATTTCAGTCATACAGTTTCCTGAAATACCTCCTCCTGTTGGGTTAGGCGATCGGAAACATCCAGTCCCCGCATGGCCAACCCCACGGCAACTGCCCACTCACACAGCTGAGGATTGCTGCGGCGATCCAGTCCGACCTGCTTGAGGTCAAATCCGCGAAGCGGTTCAGCAATCCGAATCTGCAGGCCCAGATGGCGGCGCAGGGCATTCATAAGCGTGCTTTCATATGCCTCCCCGCCGGCAAAAACCGCCTCAGCAGGCCGCTGACCGCGGAACGTTACAGCATAATATTTGAAACACAGGGCTATTTCGCGGGACAGGGTTTCAACCGCATTATTCATCGCATCGGTGACCGCGTGAATGGTTTCCGGTTCGACATCTGCCGATTCAGGATAACGCAGCCTGGAGCGAAGCATCGCAGCCTCTTCCAGACGAATCCCCAGCCGACCGGCAACCTCCTCAGTCAAGTGCTCTCCGGCAATCGGAATTTGCTTGATAAACAGAATCTGATGACCTTTGCCGATGATGACTGTCGTGTAGCGGCATCCGAGGTCCACCAGAACACTGACCAGATCCTTGTCTTCACGCCGGCGAAGGGACAACTGAAAACTGCGAAACAGAGCAGACGGCACAGTATCCAGCGTCACCGGTTCCAGGCGGGCTTCTTCCAGCATCGCCAGATGGTCAGCCAGGGCATCACGTTCGACGCCGAAAAAGATGACTTCGTTTTTCATCTGATCGCCCTGAAAGACAGTACCGGCCACCATATAGCGTAATTCATCCACATCGGGCTTGAGGCCGAAACGGGAGGCGACTTCTGTCCGCATGAATTGTTCAATTTCGTCAGGATTGTCCGTATCCAGACGCAGACTTTTGATTTTGAGGACATCTCCAGGCAGGCAGCTGACAACCCGGCGCCCTGAAAAATCGGCGCGGGATAACATCTGGCGAATGGAGGAAACGATGAATTCCCTCCGTGCAGCCGGATCGCGGCTCAGCCCCGGATCGATAACCGCATCCCGGGCGGCAACCACACGGATAGTCTGGCCGGCACGGCAAAGCTGAATCATCTTGATGGCGCTGTGCCCGATATCCAGACCAATCGGCTGCATTTTGGATGAATTCATCAGATTCCACATCGTTTATTGGATTACCTTATATCAGGGCTGAGTAATAGTTACATACCCGGTCACAGGTTCGACATCGACATACAGGGTGAAAGCTCCGCCCTGCAGGGTGATGCGCCCGCTGTTCAATTTTGTAGCGGTACCGATACCCTTGTAAGGAGCACCGAGATAGTCAAACGTGATGGCGTTACTCACATCGGCATCAAAATTGGCCGAGACAATATCCACCTGACTCAGGCGGGAATCGCTATCGAACGTTACCACATAATTCTTTCCGTTCAGAGGATTTTTAATCACGGCATTGTCGGTGGTCCGACGGATTTCATACGATTCGCCGGCAGGATTGAACACCACCGAATAATTCGTCTGGCGGGTCACAGCCAGCCCCCGGGCATAATCCAGGTCAGCAGCGATGGTATTGGCCGCGGAACGGACCTGCATATCGGCAGCCGAAGACAGCGTGGGAACCACAATCATCGCCGCCACCGATAAAATCACGACCACCACCAGCAGCTCGATTAACGTAAATCCCTTGTTTTCATGGCATTCTAAAGTTTTGTACTGCATTGTTTCTTACCTGTTTTTTGAGTTCCGGATTCAACAGACAGTCCCGCACCCGCGATGTGCTTGCGTCGGTTCATACGGAAAATCAATGCTGCCTCATACATACCTGTTTTATGGGGCCTGCTCGATATCACGTCGGTCGAATCCTGAAAGTGTTTCGACATTTGGTTTGCCCGGCTTAACCGGGTCTGTACGAAAACTGGATGAGTGCGAAAATCCTTAGGCCGGTCGAAAACCGGCCGGGAAAAGGGCATAACGTGATATACAGATATGAATTATGTTGATTCCGGCGAAATTAAAGGACTTGGAAAGCCCTGATATCCTTGTCCCGGCCTGAAAGATAATCCTGAATCGCTTCTCAATCCCTGCAATCAACACTGAAAACAGGGCTGGAGTCAATATAATAGCACAAAACGAGCAGAAATCTCTGAAAACAGCACAAAGGAACGGATAGACTGTGTCCTGAACCGGGCGGGCCGGACAAGACGCAAAATCAATCCCTTTTCTGGGCAGAACTGCCATCGCTGCCCCCTTTGCTGCTTGATTACATCAGTTGCGTTATCGGACGTTATTGCCGATTGATTGAATTAAAGGTTGTTTTGCCGTCGGCAATCAGATAAACCACTTTCGCCGACAGATAACTTCTCGCTTTCTTTTCGGTTCCAACCTGATAATACGCCTCACAGGTCACTGGATACGTGCGTTTGGTCGCCGTGACAGTGGGGGATGGGATGTCCAACTCATAACAGATACCGCTGAAATCATAACAGACTTTATCCGGAGGCCAGATAATATTGTGGGGAGTATTAGGATCACTCTGAATGAGTAATCTTGCATACCCTATACCCTCCCACGCGAGATGATAGGCACTGTTGTATGGTGTTAAATCTCGAGTGAATTTTGATTTCAGTTTGATTGAATCTATTGTTGTTTTGTTGTCAGCATAAATCACGTCAACCTGCAGGTCACTTTGTGCTTGAGATTTGTTTCCGACCGGATCATAAACGACTGTGCATGTTACCGTATATTTTCGCCCATCTGCCGTAGGTGATTGTTCTTCGGTATGCAGTTCATAATAGAATTCATTGCCGGAATCAGGTATAGGCCATACGATATTATTAGGATCAGGTATATTGGGATCGCCCTGAATCAGCGCCCTGGCGTGCTCAAGTCCCGACCATGCCAGATAATCGGACTGATTGCGCAGCTCGAGATTCCGGCCGGAGGCCAGCGTCATATCGGCACGATAAAGATACCCCATCGATATCGTTGTGACGGCGATCACAATAAACAGCGTGGACAGCAGGACCGACCCATTTTGCCTGCGGCCACGATGTTGTTTATGCTTGCCATGCCGAAACGCCATGACTGATACCCCCATAGTAGAATTTTCTAAATGCTTAATTCTAAATCCTAAAATCAAAATGCTAAATTTCACCTTTTAGAACAAATTTCAGCCAGAAACATTCCTGTTCTCAAACTGAAGCTGGAAGCCTGGGCTTCGCTGTTTTGTCAAACTCCAATCTATGCGAGCAACTCTTTATTCCCCCGGCGGATTTCTTATTTTTACCTTTTTCCTTTTACCTTTTTACTTATCATCAGTTTGTTTTGCCCCGCAGCGTACCGCTGATGGAATACGTCTGGGTCACGCCGTTTTCCACCATATTAAATTGCACGGTAATATGCTTGACCAGGGCTTTGTCTGTATTGTCCAGATAAAACTGAACATTAGAGCATTGTTTATTATAATAGTTTTCCTGCAACCCGGCCTTGCTGATAATAACACAGTCACGGGTGGCATTGGTCCGGATATAGACATATTCTGAAGCGATATGGGGCAGGCCGTTGTTATCTTTATCCAGCCACAGCGTCAGACCCTGGCTATCAATGCCGGCGACCCTGTTAGCCCGCATGATCAAATCTGACAGGCGGGTCTGGAGCTGGAGCAGGTTGGCACCATTGCGCGAGACCTGGTCATTGGCAGTCTTGCCGGCACTTAAAGCCCCTGCCATCGTGGCTGCCGCTGCCAGAATAATCGAGGCAACCATCAGCGCCACCAGCACTTCGGCCAGCGTGAAACCATGATTTTGTTTTCGTTTTGACACCATTTCGGTAATCCCAATCGCCTCCAACAGCAGCCCGGAGCTTCCCCCCTCAGTCCTTTCATAGTAGCTCAAGCCTCCGTGCTTGAGGTATAGTAGCTCAAGCCTCCGTGCTTGGGGTAAAAATCCATGCCGCAGGCATTCCAATGAATTTCGGATACGCCTTCGGCGAAACTGAAAACCAGCAAGCACAGAGGCTTGCTCTACAATTTAGTGTTTGTATTTATCCCCAATCAGCGTACTCAGATGAGCCGCAGAAAGACCTTTATAATCCACATCCACGGTAACCCAGATGAGCTTGACTCCGGCGATTTGGGCATACTCGCAGGTCACCGTCCGGCTCAGGCCCGTATAGGCATCTCCGGTCAGGAGGCTGCCGGTGCTGTCGGTCAGTGTCCCCGCGGATTCCGTGATGGTTTTGCCGACATAGCTGATTTCCAGCTCACTAAAATCCTTCGCCGCCAAATACTCAATTTTATCCGCCGCCAGACGCGAGGCGATAATCCGGCGATGGGCCTCAGTCTGGACGGATGCCGCAGCGGCAAACGAGACCAGGATCCCCGACGCGGCAACGGCAAGAATCACCATCGCCATCATCACTTCAATCAGAGTAAATCCTTTACTCGCACGGGCTGGTTTATGTTTTTTCACAATTGTACTGCCGCTTTCACTGTCAGACTCAGGTAATCTGAAATCCTGAACACAACATCATACTAAACTCTACAGGATAAATAGAACAAAAGCAGGCGGCCCCCCCGAACCGCCTGACGATAGATCTCTTCAATAGACTGTATGAAACGGATTATCACAGGCTCGAAAGTCCCCCGTAGCGGAATTAAACCACCACGCCGTGCCCTCGGTGCCATTGGGCTTTAAATTCGGATCATGAACACAGGTAATCGTGTTTCGCCGATCATCCTGACTGATAAACGGATTGCCGGGAAACGACCGCAGATAGGCACTGGCCCCCACAGGCCCGGGCGAGGTCAGATCCCGAACAAAATGTTCAGGACGGACCGGCTGGCCCGCTTTCGCCTGGCCAGGCAGAAGCCCCTCATGATCCGCCCGGTATAAATCAATGGCGCAGCGAACCAGATACAGGGTATCGGACAACTGAGCCAGTCGCCCTTCACCGGCTGCCCGGCTAAACTGCGGAACCACGATCATCGAGATGCCCACAAGCACCACAAACCCGACGGCGATTTCCAGCCATGTCGGTTTCGGATTGATTTTCGGTGGATTCGATTCCATAAACCTCGTGCCCCCATATAAAATT
>JAWRKM010000033.1:0-10260 GCA_040306945.1 Anaerohalosphaeraceae bacterium
TCGGCTTTCCACTCGAAATTTGTGAACTTTGCATTCATGACGGGGCCGGTGTAGAACAGATGGCTGCGTTCACCGTTGACGATGATTTTGCCATCCTGCACCTTGAAGCTATCTTTATTTTCATTGGCAGTCCAGCCATTCAGGGTCTTTCCGTCAAAAAGGCTGATCCATCCATCGGATTTAGCGGTTTTGGCGGAGTGGCAGCCGTTCAGCACGAGGCAGGCACAAATGAGTGTTGCAGCAATAAGTCGTGTCACGTTTGTCTCCTTACATAAGTGTTTATTTGATTTTCAGCCGTGTTATGCTTTTTACGATAATCATTCATCCTAACAAAATCAATCTGAACTATCAAGCGTTCTCTTTTAAGATGCAGCAGACACCCGAATGGCTACAAAAGACTTCGTATAAATTCAAAACAGCGGGGGATTCAAGGCGATTTCCTTCAATCGGGGATATCGCAGGAAGAGGTCTTCGGGAACAAGTTGCTTTTGTCCGGTCAGTCTGGCTTTGAGTTCAAGGGCATTGGCAACAGCGGAACCCTGATAATGGTTATTGGTAATGACCATGACGGACGTAAAGGTATGACAAAGCGACTTGATCCGGTTTTCGATCTGGTTCAGTTCGTCTGTGCTGTAGCAATAATTATATTTCTCATCCCGGCTGGATGCCTTAAACCAGGCCTCGGTGTTCCGCCCGTGCAGCCTGAAATAACCGGCTTTGCCGACCGTGCAGCAGGGCAGGCTGAAAGAATCCGGACCGATGGGGTAATCAAGGGAGGCAACGCTGACCTGCAGGCGGGCCAGAAAATCCATGGCGTCGGCTGTTTCCCAGGATTTATGGCGGACTTCAACAGCCAGATTAAAAGGTGGGCTAAACCGATTGACTAATTCTGTCAGGTGACTGCGGTTTTTGGGGGAATCGTCAAAATAATAGGGGAACTGCATGAGCAGATGTCGGAGCCGGCCGGCTTCTAATAATGGACGCAAACCGTCATGGAATTCCCTGATAAGCGACGAATTCAGTTTATATTCATGTGTAAAATCCTGATGGAGTTTGGCTGCAAAGAAGAATTCGGGTTTGTCCTTGGTCTTGGACAGCCATGTCTGGCAAATCCGTCCCTCGGGGGGACGATAAAAAGTGGAGTTAATTTCAATACAATCAACAAACCGGCACAAATAAGCCAGCGGATCTTTGACACCGGCCGGATAGACGATTTTCTGCCAGTCAGGATACGACCAGCCAGCCACGCCGATAGAAAATTGGTTTGTCATAGATGAATTGTAGTTAAAATCTGGAAAATGGCAAGAATTGGGACCAGATATGAGCCGGAAAACTACATTTTCAGACTGAGCGAGGATGGCAACAATTACTTATAAGCTATTATAAATAATAAGGTTAAATGGATTTGTTGGGGATGAAAGGCGATCCGGATTAATACTGATTTTAAAAAAAAGGGTAAACGACATAGATGAATATGGAGTATATTTTACATAATACCCCAAAAAAAGAGAAGGGCCGCCCGCAGGCAGACCCTTCCGGAGGGGAGAAAACTCTTTATTAGTCTATACGACCACTTTGGGCGTATGTGCTATTTTCTGACGACTTTGCTGGATTTTATGGGTATTTTCACGGATATCAATAGAAAATTCCGCAGAACGTAGAATAATTCTAAAAATATTAATATTTGGTGATGGTTTCGAAGGTGGGGAGTAAAAAAACCCCGGTTTAATCGCCGGGGTTTTTAATTTTTGTAACAGAGTTTTGTTAAATCTTGCCGATAATCAAGGCACAGTTATGACCGCCAAAACCCAGCGAGTTGCTCAAGGCATAACGTACATTGGCCTTGCGGGCTGAGCCGGGGACATAATCCATATTCGTATCACATTCCGGATCAACGGATTCCAGATTAGCTGTCGGATGGATAATTCCGGTTTCGATGGTTTTGGCCGTGACGAGCAGTTCAATTGCGCCGCTGGCGCCGAGAGTATGCCCCAGGCAGCTTTTGGTGGAGCTGACGGCCAGCTTGTAGGCATGAGAACCGAAGACCGACTTGACCGCGATGCTTTCAGCCGCATCGTTAAGCTGAGTGCTGGTGCCGTGAGCATTGATATAATCAATCTGGTCGGGATTTAATTTGGCCTGCTTGAGTGCCACACGCATAGCTTCAGCGCCGCCGGAACCATCGGACAGCGGGGCGGTGATATGATGCCCATCACCGGTACCGCCGTAACCCAGCAGTTCCGCATAAATCCTGGCGCCGCGTTTTTTGGCATGTTCGTATTCTTCCAGCACCAGGATTGCAGCGCCTTCGGACAGAACAAAGCCGTCACGGTCCTTGTCAAAGGGACGACTGGCTTTCTGGGGGGCGTCATTCCGGGTACTCAGCGATTTCAGAGCACAGAACGAAGCCAGTCCAATCGGCGTCAAGGCTGCTTCAGAGCCACCGGTAATGGCCATATCGCTGCGGTCGTTCAGGATGTTGTAGAACGCTTCGCCAATGGCATGGCTGGCGGAGGCACAGGCTGTGACCACGCAGAAATTGGGTCCGCGCAATCCCCACTGCATTGAGATGCAGCCGCTTGCGGCATTGCCCATCAGTTTGGGCACGCAAAACGGCGAAACCCGGCGGGGGCCTTTATCCAGCAGTCGGACATGCTGATCTTCGATTTCCTTGATGCCGCCAATGCCTGTTCCGACGATGACTGCAACCCGGGTTTTATCCTCTTTTTCAAAGTCCAAACCACTGTCCTTGACCGCTACAATAGACGACGCAAAGGCCATCTGCGTAAACCGATCCATGCGGTTGGCTTCATGAACATCGATATATTTGCCCGGATCGAACTGTTTGATTTCGCCGCCGAACTTAACCGGATACAGAGACGTATCGAAATGCTCGATAGTCGATACCCCACTTTGGGCCTGACATACGGCGTCAAATAAGGATTCAGCGGTTTCTCCCAGTGCAGTGATGCAGCCCAGGCCCGTAATGACAACTCGACGATTTGACATTCCTGACCCTGTAGTTATTCGCTGCCTTTTTTCTTCATCACATCGACAATATAATCGATCGCGGCGCCAACAGTCTGAATCTTTTCGGCTTCTTCATCCGGGATACTCATATCAAAAGCATCTTCAAACTCCATAACCAACTCAACGGTATCCAAGGAATCGGCATTGAGGTCATTAATGAAAGATGTTTCGCGGCTGATTTCGGCTTTATCCACGCCCATCTGCTCGCTGACGATTTCAATCACTTTGGCCTCGACAGTCTTGATATCAACATTTTCGCTCACGTGCTGTTCTCCTTTATCGAAAGTAAACTTTTTCAATCCATTTTGTTTTTGACTGCGAACAGTCGGCGGTAATATACCGGCCTGATAACCTGTTTTCAACGTTTTTTTTAAAATTCTTCTATCAATTGGATACTTACTACATCGCCATTCCGCCGTCCACACACAGGACCTGACCGGTAATGTAACCAGCCTCATCGCTGGCCAGGAAGGCGACCGCTCGCGCGACATCTTCGGGGGTGCCGAATTTACGCATCGGAATGACGTTCATTGCTGCTTCTTTGACCTGTTCGTGCAAAACAGCCGTCATATCCGTCATAATAAAGCCTGGGGCGATACAGTTGGAAGTGACGTTTTTCTTGCCGACTTCACGAGCAATCGATTTACTCATGCCGATCAGACCGGCCTTGCTGGCAGCATAGTTGGTGGAGCCGGCCTGCCCCATTACTCCGGCAACCGAGGCAATATGAATCAGACGCCCAAATTTATTACGGACCATGGAGCGGGCCGCAACACGGGTTGCAACAAAGGCTGCCCGCAGATTGACATTCATCACCCGATCAAAATCCTCATCATCCATCTGAATCATCAATTTATCACGGGTAATTCCGGCATTATTGACCAGGATGCCAATACCGCCGTTTTGCTCTGCAAGTTCTTCTAATACCTGAGTCAGTTTGTCGGTTTGCGTGATATCCACACAACGGGTTATGACCTCGAACCCGGCGGTTTTACATACGGATTCCAATTCAGCAAGCTGCTGGGCATTCAAATCCAGCCCCGCAACCTTGCGTCCCTGCTTAAGAAGCTCCAGAACAATCGCCCGGCCAATACCGCGGGCCGCTCCGGTGACTACTGCCAAACGTTTCTCTGTCATACAATTCTCCAACTCAAAATAAAGATATTGTTGGTCGTTAATTCGGTTTACGTATTATATCGATTCAAGACTTTCAAGAGAACTGATATTCACGATATCTGCTCTGCGATGAATGCGCTTCATTAAGCCCGTTAATACACGATTAGGGCCAATTTCCACAAATTGTGTAACCCCGTCAACAATCAGTTTTTCCATGCATTTCTGCCAGAGGATAGGTTCAACAAGCTGCCGAACAAGACCCTGACGAATCTGCTGGACAGAGCCATAGTAATCCGCCGAAATGTTGGCAATGACCTGGATAGAGGAGGGATCCTTCAGGGGACAACTGGCCAGTGCCTGTTCCAGTGCCTCCGCCGCAGGTCTCATCATAGTCGTGTGAAATGCTCCCGCTACCGCCAGCGGAACAGCTTTCATGGCACCATATTTTTCGGCAAGCCCCGTAGCTCTCTGGCAGGCTTCGATTGCGCCGCTGATGACGATTTGCCCCGGGCAGTTGAAATTCGCCGGAGTCAGGAGCTGGCCTTCGGAGGCCTCCTCGCACAGTTGACGAACCGCCGGTTCATCCAGTCCGATCAGGCTGACCATGCCGCCGCGAGAGCTATTGGCTGCTGCCTGCATGGCCTGGCCGCGTTTGAGAACCAGCGTTAAGGCATCTTCAAAACTCATCAAGCCTGCGGCATATAGCGCCGTATATTCGCCCATCGAAAGACCGGCTGTAACCTGCGGGGTCAAAGCCGGGGCTTTTTCACGCACCAGCTCCAGCAGGGCGGCAGATACGGTAAAAATGGCAGGCTGCGATATTTCAGTACTATTTAACTTTTCTTCTGGCCCATGAAAACACAGGCTTTTCAGATCAAATCCGACGATGTCGCAGGCCTTATCAAACAGGGCTGCGGCGGCAGGGAATGCGGCCGCGATATCGGCGCCCATCCCCACAAGCTGGGCACCCTGACCCGGAAATATAAAAGCAATTTTACTCATCTGAATCCTAATTTATACGTTTGGGCGATTTTATAGCTGAATGACGTTGGCTCCCCAGGTTAATCCGCCGCCAAACGCAACCAGCAGCACAATATCGTTTTTCTTCAAACGCCCGGTTTGCCTTGCTTCATTTAACGCAATCGGAATTGACGCGGCGGATGTATTGCCGAATTTATCTATGTTGATGAAAATCTGGTCATCACTGAAATTCAGACGTTTGCCGACGGATTCGATAATCCGGGCGTTCATCTGATGGGGGATGAATAAAGCGATGTCTTTGATATCCAGATCACATTTTTCCAGACATTCATTCACCAGTTCTACAATCCGGCGAACCGCTGTATGATAGACCTCCTTGCCGTTAATGGTCATATAGACCATCTTGGGGTCAGGCAGGGGTCTGCCCACAGGATAGCGCGAGCCGTAGGCTTTACAGTGCAGCGATGTCCATCCGCTGCCGTCAGAGAATGCGGTGCTGTACATCACACCCATGGATGTGCCCTGATGATCCGCCTTCAGAATCACGGCCCCGGCGCCATCGCCAAACAGGATACAGCTTCCCCGGTCTGTGTAGTCAGTGATGCGGCTGAGTGTTTCGGCACCGATGACCATGGCGGTGCGGTAACGACCCGCACCAATAAATTGCTGGGCAATCGAAAGTCCATACACAAATCCGCTGCAGGCTGCAGACAGATCAAAAGCCCAGGCATTGACAGCGCCAATCGCGTTCTGCACAAAGCAGGCTGTTGACGGGAACACCATCTCCGGTGTAATGGTTGCTACGATGATCAGGTCCAGCTCCTCCGGCTTCATGCCGGCATCAGCTAACGCCCGGCGTGCCGCTTCGGAGGCCAGCACGGCCGTCGTTTGCTCTTCGGAGGCGATTCGACGCTGTTTGATGCCTGTGCGTGTGGTAATCCATTCGTCATTGGTTTCCACCATCTTGGCAAAGTCGTCGTTAGTCAGCACTTTATCCGGCACACAAGAACCTGTTCCGGCAATGACAGCACAGGTGGGCTTTGTGGCTTGTATTGTTGGATTATTCACCATTTGATTTTATCGCTGATTTAGCCAGAGCCTGCACAATATGCTCGTTAATCTTTTTCTCTGAAAATCGTTTACAGGACAGGATGGCGTTTTTGATTGTACGGGCCTTACTGGAGCCGTGGCAGATAATGGAAGTACCGTTGACCCCCAGCAGCAAAGCTCCACCGTATTCATGATAATCGTATTTTTTATAAATCTTTTTGACCACCGTTTTAAACCACAGGGCCAACAGCTTGTTGCGCTGCATCAGTTCCTCGCGAATGACCTGAAAGAGCATCCCTACAGCACCCTCGGTCAGCTTCAGGACGACATTGCCCACAAATCCTTCGCAAATGACCACATCGCATTTGCCTTCAAACAAATCGCGGCCTTCAATATTCCCGACGAAGTTGACTGTCGGGTCGGATTTCAGCAGTGCCCGGGTCTTTTTGATTAAGTCCGTGCCCTTGGCCTCCTCTTCGCCAATATTCATAATACCGACACGGGGATTTTGAATGCCCAGCATTAAATTGGAATAGGAACCAGCCATCACCGCATACTGGTATAAATGAATAGGCTTACAGGCAATGTTGGCTCCGACATCACAAATCGTAATCGGGCCGTTATACGTGGGCAGCACCACTGCAATACCGGGACGAACAACCCCTTCCAGGGTTCGCATTCGCAGCTGGCAGGCAGCCACGCAGGCGCCGGTATTGCCTGCCGACAGGACTGCATCGACCTGTTTATGTGAGGCGATCCGTGCCATGATGGCGATTGAGCTTTTGGGTTTTTTACGCAGCGCATCGACAGGAGACTCATCCATGCCGATGACTTCCGGGGCGTGAAAAATACGGAACGTATCCTCTGACGCCTTCAAGGTCTTCAGTTGGGAACGTATGGCTTCCTCGTCGCCCACTAAAACCAGTTCGTCATCGGAGCCGAGCAGATCCTTTGCTTCCAGCGCGCCGGCAATAATCTCGCCGGGGGCGTAATCCCCGCCCATCGCGTCGATGGCAATCCGCATAACTTACTCTTCAGCCTCCTGACCGAGTTTCAGTGTAATATCCGAGTTGACATACCCGCATTTTCCGCACGCGGCATGTGGCAGTTTGGCTGCACCGCATTTCTTGCACAGTGAATAATTCACCGGCTTGAGGGCCTTATGCGCCCGACGGGAGCGGATCGTCGAATGACTTTTCTTTTTTGTTGGTAGCATTTTAACTCCTGAAACAACGTTTTAATACACACCGTTTTTCCTGTCCGAACTCGGTTGCGCAACCCTTTATGGGTCGTCAAACCGCATCAAAATCTATACCAGACTACAGGAACCGAGTAAAGTAAATTAATAAAGGGCTTTTAATTATCCGAAATTCCGCGAAAAGTCAAGAGACAATTTGTCATGAAAAATAAGGCAATGAACCGTTTTTGGTGTTGAAATTTACATAAATTTGGGATATTATCCTTGGTTTGTATTGTTTATTTGCTGGCTGTTCGACTCTGGTGTGTGCATTTGATTGGAAAACAAAGGAGATGAACAGAACCGGAAGGTGGATTCTCGGAAGGCCTCCAAGACTGTATAAAATGGATTGTTAATGGCTAAAATTGAGATCCTATGGTTCGCGAAATGAATCGAATTCCATTGTATGAGGCAATACGGCGAAAAAAAGAGGCCGGTGGTCTTAATCAAACGCCGCAGGCTCAGCCTGTGCCTCAACAGCAGCCCAGGACCGAACCGCGAATCCAGTTAAAGCCGTCCCCGACCCAGGCCAAACAGGTTCCAATGCAGCCAAAGCCTTTAACAAAACCTGTTGCCAGGCCAGCAGTTACGTTAAAAGGAAGGGTTTTGAAGCAACCCAAACAGGCCTCTCGGACTATGGAACTGGTCCGAGAAGTGCTCAATGATAAAGTATTGCTTAAATGGGTCGCAATAGCTGTCGGGATAGTGCTCGTTGTGGTGCTTTTGATAACGATGGCAGGCAAGATCAGCCGAAACAAACAAGATCAGGTGGTTGTATCCGGCCAAACGCCCAAAGAACAAAAAGAGGTGTCAAATAAAGACCTGACAGATCTGGATACTCAGATGCTGTCAAACCCCGTTGTCTCGGCTGTTCCAAAACCAGAGGTAAAACCGCAGGAGACTGCGGTGTTGCCTGTGCCGGCCAGGACGCAGACGCCTGTCAAGCCGGAAATGCCCACGGCGATTCAGAACGAGTTCCAAAAACCGCCGGCGGAAATGAAGACTGAGCCTGTAAAGGCGACCTCGACAGGTGACAATGCGATTGTCATTGTAGCCTATACGAAACAAAATGATTTGATTCCTGTTCAGGCTTATTTTAAACAGAATGGGATTGAAACTGAGGTGATTCAGCGAGGCAGCTATTTTCTGCTGGTCACCAAAAACCGTTTTGAAAACCCCGAAAAAACGGGGACTGACGGGTATCAGATGAAGCAGACGATAAAACGTATTGGGGCCAAATATAAGGCCCCCGAAGGGTATGAGCGGTTTGGCTCTACTCCGTTCCAAGATGCATATGGTATGAAAATGAAATAAGTATCAGGAGAATTCAGAATGTCAATTGATCGTTCTTTGAAAGTCAAAGGTGCGTTGTCCAGACATCGCAATGTACTCAGCCGCGGTGAGCGAATTGAGGTGCTCAAGCAGGAAGATCGCTGGGATGAGGATAAATCGGTTATGGGGCTGCCCAAGGTTGCCCACCGCAAAGCCGGTACCGGTAAGAAGGCTGCCAAAGAAGAAGCTGCCGCTGCTGCTCCGGGGGCCGCTGCTGCTCCGGCTGCGGGTGCTGCCGCGAAGAAATAATGTCCGGAGTCCGATGAACAATAGATAATCAGACCATCCGGAACACAGCCCTGCTATGATTCCGGATGGTTTTTTATGCGCCCGCGTTACGCCAAATATACTGACCCTGATTGAAATTGCCCGAAGCGCGGCGATGTGCTTTTCGGTGTATTCTGTGGCTATCCTCGCGGCAAAATGATACTTGTGAAGTATTGAATAAAGGAATTTGCTATGCGTCCATTTCTTGCCGATCGTACCCAGCTGATAGATGCGAGCGGAATCCGCAAGGTTTTCGCTCTGGCTGCCCAGTTAAAAGACCCCGTGAATTTCTCTATCGGTCAGCCGGATTTTGATGTGCCGGAGCCGATTAAAAAAGCTGCCATCCGCGCAATCGAGGCGGGTTTTAACCGGTATTCGCAGACTGCCGGCGAACAGAAACTCATTGATGTCATCAAAGCCAAAGTGGCTGCCGACTATGGCTGGCAGAATCCGCAGTGTTTTGTCACCAGCGGTGTCAGCGGCGGCCTCCAGCTGGCGTTTATGGCAACCATTAATCCCGGCGATGAAGTGATTGTCCCCGATCCGTATTTTGTGATGTATAAACACCTGGTCAATATGCTGGGCGGCAAATGCGTGTTTATCGATACTTATCCGGATTTCCGCCTGCCGGTCGAGAAGATTGAAAAAGCGATTACGCCCAAAACCAAACTGCTGATACTGAACTCCCCGGCGAATCCCTCAGGCGTGGTCTATACCAAACAGGAAGTCCAGGCTGTGGCACAAGTAGCACGCAAGCACGGTATTCTGGTGCTTAGCGATGAGATTTATGAGGATTTCTGCTATGACGGACCCTGTCACAGCATTGCCAGCTATTATGAGGGCACGCTGGTTTTGAAAGGCTACAGCAAAACGTATGCAATGACCGGCTGGCGTATGGGCTATGCCGCCGCCCCCGAAGTCCTCAAGCCGCTGATGGATAAGATGATCCAGATTCAGCAATACACCTTTGTCTGCGCACCCACGCCGTTCCAGATAGCCTCCATTGAGGCGATGAGCGTGGATATGACCGACTATGTCAATGCCTACCGCAGAAAACGAGATCGCATGATTGAGGGGTTGAGCAATGGGTATGAAGTCGTCAGGTCCGGCGGGGCATTCTATCTGTTTGTCAAGGTGCCGCCAAAATATCCCAATGCGACGGTCTTTGTCCAGAAAGCGATTGAAAACAATGTCCTGGTCATTCCCGGCAACGTGTTCAGCGAGCGAGATACGCATTTCCGTATCAG
>JAWRKM010000034.1:0-26013 GCA_040306945.1 Anaerohalosphaeraceae bacterium
TCACAAAATTCAAAGCAATCCACGGGACAGGCACAAAACAAACTGAAGTTTTCGACCGATAGATTGCCGCCAAGTATGGCAGGCTGGACTTGCCGAGATATGATTCGCCCCAGCGACAGCAGGGCGATATCCCCCGACACCGGCCGGATATGAACACGACAAAGAATCGGCTCGGACACTGCAGGGATCATGTCTGCGATGTTGTTGGCTCAAAGCCCTGAATGATGTCAATGGATTTGCTGGCTCCGATGCGGGAGGCCCCGGCTTCGATCATTGCCAGAGCATCGGCAGCGGTTCGGATACCGCCGGCGGCCTTGATTTTGCATTTCGGGGCCGACTGTGCCATAAGCTGTACGTGTTCGGCTGTGGCCCCTCCGGCCGGATGCAGACCGGTGCTGGTCTTGACAAAATCCGCCCCGGCGGCCTGGGCGGTTCTGCAGGCAAATATAATCTGGTCGGTCGTCAGCGTTGCCGATTCGATAATAACCTTGAGCGTCACAAACGGCCGGACGGACTGACACGGACGCAGAACAGTCCGGATATCATTTAATAGATATTTTTCATCTCCTGAAATGATGGCCGCTAAGTCTGCAACCATATCGATTTCATCGGCTCCGGCTGCAATGGCCAGGTCGGCCTGGAAGGCCTTGACTCGCGAATAATCCGCTCCCATCGGAAATCCGGTCACAGTACAGACTTTTACGCCTGTTTCATGCAGTATATCGGCGCACAACTCTACCCACCGCGGCATCACGCAGACACTGTAAAAGCCGTATTGGATGGCTTCGGCACAAAGCTGGCGTATGTGCTGCTCCGTGGCTGTGGGATTCAGCAGGGTATGGTCAATGCATTTAGCCAGCTCGGCTTTTGTTGCGGGTTTCTGTATCATCGAATAATTCCCTAAAACAGCAGTTTTTCGGCGCTGCGATTTTCCCCAGAGAAGTATTCTATTGCCTCGTCGGCGGTTTTGAAGACCCGTGTGGCTGTCTGTGTGACAAAGACGCTCGGTTCCGATGGGGCTGTCCAGATGACATAAACATCTTTAGCGGCTTCGTGGGCGTGCTGGAGTTCCCGTTCCACGCCGCTGGAAATCGCTGCCCGGCCATCCGGCAGGGCGGGAATAAAGCTGACAATCCGGTCGGCCTGGTCAATCAGGGCAAAATCACGGGCGTAAATCTGGCTGTTGATGTCACGGTGAATCTGACGGATTTCCTGGACTTCCAGACAAATTTGTTTTCCCAGCACTTCCATTTCAATCCCTTTGCGTCCTTCTTTGGCCGCCTGCTCGGCATAATACGGCAGATACGCCTCTTCGAGGTCGCCGGGATCAAAACAAATGAATTGTTCCTTCATGGCCGCACGAAAGCGATTAATCTCGGCCAGGGTTTGCTGCAGTCCTGCAACGTGCGTCATCGGAAAGCTCAGATAGACTTTTTTTCGCCACGGTTCAAAGGCCAATCGATAAAAGGTCTCAATTGTGCCCTGTTCAGGGCCGCGGGCCAGACAATAGCAGGGGGTGTTCTCATTGGTGCCTTTCTGCATCATCTCGGTGGCCAGGAGTTCCTCCTCACGCCAGACCATCAGGTCTTTGAGCGAATGGCGGATATGATGCTCAGCGGTCAGTCGCACATGTAACGGCTCGATGCTGTCAATCATGCAGATATATAAATCCGGATTGAGCTGGCGAATCTGATAAAAATCAAACGCCGGAAACAGGCCGTGCCGCCAGCGAAACGTCGCGTGGGTATTGACGATAATATGCTCGTGGTCCTGAGCCTTGCTGATAATATCCTTAAACACGCTGCGGCGGAGCGAATGCAGCCGTTGCAGTGAAATGTCCAGAATCCGCCCCGGTGCGATATCCGGCGCCTCGGCGTACATCATATCGCCGACATTGCACAACAGGATATCCCTGCCGCGGCTCCGGGCCAGTTCGCAGACATCGGCCAGATACCGCTTCTTGTCAATTCCCACTACACCTGTAACCAGAATAATCATAAAAGTTGTTTCTGGGTTTTGGTTGTCCGATTTTACAACGTGAAGTTTTCCAGGCGCTGCTGCTTGTCGTAGTCCTTCAAGGCGGCAATCAGCTCATCAATTTCACCCATCATGATCTTATCGAGACTGTATAGCGACAAATTAATTCGGTGGTCCGTCAGCCGATTTTGCGGGAAATTATAGGTGCGAATACGTTCGGAACGGTCGCCGGAGCCAATCATCGTTTTGCGCTGCTGAGAACGGTCGGCCTGAGCCTTTTTCTGATAGAATTCGAAAACGCGGCCGCGAAGGATACGCCATGCCTTGGCCCGGTTTTTGTGCTGACTGCGTTCATCACGCATACTGACGACGATTCCGGTCGGGATATGCTCCAGCCGGATGGCAGTGGCGACTTTATTGACGTTTTGCCCGCCCGGCCCGCCGGCACAACTGACATTTTCGATGACATCGTCCGGCTTGATGTCCACATCCACCTCTTCGGGTTCAGGTAATACTGCTACGGTAGCCGCTGAAGTGTGTACGCGTCCCTGAGATTCCGTTTCCGGCACACGCTGGACGCGATGGCCGCCGCCTTCATATCCCAAATGCGCCCATACGCCCGGTCCGCTGATGGTCATAATAATTTCACGAAAGCCGCCTTTGTCTGTGGTGGAGAAGTCCATGGTTTCGACCTTCCAGCCCATTTTGTCGGCGTATCGGGTATACATATTGTGCAGGTCGCGGGCAAATAACGCGGCCTCTTCACCGCCGGTACCCGCTCGGATCTCAAAGATGACCGAATCGATCGCGTCGTCGTCGGCCATCACCAGTCTGTCCTTGATTTCTTCCAGCAGGTGGTCTGCTTTTTCTGTTAACTGCTTGACTTCTTCCCTGGCCAAATCTCGCAGTTCCGGGTCGGTGCTGCGATCTTCAGACATCGCCTGCGAATCCTCGGCCTGTCGCAATAAGTCCCGAAGCTGCCGGTACTTGTCCACCAGAGGACGCAGCTTGCCCTGTTCTTTGGTCAGAGGAATCAGCTTCTGAGCATTGGAGACCACATCCGGCTGGGCGATTTGATTTTCAATCTCAATATAACGTTTGTCAAGTTCCTCGAGTTTACCCAGTATAGCCTGATTGATTGGATCCATAGAATTTTACTCGTATTGGATTTTTTGGGTTGGTGGGGGAAGACAAAAAAATTGCGCTGCCTTCCGTAACCTGTGAATTACGTTCGACAGCGCAAGAATTGTACGGGATAAGTCGCTATTTCTTATCGGTTTTTTTAGTGAAGTAATTCTGTCCGAATTTCTTCTGGAACCGTTCGATACGGCCGGCGGTATCAACGAATTTCTGCTTGCCGGTGTAGAACGGGTGGCACATCGAGCAAATTTCAGCATGAATCTCTTTGGCCGTACTGCGGGTCTCAAAGGTGTTGCCGCAACCACACCGAACCTTCACAACCTGATATGTCGGATGAATATCTTTTTTCATAAATTCGATCTCCGTTTTATTGTCTCAATAAGAAACCAAGAATTATAACAACCGGATGTGAGATTGCAAGGATTTTTTAAAAAAATTACACATATATAAAGATAGATAATAGCTGTTTACAGGATGTTTTGTAGGGGGGATCGTAACTTATTTGAACACAAGTACATACTGACGTCTGTCTAAAAGGAGTAAACACAACGTATCAATTAATTGCTTGACGGTTTAATTAAAATATGCGATAAATAATGTGTAGATTGAATTCAATGCACACGAACAGAGGTAATACGTAGAGGCAAGCGTAGCAAAACCCAGGATAAATGACGGGAGTAGAATGAAATTCCTCTGGTATTTTAGGAATGCAAGTACCGTATCCGGTTTTTTCGAAGATATTGAAAAGATTAAACTGCGGTTTAAAAAAAAGGCCATGCGTTGTGCCTTGGATATTTATCTCCAGTCTCATTCGGTTCCCAAATTGTTAATAGGAGCGGGAACGATCGCTTTGGAGGGATGGTTTAATACAGACTTGAACCCTAAATTGAATACCATTTATTATATGGATGCTGCCGCCCCTTTTCCTATTGACAATAGTGTGTTTGAGTATGTGTTTTCGGAGCACTTAATCGAGCATCTTACCCTACAGCAGGGCAGTATGATGCTGAAGGAGTGTTTTCGTGTGCTTAAACCGGGGGGGAAAATCCGGATTGCAACTCCTAATCTGGAAGTGCTGCTGGGACTCTATCATGATCAAGCTAATCCTCTTGCTCAAGAGTATATTAAATGGATTACAGATAAGTCTATCCGACTACCAGTTTATAAACCGTCGATAGTTATTAATAACGCATTTTATAATTGGGGGCATCAATTTTTGTACGATAGAGAACTGCTTGAGATGGCATTGCGGGGGGCCGGATTTATCAATATCCAACAGTTTGCACCTCTTAGTTCGGATGACAGTAATCTAAGAAATCTGGAAATCCATGGAATCGCGGCGAATAACCAGCAAATGAATAATTTTGAAACGATGGTATTGGAAGCGGTTCGTCCGTCTTGACCATTGTTATGGCTTGAGAACGTACGGCTTGATTCTCCTAAAACGTTGTATTCCAAACTGTGACCACCAGATTGTACAAGCCATGAAGCACCATGGCAGTGGCAAAACAGGGATACGCCCCAGCCAGGTCAATGGCCCGGCCGTCAGTTTGCTGGCGTTTCCATAGTCGAATCAGTCCGATTGAGGCAATAAGCGAACAGACCCCATGCAGCCCCATACAGACTGTCCAGCGAAACAGGGCATAATCTGCCGGATTATTCAAATCTTTCCCTGCGGTGTACAGATGGATATACATCAGATTCTCGATGCCGGCAAAAATCAGTGCAGAGATCAGTGCTCCAAACAGAAACTGCGTGGCCGAAAACAATCGATATGGTTTCTTTTCCAGCAGATAAATCATGCCCGATTGTTTGAGCAGTTCTTCAATGATCGGGGCAAAAAGCACGGTGTATAAAATGGCTGCTGAAGTTTGCCTGCCGGCCATAATAGCTCCGACGACCGCAAATGGACCTCCAATCAGAGCCGCCAGCAGAGTAGCCCCAAGATTGCCGGCCAGGGAACAACGCTGCCTTTGTTCCTGTATCCAGTCGCCAATATACGGCTGTTCCAGTTTTCCGGTCAGCGCAGGCTCATACGCCACCGAATTCTGCCGGTCGGCCAGTTCGTCATCACCGCTGGCCGTTGGCGGTGCCTTTTGCTCGGATGGGTCGGTCTTGAACGCCCTCTCCTTCAGCCACGGCTCGTTGCGAACATCGAAATAATCGTTGTTTTTCACCATACCAGCGCAGTGCCGTAAGCGATGATTTCCACACCGCCGGCTTTCTGATTTTCCTGGCCCTGAATGGTGGCGGTTTCGTAACGGACGTTCCAGACGGCCCTGGCGCCGTAGCGCTTGGCGTCTTCCAGCATCCGCAGTGTGGCCTGCCGGCGGGCACGATTCTGCAGTGAAATAAACGATTTCATCTCGCCGCCGAACAGGTTGCGAAGTCCAGCCGCGAAAACCTTGAAATAATCGGTTGCAATGACCGCTTCACCGACCACAATCACTGCCCCGGCATGGGCTGCCTGCGGTGGAATTGTCTTGAGATTGGTCACCAGCATAGACTCATACTCGCGTTCCTGCTGAGCCAGCCTGCGAAAATGCAGGGCCTCAATGATATGGCCCACCACCAGCGACACCAGAATTAATACCGCCGCAAAAACAATCGGAAACAAAGATTCCATAGCGTCTCCTTTTACATTTGCTGGTGCTGCTGCACCGGGGCGGACTGGTGAATGACCTGGCCGGGTATCTCGTCTTCGACGATGACGGCCGTGCCGTAAACATACAATTCGGCTGCCCCGGCGGTAATGGAACTGGTGGCAAACCGCACATTGACAACCGCATTGGCGCCGAGCTGCTGAGCCTGAGCCAGCATCCGAGCCATCGATTCCCGACGGGATTCCACCAGAAGCTCGGTGTAACTTTTCAATTCACCGCCGACGATGTTTTTCAGACCGGCCAGAATGTCTTTGCCGATATGTTTGGCCCGGACGGTGTTGCCCTGCACAAGCCCTTTGATTTCCTTAATGCGTTTGCCCGGAATGGTTTCGGTGTTGACAACAATCATGATTTACCCTCTTTCTCTGAATAAAGTTCATATGTGGAGTTTTGGGTACTCCTTCAAATTCACCTCATTTATCCGAAATTGTAACCTGACCCTCTCAAAATACAATCTCAATTCCGAAAAACCAGGGCCTTTTGTCCATTCAAGAACAATTCCCGATGCTTTTGTTCCGATATTATGTGTCGCACTTGACTTTGACTTTTGAACAAGGGTATAATGATGCTGTTACTCATCTTGGTCACAAAAGATGCCACCTTGTTTAAACGCTTGCAGACATGTAAATCAAAACATCGATTGGCTTCACCGTTCTCTTGATAAAAAGTAACATTCATTTCAGGAGGATTAAAAATGGACAAAAGGACTTTTTTTGCTTTTGTGATGGTGTTGATGCTGTCGGTGTTTGCCTTCGGAGACTGGACTCCAACCGATGGCCACAAAATGCACTATCCCCAGTTGCCCAATCCAAAGGGCTGGGATGTATGCCTTGATCCGATTGCTATCGCAGACGATTTTCAATGCAGCCGGACCGGCCCGATTACCGACATTCATTTCTGGATTTCATGGAAAGGCAATATCCTCGACAGGGTCACGGACTGGTATGTTGCCATCTATGAGGACGCCAACGGCACACCGGGCCAACCATTGTGGAAACTGGGCAAGGCTCAAATCAACGTATTGGATCAGGAAGGTTCTTTGCAAGGCTGGCTTTGCCCCGCCAATGCCGATCCATCTCAATTCTTTCTCCCCGATAACCACACCCGGTTTTCGCAGGTTAACATTACCGGGATTGAAAATCCATTTCATCAGCAACAGGGTAAACGCTACTGGCTGGTCCTGCACCTGCTTTGTCCTTACGCCGAAAGCCATGCGATTCAGGCCCAGGCAGGCTGGAAAACCGCAATCCAGCGTTATGGCCAGGTTCCTCACTGGACTCCCTGGCCGATTACGCCCAATCCGGTCTGGAAACCGATACCCGACTCGACCGCAGTGCCGCCGGATATGGCGTTCGTTATCAACGGACATGATATTCCGCCGACCCGGCCTATGGATTTTGGTGATGCCGATGAAACCAAATGCGATGCGACCGGCGCCAAATGCAATACCTATCCAACCACCCTGGCCCGCGACGGTGCCCGGCATGTGATAGTTCCAGGTGTGTTTATGGGGTCGCCCTTGTTAACCGTCATCCAGATTGATGCGGAAGCGGATGGTCAGCCTTCCCTGCTTAGTGATGGCGACGACATCAATGGCATTGATGATGAACAGGCCGTGAAATTGCCGGCCGTCCTGATTCCCGGCACCACGGCAACGGTTGAAATCAGCGTATCGGTCGATGGTTTCATAGATGCCTGGATTGACTTTAATGCGGATGGCGACTGGGACGACCTGGGCGAACGGATTTTTACCAGTGCCCCAGTGACAACCGATTTGAATATTCTGTCCTTTCCTGTGCCTTTCAGTGATGCCGATTATACCCCGCGGAATACCTATTCACGTTTTCGTTTCAGTACTTCGGGCGGTTTGAATTATTACGGACCGGCTAAAGACGGTGAAGTCGAAGATTATCTGGTGAAAATTGATGCTGCCCCGCAGCCGAAATTGGATTTTGGCGATACGCCGGATGGGGATTTTGCCCCCAGCGGCTATCCGACCCTGTTAGTGACTAATGGGGCTCGCCATAAGATTAATCCGCAGATTCGCCTGGGCCGGTATATCGATGGTGAGTTGGACGGTCAGCCTTCCATGGGAGCCGACGGTGATGATGTAAACGCTCTGGACGATGAAGATGGCGTCTTTTTCGCCGGCCCGCTGACTCCCGGCCAGCATGCCGAGATTAAAGTTATTGCATCCTGCGACGGCCTCTTGTATGGCTGGGCAGACTTCAATGCCGACAACGACTGGGATGATATTGGCGAACAGATTTTCCAGGCCAAAGCCCTTGCCGCCGGAGTCAATTATTTGAAATTTTATGTTTCGCCTATCCACACACATATCGAGCCGTTTGCCACTTATATCCGGTTCCGATTTACTTCTTTAAATGCTCCGGAAAAGGTGCTTGGCTATGCCGGTCTTGCCCAAGATGGTGAAGTGGAAGATTATCTGGTAAAAATCATCCCTGAGTCGCATTTTGATTTTGGCGACGCCCCCGAACTTCGCTGCGACGATAATACTGTGGTCCGCTGCAACAGTTTCCCGACGACCCTGGCCCGCGATGGCGCCCGGCATTATATTGACCCGGCTGTCTTTCTGGGCAATCCGCTTCTCGATTGCGGAGGGGCGGCGGACTGCATCCAGATTGATGCTGAAAAGGATGGCCAGCCCACTCTTGCCGCCGATGGCGATGATATCAATGGAGCCGATGATGAAGGCGGCGTGGAATTCCTGAGTCCCCTGATGCCCGGCATGCCTGCCAAACTCCGCGTCTGGGCCTCTGTTGAAGGCTGCCTGGATGCCTGGATTGACTTTAATAACGATGGGGACTGGGACGATTTTGCCGAACAGATATTTGCGAGTGAAAAACTGGCGATGGGAGCCAATGAATTGATGATTCATGTCCCGCCGCATCCGCATACGGTTCCGACGAATGCTCCGACGTACGCCCGTTTCCGCTTCAGTCTGGAAGGGGGTCTCAAATATGCCGGCCCGGCCCGAAACGGTGAGGTCGAAGATTATCTTGTGAAAATTGAGCCGCCGCAGCGCATTGCCGACCTTGGCGATGCCCCTGACAGCACCAATCATTTCAATGTCCATATGACCGCATACCGTTCACTGGGGCCGCTGGATGTTGTTGTTCCTGCCAGATTTCCGACAGTCTTTGGCGGTCTGCCGCCCTATGGGCCCATCCATTGGAATCCGATCCTCATTGCTCATTTGGGACAGGCTCTCACCCGAGAAACCGATGCCGACTACGGTTATGACCAGGACCCGACCAACAACCTGATTCCGCCCAAAGATGCGGCAGACCTGGATAAGGCCGATGACGGTGTCAGAATCCCGCTGCGATTGCCGCATCGCAGACCCGCACGGTTTGATTATCTGGTTCATCTGCTGCAGCCCATTGATAAACTGTATGTCAATGTCTGGTTCGACTGGAACCGGGATGGCGACTGGGACGACATCATTCCCTGCAATAATCCCGATGATGCTGCCGACAAGACGTTGCTGGCCCATGAATGGGCCGTACGCAACCAGATGCTGACCGACTTGAAACCGGGCTTTCATCGCATCGCAACTCCGCCGTTTATCTGCTGGCATCCGTTCTATCCAGCATTTGAATGTCCGATATGGATGCGGATTACCCTGTCCGACAAACCCGCAATGTCGCCGCTGCCAATGACCGATACTCTGTCGGCACTGTTGCCTGAAGGGTATGGCGGCAGTGGTCCGCAGGATGGATACTGGATTGGCGAAACCGAAGATTATATCTTCGTACCGCTTATGCAGACGGCTGATTCTGCGGATTTGAATAACGATGGTCATGTGGACCTGGCAGACTTTGCGATTTTTGCATCGCAGTGGATGCTTGACCTGCCGCAGGAGTAATCCTGTCGGATGCTATAAAAAAACCGGGAAGAGTTAACCCTTCCCGGTTTTTCATAGTTGTATTTTACGGTTTATTTCTTATCCTGTCCTTTATGCTGGACATTGACATAGCCGCCTGAGGATGCGGGTGTGGGTTCTTCCTTGGCAACTTCTTTGTTGTCCACCATCTTGCCCAGGTACTCCGGCAACTGCACGCCGGCCATCTGTGCCAGATCCTGCAGCGGCGGGATCGCCTTAATCATGCTGGACAAAAACTGCGATGTGCTGCTGCCTTTCTCCGAGCCGCTGTCCCAGACGGTAATCTTATCGATTTTGAGATTCTTGATTGCTTCCACCTGTTTGCCGACGATTTCTTCCAGTTTTTCAATCATCAGCAGAGTAGAGGCTGCCCGGGCATCGCCATTACAGCTTCGGATGAGCGATTCATACCCGGCGGCCTTGCTGTCCAGCACCTGCCGGATACCTTTGGCCTCGGCTTCGTATTTGGCCAGAATCGCATCAGCCTGACCTTTGGCCTCGCGGCGAATCTTTTCGGCAATGGCTTCGGCTTCAATTTCAATTTTCTTTTTGTCGATTTCCTGCCGGACCACTTCCACCGCATTCAATCGCTGCTGTTCGGCCAGGTACTGAGCTTTCTGGATTTCCACTTCCGCCTGACGCTTGGCGACCTCGCCTTTCTGCAGGGCTTCAGCCTGCCGCATGGCCAGCAACGCCTCTGCGGCAGCAATATCAGCCTTGGCTTTGTTTTCGCCGGCAACAGCAAGGGCCTCCTGCTCCTGGACGTAAATTCGCTGTTCGGCCTGCGCTTTCTTTTCACCCTTGACAGCTTCCGCTTCCTGCTGCTGGATAAAAATACGTTTGTCGGCTTCGGCCTTTTTTTGTCCTTTTTCGGCGGCGGCCTCATTTTCGGCAGTGCGAATGGTCTTTTCCCGGTCTGCTTCGACTTCGCCGACGGACGCCAGGGTTTCCTGCTGACGCAGGTAAATACGCATGTCGGCTTCGGCCTTTTTCTGACCTTTTTTGGCCTCGGCCATGTTCTCGGCCACGCGAATAGCCTTTTCCTTGCCGGCCTGAGCTTCACCAATGGCCCCGTTTTTATCCTGTTCGGCCACATCTACCTTGGCGGTATTGACTGCCTCGGCAGCAGCCTTCTTCCCGATGCTTTCGATATATAGGCTGCTGTCGGTGATGTCGGTGATATTGACATTAATCAGGTACAGGCCGATTTTATTCAGTTCCGGCTCCACATTTTTGCGAATGGCATCCAGAAACCGCTCGCGGTCCTGGTTAATCTGTTCGATCGTCAGCGATGCTACCGTCAGACGAAGCTGGCCGAAGATGATCTCCTGGGCCATCTGTTCAATTTGTTTGGGCATCAGCCGCAGCAGACGTTCGGCAGCATTATGCATAATCGTCGGATCGGTGCTGATACCCACCGTAAACGTACTGGGGACGTTGATGCGGATGTTTTGTAACGACAGGGCGTTTTCCAGTGGAATGGTAATCGTCATCGGCGTCAGGCTCATGTAGCAGTAGTCCTGAAACAGAGGCCAGACATAAGCGCCGCCGCCATGAATACACCGGGACGTCTGGTTGCCAAGCATACTGCCGAAGATTACCAAGATCTGATCCGATGGACATCGCCGATAGCGTGACGCCAGGAATAACAGCGTTGCTAAAACAAGAACCACAATAGCGATACCCGCAATGGGCCACAAATAATCCGTAGGCATACGTCCTCCTCAAGAAAGCGGTGTAAGTTTAGTTATATCTTTTCGACAATGAGAATATTGTTGCTGACGCCAACGACCCGGATGGTTTCGCCGGTTTTAATTTCCTGACCCGATTGACTCCGTGCTTCCAACTCCACCAGACGCTCCTGAATCGTAACCTGAACCTTGCCTGTCTGGCCGGGTTTGATGGTTAAATACACGGTGCCTCCGCAGCCGATGGCGTTATGGAGATTTAAGGTCCCGCTGGATTGGAATTTTCCTGCCCATTGAAAAAGCCGCTTCATGAGCCAGACGGTCCCGGCTCCGGCCGCTGCGGCTCCAATCAGCGATATGCCGGGTGGCAGTTTGCTTTGCCGCAGCATCGCCCAGCCAACCAGCCCGAACATCATGAAAAAGGCGGTAAGTCCCTGTAAAGACAGTGACTTAAAGCTTAAATCCGAAGACTCGGACATGTCATGGTGAAAATCCACGCCTCCGGCCTCCGGGGAATCGGCCATCCCGGCGTCCGTGTCGCCGTGCATACCCCCTACAAACATCAGAATCAGCCGGGCGACAAACAGCCCGCCGCCCAGAATTGCACACGACACAAAGACGAGTTCAAGACCTGTTATGGCTGACAGGATTGTGAACATAATCGATGCTCCTTCACGAGTTTATTCTCTTTAGCTGGATTCTATCTCAATAGAGGGGAAAAACAACAATGATGTTTCATTTTTCCGACAATTCATCCAAGATAAATTGAGCGGGGTTTAAACCGAGAAGAAGGAGTATTTTCAAGTCAATTTGCCTGAGATTGCAGTGGGTTTTCTATAACCTCATTATTGACAGGCAAATAAGGCAAACGGACGGTAAATATGGATCCCTCCCCCGGAATACTTTGAGCATCGACGGTGCCTTTATGATGGAGAACAACTTTCCGGACAATTGCCAGTCCCAACCCCACACCGGTGTTGCCTTTGGTAGTATGGAATGGCTCAAAAAGACTGCTCAGGTCGTTAATTCCTGGCCCATTATCCGCCACCCGCAGAATCATCTGGTGTCGTTCCGTATCGAGTTCGGTTGACACGGTAACCTGTCCTTTTTGCGGCTCCACTGCCTCAATCGCATTCAAGAGCAGATTCATAATCACATCCTGCATGCGGTCCGGGTCCACATTGACCATCCCGATTTGTTCATCCAGTTGAGCCGCCACCGTTACCGATCGCATTTGAGCCTGGGCAGAGACCATCTGAATGACCGTCTCGATGAGTCGGTTGAACAAGCAGGGTTGGAGTCGCAATTCGATTTCTTTGCTGAATTTAAGCATGTCCAGGACCAGCTTTTGAATCTGTTCGAGATTCCGTTTGAGGATATTCCAGCCCTTTTTGGCCTGGTCGATTTCATTGCGAGAAAACGCCGAATCGATCACATCTCGGCCCGTGCTGACTGCCTGCAGGATATTCTTGATCCCATGCGACAAATTCAGTGCTGCCTGTCCGGCCTGCATCAGCCGCTGACGCTGCTGAGCGGACTGCTTGGTTTGCAAATTATCGAAGGCAATCGCCACCATCGTGTCGCCGGGATTATACTCCAGTTCAATCGTGGGACTGTCTTTGGCAGGTTTGTCGAGAATCCAGGAGTCCTGATGGGATTCAAAAAGCAGGACGGTTGCTCCGCAGCGAATCTGATCATTGTTTTTTAGCGGGATGGGCTCTGTAATCCGCTGTTCATTAATGAATGTTCCGTTGGATGAACCCAGATCACGGATAAACCACTGGCTGTCACGATAAAATACCTCGGCGTGCTTGCGAGAGATGGCTTTGTCGGCCAGCACAATATCCATGCCATCTATCCGGCCAATCGACTTGGCCCATCCGCCTTTTTCCAGCTCAAAACGAGTGCCACGCAGCGGACCTGTTATGATGCGAAGTTCAGCCATGAATTCCTGAGTTCACTATACCTGTTGATCATCGCCAATACCCGCAGACAATGACCTGTCTTTCTTTTATTTTCCAATGCAGAATCGCGAAAATATCACATCCAGAATCCGCTCATCGATATGCTCATGCTCCAGTCCGCCCAGTTCCTGATGGACTGTTCGCAGCAGCATTGCAGCGATTTCCGTTCTGCCGGTATTCATTTCTTCGGCTGCCTCGGCCAGATGCTTAAGGGCCGATTGCAGTTTTTGCCGATGCCGCAGGTTGATGGCCATACCGCGGTCAGTTTCGGCCTGTCCGGCCTGGGCCGATAATAATGCATGCGACAGGGTTGTTTTCAGGGCCTCTATCCCTGTTCTCAACGTGCTGCTGACGGCCAGAAAGTCGATGCCGAACCTCTGTCTTAGAGCAGCGAGCCGTGATGACAGAGCTTCTGAGGGGATTAAATCGGACTTGGTGGCAATCCCGATCAGAGGATATCCGGACAAATGCCGGAAAACCTCGTGTGATGCTCCCTGAAAGTCTACAGTTAAATCCACGCAAAACAGCAGGATTGTGGCCGCCCCAATCGCCTGAATTGCCGATTGCCCAGCCAGTTCATCCAGCATGTCGTCGTGTCTGGTTTTAAGCCCCGCACAGTCGAATAGCACACATGTTCCGCCGGGCAGTTCCAACAGGGCTGTTAATACATCCCGTGTTGTCCCCTCATACTCCGAAACAATACTGCGACGGGTTCCCGTCAGCGCGTTCATCAGGCTGCTCTTGCCTGCATTGGGCGCCCCAACCAGCCCCACCGACGGCAGTTCTATCAATTCCTCACACCGTACCGCTCCGTCCAGGAGCCGTTGAACCGCCTCCGACAGCCGACCTATCCGTTCACAGGCCTGTCGTGGTCCGATGAATTCGATATCCTCTTCCGCAAAATCCAATCCCGCTTCCAAAAGCGACAGCAGCTCCAGCGTCTGTTCCTGAAGTCGATGAACGGTTGCGGCCAGGCCTCCTTGCAGCAGTCGCTGGGCGGCGGAAAGTTGCCCTGCGTTCCCGGCCGAGATAAGATGCATCACCGCCTCCGCCTGCGATAAATCTATCTTGCCGTTCAGATAGGCCCGCTGGGTGAATTCCCCCGGTCCGGCCTGACGGATACCCGTCTGCAATACAGCCTGATAAATCGCATCCGCCACCGGCTGAGCCGCCCATACATGCAGCTCTACCAAATCCTGTCCGGTGTAGGATGACGGTGCGGTAAAACAATATGCCATGCCATCGGCCCAAACGCCGCAGGCAAGCGTTGCCCGAAAGGCTGTCAGGCCCCGCGGATTCGGGACCACGCCGGTTGTGCTGCCGAACTGGAACTGTAAAGGCGAATGGGTAAAAATGGAAAATGCACAAGCCCCGCTGATGCGGATAATAATCCGTCCCGGCCGACCTGGCAGCAGTAACGGCGAACTAACCGCGGCAATGGTGTCATCCAGAGAATACATACAAGGTACAGTGCCGGATTCACAGAAGACCTGTTAAGCCATCTGTGAATCCGCAAGACTCGGCTCATTTATCCAAACGGAAAAAAGGCTTGGGCTTTTTCTTTTTGAATTTGGCCAGTTTGATTGTTGTCGGTACCAGGGTTGCCTCTTCCTGCTCCTGTTTTTCCCTGAGGTGTTTGCGAATAACCATCTGCTCGACCACCCCGGCGGCAATGCTGGACATAATATACAGGTTCACCCCTGAGGCCCCGTTATACAGAAATATCGGGAACATTGCCACCATCATAATCGACATGATTTTCTGCTGCTGGGCCATCTCGGGATTGGCCTGGGCCGTCTGGGCCTGCGGTGTCAGCTTCATCTGCAGATACATCACCACGCCCATCAGCAGCGGCAGCAGGTTAAAGGAGCTCAATTCACCAATCAGCGGCACATCAATCGGCGGGAAGCGGAACAGGGCATCCGGCCCCGACAAGTCGGTAATCCAGAACGGCAGAAAACCCTGCCCTCGCAAATCCACATTCATATACACCGCCGTCCATAACGCTATCCAGATCGGCATTTGTATCATCATCGGTACCATGAACATAAACTGTGAAACGCCGCCCTCGCGGTACACCAGCATCATCTGCCGCTGCATTTCCTGCTTGTTGCTGGCATATTTTTTCTGGATTTCCTGAATCTTGGGCTGCATCTTCTGCATCTTCATCATCTGCACCTGTCCGCTTTTGGTCAGCGGATGCAGTGCCAGCCGAATGACAAATACAAAAATCATAATCACGATGCCGTAGTTGCCCAGCGGCCCCATGGCATGGTATAGCGTATTCATCAGCCAGACAATGCCGAAAGCCAGAGGTCCGATGATGGCTTTGGGACAGCAGCACGAGCTGAAATCGATCGTCTGAAAGAATGACAAGGCCTGATAGACAGGGTTGTTTTCAAAGACCTTCTTGTCCTTGGGGCCCAGATACAGGTTGATTCCCACCTCGACCGCTGAGCTGCTGTCGCCTGCTGCGGCCAGTTCAAAGGTGCCTGTTTTCAGCACAAACGAGCAGTTCTCGCTATGCCGCACACCGGGATTTTCGGGATAATAACGGGCTGTCAGAAAGCCTGTCATTGATTGGGACAGGGCCGTGGAGGGATAAGCGATGGCGGTAAAATATTTGTTGGTGATTGCCGCCCACAAAAACGGCAGTGTTTGTTTGGCAGCAAATGTCAGGTCTTCGGGTTTGTTTTTGTCCACGGCCTTTTTCATTTTTGCCGTATCCATAAATTGCGATTCGACCTGGGTGCCGGACTGGAATGCTGCAAATACCTTCAGAGTATCCCGTTGCTGACCTTCATGAGGAATGCCTGTCGGGCCAGCGATATTCAACTGGGCCTTGAGGGGGTCCGGCGACAGATTTTCAATCCGAAGATTGCTGATCAGGTCATAGCTGCCGGGCTGCACCTGGTAGGTGCGGGTGATACGCAGCTTCGGCTCGGTCATCTGCTGCTGGCCGGCAACGGTCTGAACCGTGCCCAGTTCAGCGACGAAGACCGCTTGACTGTTGTTGTGCTCAGCGAGTGTCCAGTTGAGCTTTTCCAGCGGAAACGCCAGTCCGCTGAATGGCTGGCCATGCCGTGCCACGTACAGCGATTCACAGGCCATCGAATAGTGTGTTTTACCGCTGATGACCGGGCTTAAAATGGCCATCGCTTTGGGGTCTTTCCGGTCAAGGTTGCTGAATTCCGAAAGCCGGGCCGTCCGCACTGCAGCACCCCGTGAGGTTAATTCCGCCTGGAATTTAAACTGGCTCGGATCATCCGTCCGGGCAATCTTGTCCATCAGGCCGCCCAGCATGACGGTCTGCTCACTGCCGCTAATAGCCGACAGTTCGATAGGGGCGTCCGTCGGCAGCAATGCTGTTTGGGCGGGCTGGACCGGCATCGCTGGCGGCTGTGATGTGATTTCCGCAGCCAGCCGGATCGCTCCGGCCGAGTGCCCGACAGTGACACTGTGCCAGATCAGGGCCCCGCAGGCAGCCGTAAATACAATCAAAAAACCTAAAGCGATACGTTTTATTGTCATTGAAATTATCCTTTTATTCTGCTGTTTTGAAAATCAGAGATTTCTGCCGCATCTGGGATGCAGTCTCTTATTGATGGGTTGTATTCCGAACTATGCCGCCAGGCTATCGGCCGTCGGCCAGCCGTTCTCCTTCGAAGCGGTCCAGCTCCGGAATCGAATAAATTTTCTGGGCTGTGGCTTTATAGTCATATTCCAGTCGTACAAAATGCACTTCATTCCCCGCTACAAATACATAGCTGGCGCGGTTATCTCGGTCACGCGGCTGACCGACTGAACCGACATTGATAATCGCCTTTTCATCCGGGATAATCGGGTATTTGCCGCCCAGTTCATCGGGCGGATAAAAGTCCGGATCCTCCAGAAACACCCCGGGTAAATGCGTATGGCCGATAAAGCAGATATGCTTGACCCGTTCAAACAGGGCATCCATCTTCCCGGCGGTGGTGAACACGTCATCTGGAAAGATATATTCATTGATCGGCCGGCGAGGCGAGCCATGCACAAAATCCAGGTGGGCATCCACTTCGCCCAACTTGGTCTGCAGGGTCCAACGCATCTTCTGGCTGCCCAGATAATTCCAGCGTTTTTGGACTTTTTCCCGGTCGGTTTCCTGTTCCAGCATCTTGCGAGTCCAGTAAGCGGCCGACTCCGCTCCGGAATTGAAGTTGGTCGGCTCATATAAAACGGCATAGTCGTGGTTGCCCATGATGCAGTTTTCAGTCTTGGCGATAACCAGGTCCAGGCATTCCTTGGGATTGCCGGCATACCCGACGATATCCCCCAGACAGTAAATGGTTTTGATGCCACGCTGTTCAATGTCGTTTAAGACCGCAGTCAGGGCTTCCAGATTCGAATGTATATCACTGATTATGGCAAACATACTGTCATTAAGTCCTATTATTAACCTAAAAAAGGCATTTTCTTATAACATAAGCCTGCACAAATTGCTATAAAAACCAGTCCGACACAGGTAAGTTCTGTTACAAATCTGGAACATCCAAAAGTCTGTATAGATTACAGACAATGTCTTTATTTTCCCATCGCCGTCATCAAGCATTCCATTCCTGCCGGCGTGATATTGTATTTCTGACGATACTTGGCGATTGAACCGCCAACCAGGCCTGCGGCTGACACCGGACAAAACAGCTCCAGACCATCGCCGTTAAGCCAGCTGCCACGAAGCAAGATAAAGGTCATCATAAAAAACGATACGGGCATTGCAGAACCAATCGTAAGTTCATCAATTTCAAAAGGTAACAGTTTGCCTATCGACTCAAATGCGCCGGGTCCATACAGTCCCAAAAAAGCTGTTTTTTCGGACAAGTCCGTTACGGTCGCGTCCACATTTTGGGTTTGAATAATGTCGCGGACCTGCCCAAACAAGAAATGCCCGGGCTTGCTAATCACGATATACTCATTCCGCAATGCCGCAATACGGTGGACTTGTTCCGCTCCGTTGCCGGCCCAAATCCATTGTTGACTGGAACGATCCGGAAGATGTGGCAGTCCTGCCTCAGTCAGCACCGCCTCTGCATCCTGTCCTTTCACACTGATACGCCCGAATCCGCATAAATCAAACGCTGCACAATGGGTGTCTAAAGCATACTTTTCTGCCTCCACGGTGCTATATCGGCTCGGCAGACGCCAGCCGTGATAATCCCCCATTTGGGCTCCCATCTGAAGGTGTACCTGTTCAAAAGGACTTGATTTTGCCATACACTTCCTATACTGAATGATTCCGTTTCCAAAACCGTTACCATACCACAAATCTCCATCTGCGCCAAACAAAACAGGCTTCAACTCCAAAAAAGGGGTTTGGCACGACGGCGTTCGATGGTATAATACCCCGCTGTTTTGTTAAAGGAGATATTATTTTGGTACAAATGACATTACTCCAGACACATGGACTGGTGAAAAAATTTACCGGACGAACGGTGGTCAATCAGGTGAATATCTCGGTGGGCCAGCGCAGCATCGTTGGCTTGCTGGGCCGCAACGGGGCGGGCAAAACCACCACATTCCGGATGGTGATGGGCATGATTGTCCCCGACGAAGGTTCAGTAGTCTTTGAGGGGACTGAGGTTACGAAATTGCCCATGTACAAACGTGCCCGGCTGGGCATGGGGTATCTGTCTCAGGAACCCAGTGTCTTTCAGCGGCTGACGGTCCGGGAGAATCTGATTGCGATTCTGGAGACGATGTCGATGACCGGTGCCCAGCGTAAGCAAAAGGCCGAAGAACTCATTGAGCGTTTCAGTCTGACTGAAGTGGCCCAAAGTCAGGCCCGCTTTCTGTCCGGCGGCGAACGTCGTAAACTTGAAATTGCCCGAGCCATGGTGACTAATCCGTCGCTGATTCTGCTGGATGAACCCTTCAGCGGCGTGGACCCGATTGCCGTGGAAGAATTACAGACCGAAATCCGCAGACTGGTTGCCGGCGGCGTCAGCATCCTGATTACCGACCACAATGTGGAGCGGACACTGGAAGTCTCCGACAAGGCTTATATTATCGATCATGGCAAGGTGATTGCTGAGGGCACACCCCGGGATATCATCCAGAACGAAATGGTGCAGAAAAGCTACCTGGGCAATACCTTCAAAGGTGATGAATTCGATAATTAATACCCAACGGTATAGATATTCCGCGGCGGCCGCGAGCCGTTTTATGGTATGCATATTTACAGGGTCACGTTACTCGATGCAGCTGCGGAAAAAAGATAGTACTGGAAAGCTGGCGGCTGGAAGTTCTGAAGCCTCGCCAAAACGGAAAATTTAAGTTTAAGATTCAGTCTGGTATGGTTGATTATATGAATTGCAAAATTACGCATTTTCCAGAGCCGGTTCTGCTCAAGGCCGCAAAGCCGATTCAGACAATAGACGAGTCAATTTGTCAGCTGGCTGAACGGATGAAAGAGATTATGGTCGAGCAAAAGGGTATCGGTCTGGCTGGCCCACAGGCAGGTGTTGACCTGCAGATTTTTGTCATCTCGCTGGATGGCACCAAAGAAAACGCCAAAGTCTATATCAATCCGAAGATCGAACCTTCCGGCCCGATGACCACGATGGAAGAAGGCTGCTTGTCACTGCCCGGCATCTATGCGAAAATTCCGCGTTACAGCCAATGCACTGTTCATGCCCTCGGTCTCGATGGCAAACCCTTCAGTGAGGCTGGCGAAGGGTTGTTTGCCCGGGCTATGCAGCATGAATATGACCATCTCCAGGGCGTGATGATTAAGGACCGCATGAGCGAAGCGTCCAAACTGCGTGCCCGCCGTATCCTGAAGCGGCTCCAGGAAGAGTACCAGAAGAATCACTCTTCACAACAGGGGCCTAAATAAGCTATGCGGATACTCTATTTCGGTTCCGGGCGATTCGGTATTCCCAGTCTGGAGGCAATTCGCTGTTCCGGCCATACCCTGGCGGCAGTGTTTACTCAGCCTGCTCGACCGGCCGGCCGTCATCGTGATCTCAAGCCCACCGATGTGGCCCAATGGTGTCATGAAAAAGCGATTCCCTGCTTTGAGTCCGAGGATATCAATAGGCCCGACCAGTACCGGCAGGTAGCCGATTACAAGGCCGATTTGCTGGTGGTGATTGCCTTTGGGCAGAAAATTTCTCAGTCGTTGGTGCAGCTGTTTCCAAAGGGTGCCATCAATGTTCATGGCTCTCTGCTGCCCAAATATCGCGGAGCCGCTCCCATCAACTGGGCGATTATTCGAGGGGAATCCCAAACCGGCGTCAGTGTTATCACACTGGCGGACCGAATGGATGCCGGATTGATTCTTGGGCAGGCCTCTACGCCGATTTTTCCTGAGGATGATTTTCAGACTCTCCATGACCGTCTGTCCGAGCTTTCGGCGCCGCTGTTGATGGAGACCATCAACGCCATTGAAAAAGGAACAGCGGTTTATCGGCCCCAGGATGAACAATTCGTCACCAAGGCCCCCAAGCTGAAAAAAGAGCATGGGTTTATTGACTGGTCAAAACCGGCATCGGATATTGCGAATCTCGTTCGCGGCCTGTGGCCCTGGCCGGGGGCTGCGGCGGTCTATGTCTCCGCCAAAACGGGTAAGTCCTGGAGAGTGACCATTGCCTCCTGCCAGGTGGTTGCCGAAAGCCATTCCGGACAGGTTTGCGGCATGATGGATGAACATTTTCATGTCATCTGCGGCCGGGACAAGCTGAGGATTCACAAAGTCAAGCCTGCCGGCTCCGCTCTGATGGATTTTCAATCTTTTATTAATGGCCGGCAGGGCGGCAAAGAGGACCTGTTCCTTCCGTTGGACCTGGTCTTGCGGGATTTTTCGCAATCCAATCTGTAGAAAACCCTTGAAAGCCTATGCCGGATGGCCGACGGTCTGGGCGTAGACGACATGCTGGTCGTTTCCCAGCTTCAGCAGATCGGCCAGGGCGGTCTTGTTACAGTTATGAAACCACGCGGCAAGCCCCTGTGATGCGGCGAACAAATACACATTCCCTGCAATTAGACCAATTGCCACGTTATAATAGGATTTCTGTATCTCGGGGTCTTTCAGGCCCGGCTCCTGCATCCGGGACAGTTTGTATTTGGCAAGGTCGGCTACAAAGACCAGAATCACCGGCGCTGTGGCCATGGCTCCTCCCCGCCGGCGTCCCACTGTTGCACGATAGTCTCCTGCAACCACAGGAATAAGACGATGTTCCGGAGCATCATACAGATAAATTCCCTCGGCCAACACCACATACAAATCAATTTCCTGCGAGTTGCTGGCACTGGCGGCAGTTCTGCCGACCTGTCCCCGAGGTCCCTCCGGACGATTCACACCGAAGGCCGCCCAGAGCAGATTCGATAACTCCTGCGGTGTGAGTTTTTGGTTGCTGATATTGCGGACAGTCTTTCTCTCCCATAGTGCCGCCAAAACGGACTTACCCCCGTCGGTCTGGGGTCTGACTAAGGAGATGGGTTTCAGATTCACCACCGGTGCGGGTGCTGCGGAGGTTCCGGGTGTGGCAGAGGGGGTGGGGCTGACTTCCTCAGCCAGGGTGGATTCTGTGGCACTCAGCACGGCCAGGGCCGGCACGCTCTTCAAAAATGCTCTGCGATCCATAATAGATTCCTCCAATCATATTATTGTTGGTTCTCGATATATCGTAGATTGTTCGATGTAAGTCTCAAGCAAAAACCCACCTTTCCAAGCACATTATTATGGAATCCAATCCAAAACCGGACTTCGTGGATATGTTTTGGTGATTTGCCAAAATTACTCCAATTCTGCATCGTTCTGCCATAATGGCATAACCGGCCTTAGGGTTGTTTTTGTAAATTCATTATAATAAATGACTTATGGATGCTACAGAAATGTGGCACATTGTTTGCACCATAGTATTGGGGTCAGGTCGGCTGTTTCGGCCTGATTGAAAACTGAATACGATAAATACTGTAATCAATAGGATACAGGAGCAGACAATGGCAAAAATCATAGGCATCGATTTAGGAACCACCAACTCGGTGGTTGCCGTAATGGAAGGTTCGGCACCCAAGGTGCTCATCAATGCCAGCGGTTCGCGGCTGACACCGTCGGTGGTCGGCTTTACCGACAAAGGCGAACGGCTTGTCGGCCAGACCGCCAAGCACCAGCAGGTGACCAACCCAACCAACACGATCTTCTCGATTAAGCGATTTATGGGGCGTCGTCATCGTGAAGTGGCCACCGAAGAGAAGATGGTTCCCTATACTATCACAGGGGGGCCTGACGAGCTGGTCAAAGTCAACGTTCGCGGTAAAGAATATACGCCCCCGGAAATCTCGGCGATGATTCTGCAGGACCTCAAAAAGACCGCCGAAGATTATCTCGGTGAAAAGGTCGAAAAGGCCGTCATCACCGTACCTGCCTATTTTAACGACTCTCAGCGTCAGGCGACCAAAGACGCCGGGACCATTGCCGGGCTGGACGTGGTGCGTATCATCAATGAACCTACTGCCGCAGCCCTGGCCTATGGCACTGAAAAGAAAAAGAACGAAAAAGTGGCCGTCTTCGATTTCGGCGGCGGCACCTTCGATATCTCGATTCTGGATATCGGCGATAACGTCTTTGAAGTGCTCAGCACCAACGGGGATACCCACCTGGGCGGTGACGACCTCGACGAAGTGCTGATTCATTATCTGGCCGATGAATTCAAGAAGCAGCAGGGTATCGACCTGCGGCAGGATCCGATGGCTCTCCAGCGGCTCAAAGAAGCGGCTGAAAAATGCAAGTGCGAACTCAGCCAGCAGGTCGAGTCCACGGTCAATCTGCCGTTTATTACCGCGGATGCCTCCGGGCCCAAGCATTTGAATATCACCATCACCCGCAGCAAGTTCGAAGCACTGGCCGAGTCGGTTTTCGAACGGTTGAAAAGTCCGTGCTATCAGGCCCTCAAGGATGCCAAATTGTCGGCTAAAGACATCGATGAAGTGCTGATGGTTGGCGGTTCGACCCGCATTCCGCTGGTGCAGAAAATCGCCCAGGATATCTTTGGCAAGACGCCCAACAAGAGCCTCAATCCAGATGAAGTGGTGGCTATCGGTGCTGCGATTCAGGGGGCTATTCTGTCCGGTGATTCGGGCGTCAAAGACATCCTGCTGCTGGATGTGACCCCGCTGTCACTGGGTGTGGAGACCTATGGTGGCGTCATGACCAAATTGATCGAGAAAAACACAACGATTCCCACCAGCAAGAAAGAAGTGTTCTCAACAGCCAGTGACAATCAGCCCAGCGTTGAGATTCATGTTTTGCAGGGGGAACGCGAGTTTGCCCGTGACAACCGTACTCTGGGCCGGTTCCATCTGGACGGCATTGCTCCGGCCCCGCGCGGTGTGCCCCAGATCGAAGTCACCTTTGACATCGACGCCAACGGCATTCTGAACGTCTCGGCCAAAGACCTGGGTACCGGCAAGGAGCAGTCCATCAAGATTCAGTCTTCCTCCGGCCTGAGCAAAGAAGAAGTCGAAAAGATGAAACGGGATGCTGAGGCCCATGCTGCCGAAGACAAGAAACGCCGCGAGGTGGTGGATCTGAAAAACCAGGCCGACCAGCTTGTCTATCAGACTGAAAAGACACTCAAGGAATATGGTGAAAAGGTCGATGCCAAAGTCCGCGGCGATATCGAAAGTGCCGTCAACCGGCTTAAGGAAGCCGCCAAGGGCGAAGATGGCGAGGCCATCCGAAAAGCGATGGAAAACCTCAATACGACCGCTCAGGAACTGGGCAAGATTCTGTATGAGGAAGCCGCCAGGAAACAGGCCAAGACACAGCCTGCCGGCGAGGCTCCCAAGGGCAAGCCTGCCGGGGCTCCCGAAGAAGGCGAAGTTCGTCGCAAAGGCGGCGACGACGTCATCGATGCGGAATTCGAAGCCAAATAAATCGCGGCTCAGACGACAGCAATCCTTCACAAGGCCCGTCCCTCAGACGGGCCTTGTTTATGTATAAGGTGGCCACGCAGCGTGATGTTTAACGGGTGGTGCAATCCAGCCAGCGGCGAGCCATCAGGTTGAAGTCTTCCAGGTCCACACAGCAGTCTTTGTTGAGGTCTTCGTCGAAGAATACGGTGCATTTGGGCGGTTCCAACTCGCCTTTGTAAATTTCGCCTTCCGGATACGGCAACAGACCCGTCCAGTCGATCTGGACGGCGGGCAATTGCTGGATGGGATACTGGCCGGGCAGGTGCGTCATCCAGTCTTTAAAGGACCATAGTTCCTGGGTATCAAGATGGCCGTAACTATGGCCGAATCGCAGGTTGCCGATGAAAATCATTTCCGGTTCTTTGCTTTGCAGGATGAATTCATGGAGTTCGGGATTCTGCATGAAATCATACTCGTGGAGGAAACGATACTCCGCGATGACTTCCTGCGGCCCTCCGGTCATGCTCTGCCAGATCAGGTCAAAGCCGCCGACGACATAGCCGCCGGTGGCGTTGGGATATTTGGGGGCGATATCGGATATGGGGGTGTTGATGAGCCAGTAAAATTCAGGGAAGCGGATCGACAGTTCGGGATAGGTGAAATAGACGTCCCGATACGACATGGCATTCCAGTGCGGCACGACAAATTCAGTGGTGATGGTGACCCAGGTGCAATAGGGGACAGGGTGATCTTTCAGATCCCAGTCCACCGTCAGTTCGCGGGGGGGATTGGCATTTTCTTTTATCAACGGTGTATTGCCAGTTGACCAGTCTATCCAGGTGCTGTAGCTGAGGATGTCCACGTCGGTTCCGACTTTGTAATGCAGGTCATTAGCCCGCAGAGTTCGTGAACGCTGATGGATGCGGTAGCTGCCGGTTACTTTCTGGGTTTGGGTGCGGTCGCCGGGATTGTCTGTCGGGCACAGGGTTACAATATGCTTAATAAACGGATGGTTGGTACTGTAGTTGATGTACCATCCGTTGCCTTCATCGAAACCGGCGGGGTTGGGATTGACGTAATTGTCGTAGGTGTAGGTCTGGACATCGCCGCCGGTGTCCCGGTCGGAATCGACAACAATAACCTGAGCCGGATTAGCGGCCAGGGTGGCACGTCCGCCGCTGTCACCCCAGCAGGCAATGGCGTGTCCGCCGGAAGCGCTGCCGCCGGCGGTGGTGCGCGGCCAACTAATGCTTAAGCCCAGCATCTGACAGCGTCGCAGTTCATTGCCGATGAACATGGCCCCGTTGGTGTTATTCCAGGGGACGCGGGTTTTGTTGCCGTACACCGTAACGACGTCGTAGGGATTTCCGGGCCAGAGGTTGTGTGCCGAGCCGAGCCACCAGCTAATGGCCGTGTCGGCCCAGCCGCCGTTGGCAACGCCGTAATGGGCTGCCAATTGATTGTAGATGTTGTCGGCCCGCTGCTGAACGGTTACTCCGACGCCGTACCCGGCACCGGCCAGCATATTGGCTGCGGTAGCCAGCCAGCAGCTATTGGAGCCGGCATGTCCGTGAGCGGCTTTGTCCACATCCGGCGGCGGATCCATTTTCATATACTCCGCGACCACCGGCATGGACAGACTACAGAAGCACAATAATAGTGCAGTGAATATAAGGGATGTTCTTTGCATGGTTTTGCCCTCCGAAAAGGTTTTGGCTTAAACAATTGTTTATTCCTTCGGTTTTGCACAAAAGATGTAAACTAATTTGTTTTATATCAATGTT
>JAWRKM010000035.1:0-6033 GCA_040306945.1 Anaerohalosphaeraceae bacterium
GGATACGTACCTTCCTGCTCAATCGGGTTTTGTGTCGCCAGCACCACAAACGGCTCCGGCAGGCGATGAATCGTCCCGCCGCTGGTGACCGAATGTTCCTGCATCGCCTCCAGCATCGCCGACTGGGTCTTGGGCGTGGCACGATTGATTTCATCCGCCAGGATAATCTGCCCAAACACCGGCCCCGGCTGGAACTCAAACGCCCGCTTCCCGGAGGCCGGGTCCTCCAGAATGATATGCGTGCCGATAATATCCGCCGGCATCAGGTCCGGGGTAAACTGAATCCGGCGAAACGACAGCGACAGTGCCGAACTCAGCGTCCGCACCAGAAGCGTCTTGCCCAGCCCCGGCACCCCTTCCAGCAGCACATGTCCGCCGGCAAACAGACTGATCAGCACATCTTCCACAATCGCCTGATGTCCCACAATGACCTTGCCGACTTCCGCCGCAAGCGATTCAAAGGTGCTGCGAAAGTGCTCACATTGTTTCTGTACGTCCTCTATCGGTGCCATACTATGCCTCCCGTTTCATCTGTAACATCAAGGATTTTGTCATTCCTGTTCCTTTTTGCCTGCGGCCTTCCGCTTGGCTTTCAGCAATTGATCGATATGTCCGGCCGGAGCGGGCTGCTCAGCTTTGGGCTGGGGCTTAGCCGGCGCAGGCTGTTCCATCGGTTTTTCTTCGTGTATCTTCGTCGTCCCGGGATCTTGCCGAGCGGGCATCTGTTTGGGTGCTTCGTATCGTTTGGCAGCATGAACCGTCAATTGCTGATGAACGGATTTTTGCCTGGCCTTTAGCCTGGCCAGGGTAGCATCGGCCTGCTCAGCCTTGCTGCTGCGTTTAAAGAAACTCAGTGTGTGTCGTGCCATCGCAGCAAAATCCACCGACACCCGGCGCGTCGCTACATCCAGCAAAAACACCCCCACCCAAATCAGCATCAACAAGTCCAGCAGCGGAGTTTCTGTCCGCGGGAATTTCAACCCCTGGGCATAAAACAAATCTGCCCGGGCAGGTTCTTCCGGCAGCATCCGACCGCCGGTGATGGAACAGATTTCATTGAGCAGCGCCGCATTATCTTTCATATCCTTTAATTCCGGCGCAAAGGGAACAGTAATCGGCGTCTGCATCAGCCGCACAGGACTCCCCTCCCCGTCGGCCCGCTGATACCGCAGATTCACCAGATAGCTGCCCGCCGGCCCTGCCTCATAACTGCCGCAATATTGTCCCGGCCCAACCTGATTCAAAAGCAGCGGCCTGCTTTGCATATCCGGGCCAATTATCGTCGCTTCCAGGTGCGTCACCGGCGCCGCTGCTTCCTTGCCGGTTGATGCATCCACATACACCGTAATCTGCCGCCCGCTGACATCGGTGATCACTTCACAATCCGTCGGCTGCGCCGGACGGGCCGTCCATCGCACCAGCTGTTCCCAGAACCGCTCGTATCCGCTCCACGCCAGCCATTGGGTCGCCCACCGGGCATCCGCCGAGGTGGTCAGTGCCGCACAGCGGCCCAGACCGGACTGACATGTCGCCAGAATCGGATCTCCCTCCGGACTGCTCAGCACTGTCTGTGCCAGGCCCGCCTTCGGCCCGGTCAGGATATACCCGTCCAGCCCCGGCAGCGGTCCGGAGAGTCCTCGCAGAATTTCACTAAGGCCGAAAGTCACCTGCGGGACAAAGCTGGTTTCGATAATCAGCGGACGACGAACCACTTGAGCCTCTTTGACAAAGATTTTCGGAATATCCCCGGGATTCACGACCTGATAAAATCGTCCTTTGGCACCCTTGGCAATATTAAACAGCAGTGGTCCGTCCGCTTCTTCACCGACGGCAACTGTCGAAATAGTGATTTGACTTTGTGCAATTTTTTCTCCTATTTCGATGCAAAAATCCGGATCGGAGGTCTGCCCGTCCGTCAGCAGAATGATGTGCTTGACCGCCGCCACAGCCTTCATCAATGCCTCATAGGCATATTCCATCCCAGGCCCCATGGTGGTTCCGCCGCCGGATTCAATGCTGCCGATCCGGCCGACAATCGCCTCTTTATCGTCCGCCGAAGTCATCGGCACCAGCCAGTGACTGGCACCATCGAAGACCACCACACCGACCAGATCCTGACGACTCAGCAAACGCACTGCGGCTGCCGCTGCGACTTTGGACATTTGCAGCTTATCGCCGGCCATGGAGCCGCTGCGGTCGATGACCAGCACCAGCGCGCCCTTGGGCATCTGCTTCTTTTGCGGTGGGTCCAGTTCCACCGGCAAAATCTCGGCCACCGGCGAGCCAATCCAGCCGCCGGCCCCAAATGCCTGCGGACCGCCCACCATAATTAAACCGCCACCCAGATCGGTCACAAATCGACACAGCATCCGCTGCTGTTCCATGCTCAACGAGCTGCAATCCGTATCCACCAGAACAATCGCATCCGTATCCATCAGCCGGCTCAGGCTGTCGGGCAGATCGGTTATCGGCATATAATGGGCCTCAATCTGGCTGTTCTGCAGCACTGCGGCCAGCGCCCGGCCGGCCTGACCATCGCTGTCCATCACAATCACCTGCCCCGGACCGGCCACATAGGTTAACCCCGAAGCACGATTGTTCTGACTGATGCGATCCTGATTTTGGCCCTCCGGCACAAAAACCGCCTCAAATTCATGAAGCCCCCTTGTCCCCAGCGGCACCGAAATGGTTTTCACATTGATGCCGGCCTGCAATTCGACCCTCACCGCCGTCTCCGCGGATGCCGCATCCAGATCCACCGGCTGGCCATTCATCGACAGAAACAAGCGGCCTGCAGCCGCAGTTGTGTTTTCCAGAACAAATCGCAGGGCAATGGTTTGTCCACTGTGGGCCGTGGCCGGTGTTGCAAGATTTTTAAACACCACCTCACGATCATACACATACCGCAGCGGCAGCACATCAATCGGAATGCCGTTCATCGCGGCAAGCTGAGCTGCCGACCGGACATCGCCTTCGGTTTCATTGCCGTCGCTGGCAAACAGAATCCGCACCGCGGTATTGGGCGGCGCAATCGCCATCGCCGCGGCAATCCCATCCGCCAGCCGGCTTTGTTCTCCGCGCAACCCGGTATTGCGTTCGCGCAGTTCCATACTCGGCCCGGCCAGTTTTGAAATGCTGGCTTTTTCCGCCACATCCACCACGGCAAGCTGGCTGCCTTCAGGCCTTTTCTTCAGGGCCTTATCGAGATAGTCTTTCATGGCCGCACCCAGTTCGGTCGGAATGGACAGGCTGCGATCCAGAACCGCCACTACCGTAACCTGCTTATTGGTCCGCACCCGAGTTAACTGCCCAAGCATCGCCGCCAGCAGCACAATCAGTAAAATCCGCCAGCTCAGTGCAAAAAACCGCCGCACCCGCCCCAGCGTGCTTAAGCTCCGCCGGGCCAGCCACAAAACCGGCACCAGCGCCACCAGTGCCGCCAAACCCCACGGCTGTGCAAAATAAAAAGATGTTGTTGTGATGTCCGTCACTGCCTGGCCTGTTTATGTTCTATCCGTAAATCCACCTGCAATCTCCTGTTCATGGCAACCCTGTCCCCATAGCATTCCAAACATATCACCAAAGAATTGGAAAACAAAATTGGAGATGTCCAGACTCGTCCTGCTTTGACGCGAAATCAGTCCCCCTCCTGTTCCAGGTTCCCAAAATAACTCTTGATCGCGTTTTCATATTTTTTGGGAATCTGGTTCTCATCGATGGCCTGCGCTGCCGAATCACGACCGGCCTGAATAACCTCCTTAAGCTCGCGGGTTGCTGCTCCTTTTTCCTGAGAATCCTTAAAATACCAGCTTGCGATGACAGGACCCTGTTCCATCGTCTGGACTTTGATTTTGGTGGACTTGGCTGCGGTGTCTTCCACATCCTGACTTTCCCGCTCATCCAATCCGCGAGCACCTCGGCCAATACCCTTGCCATTTCCCAGCGAGGAGCCATCCCTATCCGACAGTCTCCAGCGTCCCATGCCCTCGCCGAGGGCCGCCATCGCCTGTTCAATCTCCTCCACAGCCGCTTCACTGAGCCGGGCCTGTTCCGCCAGATCTGCCAGCGACTGCAATTCATTTAATATCCCTTCCATGGAGGAACTGCTGCCATCCATCCCGGCCGCTGCCATCGCCAGAGCAGAACAGCATTTTCCCGCCGCCTGACAGGCCTTCAGTTTATCCACTAACCGCTGGATGGTCTCCGGCTTAAGACCCTGTTTCTCAAGCAGTTTTTTAAGCTGTTCAGGATCCATACTGGCCAGTTTCTTATCCAGCCCCAGTTTTTGAAGCTCCTGCTCCAGTTCTTTTCGCTGTGCGGCGGCCTGCTCCAGTTGTTTAGCCAGCTTCTGAAACTGCTCCCGCATCGCCTGCTTCTGCAGATCCGACATTTGCCCCTCATCCAGTCGTTTCTGCATCTGCTGCAATAGCGATGCCGCCTGCTTAAAATCACTTTGCGACAACGCCTTCGCAAAATCCTTCAGCGGGTTATTGCCGGAATCGGTTTTTAATTGACTCAGCATCTTGTCAAGACTGGCCAGTGACTCGAGGGCCTGGTCTTTTTGCATCTGCTTGATGCGGTCGGATAAATCCCCCAGTTTTTTGATGGCATCCCGCTTGGCATCCTCCGGCAGTGTCCCGGCCGTCGGCAGTTCAAACTTGGCCAGTTCCGAGGTCAATTCCGAGTTGCCCAACTGTTTGATGACCGTGCTGACCTGACCTACGGTCTGCTCAATCTGTTTTTGGGCAGTCTGAAGCTGTTTGACAAGCTCCTGCTGTTCCTCTTTTTTCCTTAAAACCCCCAGCACGTCGTATTGCGGCAAAAATGTCAGTAAAAGACCAAACATACACCATGCCCCAATCGCATAAAACCAGCCCTTGCCAATCAACAATGGGAAATGACCTCGAATGTTAATCTGGGAAATTTTATCCCTTGCCTCGGCACATGCAGCCTGCGCAAATTCATCTTTCGATGCCGCCAGAGCCAAAGCCGTGCTGACTCGCTCCTTAAGACAAAGCCGCTCATCAATCAGAATGGCCGTCTCCATCCGCTGGGGAAATCGGCATATCCATATAATAAGAACACTTACGGCAGCACAACCTATTGAAAACCAAATGACAGGCGGAATCAGGACAGGGTACGCCAGCAATTTCTCCACCAGAATCCCTGCAATACATCCCAACGCCCCAATACATAGACACCAGCCCGTCAGATAAACAAGCAGGCCCACTGCCCTCCTCATCTGAACCCGACGCAATACCCTGAAAAGCTCCTTAGACAAGGTTATTCCCTTCAAATATGCTCTTACACTCCTCGTATATGCTGCCACTCACATCTATTTAGTTAGACAGACCAAAGTTCTTGTGGTTTCCTTTTTTCATACATGTAAGTTTCACCTGCTTCGTCTCATTTTTAGATATTAGACACATTGTCCATCTTGTTTATATCTTTATAAGAGATTCAAGGTTTGACAACTATCACAAACCCTCCCCGCGGCTGCATCTCAATCGTCGCTTTCTGCAGGGCAGACTTTTCCAGCATCGTTTGAGTGAAAGTCCTGCCTGTACCATCCGTTATCAGGGTTCCTTTGGCATTGGCCGGGATAAATGACAAATCCACAGACAGATTCTTTTTGTCGTCGGTCCCGTTAATCCCGGCAATTGTCCAGGTCTCACCGCTTTTGCGGGCGATGACCACGTACTGACCGGGGTAGCCATCTACAAAACGAGTCGTATCCCATGCGGTCGGAACCGTTTGCAGAAATTCGACCACATACGCCGGCATCAGCTCGTACTCTTCCGGCACCAGCCCGAAATGCTGGATTCCGGACTCAAACACAACCGACAAAGCCAATTCAAAAGCCAGCGTAGTCTTGAGGCGAACCCCACGAATTCGGGGATTGAAGACAATTGGAGTAAAATCCATCGACCCTATCGCATTTCGGGTGAACGGCAGCACGGTACAATGTTGAGCCTGAAGGTCGGCATTCCGCTGGTCGAAGGTACAATACTCCATCCCTTTGACCGCCTCCAT
>JAWRKM010000036.1:0-27386 GCA_040306945.1 Anaerohalosphaeraceae bacterium
GGCTTGCCCCCCAAAATGACAGCCAATCGCTGGTTGAGCCAAAACGGATCATGCTGGGCCTTCCAGTCCAGGACAGGCTGGAAGGACTCTTTCTGCTGGGTGGCCAAAAGCCACAGAGCAACCATTCGCACAGGCCACGCATCATGGTTGAGGTTTTCAGAAATTGAGGCCGTCATTCCGTAATCCAACCCGACCGAATAACGTCCCAGACAAGACATAATGTGGACTCGAACTTTCCAGTTTTCATCCATGATAGCCCGCCTGACCGAGTCCGCCAGTAATGAAGGCTCAATGGCTATATATTTATAAGGAATATTTCCCAGTTTAGCCGCAGCTTGTTCCGCATACAAACCCGCAAACAATTCAGCCGCCCGAATCCGCTGTCCTTCCTGCCCCTTGGCTACAGCATCAAGTCGCTGAAGCAAGAATTCCCGATTCATTTCGGCCTTTTTACGACGTACCACAGTCTGAATCAGGCCGGTGCCATCCACCCCATTTCTAAGCGAGCCATCCCCGGTAACAACCGGATCCAGATACAGTGTGAAATCAATATCGACAGAAGCCTGTGGGCAGGTAAACAGCAGACGGGATAATTCCCCTGTATTTACGTCCAAACGCACCGTAACCGATTCGCCCGGCAAAATCGCCCGACTTGGACGAAAGGTTCCTTCCAGCAAAGCAGGAATTTTTTTACGAATATCCCCACGAATGTCCACATCCACGCGATACCGTCCTGTCAGCATCCCGTTTTTACCGATAATCAGCGGCATCGTTCCAGTATTTTCAAGCGTCAGACGGGCATCGAGTGGGCTGCCGAAAAAGAATTCTTCTCCGCCAAAATTCAGTTTGGCTTTGAACAGTTTAGGGGGCACTATAAACGGGGGTACAATCTGTTTGCCAAATTTGTCCTTAAGACCGGTTTCAATAATCCCAGGGGAAAGCTCGGAAATATAATCCGACCCCGCCTCTTTTAATGCCGCCCTGGCTTTGAGCATGATGGGAAGCGAAACAGGTTTTGACAGTACCCCCCGAAGCAGTTCGACGGCTTTTTCTTTCTGGTCTTTCTGAATATAAGCACAGGCCAGGGTCAGCGCTGCCACCGGGTCATTCTGGGCCAGAGGCTCTGCATAATCGACAGCCAGATCGGTCTGCTGATTCAATAAAAACGCATACGCCATCAGCGATTTGGCTGCCGGCAAATTCGGCTCCTGGGTATATACCCGATTGCACCATGCGAGGGCTTTTTCCGGATCTTCCGTTCCAAAGCAGTAAAACCACCCTGTCTTCAAAGCATAAATGCCCTCTTGCTGCCCGCCGCCCTGCTGCTGGAGCGTGTCGGCGGCCAAGGCCAGAATTTGCTTTTTCTGATCCGGAACTCCGGTTTTTTCCGCTGCCAGTGCCGCCACAGTTTCGATGATTGGATTTACAACGCCACTGTCTCGCACCTTCTGGGCAATTGCCGCACACTGCGTCTGTCGGGAGGAAGACATATAACAGCTTTCAATCCATCCCAGAGCAATGTCTTCATGCAGCCTTTTGCCTGGCTCAAGATACTCATACAATCCTGCCGCATACGCAAATGCATCGGCAGCCCATTCATACAGTCCGGCATGATACGCCGTTTGTGCAAACCCCATGACCGCTTCCAGATTGCTCGGATTCACCGTCAGCGCCAGACGATCCCAGATTAATTTTTCTGTGACCGCCGCATTGGCTGTCGCAGGTTCGGTCAATTCCATCCACTTACCCATGGCCAGCAGATTGTATGGATTCAAACGGAGGGCATAATCAAATTGCGCAGCCGCCCCGGCGTAATCGGTCTTCTCTGCTGCATACAATCCCAACTGAGCCGCCACATCCGAAGCAAAGACCGGATTAGATGTAGCCAAGGGTCCAAGACTGCGGCTCAACAAATTTTCCCGCTCCTGTCGTGTATCGACTTGTTCCAGGACACAGTTCAATGCCTGAGCCGCAACCTCCAGATCGGCATTGGCATCCATATATCGCTTCATCGCCATCAGAATGGTATCGGAATAATCCGAGCGAACGCCACTGCGTCCAACCCCCCGCAGGAATTGTTCATAGACCGCAGGAGATTGCTCATCCAGAATGATGCCCGCCTGCAGAAATATCATGCAAATATCGGCCTGGTTCGATGAAGACAAAGGTATGTCATTGCCCAGGCGTCCGAATAATTCGGCTGTAAGGGGGGAAAATAACGTCTGTGATTGCAATTGAGGTGCTGCAAAAATCGGCCCAACTATCAGTCCAATCCATGCCGTAATGAAAACAAAATCCCTTTTGACCATTCGGTACTCCTGATAAAAAAACTCTATGTTGCAATTGCTTGTCGATTAACGGCTGTGATACGCAAAGCTCAGGATTCTGGGACGAGCCAGGATTTTATAGTCTGACAGCTTGATTCGCACCGCCTGATCATGTGAGCCTGCCTGAAACGTTATGAACTCATCCTTGTCGAGGGATTTATCCATCAGCGTCTCAATCCCATACAGCATGCCAATCGGCGGTTCGGCTCCCAGTTCGCAATCCCCAAACAGTTTTACCATTTCGGTTTCATCCGCCAGCCGCACATCGCGGGCCCCAATCCCCTGCTTCAACGCTGCAAGGTCTATTTTGCAGCAAGCCGGAAGGACACACATATAATACGTCTCATCAGCCTGAACCAGCACCGGCTTGGCAACTGCCATTCCCGGCACATGTTCTTCCGCAGCCATCTGTTGAGCAGTAAACGCCGGTCGGTGTTTCGTCAATTCGTATCGGACCTTGTTCGAATCCAAAAAGGACAGTAACGCCATAATGCCACCTCCCTTTCGATAAACCTGTTCCAACAGATACATTGTTATTATTATAGCCCCCCTGCCGCACCCAGTCAAACATTGAATTTGAACCGCCTTAATCCAGGCGTTCAGCCACCGCCACAACCGCAGCAAAAACCGCTTTGGCACCAGCCTGACGCAGCGTGACAGCACATTCCTTCAGCGTGGCACCACTGGTACTAATATCATCCACCAGACATACAGTTTTCCCCTCAAACGGATGGCTTTGCCGAACCGCAAACGCACCTTTGACATTTTTACGACGCGCAGCATCGTCTTCCAGTTCCCACTGGTGACAAGTATAACGCATTCGTACCAGATCAGTCGATATTGTCGAACAAAATCGTCGTAATTGCCAGGCTAACAGAAAAGATTGGTTAAACCCCCGTTCCAGCCGGCGTCGCCAATGCAAAGGTACTGGAACTAATATATCTATTTTGTCGGAAAATCCGGATGTCTCAAATGCTCCCTGAATGATTGGCCCCAAATACTCTATGTTTTCGGTCTGGTCTTGAAATTTTAACCCCCGCAATAACCTTTTTAACACGCCGGTATAGAATCCTGCCCGGCACAGGCCATCGTATTCCAGGGCTTCCTCCAGACATCCGCCGCATCGATTGGCTACCAGTCCATATCGCGTGACTGCCCGGCCGCAGCGGCGGCAATAGTCGGATCCTACCGCGGCGGAAAGCTCCTGCCAGCAGGCCGGACACAATCCTCCGGCCTCTTCTTCAATGGGAGCCGAACAGGCCTGACACAGGGCAGGCCAGAGAAATTGACATGCCGTCCGCCAAAGTCCCCGCATCGGACGCACCAGACAATTCCTTCCGGATTGTAGCAGCTCCTTATCCATGCCTGAATTGTATAAGACAGGCACACACTTGTGAAGAGGCAACTACCGTAAATCGTATGCAGAATTAGCTTCCGATAGAAATCCTATGGGAGTCTGCGGATTCTGCTGGTTGTGCTGCCGGATAAGGTCGCTTGTGCCATCGGAATCCGTACCTTCAAACAGCTCTGACTGGGATGCCACACTCCCATCACACCAGGCTACATTGGTATTCCGATTGTGTCGATACCCCTGTGTCCCACCCCAGCGTCCGGAAAAATTCATATCTGTTTCCGACGGCAGCGGACTTCGCATGAATTTATTGGCCCCATTGAGCGTTTGACCGTCTCCGAACATTGCACATCCGGCCGGATATCGAATCTCATGATAGCGAATAGGCAGTACAACACCCTCATTCTGACCATGCCCGATATAACTTGTGTTATAATTGTACCCGGTATAAGGATTAGCCGCCGTATTCGAATCTCCCTTAAATGACGGGCATTGCTGGACTTTTTCTATCATTGTCTCCTGCCAGAGCAAACCGGGCTGCACAACCACCCCCTCGCTGCTGCGGCATTCGGTAAAGTCCCAGCAATATTGGGTTCGCTGGCCAGGCAACTTAACTGAATAATAAGCAATTGGCAGAAACCCCCGCTGATTTTCTGCATACACTACCGCTGCGATGTGCATCTGGCGAAGATTATTCTGACAATAAACCTCCCGACCCTGTTCTTTGGCCCGTGCCAGGGATGGCACCAAAACCCCCAGCATCAACGCGATAATCGCCATGACCACCAGCAGCTCAATCAGAGTAAAGGCTTTGGGCTTCATTGCTGACAGTTCCATGTACATACCAGCCAGTTTTCCGCTAAAACCGCCAAGTCCAGCAGATTGACCCGGCAATCCTGATTGACATCGCCAGCCGGCAGAGGATGCTGATAGTCGCCGCATGCCGCCACATCCGACACCGCGTCGATTTCACCGGCCAGCGGACTGACAGAGCTGAGCCGGATATATTGAATCCATCGCCGACCCGTCTGGTCATCAGCCCGCAACTGCTCGAAATCCTGGGGGGCCAGCCACCGTAAATCAAACCCTGTTCCGCCTGCTGCCCCCTCATACAGTTCGATTGCCTGGGCTACCGTTAATCCCGAGAAATCCGACAGTTTCAAGTTCGGATTCACCGGCCGCAACGGGTCCAGGGCTTGCCCCCAGGTTTTGCCCTCGTTATTCCATGCAAATCGATTGGTAGGAAACAAATTATCCGCAAACGGTCCGTTTGAAAATCCAAACCACGGGCCATTGGGGTCCTGGGCCACCTCGACTTTCACTTTTTCGCCAATGACCGCCGCAGGGCTGCTGAGCCGAAGTGCCCCCATATCCGAATCCGGCCGGACCACACCCTGTGTTATAAATGCCGCATTACCAAAAACAATGAAATCAATTCCATATGGATTATTCATATCGTCAGCCACGCGGTGGTCAAACCCCAGCACGATGGAACTGCCTGGCCCCAGCGTTACCACGGTCCGCTCATTTCGCAGATCGGTATTCCACGCTCCATAGACCAGCGAACAGGCAAAGGGAGCAAAATAAATATCGTCATCATATATCCATGACGTCGGCTCCCCCAGTACCGCTGACGGCTGATCATAGGGATACGTCCCAAACGGTCCTTTGGACTGTACCACGACCGTGGCAAAATCTGAACCGACCGCCGTCGCCGCAAGCACCAACCCAATTATCCATTCGTTTCGCACACTATCTCAATTCTGTATAACAACAGGGCCGGCATCCCTGCCGACCCGCATTGAACAGTGTTTTATTTACGCCGCATCCAGACTACACCGATTCCCAGCAACGCCAGCGTCAGCGGTTCGGGGACAGCTATCTGCCCAGGCTGGCGATTTGGCATGGACCAGTCCGCCGGATAATCTGTCCACACCCAGCTATCCCAGCTTCCATCGGTCAACATTCGCCCTTGCACTCCGACCATGCTAAGGTTCCACTCGAAATTATTGTCGCTGATAAAGTATGCCCAGCCAGTATTGGCCGACCCATAATCCATCTCCACACCCCCCGGGTATCCAAAATCATACACCCAGACGCCCCAGCCGTAGTCCATATAGGACATCTCCAATGCACCCGCAGCATCAATAGCCTGCAATGCATCCCAGGCCGTCGCCTGTCCGTCCCATTGATACTGGAACACAAAAACCGAACTGCCGTTAAAATCCAATGCGATATACGCCGTATTTGCACCTGAGCCTGCAGCATATTCTACGGGATTGGAATACGTCGGGGCCTGCATCGCAACCCCCTGAACCGAAATCAGTGACACCAGCAACAACATCCACATTTTTTTCATACACATCCTCTCATGGTTCTGGCTTTCAAATAGCCGGAAGTCTTATTTTCTTTTATTGATTTTGAAGCTGCCGCGGCGGACGGCAGATCTGTGCCCGCCGCGACAGACTGTTGGAAATAGCAATTTTCAGATAAATTCTGGTTCGGCTGCCAACCTCCTGTTCTGCGTCGGTCTTTGACGCGAAGACCTGTAAATAAAACAAAAAAACCGCCGCTCCCACGCAGGAAGCGACGGCTTTGTATTCAATTTCTAAAAGGGACAGAATCAGGCTATTGGGTCCAATTGCCATGTTCCATCCGCACACGCCTTGTTCCTTTTCGCGAGAACAACGTTACGCAATTGCTTTCCGGCAGGTTTTCTGGCTCGTACCCTACCTCAAGGCTCCTTCCCATCCTGTGTTGGACAGTGGAATATTGCCTTTTGGATTTGCCTGACTTTGGGCATCGGATACATACAGCGGCGCGACCGCCACGGACTTTCACCGTGTTCCCTTTTTCATTCGGCCCGAATGGGCCAAACCGTAAAGCAGATTCAAATTTCCAAAGAGCTGATTGTATTATTAATCGCCGGTGCAATGAATTGCAAGCAAAAAATGCACATATGTTCCAACAGAAATTACCCTGTCATGCCAGCTGCCTTCAAGCACCATCCCGTTGTTTTTACCGTATTGACGTCCAGATTTCCATCGCACCTCAGACTCCCACGAATCCTAAATTCGACCTTGACGGATTAGCAACAAAAAGGTATTCTACTGAAATAATACAATCAAATAGTACTACCTCCGGACTTTGCAAAACCTGCCGGGTGCGTATGTTGGCCAACAAGTAAAAAATGGAATTAGTGTAGTTTTGAGTAAAAAGGGATTACATTATCATTATATCACAGCCCTTTCAGACCTGAAAGACTTCCTGGACAAACTCCGACACGTATCCACTGTGGCAGTGGATATTGAAGCCGATAGTTTTCATCATTATTATCCAAAAGTCTGCCTGATTCAGATGAGCTTTGATGGGGAAAACTATGTGATCGATCCCCTGGTCATACTGGATATGAAGCCGGTATTTGAGGTTCTGGAGTCGAAAAATCTGATTTTTCATGATGCCGGCTATGATTTGCGGATGCTGCGACAAAGCTTCGGTTTTGAACCTAAAGGCGAAATTTTCGATACCATGCTGGCCGGCAAACTGCTGCGGCTGGAATCCTTGAACCTGGCCGGGATGCTCCATCACGTCCTCCAGGTCACGATCAGCAAGGGCAGCCAGAAAGCCGACTGGTCCAAACGCCCCTTACCCGACCACCTGCTCGAATACGCCGCAATGGATACTCATTACCTGCTGGAACTGGCAACCCGGCTCGAAGGCATGCTTCAGGAACAAAATCGTACCGGCTGGCACCAGCAGATGTGCCGTCGTTCCGTGCGAGCCGCAATAAATCATAAGCCCGATATCGACCCGGAACGTGACTGGCGTATCAAAGGCAGCAGTCTGTTGAATCGCCGACAGTTGGCTTTTCTGAAAGAACTCTGGATTTGGCGTGAAAAACAGGCCCAAAAAGCTGATTTGCCGCCATTTCGCATCCTGCACAATGAACGGCTCATCGACCTGGCCATTCAGGCCGACTCGCATATCAACCCGGATTTTCGTCTCTTGCTCAGCTCACTGAAACATTGTAAAGGAAAACGTCTGGATTGTCTTGAACAAGCTCTCCAGAAAGCGTTCGCGATGGAATCCTCCCAATGGCCCGCCAAAAAAGTGCCAACCCGCCAGCCTAAACCAGACCCGGAATTCCTTAAACGCATTGACAAAATTCGCAATTGCTGCAAATCCATTGCTGAACAGCATCATATCGCTCTGGAAATCCTGATGCCCCGCCATATCATCGGCATCATAGCCAAATCCGGCCCCGCTCACCTTAATGAACTGCTCAAAGAAGGCGTCATCGTCGAATGGCAGTTTGAATTGCTGAAGGAGCCGCTCGAAAGCTGCTTGGGATATTCTCAATCTGCTATATCTCCTAACACCCCCTAATTCCATTGACTTTTTATTCCAGTTTTGATAGAATCCCCTACTACGCTGATTGGGCGGGGGATACACCCAGTTTCTGGTAAGCCGACGGAGTGGCAAAAAGCTCTTTTGTTAGTTTCAGAGTTGTATTGTCGTATTATTGCGACAGAAACCCGTCAACACGGTTTATGGAAAGGGGACCTGTTTGAGTCTTACCGAGAAAACTCTATTTGCTGAAAATACAAGACGTTATATTGTTCGCACCAGCGTTATCATAACCGTGGTTGTATGTGCTTGGATATGTATCAGAATGTGCATGACAGCCTCAGGTCCTATTCTATTAAGCACTCGTATCCCTGTAGAGGGACAAACTGTATCAGTTTTACCGAATTTATCACCTATAGAAAAAAGTGGTTTTGTGCCGGCAGCACCACAGATTCACAATCAGCCCCAAACCGATGATCAGCAGCTTATCGCCCTGCTGCAAAGCTGCCCGACTTCCAACGTTACTGGTTCTGAATGGAAAATCGTTCGCATGCGGGTTACGGGCTATTGCACCTGTCCGCGATGCTGCGGGAAATTTTCTGATGGCCTGACCGCGGACCTTCACAAGATCCGTAAAGGGGACGCGTTTGTTGCCGCCGATAAGCGCATCCCGTTCGGGACCGAGATGATTATCCCGGGATATAACCAAGACCGTCCAGTAAAAGTCAAAGACCGCGGTCGTCTCATCAAGGGCAATCGACTGGACGTCTTTTTTAGCGACCACAAGACCGCCCAGAAATGGGGAACACGATATCTCGATGTCCTGGTCAAAGTTGAACCATAAAACATCAGAAGGACTGGCTCGCAACCAGTCCTTTTTTATGTTATAAACTCTTGTCAACTGATTCAAGTTTTCTGACAATTCAACCGTTATATCCTTCATCGTGTGAAATGTTCGGCTCGTTTAGGCTACAAAGGTATAAATTCTGATGGCTGCTGCCGCGGATAAATAGCTTTGAAATCGATGAGTTATGATTGGTCCGGTATCGCACTGTATCGCAATCCATACGGCTGCGGCATTCAAAGGAGTATCCAATATGGTCATTACACGTCAAAATTTGACCCTGCTGCTCAATATGGATCTTGAGCTGGAACAAACCGCAGCGATTCAGTACCTCCATCATGCCTCCACACTCACCGGGATCGTTTATCGGCATATCGCCGGCATGCTTAAAATTTTCGCGTTTCGAAAGCTCAAGCATGCCATAATCCTGACGGAAATGATTCACCAGCTTGGCGGCCATCCAAGTACACGCATGGGCACGATTCATCTGGCGGAGGACAATGAACAAATACTATGGCTGGATTTGGATGATGAACAGGATGCCATCCGCCGCTACAAAACCCGCATCGAACAGGCCGAACAGCTCAGGGAAATAAATCTGGCAAAACGGTTATGGGCAATCCTGCGAATGGAACAGCAGCATGCCAAATATATCCAGAAACATATTTTGTCCGGGATAACTCCTGAACACGAAGTCCCCTTTCGAGTCATGGATGTTGGCAGCCTCTATCAGATGTGGGCCGAAAAGGCCGCCCATGTGCCACTCCGAATAAAAAGACAGAATTAAGTGCGGCATGCCCTCTTTCGGCACCTGATATCGCTCCACACACTATGTACGAGATACTGATACGAATTGAAAGGCCTTTGCCAGGAAAGTCCTTCAGCCGTACTGCTGAACAGCGGGCCGCTGATGCTGATTGTGGGCTTCCTGCTTTGGCTTGCGGGTCTGTATTTCAGGACCGCCATCGTGGGATTGATGGGGGCTGCGGCGGGATTATTCTGCGGCCTGGCCGTTTCGCAATGGCTGAACCTGTCGGCATGGATTTGTTCGGCGGCCGGAGCGGCTCTTGTGTGCCTGGTCCTGGTGTTATTCAATAAAGCCGTTTTAATGCTTCTGGCGACGCTGGTATTTGCTCCGTTCGGAACAATCATCTATTGCGGTTTGGCTCCCCAGCAATCTTCTGCCGCACTGTTGGAATCAATGGGGTCCTCTGTGCATCTGCCATTGAACCATGATACCTCTGCTCAAATAGCCAGCGTGAGCCAGTTTATCAAAAATGACAGTTCTTTTTCGACAAGACTCCACCTGCTTTTTGAGGAAAATGTCCAGCATATCAGTCTGCAGCAGCTCGATATCCTGCTGACGGCACTGCTGGCGGGGATGATTGGAGTGCTGCTGTGCCGGCACCTTCGAAAACCGGTGATGGCTTTATGCTGCAGCGGCATCGGAACATTCCTGATTGTGATCGGGCTGGAAATTGCACTGCTGGGGATGAATATTCATTTCAGCGAATGGTTTCAAGAGCACCCGGAGAATCTGTCCATCATCTATCTTTCACTGGTACTATTCGGCGTGATTGTCCAGTTCCTGACGCTTGTGATCAAAAAACAAGCCGTGATGGAACTGTCCTATCCATGTTTTTTTGCATGTTATGAATATACCCGGCGGATTTGATATTTCTGCAAGCAAAGGAACGAGTGGTCGATGTCGCTTTACTTGGCCGCTCCGAAACAGAGAATTTCAAGCGATATCAACATAAACCCTTTTTATGTAAACCTTTATCCCAACAATTGACTTGTATTTATGGGGATTTAGTCCTCTTTTGTAAATATACCCCACCGTTAGTAGGGCATTATTTATTTGATTCTCATTTTCATTGTCTTAATTTCCGCTTTTGGTTCAACTCCTATATAATAAAGGAATTAATTTCTATTGGGAAATAAATGGATAATAAGAACACAGAATATTCACATAATTTCATCCAACTGCTGATGAGCAGTCAGATGCGAATCTATGCCTTTATTCTGGGTCTTGTGAGGAATTATCAGGATGCCGACGACCTGCTGCAGGAGACGGTCCATACGATGTGGCAGAAGTACGAAGACTGTCAGCCGATTGAGAATTTTACAGCATGGGCCAACCAGATTGCCTATTACAAGATTCTGGATTTCCGCAAGAAACAGAAATCCAATTCCCATATCCAGAGCGGTCTGTTTGAAAAGCTGCTGCCCATCATTCAAGAAACAAATTCCCATGCCGATGACCACATCGATAAACTGAAACAATGCCTGCAGAAGCTGGGCCAGCGGGAATACAAACTTATTGAGCTTCGTTATTATCAGAATTTCAAGCCCCAGCAGATTGCCTCCGAGCTCGGACTGTCCATCTTAACTATCTACAAGAGTATGTCTCGTATTCATGGGCGTCTTTTGCGCTGCATCGAGAATACATAACCGGCAATGAATATTCAACTGAAACAAGAAGTGGATGAACTGCTGTACCTGATGCTGGAGAATGCCGCCAGCCCGGAACAGGTCGCCCGCATGGACCGCCTGATGGAGTCTGACCCGGAAGTACTGCAGTACAGCATAGATTTCCACCTGATTTCAGCGGCATTGCGGAAGAGCAATATCATCCCGGCGTCGGCTCTCAACACCAGCCTTGAAATTCACGAGCAGGTGTCCTTTTTAAATGTTCTTGCCAGGGAAGAACGCGAAGCCCCAACTGTTGAAGTCAGCCCCTCATGCCCGGATAAGCCTGCGGCACCTTTGGGCCGGGTGATTCCGATTCACTCGGCTCGCACAATCAACAGGGCGTCGCTTGTCACCGCAATCGTTTCTATCGCGGCACTGGTCATCATGATTGCCGCAGTAACGCTGATCAAACCATTTTCGCGGGAACCGGTCGCAACACTGGTACAGTCACTGCATGCCCAATGGGCCGTCTCATCGGACCAGTATGATCCCGGTGATAGCCTGTACCGCTCTAAAGAACGAATTACGCTAACCAGCGGTATAGTGTCGCTGAAGTTTCACTGCGGCACGGAGGCTGTGATTGAAGGCCCAAGCGTATTTTCCTGCATCTCAACGGAACAACTCCAGCTTCATTCCGGCAGGGTGTATGTGCGTGTTCCCGCCGGGGCCGAAGGATTCAGCGTAAGCACAGCCAATTCCAGAATTATCGACCTAGGTACGGAATTCGGCGTCTACGCCGATCCGCAGGGGAAAACGCATCTGCACCTGTTCAAGGGCAAGGCCTCACTGATTGCATCAGGGCCCAATACAAACATCACCAGCCTGATTCTGAGCGAAGGTCAGGCCAATCAAGTCGATAGTTATGGCTATGTACAGCCCATTCCGTTTGACAAGACCGCCTTTGTCCGACAAATCCACCCCCAAACCCAATTCGTATGGCGAGGGGAGCCGCTGAGCCTGGCGGATATGGCCGGAGGCGGCAACGGCTTCGGCACCGCCGCGCCGAATACCGGGATTGACCTGAAAACCGGGATTCTCGTACACGAAAACAGTGAGCGGCGAGGCCAGGATTCCAAAGGTTATATCCCGGTGTCGGAACTGCCGTTTGTGGATGGGGTATTTGTGCCCGTCGGATTTACTCCGGTCCAACTGACTTCGCAGGGACATACCTACGAGGAATTCGGGAATTCCAACGCACAGTACTATATCCCGGTTGGACCCTATCAAACCGTTAATATGTATTTTTCCGGCGAAAATCGGTGGCAGAATGATACACCGCTGTTCCTGAAGGGCTGTGAGGGCCCGAATTATAAGAGTCTGTGCCTGCATGCCAATGCCGGCATCACTTTCGATTTACAGGCTATTCGCCATGCGTATCCTTTTATTACGATCAAACAGTTCCGCACGCTGCTGGGGGTTTCGAAGGTCAGAGCCAATGCATCTGCAGCTTCGGATTTTTATGTATTCGTAAATGGACAGGTGCGATTTGTCAAAAAAGAGGTCTCGACAGAAGATACTCCCTTCGCCGTCGTTGTTCGACTGGAATCGCAGGATCGATTTCTGACACTGGTCTGCATGGAGGGAAAAGAAAACGTCGGGGACTGGAGTTTGTTTGTGAATCCGGTTCTTGATCTGGAATTGAATTAATCCAAATCTAATGAGTGCCTCACGATATCAAAACATATTCAATCTATAATATCCATTTATAGACGTTTTAATGTGATGTAAACCATCACAACGTGCGGTGATAGTTTGTAATGTCGCATTAAACGGCCGATTTTTACTGTTTTATTGGTCATAAACCAGGAACAATGTCTGTCCCTGGAACAAGAAAATATTAAATGATTTCAGGAGAAAACAAGATGGAAAAAACAAAACTAATGACACTTGCCGGATTATTGTTTGCCATGCTGGCACTGCCTGCCGGGGCCGAACTAATTCATCGTTATACGCTGAATGCAGACGGCAGCGACAGCGTGGGAAACGCCCATCTGACTGCCAAAGGCAACGTCTATCACAGCACCACTAACGGCATTCCCGGCAACGGCGGATACGCGGTTTTTGACGGCAATGATGATGCCTATTTTGCCGATGCCAATGGCAGCACTTTTGGCCTGTTCGGCAATTACAACTATCAGACGGGCACCGATCTTCGCCCGTTCACGATTTCACTGTGGGTGCGCTCCCAGAAAACCGGATCCGTTGCCGCTTTTGCCCTTGGCACCAACGGCAGCAGCGGGACTGACAGCATAGGCCAGCCCTATCGGCATACCGGCTTTTTTATTCGTTCCAACAGCAGTGAAGGCAACTATGCCGGTATTTATGCCCGCGGCGCCGGTTATAACAGCCTGGTCCATTCCAAAACCATCACCGACGGCAGCTGGCATCATGTAGCAGGTATTTTCGGCGGAACCTATCGTACCATTTATGTCGATGGCGTCACTCAGAGCAGTTGGACCAGCACTACCAATATCCCCATTACCTCACCGGAACCCATGCGATTTCTGACGATTGGAGCTTTCTGGCGGAATGTCAATGGTGGCGAATTTGTGGATGACATGCTTGGCGACATTGATGACGTACAGGTATATACGGGGGCTTTATCGGCCAATGAAATTGCTTATCTTTATGCTCATCCCGGAAAGACCATCAATCCCGCTTTGACAAGCCGCCCTTCGCCGGCCAACGGCCAGGAAAATGTGCTGATTACCGACTTCCTGAGTTGGACCAAAGGAACCGATCCCAACCAGTTTGAAACCATCACCGGCTTCTATCTCTACGGTGATTTCAAAAATAAGGCCGGCGATCCCAATATGTACTTAATCGCCACACTCAACCCCAATGACACGGATTACGGCAATCTCCCAAATGAATCGCTGGGTTTGACCTATGGAACAACATATCGCTGGCGAGTGGATCAAGCGATCAATGGTTCTGCGCCTTCCGATGCCAAAACACTGCCAGGCGTAGTCTGGAGTTTCAAAACCGCTTATGCCATTCCAATTATCTCCGGCATCAGCCCGGCCAATAGCCTCTATGACCCTGGTCAAACAGCCCAGATAACAACAACCTATCTCAGTGCCGGTGCTCCTGTACTTGGTGTAACATGGTATCGCAACGGCGTCGCCCTCAATCCGGCAACCAATTCCAACATCAACATAATCTTCTCGGATACCCAAAGCACATTGACGATTTTGTCGGCATCTGCCGCCGATGAAGGCCTGTACACCTGTGTTGTCACCAACAGCGGAGGACATTCGGAACCGTCTCCCACCGCCAATATTGAAGTCAAGCGACTGGTTGGCTGGTATGCTTTTGAACACAACCTGAGCGACTCGGCCGGAAACAATCACGGTGTCGCGATCAAGGCCGATCCCAATACCTCATTGTCTTATACAGCAGGCAAAATCGACTCTGCCCTGGTACTGAATGGTACCGATGAAAGCGTGGCCATCACTCGCAGCATCCAGCGGAGCATGACGATCGAGATGTGGATCAAAACCACTGCCACCGGAAGCACTGGCAACTGGTACAACGGCAGAGGTTTGGTTGATGGTGAAGTCAGCGGGACCGTAAATGACTTTGGGACCTCGCTGCGGGGCAGTAATTTTGCCTTTGGTGTCGGCAATCCGGATACGACTATCGGCTCAACAACAGCCATTAATGATAACCAGTGGCACTACTGCGTCGCCACCCGCGATGCCGATACCGGCGTGATGAGGGTGTATGTGGATGGCTCGCTGGAAGCCCAGGCAACCGGACCAGCCGGCACCAAAGATGCACCTGCGACACTGCGAATCGGTTCTCTCCAAACTGGCATCAATTTCCTGGCCGGGCAGATCGATGAAGTCAAGCTGTATAACTATCCGCTGACGGATCTGACCATCGCTTCCCAGTATTATGGGATGACGGGCAAGTCCCCCTGTGTGCAGTCATTGAAACCTGAGACAAAATACGACCTAAACGCAGACTGCATCGTGGATTTGAGTGACTTTGCGGATTTCGCCGCCCATTGGTTGAATTGCGGCTTATATCCTGTGTGCAAATAATTAAGTTTTGTGGTTGCAAGCTGTCGGATATTCATTTATCCGACAGCTTTTTTATATCTCGAACTGTTTTTGATCAGCATAACTTACTGTAAACACAGCAGCGATGCATTCAATTGCCCTTTTAATTTGGCAAGAATGGAGGAGTGCATCTGGCAGATGCGAGACTCGGACAATCCCAGTGCATCGCCGATTTCCTTCATCGTCATCTGCTCATAATAATACAGGATCACGATATGCTGGTCTTCCCGTGAAAGCCCTTTTTTGATAAATTCCTGAAAGTCTTGTTTGTGTACTTCATAACAGGGATTCTGACTTTTCCGGTCATAAACAGCATCTAATTCTGAAAATGCTTCATCTTCGTCCGACTCCGACATATTCTTATTCAGTGAGATCAGAACCATTGCATTGGCATCTCGCTGAAAACAGTAAAACTGGCCCATATCCATCCCTAATTCATCCGCCAGTTCTGCATCGGCAGGAAGCCGCCCCAACAGAGCCTCCAGCTTCTGTGTTGCGGCGTGCAGCTGGTGCGCACGATAACGAACCAACCGCGGAACCCAATCTGTTTTCCGGATATAATCACGGATTGCACCCTGAATACGCTGAACACCATACGTTTCAAATTTGGCATTTTGTGTGGGCTTGAAATTTCTAATCGCACTGAGCAAGCCGAATATTCCGGCACTATACAAATCTTCTACATCAACAAACCGCGGAAAACGAACACGCAGCCGTTCTGCAGTATATTTGACCAAATGCAGATAATGTTCTATTAGAATGTTTCGCGATTGAATATCCCGGTTTTGAAAATAATGATCCCAGACAGCCTGAATATTGGTTTTCAGAGACGTTTCCATATATGACCTCCGTGTCATGATCTTCTGGAAAAAATCTATTGGAAAAATTACATCGGCATTTTCGCAAAATCCCTTGAAAGTGAAATACTCATTTAAAACAATGCCGGACTCATCACCCAAGTCAATACCCTAACGCGGCTTATCAGTTCAATGTCAGTCAGAAACAACACACAGCAATACGATCTCCAGATTTTTCTGAAGGAAATCAGGATAATTCCGATGGCTCTGAGAAAAACAGGTAGGTATAGATACAAAGGATAGCCTTTATCATTAATCATCCGGGGCAAATAATACTGATCGGGCTTGAAATGTCTCCTTTGGTCACAGCTAAATAGCTACCAGCAACTGTATTATCCCCGCAGCTGCGCAGGATAATGTTGCCCCGTGATAACACACGGCATAAGACAGCCTGTGGCCGTCGCGGAATAATCATACCCGGCGGGTATAGTCATGGATTCAGAAGAACAATATGGAGATTGCGTGCAGATTAAAATGCAAATCCGAGACACTAAAATCCCAATCGCGCCGCTTCATCTTCCAGGCCATACCGTTTCATCTTCTTATACAGCGTTGTCCGATTGATTTTCAGGGCATCTGCTGTAACCTGACGATTCCACTGGTTGGCTTCCAGGGCTGCGTGAATAATCGCACGCTCCGGCCCTTCCAGTGCCTTTTTGAGACTAAGGCCTGTATAGTCTGAAGATCCGAGACGCTTGCTCTGACTGATGACCGCAGGCGGCAAATCCTGTTCTTCGATATAAGCCCCCTTGCTCAGCAGAACGGCACGCTCCATCACATTTTCGAGTTCACGGACATTTCCCGGCCAGCCATAGCGCTGCATGCACTCGATGGCTTTTTCAGTAATCCCCAGCTTGCTGCGGTTATGGACCTGGCAGAAATGCCGCAAAAAATGATCCGCAAGCAGTGAAATATCCACCGGACGCTCGGCCAGTGGCGGCACGTTGACCGTCACAACATTGATTCGATAGTATAAATCTTCACGAAATCGTCCCGCCTTGACTTCCGCAACCAGGTCTGTATTGGATGCCAGAATGACCCGCACATCCACATTGATGGTGCGGTTGCTGCCGACAGGTTCAAACTGTCTGTCCTGAAGCACACGCAGCAGTTTGACTTGCATAGCCGGGGTCGCACTGGAAATTTCGTCCAAAAAGATCGTCCCGCCATCGGCAGCCAGAAACTTGCCTTCTTTGTCGCGGATTGCCCCTGTAAAAGCCCCCTTGACATGCCCAAATAGTTCACTTTCCAGCAGCGTTTCAGGCAATGCCCCGCAACTGACTTCAATGAACGGCTTGTCCTTGCGCGGCGACCGGAAATGCAGTGCCCGCGCCAGCAGGCTCTTGCCTACCCCGCTGGGCCCGGTCATCAGGACTGTCGTCTTGCTGTCGGCAACCGCTTCGATCAGTTCAAAGATGCGAGACATTTTATAGTCCTGACTGATGATATTTTCAAGACGGTAACGGTTGGTCAGCTGCTCGCGCAGCTGGCGGTTCTCATCCATCAGACTCTGCTGACGCACTGCCCGCTCCACCGCCAGCCGCAGATCATCATCCACAATCGGCTTGGTCAGATAGTCATAGGCCCCCATCTTAATCGCTTCGACAGCACTTTCAATCGTACCGTATCCGGTAATCAATATCACCACTGTTCCGGGAAAACTCTGCCGTGTCAGCGACAACACCTCAAAGCCGTCCCCATCCGGTAAATTCACATCGGAAATAATCAGCGAAAATACCTGATCCTGCAGTTTCTGGCGAGCCTGAGCGAGATTACGTACACCTTCGGCATGGTAACCCTCAATTCTGAGAAACTCACACAGGGATTCCAGGATAATCGTATCGTCATCAATTACAAGTATGGCATGTTTGGCTGACATAGAAGCACCTTAACTGGATATCGTCGTCAGGCCGGATGCTGCAGGCAGTCGGACAGTGAAAATACTGCCTCCTGTCGGCGGACATTCCACGCTGATGGTTCCATGATATTTTTCAACAATGTCTTTGCAGATGGCCAGCCCCAGCCCAGTCCCCCGCCCCGGGGTTTTAGTCGTGAAGAATGGCTGGAAAATAGCCGTCATGAATTCCGGCGGAACCCCCGGCCCGGTGTCCTGAAACCGAACCAGCCAGTCGGTATCGTCTTGTCCAAGGGTAATCGTCAAAGTCCCTTTGCCTTCCATCACATCTGCAGCGTTTTTAATCAGATTGCAGAACACCTGGCACAAATTATCATTACGCATCATCAGAGCATGTCCGTGATAATTTTTTTCAACACAGACCTTGATTCCCGAAAGAACACCACTCATCATGTCCAGCGCATTATCCACAATTTTATCCAGCGGTGCCGGCTCCATCGCCTGATGGGTGCCGCGCGAGAATTCCAGCAGCTCTGAGATAATTCCCACCATCCGCATCAATCCATTACGACACTGGGTCAGATAATCACGGGCTTTTTCTGTATGCCCCTGCTCCAAAACCCGAATCGACAGGTTCAGATATCGCAAAATGCCATCCATTGGATTATTCAACTCGTGGGCAACCTTTCCGGCCACTTTACCGATAGAAATCAGTCGCTCCGCCTGTATCATCGCGTTTTCCCGCGAGGTATTATCCGTTACATCATCCAGGACAACCGCCCCACGAGAGACCGCCCCCTGGGCATCCAGAACGGGGGCACAAAGGATATCGAGTATCCGGTTTTTGCGTTGAAAACAATACCGAACAGAACTCAGACGTGTAGGACGCCTCTGTTCAAAAACATCCGACAAAACCTGTTTCCAATTCACTTTGGAATCCGTTCCTGCCGCGAGGGATAAATCAATCGTTGCACATAGCTCAATCGTGCGAACTGCAGCTGGGGAACAATAGTGAATATCAAGCTGGGAATTATACAAAATAAAGCCGCTGTCGAGAGACTCAGCTATGGAGCGAAATAAGGAGAGAGCTTCAGGAGTAATCGACCCCGCAAGGCGACTATTTGTTGTTTTTTTGCTATTCTCTTCGATTGTTGTGACCAATACATCCGCCATAACAGCAAATAATATCTATTTTAGGTCTAAATGTCAACATTGATGTTGATAAAAAACAACAATCACACTCAGTCTTCTGGAAAAACATCGGGGTAGTGGTTCATAAACATTGTAATTACAAGGAAATAACATCAATTTTGCAGTGAATTATTTAATCTTTTAGCTCACCTCAGCGATAATAACTTAGAGAAAGATGTTTATTCTATACATCGTTTTCTTTGAAATGACAAAAAACAAGCAGTGAACCGGACCTGTGAAATATCTGTAAGAGACTGTTAAACAAAGACTTGCAAAGACAGACAAAAGAGCAAATGAAAGCAACGGTTTTTGGCACAAAGATTGCTCTCTTAAACTGATAGAAAATATCAATATTCACTGCTTCGTTGCATGGAGGCAACCCAATGGACTCGGATCGAAGAAAACACAAACGATTGCCGCTGAAGTTTACCGTACTGTGTCAAAAAGTCGGACTCAGCGATGGCCGGCTGTATTCAGGCAATACCATCAATGTCAGTCCCGGTGGAATGCTGGTTGAGGTCAACAATGCCAAGCTCCGTGATGGCGAACTGGTCAGTGTAGAAATGACCGTCCCGCCTACCGAAGGGTTGCTCGAGTACGGCGGAAGTTTTTCCAGCTATGCCCGTGTCGTTCGGGTCGGGTCCCCCGATTTCATGGTACGCCCGTCGAACTCAATGGCCAACTCGGTCGCTATCGAATTCTGTGAATCACCACGTTTACGGGTATAATCTATACACAGTAGCTGTTTGTCATTTGACACGCTGTAGAGGTGCTATATAATAAACCTCTATGCGATTGTATATTTGTATATTGCTGATCGGTACTCCCTTTTTTATAGCAGGCTGTTTCCATGCTTCCACTACGACTGATTCCCTGCTGGCCCCCAAACGTCTGACGTTACAGGATTTAGGACCGATTAAAACACCCCGGTTTCAGAATCAGATCAGTTTTGATATTGTCACTTTTGAAATCGATCACAGCCAGGTGGAATTACTGAACAAATCCCTCCAGACATTTCGTCCCCAAAACGTCACCTTTCAAAACCAGAGTCTCTATGCATCCAACGGCATACTGGTTGGCGAAGGCAAATCTGTGCGGGGACCAGAACTGGTTGGGGTATTGTCAAGCGTAGGAGCGGTTCGGGTCGCTCGAAAAGTCCTGACAACCCTCGATCAGTCGTCTGAATTATTTGCCACCATTACTCTGCAACAACATCGCAACGTTTTTTTCTCAACGAACACTCAGATATCCAAGACCTTCGATCCTGGATATATCGGGTGGACAATCAAGCCTAAATTAACCTCCCGAGAAAACTCCATTCAGCTCCAGATGACGCCGACGTATTCACCTTTAGTCAAGCTCCGTCTGCCTCAGACGAACTCTGATGACGACTATCAGGGAATCAACCTGCCCCCCGGCAGGCTGGATTGCACACTTGAACAGGGGGATTTCCTCATTCTGGCTCCTGCCCGGGTCCCAACCAGCACAACCATCGACGCGATGCTGTTTAATGTTGAGCAGAATCCAGGCAAAATAAGGCTGTACGTAGTAATATTTAATGCCGCAGAATATTCCTAATAACAGCCCTGGTTTTACTTGTAAAAGGGAATCATTCTTTTTATAATTCACATATCGTGGATTTGGCCTCGCCTCCGGTGGTCAATCTCGTATAGCAATAAACCCATTTCAGGTCAAGCAATGAAAGGAACTGGAAATGAAAGTACGAATTGACGACAACTGTACCGCATGTGGACTGTGCGTGGATACCTGTCCGGAAGTCTTTACGATGGGCGATAACAAGGCCGAAGTTCTTGTCGATACGGTCCCCCCTGAATTGGAAGAAACTGTGCAGCAAGCTGCCGATGAATGCCCCGTTGAGGCAATCCAAGTTGAATAAAACATTACCCATCCCTCATCAATCGAATTGTGGTCATCTTGTTACCCCAATTTAAAGATTGCTTTATCACAACACATTTTTGGGTGAAGAACCACTGTGAACAATACTATCAGCAATATCCCCAAACCAGTCAATGAACCGGTCTATTCCTATGCCCCTGGCACCAAAGAACGGGATCTGTTAAAACAGGCCATCGCTGACCTGGAATCCCAGCACATTGAAATCCCCCTGATCATCGGGGGTAAAGAAATCCGTACCGGCAATATCGGCACATGCATCCAGCCACACAACCACAGCAGCGTCCTGGCAACGTATCATAAGGCCGGCCCTAAGGAAGTCCAGCTGGCCATCGAAGCATCTCAGAAAGCCAAACACGACTGGGAAACGCTGCCCTATCTGCAACGGGCCTCGGTCTTTCTTAAGGCCGCCGACCTGCTCAGCGGCAAATACCGCTATCTCCTCAACGCTGCCACGATGCTCAATCAAAGCAAAAATGCCTACCAGGCCGAGATTGACAGTGCCTGCGAATTAGTCGATTTCTGGCGGTTTAACCCTTATTATATGCAGGAACTCTACAAAGATCGCCCCTTGTATTCTCCGTATGGCACCTTGAATTTTGTCGAATACCGGGCGCTGGAAGGATTCGTTTTTGCTGTGACGCCATTTAACTTCACCTCCATCGGCGGCAATTTGAGCACGGCCCCGGCCATGATGGGCAACACCGTGCTGTGGAAACCCGCCTCGACTGCGGTTTATGCGGGGTACTGGATTATGCAGATTCTGCATGAAGCCGGCCTGCCCGACGGTGTCATTAATTTCATTCCTGGTTCCGGGTCCAGCGTTGGCACTCCGGTTCTCGATTCCCCCCTGTTATCCGGCCTGCATTTTACCGGCAGCACGAGCGTTTTTCAGGGCATGTGGAAAACCATTGGCAACCAGATTGCCAAATACAAGACCTATCCCCGCATTGTTGGTGAAACCGGCGGCAAGGATTTTATGGTCATCCATCCTTCCGCCGATATTGCCGTAACAGCCACCGCGATGATCCGCGGTGCGTTTGAGTACCAGGGCCAAAAATGTTCGGCCCTCTCGCGGGTCTATGCCCCCCGGAGCATCTGGCCCAAAATCAAGGCCCAGCTCATCGACCAACTCAAGACTGTCACAATCGGCCCGGTCCAGGACTTCCGCAATTTCATGAACGCCGTCATCGATGGCGATTCCTTCAATAATGCCAGAGGGTTCATCGAGCGGGCCCGTGTTTCCAATGAAGCCAAAATTCTCTTCGGCGGCGGAGGTGATGACACAACCGGGTATTTTATTGAGCCCACCCTCATTGAAACGACCAATCCTTACTATGAATCGATGGTCGAGGAAATCTTTGCTCCTATTCTAACTGTGTTTGCTTATGAAGATGCCGAATACCAACAGGCTCTTGAGCTTTGCGATCAGACCAGCATCTACGGCCTGACCGGCTGTGTCTTTGCCCGCGACCGCTACGCGATCAATCTTGCGATGGATATACTGCGGCATGCGGCTGGCAACTTTTACATCAATGACAAGCCCACCGGTGCCGTTGTCGGTCAGCAGCCCTTTGGCGGGGCTCGCGGCTCTGGTACCAATGACAAGGCCGGCTCGATGATGAATCTGACCCGCTGGGTATCGCTGCGGGCGATCAAGGAAAACTTCATCCCCCCGACCGATTACCGCTATCCCTTTATGGAATAAAAACAAAAAGCCCCGCCTGATACAGGCGGGGCTTTTTTATGCCTGCGAATGGCATTTAGCTGTTTTCGACTTCTTTGGACAGTTCCATACTTCGCTGCCGAGCCCGCTCAAAACCAGCAAACAGCGTATCGCCCAGATTCAACTGCGTAAATACCTTAATCGCCGCTTCAGTCGTTCCGTTGGGCGAGGTTACTTTCCGCCGCAGTTCGGCGGGGCTTTCACCGCGGGCATAAGCCTGTTTTGCCAGCACTCCGGCCCCTTTGGCAGTCTGATATACCAGGTCTTCAGCAATATCCACAGGAATCCCCATCCTGACTCCCGCCTTGACCATCTCTTCCATCAGCAGGAAAAAATACGCCGGGCCTGACCCGCTGATGGCCGTCACCGCATCAATCAGTTCCTCCTTATCCACCAGGACCGCCCGTCCCACCGCTGAAAACAGTTTGAGTGTATGGTCAATTGATTCTTTCGATGCATTGGCGGAATACAGTGCCGCAGCCCCCTCGCCAACCATCGCCGGCGTATTGGGCATCACACGAATAATTTGACAGTTGCTCAGACGCTGGGCCAGATAAGCCGTAGTAATACCCGCCGCAATACTAATAACCAGCGTATTGTTGCGGGTCTTACCCTCAATCCCGTCGAGCATCTTCTTGACATTCTGCGGCTTGACACAAATCAGCAGGACGTTGGCATGCGCCACCAATTCCTCATTATTCAGCGTCGTTTTAATCTTATATTCTTTGGCAAGAAATTCCAGCCGCTCCGGCCGGACATCCGAGGCCATAATATCCCGGGCTTTGTACATACCCGACCCGATAATGCCCCTAATGATGGCCTCGGCCATGTTCCCGCCGCCAATAATTCCAATGGTTTCCATGCATATCTCCAAAATTTTCAGGGACAAAGTCGATATAATATAACTAAATACCCTTCCCCAGTAAAGCCTTTTCTCGATCAATATCTAACACCTTTCGCAGGAACGCACTTGTGTGTCCACTCAAATTAAAAACAACAGCCCGGAACAAGAGCGATGGGATCTTCTTTTCCACTCCGCAGGGTACCCCCAAATAGCCGGGCGTAGAAACACTCGATAAGCATTCTCTCTGCCCCTCCTGCAGGACGACACAACAATTCATTCCATTCCATATGGGCAATAACGGCCGCCCTTTATTCCTGCCGGGAGCCTCCCTCGCGAAAATACGGAGGCGGAAATCCAGTTATTCCCCAAACTACGCACTGTCAACCAAGTACTTCTTCAATTCTCCATTCCTTCACAATCTCCCTCCATCCACCACCCTGCATACCATAGCTCCTGTTAATATTCATTGCAATCTTTCATTGTTTTAGTACATTATCAGCGGTCTAAACTGTTTGAATAATTGGAGTAAACCTGAATATGCTAAAAAAAACAAATAAAACAAGGGGACAAATAGAGTCTGAAATCAGTGAGGCTTTTATAAAATTCGAGAAAGAATACATGGGCAGAGGTCCAAATGAAACGAAAACTTTTATTATTGACGATATGATTCTGGTAAGACATCGCGGTGTTTTAACACCTGCCGAAAAACATTTAGCAAAAGGCCCAGACCCCGAAAAAGGCTGTATCTTAATTAAACAAGTTCGTAAAGAGTTGGTTGAAAATGCAAGATCGTTACTGGAGAAGCTGATTCACGACATTCTGGGGAACATAAAACCTGTAAGTATGCATATGGACATAAGCACTCTTACAGGGGAGAAGATTATCATTTTTACCTTTGACAAAGTTATAAAGATTGAACCTGAAGAAGACTTAAATAATCCTGATTAAGGACAAAATATACACGGATATTGTCAGGTATTTCTGGCAGTCACTCAGCTAATCGGTCTAAAGAGGAAGAGGCAGAATCACTGAAAATATATTGCTATTTTAAAAAATACCTATATAATTGGGGCGTATGGACACTTGAGAAGGGACAATCAATAAGGTTGTCTGTTCGATAAGGGCGGCCAGAAAGCGTTTTATACTGAGATTACGCTCTGCCTTAATGAGCAGCTTGTAAGTTGTCGATGGTCTGGTATAATTAACAGATGATGCGGACAAAGTATAGGCCTGTTGAGTAGCTTTACAGTTACTCAACAGGCTTTTTTTGTGAAATTGAACAAGGATAAGCATAACCTCGGCATTTTTGGGGTTGCCCGGATCGATGCCTGTTTGATTTCGTAGATAAGACTCTGGAATGTTTGACAAAAATGTGCCTCATTACTCTGCGGTGGAACAATATGAAAAACAAAAACGCGATACTGGATAAAATTAAACTGTCCGATGAGATTAAAGAGATTCTCATAAAATCTCCACTGTGTACATTCTTGAATACAAGAGATGAAATCCTCTCATTGGCCATGGGCCATCAGCTCCACGGGCAATTTGAAGTCGCTTATGATGTCCCCGGGCACGGCAGGATTGTGGAGGCAACCGTTGCTAAATGCACAAATGGTTTGGCGGTGAACTATCCAACACCCTATATGCGTCGTCGCGATCCGGAATGCATGACCGTAGCTGATCCGAAGCAAACCGATAAAATACGGTATATAGACCAGTTTGGGGTACCTTTTGATTCAGTGCGTCTGGAGACGTTTGATTGGCTCAAGAAGCAGAATCTTGCCGTCATGTTTTTTGTTTTGGGAGGATATGGTCCGGAAACAGGCCGGGGTGCAATGCTGATAGCCCCCGACAATGCGGGATTCTTTATTGGAGGTCTGGCAGATCTTCAGGGCATGGTTCCGGCGGAATCCATCCCTGAACAGTTTCACATCCGCAGTGTCATTTACCTGGCCCCTCCTTTCAGACATACCCATTTTAATGGTAAACAGGTGGTGGTGCATAACCGTCTAAATGAAATACACGAGGTATTTTCCTATAATTTATATCCCGGCCCAAGCGCCAAAAAAGGCGTTTACGGCGTACTCCTTTCTATCGGTGAAGATGAAGGCCTGCCAACACTGCATGGCTCAACCGTTCAGTTGGTGACCCCCTATGACAATATCACCACCATTATGCATGAAGGGGCCAGTGGCGGCGGCAAAAGCGAAATGCTGGAGCACGTTCATCGCGAAGAAGACGGGCGTCTGCTAATCGGCGAGAACAGTGTAACCGGAGAAAAACGGTATCTGGCACTGAATCAGGCCTGTACACTTCGGCCTGTTACAGACGATATGGTTCTGTGCATGCCCGCGATAAAAGAGAAAGAGTATCTTTGGGCCAAGGATGCCGAGCAGGCATGGTTTGTCCGCGTCAACCATATCAAAAACTATGGAACAGATCCTTATCTTGAAAAGGCGACAATCCATCCCAAAGAGCCTTTGATATTCCTGAATCTGCGGGGCGTGCCAGACTCAACATGCCTAATCTGGGAACATACTGAAGATAGCCCCGGAATCCCCTGTCCCAATCCCCGGGTCATAATCCCCAGACAATTGGTTGCCGGTATAGTCAATACCGAAGTGGAAGTCATGATTCGCAGCTTTGGAATAAGAACCCCCCTGTGCACAAAGGAAAAACCCAGTTATGGTATTGCCGGCTATCTGCACATTCTGCCGGCCAGCCTGGCCTGGCTATGGCGGCTGGTTGCACCGCGGGGTCATGATAATCCAAGTATTACCGAAACCCAGGGAATGACCAGTGAAGGAGTCGGTTCATACTGGCCTTTTGCAGCGGGACGAATGGTGGACCATGCCAATCTGCTGCTCAGGCAAATTCAAAATACCCCCAAAGTCCGATACACGCTTTCTCCGAATCAGCACGTCGGAGCCTGGTGGGTCAGCTTTATGCCGCAATGGGTCTCGCGTGAATACCTGGCGCGACGCGGCTACGCCAAATTTCTGCCCGAACAAGTTGTCCCAGCACAATGTCCCCTGCTGGGGTACACATTAAAATCCATGCAGATTGAGGGAACTATGATTCCAAAATGGTTTTTGCAGGTTCAAACTCAGCCGGAAGTTGGCGAAGAAGGATATCATCGTGGATCCCAAATCATGCAGGACTTTTTCGAGCGTGAATTACAAAAATTCCTTCATCCCGATTTGGACCCGCTTGGGAAACAAATTATAACCTGCTGCCTTGACAAAGGAACTGTTCGGGATTACGACACGCTGCTGTACGATATATTCGTATAAGAGCTACTAAAGCGATTCAAGATGCTGGCGTCGTGTGTCTCTAAACATTTAAAATACATTCTATTTTCTGTTCATCTGCCAGCAGAGATGAAATTGTGTGCCTGTAACCTGTATTCCATGGAAATGCAGGCGAGGAAAATTCCCCAGTTTGTCGGTTAATTTCTGGAAATTTCATTAATGAGAGTTGACGCAATGAAAAAATGGATTGTTTTGCTTGCCGGTATGTGTCTGCAGACGGTTTTAGGAAGTGTGTATGGGTGGAGTGCCTTTGTGCCATCACTGACCAGAGATTATG
>JAWRKM010000037.1:0-43758 GCA_040306945.1 Anaerohalosphaeraceae bacterium
CAGACATAACCGCCCTTCTCGACGGACAGCAGTCAATAAAAAAAGCAGAGGTCCCTGCAACAGAGACCTCTGCTGTACAAAATCGACTAAATTAGCCTTTATACTTGAAGATTTCGCCGCCATACACCGCCGCCGAACCCAGCTGCTCATGAATCCGCAGCAACTGGTTGTACTTGCAGATGCGGTCGGTACGGCAGGGAGCACCGGTTTTGATCTGGCCAACGCCGGTAGCAACCGCCAGGTCAGCAATGGTGCTGTCTTCGGTTTCGCCGGAACGATGGCTGATGACCGCAGTGTAGCCATTGCGGGCCGCCAGGTTGATCGCCTGCAGGGTTTCAGTCAGGGTGCCGATCTGGTTGACCTTGATGAGAATCGAGTTGGCACAGCCTTTTTCGATACCCGTTGCCAGACGCTTGGTGTTGGTGACAAACAGGTCATCGCCGACGAGCTGGCAGCTGTCACCGATCTTGTCGGTCAGGGCCTTCCAGCCGGCCCAGTCATCTTCGGCCAGGCCGTCTTCAAGGCTGACGATGGGGTAATTCTTGACCCACTTAGCCCAATGCTCGACCATATAATCGGAGCTGACCAGGTTCTTGGGGGCAGATTTAAAGAATTTATACTTCTTGTTTTCATACATTTCAGTCGATGCTGGGTCCAGTGCAATGGAAATATCCTTGCCTGCCTTGTAGCCGGCCTTCTTGATGGCTTCCATAATCACGTCCAGCGCCTCTTCGTTGCTCTTGAGCGAGGGGGCAAAACCGCCTTCGTCGCCGACAGCGGTATTGTAGCCTTTGCTCTTGAGCACGCTTTTGAGGGTATGATAGACTTCGGCACCCATCTGCAGAGCCGTCGGGAAGTCCGGGGCACCAATGGGCATAATCATAAATTCCTGGAAATCCACGTTGTTATCGGCATGTTTACCGCCATTGAGAATGTTCATCATCGGCACCGGCAGAACATTGGCATTGCACCCGCCGATATAGCGGTACAGAGGCAGGTCCACCGAAATCGCAGCCGCCTTGGCCACAGCCAGCGACACGCCCAGAATGGCGTTGGCGCCCAGCTTGCTCTTGTTGGCTGTGCCGTCAATATCGCACAGATACTTGTCCAGCTCTTCCTGAGCCAGGGCATCCATCCCGATGATTTCCGGGGCGATCTTTTTGTTGACATTGTCAACCGCCTGCTGTACGCCTTTGCCCATATAGCGTTTCTTCTTGGGATCACGAAGTTCGCAGGCCTCATAGGCACCCGTGCTGGCCCCCGACGGAACCGCAAACCGGCCAAACGACCCATCATCCAGCAGCACATCGACTTCGACAGTCGGATTGCCGCGAGAATCCAATATTTCTCTTGCTTTTACATCCACAATTGTCGTAAACATATCCGTTTCCCTTTCGTTCTGTTAGGATTTCAACCGTTATTTACACACTGGGTGCAGATTACCTCCATCAGAAAACAGCGACAAAGAGTACCCGAATTCCCCCATACCGTCAAGTCTAAAAGAAAGGAATCCTGGCGTGTTTTGGGACTGATTATGGTGGCTAAAACAACATGTACAAAAGCCGCTGTACGCCGCCGATAAGCACTATGATCGGGAACCGACTGCCCTGGCAATGTTTTCGAGCGCTTCGCGAGCTGTACCAGGCTTGAGTTGGCAGATGGCATTGAGAGCCATTTGCGAATAATCCGAGGCTTTTTGTCGTGCCAGGTCCAGCGACCCATTAATCTGCAACTGCTCAATTCGACTGGATTTATCCATGCCGGCCAGGGATTGAATGAATGCTCTTCGTGCCGCAGGACGCTTTTTTCGGAGACTGTAAATCAGCGGCAGAGTCAGCTTATTTTGTCCCAGATCGGTACCGAGCGTCTTGCCGAGGCGTTTATCATCACCGGTAATGTCAAGTATGTCATCGGTAATCTGGAATGCCATGCCGACGCAGCGGCCATATTCGCGCAGGATATCTTCCTGAACAGGATTCGCCCTGGAGGCGATGGCCCCCAAAACACATGCCGCAGAAAACAGACTGGCCGTTTTGCCTTCGATTATCTCAAGGTAGTCTTCTTCAGTCAAAGAGACATCGCCCTGTCGGAGGTTCTGAAGAAGCTCTCCCTGACAAATTTGTTCTGCGGTCTGGCTGAGAATCTTGCCAGAACGAGGAAGGTTCAGTTCCGCTCCGGCCAGAAACGCCCGACTCAGTAGAAAATCGCCCATCAGAACAGCGGCGGTATTGCCCCAGAGCTGATTCATCGTCGGCTGATTGCGGCGGGTGCGTGCCTGGTCGATGACATCATCATGCAGCAGGGTAGCGGTATGCACCAGCTCAACCATCATGGCTAACTCAATATGATCATGTCGGATAGAGCCGATAACCTTGCCGCTAAGCAGCAGCACGGCGGCTCGAAACAGCTTGCCCTGGCCGGCACCAATCGATTCGATCTGGGAATTGACGCGATCATAACGACTGGTCAGACGCTGGGTCAACTGGCGACGGACCAACTCTATCTGTTCGGCCACTGGAGCAAACAAATCCGCAAACGCCGCAGCCGGCTGCGGTTTTGATGAGGCCTTGTTGGATTTACGAACGGGCATATTCAAAAAACAGCTTTCGCAGTTTCTGAGTGATCGGCCCCGGGGTACCCTGGCCAACTCTGCGACCATCGATTTCCACCACGCCGATAACTTCAGCCGCCGAACCCGTCAGGAAAAATTCATCCGCAACATACAAGTCAAATCGTGTCAGATTCTTTTCCGCCACTGGCAATCCGGCCTGTGAGGCCAGACGCATAACAACCTGGCGTGTAATTCCATCCAGAGAGCCGGCCTGCACCGGCGGCGTGTAAATCGTTCCATTTTTCACGATAAACACATTGTCACCGCTGGCTTCAGCGACATACCCTTCGCTATTATACATAATTGCTTCACTGGCTCCGGCATCGATGCACTCGATCTTGGCCATAATATTGTTCAGATAATTGAGGCTCTTGACCTGTGGCGGCAGTGCCATCGGATGATTCCGCAAAGTAGGGACACTGACCACCTTAAGGCCTTTTTCGTATAACTCTTCTTTATAGAGCTGGATGTTGGCGGCAATGATGATCACGCAGGCCCGTTTGCACAGATAAGGATTGAGCCCCAGATCGCCGACCCCGCGAGTGACCACCTGACGAATATAACCATCGACAACATTGTTGGCCCGGACGGTTTGATAGAGAGCCTCGGTCATCTGCTCCATGCTCATTGGGATTTCCAGACGAATGACTTTGGCAGAATCCCACAAGCGTTTGAGGTGTGCCTCAAGTTCAAATATTTTGCCGCCGTAGACCCGAATCCCTTCAAATACACCATCTCCATACAGCAAACCATGGTCAAACACCGACACCTTCGCCTGCTCTTTGTCCACCAGCCCGTTGTCCAGCCAAATTTTCATGCCACAACCTTTCATTGATGCCTGTACGGCTTATTTAGGATACGATCTTCCCATCGGACAGCTTAATCACACGCCCCGCCTGACGGGCAATTCGGTCATCATGGGTCACCATCAGAATCGTCTGACCCTGCTGATTCAGTTCATTCAGAATCTCTAAGATACCATGTCCTGTCTTAGAGTCAAGATTTCCGGTCGGCTCATCAGCCAAAAGGAGTCTGGGACTGTTGATTAAAGCCCTGGCAATAGCCGCCCGCTGACGCTCACCGCCGGACAGCTCATAGGGTTTGTGCCGCAGACGGTCCTTGAGTCCCATCCGTTCCAGCAGGGAAATGGCTTTGTTTCGCACAATTTTTTTAGACTTCAGCCAGCCGACAGGCCCGGCAGCAATCATAGCCGGCAACAGGACATTTTCGAGGACATTCAATTCATCTAATAAATGATAAAATTGAAAGACAAACCCCACATTTTGATTGCGGAACTGGTTGAGCCGGCCGTTGGACATCTGGTCGAGCCGCTGGCCTTCGAATTCTATCATTCCTTTGTCGGGTTTATCGAGGGCGCCAAGGATATGCAGCAGTGTACTTTTGCCGCTGCCGGAGGCGCCAACAATTACGGCAAAATCACCGGCCGACAGACTCATCTCAACCCCGCGGAGAACCGTCAACGTCTGCTTGCCCATCGTATAGGATTTATGAAGGCCTTTTGCTTGTAAAATGTGTCCCATTGTTTATCCGTTCGGGGAAATAGTCCTTTTAAATCTGGCTGACCTGCAAGGCCCGCACCGGCGATTGCCCAGCGGCCTGGATACTGGGCACGCTGGCCCCCAGCAGACAGGCCGCGACTGCAGCCGCAGCCACATAGATCAAAACCGGCCATTCAATCGCGTTTGGAATCTGGTCAATGGCATAAATCGCCCGGTCCCAGACGCGCCAGCCGTAATGATCGTACAGCCAGTTTTCCATCGCGTTAATCTTCCACAAAAACAGGCACCCGGCGGTCATGCCGATGGCGGTGCCGATCAGACCGACAATCGCGGCAAACCCAAGAAAAATCGCGGCAACCCGCGAGGCCGGCATACCGAGACTTTTAATCAGACCCAGGTCACGGGTTTTATGGCCGATAATCATATAAAAGACAACGAAGATGATAAAGACTGTTACAATGCCCAGCATTAAAAATAATACAGTCAGCATCAACTGTTCTTTTTCCATAGGGCCAATGAATTCGCGCCGATCCTGCTGCCAGGTCAGAACTCGCACACCGTCGAGCATGTCGGCATAAGGTTTGTCTTTGCACGATTGCACATAGGCCAGCCAGAGCTGCTGGACCTGCCGGACACCATCGGGAACAGAGACTCCCTGGGCAAAACGAATATGGAGAGCACTGGAACGAACAACCGGGGCATCCATCCCACTGAGAATCCGGGCCTGCTCCAGCGGCAGATAGATGGTACGTCCATCCGGCTTGACCAGACCACTGTGACTGTGGTCACTGTAGTAAAAGGTTTTGGTGCTGACCATATCCAGGCCAGCACGGGCCAGTCCGCCTTTGGGATTCAACGGAAAGCTGCTGATGGTTCTGCGTTCGGGCCAGGGACGGCCGGGGTTATCATATTGCCCGGTATCCGGACGACGATAGAGAATCAAATCCACACCGAGAATGCAGCCATCCATTTCGGGGGCATAGGACGGCACAAAAGCACGTTCCGGATCGTTTGCATGATAGCCCAGTGTTTCTGCAAAATGAGTCGCCTGACTGTGCTTGACCGGGTCAAGACCAACATAATCAATGCCGACATTCCATGAGGAGCCTGGGCGAGTCATCAGGCCAACCCCCTGAACGGTTTCGGAGACAGCAAAAATAAAGGGCTGCTGTTCGAGCTGCCGGATAAAGTCGGCGGCATAGGGGAACCCCGTCAACGATGAGGCACGGACGACACAATCTCCGACAAAGCGATGGTTTTTTTCCTTAAACTCGTTAACCAGGCCGTTCATGACGCTCATCACCACCACCACGATAAACACGCACAGCGCAACGGAAATGACCGCCAGGATGCTGATCCGACGGTGAAGAAAATAACGCCATGAGAGTTTTATGCCTATCATTATTCGTATCGTAATAGTCTCACGGGGCGGATGCGAGCGGCAGCCACAGCAGGAATCAAGGCTCCTACCGCCGCAGCGGCCAGGGCTGCGATGCAAATCCAGAATGCCCACTGCCAGTTGACTTCATTGGGGATTTTTGTGAACAGGTACGTGCTGGCCTTCCAGATTTTCAGCCCGGTCATGGCCGTGATGCCTTTTTCAATGATTTCGATATTCCGGGTAACCAGCCAGCCCAGCCCCGCTCCCAGCACCGAACCGACAACCCCGTTGACCAGGCCGAATAACAGATACATCCCCGCCACCGACAGGCTCGACGCTCCACAGCTTTTGACGATGGCAATATCTTTCTGACGGGTCATCACAATCAGATAGAAAATGCAGAATACCAGCAGCACCACGCCGAAGCTGACGATGCCGAATATCAGCATCAGCATATTCAACTGCTTGTGATATTCGGCAATCAGCAGGGCCTGCATCTGGCGGCTGCTCTGGATTTCGACCTGTTGTGCCCAGGGGTAACGGTCTTTGGCATAGACAAGCCAGAGACCGCGAATCATCGCCATGGCCTTTTCCTCATCGGCTCCTGGCTCCAGTGCAATCTGGAAGGATTCACAGCAGGGTTTGCGGTCCGGGTAGAGCAAGCTGCTGAGAGCTTCAATGGGGACATAAACAAAGGCCTGATCGAATTCATAAACACCCGTCTGGACAACATCGGCAATGGTAAAGCGAAGGACTTTGCGGGTAAAACGCGGGCCGGCCGTTTCAGCGGCAGGATTGGACTCATCGGGGACCTGTTCAACCAGCGTGCCAGTGGTCGCGGCGGCCTTACGGCCGATGAAGGACTCGACTGTTTGCATATCGTAGCTGTCGGTCATTTCATCCGGGTCGTCGATAAGACCAATGCCGACAAAACCACCGATTTCTGCCTTGTCGGCAAACTCACCAAAGGCCACCTGCTCATCCGGCAGATTCTTCTGGCGTATCAGGGCGTCCTTGAGCGGAGAGACCCGCAGCTGGTTTTTTAGATCAATCCCCAGAATCTGAGCAGCACGAATCTGACCGGGCCCAGTCAGCAGCAGGCCATTGCCGCTGAGAACCGGGGTGGCGGCCTTTACGACCGACAAGCCGACCAGCTGCTGCTGGAAATCGGCGTACTCTTCAATCTTGAACGTGCCCGGAGCAGACAGGATCACATCCCCCAGGTAATCGCCGACGCTGTCTTCCACAGAGCGAATAAAGCCGGTAAACAGGCTGGCCACCGTAATCAGCAGCGCACAGCATAACATCACTGCGGTCATGCTCAGCAGCACAATCCGCTTACGGCTCAGATAACGCAGACATAAAAATACGCTCCACTGTTTCACGCAGCAGCCTTTATGACAAGAGGCAGTCCGTCTCCAATGACGGCGGAATATCAATTGATTATTCGCTTTTAGGTTCTTTGGCTTCCGGCTTGAGCAGCGGGAACAAAATCACGTCCCGGATACTGGTCGCCCCGGTCAGCAGCATGGTCAAACGGTCAATACCGACACCCAGCCCGCCGGCCGGAGGCATGCCGTATTTCAGTGCCGTAATGAAATCATCGTCCATCTTGGCCATGGATTCTTCTTCGCTAAGCCCCCGCAACTGCTGACGGAAATTGGCTTCCTGGACGTCCGGATCGTTTAATTCCGTATAGGCATTAGCCAGCTCCATACCGGCAATATACAACTCAAAGCGTTCAGCATAACGAGGGTCTTTTTTGCTCTGCTTGGTCAACGGGCAGATGGCCGAGGGATAATCCATCACAAATGTTGGATGAATCAAAGTCTGCTCGACGGTCATCTCGAAGACGTCATTAATCACAACGGCGTCGTCTTTATCGGCTTCGTGAATCCCCAGCGAACGGGCTTTCTGGCGCACGGCAGCAATGTCATCGATGGCACAGCCGGCACATTCTTTGAGCAATTCCGCATACGTCGCACGACGCCACGGACGGGCGTAATTGACCGTCACTTCACCAAAGGGCAGTTCCCAACCGGAACAATGTTTTTCGACCAGATGGGTAACCAATTCTTCGGTCAGGTCCATCATGACTTCATAATTGCCGCAGGCCTGATACAGTTCCATCATGGTAAATTCGGGATTATGCCGCGTACTGAGACCTTCGTTGCGGAAATTCCGGTTGATTTCAAAAACCTTTTCCATACCGCCGACCAGCAGCCGTTTGAGAAACAGTTCCGGGGCGATACGCATATACAAATCAATATCAAGGGCATTGTGATGGGTCACAAATGGACGCGCTGCCGCACCGCCGGCAATCGCCTGCATCATGGGTGTTTCGACTTCGATAAAACCGCGAGCCTGCAAAAACGCCCGGATAGAGGCCACCATAGCACTGCGTTTGCGGAAGCGATCCATCACATCGGGATTGGCCCACAAATCCACATACCGCTGACGATAGCGTAAATCCTGATCGGACAAGCCATGAAATTTCTCTGGCGGAGGCAGCAGCGCCTTGGACAGAATCTCAACTTTTTCGGCCCAAATGGTGATTTCACCGGTCTTGGTCTTGCCCAACTGGCCTTCGGCCCAGATGATATCGCCCAGGTCCAGCAACTTTATCATCTCCCATTTGTCAGCCAGCAATTGCTTGCTGAAACCCAGCTGAATCGAACCGCTGGAGTCACGCACCGTCAGAAAAATCAGCTTACCGATATCCCGCAGCAGCACGATACGTCCGCTGCAACGGGCCTTGCGTCCTTCCTCATATCCGGCCTTAATCGCTTCTGACAATTCCGGAGACGGCATCCGCTGGCCATACGGATCAATCCCCATCTGGATCAATTTCTGGCGTTTTTCACGACGCATTTGTTCAAATTTATTGGCTGCTGCTTCTGTCAATTTCATATCCTTTCACACACAATCAACCGGCCTTTCTTTTTCAACGACACACAAGCCGGAGTTGCCATCTTCTGAATAATTATCTTTTCAACACTATCATATTGGGGTCAGCGGGAAAGACCAGTTCCCTGCCGCCATGAACCAGCTTGGCTTGCAGCACCAGAAGTCCGATGGCAAGCTGCGGGTCCGAATCGAGGGTCTGGGCCAGGCTGCTGCGTTTGGTCGGAGCACTGGACTCATCGTGGTCGGCCTGAACCAGCACATCATTATCCCGCTGCATCTGGAGCATCTCGCGAAGTTCTGCCGTATTCGTTACCACTTCCACATCGGGGGCAATACCCCAGTCCTTACGGCCCAGTTTTTCCATCTGGTAACGATTCTTCACCTGCTGGTCACTGGGCAGATGATAATACGCCACCGTGTATTTCAATTGTGAACCGCCGCCGGTATAGGGCGTCACAACCTGGACGCTGCCTTTGCCGTAGCTGCGTTCGCCAACCAGCGTCGCTCGATTATGCCGTGGATCCTGCAATGCTCCGGCAACAATTTCCGAGGCGCTGGCCGAGCCTTCATTAATTAATATCACCAACGGATAATCCGGGTGCGTCCCTTTGGCGTGGGCGATGTCATACGATGCAAACCCGTTCCGGGGGCTGCTTTTGACAATGACGCCTTCTTTGACAAACAAATCGGCCACTTCCGCCGCACTCGACAGGTACCCGCCGGGATTATAGCGTAAATCCAGAATCAGCCCGTTGAGGCCGTCTTTTTCAAGTTGTTTGAGAACCGCATCAAGATCCGGACCGCTGGTTTCCGTAAAGGTCGTCAGCCGTACATAACCAATCCGATTGGCCGGATCCACAATCCAGTCCCACTGTCCGTCCGCCTTCCGCTGCCAGCCTCGCAGCGGCTGGACCACAATGCGATCCCGAACAATCGTAACATCCCAGGTTTTGCCGGTAGACGGCCTGCGGACAGTCAGAGTCACCTTAGTGCCTTTGGGCCCTGTAATTTTCTGGACGGCACAATAAATCGACATCTTGTCGGTAGGCTCCCCGTTGACATTCAGAATTTCATCGTCGGCATCCAGACCGGCACGATAGGCCGGGGTATCCGGAAGCAGACTTCCGATTTTCAGGACGCCAGTGGCCTTGGAAATCTCCACACCGATGCCGGAAAACTGCTGGGTCATCGATTTTTCAAAATCCTTGACATTCCACGGCCAGACAAGGTTGGTAAACGGATCCAGTGCCGACAGGGCAGCTTCGGCAAAATGAGCAATCACCACTTCTTTGGGCACCGCCAGGGATGTTTCATTCAGCTCAATCATATCATCAAACAGCTGGGCAATGGATCGGAGGGTCTTGTCCCCCTGTTCCTGTGTGAACGCCGCCTCGATGGAATCGATACCGGCATTCCATTTGTCCAGCGCATTGGGATCCGCCCGCCAGCCAAGTTCTTCCTTGCTGTCAGTCAAGACTCGCCCCAGCAGACGGCATCGCCGGAGGGCTTTTTCACACATCAGCTTGTAATCCAACCCATTGACATAATTGGTCTCCAGGGCCTGCAATGCCCGCACAAACATGTACGGTTCAATGCCCTCATACCGCTGCTTGGCCGATTCTCCGCAGTCGCTCTTTTTCAATGACAGTTCTATCGTAGCCAGCTCCGTCAGCTTTTCAGCATAGTCCTTATAGTGTTTGTCATCTTCATACAGCAGCGTCAGCCAGTAGTAGCAATGCCCGTACGCCTCGATCCACTTGCCGTCCTTTTCATACTGTTCAGCTGCGGCTTTGGCCTTCTGGATAGCCTGCTGGACAAACGGGTCTTCCAGAACAGCGCCTTTGGCTTCGGGGGCGGCATAATCCCGGGCACGAATGGCCGCCGCCAGAATCAAATCGATGTCATTGGGTTCATAAGCGATATCCAAATCGCCAAAGGGATCCTCAAGCAGGGTGTCCTTGTCAGCAGCCGGCGTATTCTGTGAAGCCGGAGTCGCCGCCGCTGCACCAGGACGATTGGGGTCGGAATCGTATGAATGAACCTTGGCCTTCTGTTTATTCAATTCGGCAAGCTGCTCTTCGAATGCCGCCTGACGTTTTTTCTCACGTTTTTTCTGAAGCTCTTCATAACGGCTCAGGATATTGGCCAACTGGGCCATCTGGGCATCGGAGCCGGTGTTGAGAAAATCACAGGTTTGCTTTGCCCCGACGAAATCCCCGGCCAGAATTCGCTCGACAACCGCATCGACAGAGCCTGCCTGAGCCACAATCACCGGCTTTGCAGGCTGCTCAGACGCAGCTACGGCAGTCTGAACATTCGGATTAGCCGCAGGGTCGGCGGCCGTATTGTCGCTGGTGGGCTCACATCCGGTGATTACCGCAGCAAGGCTGATCAGCCAGCCGCATATCAGCATGGAATAGACACTTCGTTTCCGATTAAAATGATAAAAATAGAATGAATTCATAATCGCCTTAATTGACCGGAAAACGGCAGGACGACGCTTCGCCGCCCTGCCGTATCGTTTTCCTTATCCGCCTGCGACGGATTTGACTCGATTAATTCATTAGCCTGTTACAGACATTCGGCAGCTTTGCCGGCACAACCCAGCACATGCAGCTTATGCTTGACCATCTGACGAATAGCCTCGCGACCCGGCGCCAGATACTTGCGAGGATCAAATTCGCCGGGCTTTTCAGCAAAGACCTGGCGTATCTTGGCCGTCAGGGCCATACGCAGGTCGGTGTCGATATTGACCTTGCAGACAGCCATCTTGCCGGCCTTGGTGATGGCCTCTTCCGGAACACCCATTGCATCGGGCATCTTGCCGCCGTATTTATTGATCAACTCCTTGAATTCCGGCAGGACGGAGCTGGCCCCGTGCATCACCAGCGGAAAACCGGGCAGACGTTCCTGAATCTTTTCGACGACATCAAAGGCCAGCTTGGGGGCGCTTTTGAATTTGTAGGCACCGTGGCTGGTACCAATTGCCACCGCCAGCGAATCACAGCCGGTCCGTTTGACAAATTCTTCCGCCTGGGCCGGATCGGTCAGGTGAGCCATCACATCATCCACACCGGCGACATGCTCTTCAATGCCGCCCAGCTGTCCAAGTTCAGCCTCAACCACCACACCATGAGCATGGGCGTATTCCACAACCTGCTTGGTAATTTTGATGTTTTCTTCAAACGGATGATGCGATGCGTCAATCATGACTGAGGTAAACCCGTCATCCACGCACTGTTTGCAGATTTCGAACGTATCCCCGTGATCCAGGTGCATGCAGATCGGAATCTGCGGGTTTTCCCTGACCGCAACATCAATAATGGCGCGAAGATAACTCATCTTGGCATAATCGCGAGCCCCCTTGCTGATCTGCAGAATCAGCGGAGCCTTTTCTTCCACAACGGCCTCCACGATACCCTGCGTGATTTCCATATTGTTGACGTTGAACGCACCAATGGCATATCCGTTTTTATACGCCATTTCAAACATTTTTTTCGTTGTCACTAACGGCATAACTTCTCCTTATGCGAAAAGGTTAATAAGTATTTTATGTTAAACGGTTCATCCGCTTCGGTGGACACGATCCATTCTTTTGTCGAATTACTGCTGCGGTCTGGCGCCGATCAGGCCCGTATAACGGCGCGACCCGAGGGTCAGTTCCTTAACCCCCTGCGGCCAGACACTAAACATCACGCTGCTGCGATCCAGGGACTGATCAAAGGACACTTCCATGGAATAAAACAAGCGGTGATATTGACGAATCAAGGCAAAATCATTGCGGATGCCTTTGCCAAAATCAAAGTTGTATTCCTGAGAATACGTCACCCAATAGCGGGGAGCAAGCTGATAGGTAATCGCACCGATCACCGAATGCGACCCCTGTTCATAGATATCGGAAATTCCGTCACTGTTTTCATCCACATCGACAATCACCGGACGCAGATAACGGCTGCCCAGATACACGCTCATATCCGGAAACAGATAACGTGACATACCCATATCAAACTGCTGCACCACACCGCTTTCCATATCATAATTCATATCACTGAGCACAGCGGTAGTATCACTGACACGCCATTCCATATCCGTATTAACGGTATCACGCACCAGGCTGTAATATCGGTCGTTGCGGCGAAGAAAGACCGGAATTGACGGATCGTTGTAAATAAATCCGGCCGGCCCGAACGTGCCGGGAAGTCCCTGGGCAAAAGGGGCCTCGTCATTGACCCAGGTCGAATCCACATCCAGCCGCAGCCAGTCCACCGAACGGCGATTGTCGGCCTGACCGCGATGGGTCTGCCAGCGCTGGCTTAAACCCACATTGACCATATCTCGCTGCTTGATACCGGCTTCGGTTTCCTCGAATGCGGCGGCTTCCACATGCGGCATCACAATATGGCGGATGCCGTCAATATCCCACAGCCGCGACTGCACCGCCGGGTCTTCCTTCCAGAACATCGTCGAAGCCCGCAGGCCACCTTCACCCAGCATCGCGGTATTGTTGGAATTGGACGCCATCGGCCCGCTCAGAGCCAGGTCATAACCGTTCTGATCCTCAAAGGCATAGGTCCCGGCCACATACGGAGAGAATTTCGCCGTGCCCAGCATAAACGGCCAGTCCACTTCATTGCGGGTGCTGCCGAAAGTATAAAAATCCTCGGAAGGATGATCCGTCCCATAGAACCGGGCATAATCATTATCATAACGGTCGCGCAAACGGCTGATGCGGCTGTCGCTGTACCAGGTCAACTGATGATCCCACAGCGATTCGCCCTTGCGGTGATACTCGATGGTCGGCTGCTCTTCGGTCACGGTCTCAAAGTCATTGATCCGCGCCTTGCCCAGGATGGTAAACGCCCAGTTGTCCCGCTGCTGCTTGAGATACAAGAGGGTTTCCTGACCTTTATCTGTATAGAATTCATCGCGATACATCAGCTCTTGGAAGTTGCGGTCGGACAGATACCCCACCTCGATGGTCGCCTGCCAGTCGTCCGGCAGAAGTTCCCGATGACGAAGCCCAAAGCGACCTCGCACATCCTGATCCGGATCCAGATTCCGGCGGTTCTCCGAACGTCCCAAATCGTCCTCGCCCCGGTCAGTCATTGCATAACCAATCAGACGGCCCAGCGAGTCGTCATCTTCGTACTCAGCCTCAACACCGCCACCCACGCCACGCTTGCTGAAATAATCCGCCGCCAGACGGGCTTCCATCCCCGGCGGTTCCTTGAAGCCCAGCAGACGGGACAGATACCACCGCGTTTCAACGGAAGTTCCAAAATCCGAATCATTGCCCACTGCCAGGCTGCTAATCGGAATATCCGGCCGGACAAATTTGGTCCGCATTTTCGGCCAGCCAAACAGCTTGGTCTGGTAGTATTTCATATTCACATCATACATCGAGCCTTCCCAGTGAGCAGCTTCATCACGCCGCTGTTCGGCAGTAGCTTGCTCGGCCTGCGCCAACGCATCGGCACGCCGGCTGACATCCTCTTCCCGCATGACCACCATGCGGCTGGCATTGGCCGAGATCTGCGGAATATAAAACTCACTGCTGGTCAATTGTACTTTTTCAGCCTGAAACAGGCTTTCTCCTACCAGGCGAAGACGCTCCGCCGACAGGTAAATCGGCAACCCCCGCTTTTCATCAAAAAACCGCATCTCGGCATTGACCACCGCCGCCTGTTTGCTGGCAAAATCATAATAAATCTCGTCGGCTCGAATCGTCCGGCGGCCTTCAGTCATCACGATATTGCCCCGCAGATAGGCCGATTCCAGCCCACCCTGTGCCAGGTCACGACCGCTTTTTTCTTTGGCCAGGTCAAACTGACCTTCCTGGAAAAACAGCACAGCGCTATCCGCCTGAAACTCCAACAGAGTCTCGGCGCTTTGCCGCTGCCACAAATAAAACCGCCCCGACACTGTCACCACTTCCCGACCATCGGGTGTTTTCATTTTTTCAATCACCGGCTCCGGGTCCCAGACGGCGGACACATGCACCGGATAACGAAAGACCGGCTCTTTGGCTTTGGGCTGCACTGCCGGCTCTGTGACAACCGGAGATTCGGCTGCCGCCGCTTCGCTGACAACGGCTCTGGGGGCATCCAAATCCTTGGGGCGAACCGCCTGAGGCACCAGGGCTTCAGGGGAAATCTGAGGTCCTTCCTTGATGGACGCCGCGGCATCCTGGGCACGTTCATACAACGGCTGTTTCTGCAGTTGATCACAAATCAAGTCATTCTGCTGGTCAGCCGACGCAAACACCTCACCGGTAACCACCACACGAACAATCAAATTATCGCCGCCATCCAGCAGCAGTCGTTCCATGCCGGTACTGCGAGAGCGTTTGCCCTGCCGAACAACGACATCGTTTTCCAGATAAACCTGAACCTGATAATAGGATTGATTGCTCATTCCTGGGACATCACGACCATAAGCACGCAACCATAACACGGCATTCTGACTGGACAGATAATTGTCGCCTATCGTCATCGAAAATCCGTTTTCGAACAACAGTACATGCTCATCTGGCCGCTGAGTCTGCCGGCAGGCCCACATCACAGGCGCCTTCAGTTGAAGGTCCTGACCGGCCAGCAAACCCGTCGAATCCATCGGCACATCAGCAATCCCGCTGACCAATACCGCGATTATCAACAGTCCTGTCATATCAATCCATTTCGTTTAAGTCGTTATTCAATGTCGTCTATGCGCAGTTTCCCCACCGCCGCGTCGGCAAATTATAGTCGCTGCGGCATGCTAATTCCAGCGGAAAAACCTTTTTGTCAATCCTAAAAAAGTACAATCCCCAAAAATGGAGATATAGCAGGTATTAAATAATCAAATTAATACACCTATTTCTTTATATAATATGTTAAGATTATACAATTGTGTCTATAAACACAAACAGCGGTAATCCCAAATACGGAGATTACCGCTGCCTAATCACGACATCACGTGTCAGATATTACTCTTTTGGAGTAAAGCCGGAAAATCTGTATGGACTTTGATAATCAGTTCGCCGAACAGGGTATTGGCCCAGGCAAACCATTTTCGTGAAAAGTCCGCGGGATTATCCTTATGAAACGACTCATGCATAAAACCGGTTCCGGCATGGGTCGTTTTGAGCATGTGCAGGCACTGGAGCACTTCCTGCTCATCCGTGCTGGTCAACGCCCGCAAAATAATTCCCATCGGCCAGATACTGTCTTTGCCGGTATGCGGGCTGCCGGATCCCTCGGCGGCCTTACCCCGCATATACCACGGATTGTAATCACTGACCAGAAACTTGCGGGTCCGCTGATAAATCGCATCGTCAGGCTTATGGATACCCAGATAACTCAGCGACATCAGGCTGGGCACATTGGCATCGTCCAGAAACAGACGGTTGCCGAAGCCATCTGCTTCATAGGCGTAAATCCGCCCGAAATCCAGATGCTCCGCTGTTCCCCACTGCATAATGGCTTCCTGCACTTCGTCAGCCAGAGCCTTGCATTCGGCGGCAAAGTCAGGGGTCTTCAGGGCCTTGGTATAAATTTCAGCCAATTGACGCAAGACCTGCACTGCAAACAGGTTAGAGGGAATCAAAAACGGCAGAACCGTCGCATCGTCGGACGGACGGAACATTGAGCAAATCATTCCGACCGGGCGAATCGGCATGCCGGTCCCTTCGTACACCGGAGCATCCGTCATCCGGCTGGTTTCGCGAATGAAGCGGTACGGGGTTTTACCGTCTTTGCGCTGTTCGGTCTTGAACGTCGCCACGATCAGCCGCATCGCCTTGTCCCAGTCGGCATCAAACACCGAGGTATCGCCGGTGATGCGGTAGTATTCATACGCCAGACGTACAACATAGCACAACGAATCAATTTCCCATTTGCGTTCGTGAACGCCGGGCTTGATTTTGGGGCGGTCGCTGTTCCATTCCGATACCCGACTCAGGTCCTTGTAAAATGCATTGGCATACGGATCCAGCAGGACACACTTGGTCTGGCGGACAATTAACCCCTGAATCATTTTGCGGAGTTTTTCATCATCATGCACCAGCGGCATATACGGCCAGACCTGGCAGGTCGAGTCACGCAGCCACATCGCATCAATATCCCCGGTAATAATAAAGGTATCCGGCTTGCCATCGATCAGTTCATAATCGACTGTCGTATCCAGTGTATTGGGATAGCAGTTTTCAAATAGCCAGGCCACTTCAGGGTCTTTAATCAGGGCCTTGATTTCGGCAATCTTGTTATCCACAGCCGTACTGACAAAGGTGCGCTTGCCAGGGTCCGGACGTCTGGATACAAAACCTTCCGCAGACGGGGCAGCCATCACGAAGCGGCCCACCGTCAAACCCACCGTTGCGGCCGAAGCCGCTTTTATAAAGTCACGTCGTGTGTACATAAGGGATTCTCCTGTTTTCGATTTTGTTACGGGTCGATTCTATCACCGGCGATCCAGGGTCTGCAAAGCAAAGACCGCGGCCCCTACGGATACCGCCTTGCTCGTATCCAGCACTGCATGGCCGATACCCAGCCGTTTCATCGAATCGTATGGCAGTGTCTTGTGCGACCGCGGGACGGTGATTTGCTTGACATTACCGGCGATAAACTGCTGACATTGCTGCGGATCCTCCAGATCGAAGGTTTTCTGGACAATCCGGGGCAGCTTCTGGCCGGAATAGCTTTCGATGGTGCCATTCATCTCGGCCAGCACGGATCCAATAAACAACGGATACGCATCTGCAAGCCCCCCGCCGATGACAATCAAACCATCCAGCAGGGTAATCGCATTGGCCAGGGCGTCGCCGATAACTTCGCCCATCTCGGCAAAGGCTTGCAAGGCCGCGGCTTTATGGCCGGGCTGTTTGCCGATGCCGATTTCGTAAATGTCCTTGGGCGACGGAGCTGTCGCAGGATCAATCCCGGCCACACGGGCATAGGTTCCCTGCACAGCTCGAATGCTGACTCCTTCTTCTGCGAAACATTTGGGGTACCGCTTGTTGCGGGTAATCCAGATTTCACCGGCGGCGGAATTGTCGCCGATATAAAGCTGACCATCGCGGACAATCCCGGCGCCAAAACCCGTTCCCAGCGTAATGCCGAACAGATTATTGAACCGTTTGGGGGAGCCGGCATCCGCAAGCATTTGATTCACTTTAGGCAGCAGCCCCGCTATCGCTTCGCCATAAACAAACAGGTCGCCGTCGTTATTGATAAAGACCGGAATCCCAAAGGTCTCCTCCAGAAACGGCCCGAGGGCAACACCGCCGCCATAGGCCGGCAGATTGCCCATATTATCGATGATGCCGTTGGGATAATCCGCAGGCCCGGGAAACGCAAAGCTGATCGCCACCGGCTTTTGCGGCAACTGCTCCATCACCTGCTTGAAACCCTGCACCATCGTATCCAGACTCTTGTCCAGTTCTTTGGCATGGGCCGGCAGCCGGACCGGTTTAGCGACTTCGGTCATTCCCTGCATGGCAGAGAACACAAAATTAGTCCCGCCCGCATCGAGCGTCAGGACGATTCGTTTATCATGGATATAACTCATGGTTACTTCCCTTCTGAATGGATAACTGTATTATCAGCAGGCGCATTTTCCGGCTTTACTGGGGCCTTTCAGCGACAACACCAGCAGATACGCAAAACAGATCGCCGGAATAATGTAAGACATCGTCCCCATGTCGGCATCCACCAGCTTGCTCATGACCATCGGCACAATGGCCCCGCCGGCAATCGCCATACACATCAGGCCGCTTAATTCACTGGCCCGGCTCGGCTCTTCTTCCACGGTGATCGAGAACAGCATCGGCCAGATGTTGGCAAAACCAAGGCCCGCAGCCAGAACCGACGGAATCGCCAGAGTCGAACCGCCAAACATCAGCCCCAGACCGCCCAGCAGACCCAAGGCCGCCGAGACACGGAAAAAGTTTCGCGGAGTCATCATCGTCAACACCGCCCCCCCCAGCAGACGGCCAACCGTCAGCATCAGGAAAAAGAAGGGAGCACTGAATTTTTCGGCGGTCTTTTCGGCCACTCCGGCTTCTTTCATCAACGGCAGCAGAAACCGTCCCATGGAAGCTTCAGCACCCACATACAGAAAAATTCCCAGAACCGCCAGGGCAAAGACCGGCTTTTGCAGCAGGCCCAGACTCGAGCCGATGCTCGGGGGAACATCCGCTTTGGTCTCATCAATCTTCAGCATGGCTACCCAGACAAAGGCCGCCGCCATCAGGACAAAAAAGATGGGGAACACGCCGCGCCAGCCCATCTTGGCCAGGATAGCAATACTCGACAGCGCCGTGCCGCCGACAATAAACGAAGACACTGTGCTGCCGACACCCTTGAACCCCTGGGCAAAACTCAGGTTGCGGCCATAGGCCCCTTCGGCGCTGACATCCCGCATAAGCGGATTGCCCGCCACCTGCAGGAAGGTGGTGCCGACACCCAGAACAAAGATGCAGGCCAGCAATAGGATAAAATTGGGCACAATCAGACACGGCACCAGCATCGCTACCGCGTTAAGACCCAATCCCAGCAGCAGCAGATTTTTCTTGCCGATGCGGGCCGCCAGCAGACCGCCGGGCACACTGAATACGGCAAAAGCGATGAACACAAAAAACGACAGCAATGTCGCCATGACATTGCTCAGTTGATAATTTTCCTTCACCGCATCCGACATCGGTCCCATCGCATCAGCGACACCCATGACAAAGAACGCCAGCAGAATTGGCAGGGTCTTCATTCTCATTTGGTCTTCCTTTCTGAAATATCGATTATTGGACTACACTGCATCGTGTTACATGCTCGTTACCGGTTTTCCAGAGACATCGAATACGGGGCATCTTCCGGCGCCGTACCCCACTGGGTATTGGGCTGCGGCCCCATTTCAAAGCGTACCGTTCCGCCGGCCTGAATCGCATCATGGCGCAGGTACGTCCTGGTGTAAGGCTTGCCATTGAAAGTGGCGGACTGAATATAGAGATTGTCTTTGGAATTCTGCGGAGCCTGAATCTCAAAGGTCTTGCCGTTTTCCAGCTTCAGCGTAATCTTCTGGAACAGCGGAGCACCGATAACATACTCACCCGCACCGGGACAGACCGGATAGAACCCCATCGCCGAAAAGACATACCATGCCGAGGTCTGACCGTTGTCCTCATCGCCGCACAACCCGTCCGGCGTCGGAGAATACAGCTTGTCCATCACTTCACGGACCCGCTGCTGTGCCTTCCATGGCTGGCCGGCATAGTTATACAAGTAAATCATATGCTGAATGGGCTGGTTGCCGTGGGCATACTGGCCCATATCCATCACCGTCATTTCGATAATTTCGTGAATCGGGAAGCCATAATAGGAACAGTCGTATTTGGGCGGCGTCGTAAAGACCGCATCCAGCTTCTCAACAAACGGTTTAGGCCCGCCCATCAGATTCATCAGGCCCTGCGGATCATGGAAGACCGACCAGGTATAATGCCAGGCACAGCCTTCAGTGAAATCACCGCCCCACTTTTCGGGCACAAACGGGGTGGACCAGCTTCCGTCTTTCTTTTTGCCGCGCATAAAGTTGGTCGAGGCATCAAAGACATTTTTGTAATACTGGGCGCGTTTATAGAACCGGTCGATTTCGTCCTGCGGACGATTCAGGGCTTTGGCCAGCTTCCAGATATTAAAGTCGGCAAAGCAGTATTCCAGCGTGCGGGCCACGTTCTCATTGACATCCACATCACAGGGAATATAACCAAGCTTGTTATAATACTCCCCCCCAAACCGCCCTACCGACCGCAACGGGCCGGCGTTTTCAGAATTTTTCAGAATGCCCTGATACAGGGTGTCAATGTCGTAACCGCGAATGCCCTTCAAATATGAGTCGGCGATATTCACAGCGGAATTGGACCCAATCATGCAGTCGCGGTGTCCGGGGCTGGCCCACTCCGGCAGCCATCCGCTTTCTTTGTAGGTATTGGCCAGGCCTTCCATAATCTGGGCATTCAGTTCCGGATACATCAGCGTAAAGAATGGAAACACCGCCCGGAAGGTATCCCAGAAGCCGTTGTCGGTGAACATATAACCCGGCAGGACTTCGCCATTATACGGGCTGTAATGAACGATTTTATTGTCGGCATCGATTTCAAAGAATTTCCGCGGAAACAGCATCGCCCGATAAAGGGCCGTATAGAAGTTTTTGTACTGGTCAATAGTCCCGCCGCTGACATCAAAGCGACCCAACTGCTGATTCCATGCATCTTTGGCCTTCTGGCAGGTCTGGTCAAAGGTCTCTTTGGCCAGTTCACGCGTCAGGTTGAGTTTGGCCTGCTCGGGGCTAATGAACGAAGACGCCACCCGAACATGGACTTTCTGACCTTTGGTGGTCTTGAACCGCACCACAGCCCCCACGTGCTCGCCTTTGTCTTCGGTCTGCCCGGCCTGGACTTTCCAGTCATTCCAGGTCGCCACCTCTTCAAAATCCGTATCAAACACAGCGATAAAATAATTATGGAAGTTGTTCGGCACCCCGCCGCTGTTGTTGCGGCAGTAACCAATGATGGTCCGTTCGGCAGGCAGAATCTTAACGAATGAGCCTTTATTGAATGCATCCAAAAGGACATAGGACGCCTCAGATTCCGGGAACGTAAAACGGAACTGGGCCGCCCGTTCGGTTGGCGTAATCTCCACTGTTACATCATGGTCGGCCAGATACACCCGGTAATAATGCGGGCGGGATATCTCGGCCTTGTGTGAAAACCATGAGGCGCGCTTTTCCTGATCCACTTCCAGCTTCCCCACCACCGGCATCAGCGAAAACGCAGCATAGTCATTAATCCACGGGCTGGGCTGGTGAGTCTGTTTGAAACCGCGAATCTTGAAGGCATCATACTGATAGCCCCATCCATCCCCCATCTTGTTGGTCTGGGGTGTCCAGAAGTTCATCCCCCACGGAACTGCAATCGCCGGATAAGTATTGCCGGTGGAAAAATTGAAGGTTGAATCAGTACCAACCAGCGGATTGACCAGCTCGGTGTAATCTCGGGCCACTGCAGAGGCTGCACAGCCCACAGCCGAACACAACAGCCCCACACAAATAATCCCCCACATCAGGCGTACAGGTAATTGCGAATTCATTACGGATTCTCCTGGTTTCGATTTTGCGATTGACGGTCTTGCAATATCAACACAACACCCACAGAGAATTCGGGTATCCGGCACTGACGGCCATGATCTCTGTCGGCGCAACGTTTATCCTATCGACGCTCCATGCTGCGCGTAGTGTACCTTATGGGCCGGCAAACTTCAACCTGATATTTTACTGAGGAGTACCGCCGTAAGCATCTTTATTATAACAGCTTAGACTGTCCCCATCAAAACATAACTATTGATTTGCAAATACGTTGCGGAATGCAGGGCAAAACAAAGCGCCTCAGACAGAACAACGCATGTTACAATTGTCCTATAAATGGTACAATATTAATCTGGGTTTATCAGGACAGATCTGCGCCCTGAATCAGGATTTTATTGACTTTTTTTGATGCAGAATTGAATGGCCGTCTCAGCCGTCATCCAGACCGCCATAACCAGAATTACTGCGCCCACACTGCCCAGCAGCCAGTTTTTCTGGTGGATAAATCCGATTTCATTGAGGACCATCGCCCAGCAGGTAATACTCAGAATGATAATACAGGGCAATCCCGCGATCAGCCAGCTTGTACCGCCTTTTCGCCGCAGGTACATCGTAACCACCAGCAGCGACAGCGCCGCCATCAATTGATTGACCGTCCCAAACAGCGGCCACAGCCGCAAAGCCCCCGTGGCATTAGCCCCGAAACGAATCTGTCCCCCGGAGGTATCCAGAAATGCAAGAATCGCCGCTGAAATCACCGCAATCACGGTGGCCGGGTAGCGACCGGACAAGACAGGGAGTTTCATATCGTCGGCAATTTCCGCAACCACATAGCGTTGAATTCGAACCGCGGTATCAAGCGTTGTGCCCGCAAACGAACAGACAAAAACACCAAAAATTGCCAGCCCAAGCCCCTGCGGAATCCCCAGTGTCTGCATCATATTGGCCGCCCCAACCGCCACCGGCTGAAGATTGTCTTTCATACTGCGTCCTTCCATCCAGCCGGTATAAAACTGGTCCCATACCGCCCTGCCGGTCAGCCCTTCATACCCCATCCCCAGCCCCGCTGCAATGGCAATAATCACCAGCACTGCCAGCATCCCTTCCAGCAGCATCGACCCGTAGCCGATAAACAGGGCATCCGGCTCACTGGCAAGCTGCTTGGGGCTGGTCCCACTGGCCACCAGCGAATGAAATCCGCTGATCGCCCCGCAGGCAATCGTCACAAACATCATCGGCATCAGCCCCGGCACATCCGCCGGAACCGGATGATGAATCGCCGGCGCACACAGCGTAAATGAATCCGAAAACAAGGCCGCCCCCAAAACACCGGCCCCCAGCAGGCCCATCATCAAAAATAACTGCCAGGCATTGATATAATCCCGCGGCTGCAGCAGAAATGTCACCGGCAGGGTCGAAGCAATCGAGCAGTAAATCAATAGCAGTATCGTCCACAATCCCGTCGAGGGCATCCCCCACACCTCCGGCAATTGCGATATCCCCGGCCAGCGATGTTCCAGATAGGCCCCCAGACCAATCATCATATACATCCCACCCACCGCCGCAATCGTACAGACTGCCACATTGGCATTTTTCTTATACACCCCCCACCCCAGCGCAATAGCAATCGGAATCTGCAGCCACGTCGGAATCACACTGGCCGGATACAGCTTAAAGACCGTCGCAATCACAATCCCGAAAATGGCAATGATGATCAGCAGGGCAAAAAACACTATCAGAAAAAACAACAGCCGCACCCGCGGATTGATATAGCGTGAAGCAATCTCGGAAATGCTTTTGCCTTCGTTGCGAAGCGATACCACCAACGCCCCGAAATCGTGCACCGCCCCCATAAAAATACACCCCAGCGTCACCCACAGCAGCGCCGGCAGCCACCCCCAGATTAAGCCGATCGCCGGGCCAATGATCGGACCTGTTCCGGCAATCGATGTAAAATGATGCCCGAACAGCATGCCCTTGCGCGACGGGACATAATCGATGCCATCCTCCAGCTCCCGGCTGGGCACGGGATTGGCAGCCTTCAAGCCGAAGATTCTGCGGGACAGCCACCGCCCATACGTATAATAAGCCGCCAGATACCCTACCCCGCAGACCAGCATTAACACCAGTGCATCCATAGTCAGCTGAACCTCAATAATCAGTCATTGAAACTCCGCCGTGTTCGTTCCCGCAGCAGCAGCCGAATGGGAACTTCTTCCAGCCCCAGCAATTCGCCAAGACGATTGACGGCATATCGCCGGAAATTATCATCAAACAAGTTAATCCGGTTAACAAACAGCAGTATCGATACCGGCCGCACAGACACCTGAGTACCATAATAAATCCGCGGCACACCTGCACGTTTGGAGGAGGTCTTCTCCTGACGCAGAACATCAATCACCTTGTTCAGTTTACCGGTGGGAACCTTAACCGAAGATTGCTTGAATAATTCCGTCGCCAGGTCCAGCACACCACCAATATTCTTTCCATCTTTAGCCGTCGTAAACGCTATCGGGGCATGCGGCAGATTCGGAATCACCTTACTCATATACTCCGCATAATCATCGGTGCAGGCAAACCCCTTGGCAAGGTCCCATTTATTCACCACCAGCACACACGGCTTGTATTCTTCGGCAATCAGGTGGGCCAGTTTTCTATCCACCTGCCCCAGCGGCGTCGTCGCATCCATCATAAACAGCACAACATCGGCTCGTTTGATGCTGCGTTCAGCCCGAGTATAACCATAAAACTCGATACTGTTATCCATTTTGGCTTTTTTGCGGACCCCGGCCGTGTCAATCACAATAATCGTCCGCCCGTCCTTTTCAAACCGCACATCCACCGCATCCCGCGTCGTGCCCGGCACCTCACTGGCAATCACCCGTTCCTCACCGACAATCGCATTGACAAAGGTGCTCTTGCCGGCGTTGCGTTTGCCGACAATCGCAATCTTCATAATCGCATCTTTGGGTTTTTCTTTGGGCAGATGGTCCAGCTCCTGGCATACCCGCTCTAAAATCTCTGTTTTATTCAGGTTATGCGTTGTCGAGATACAAATCGGATCCCCAAAACCAAGCTGGGTAAATTCCGTCGCTCCGCGGGCATGTTTGGGCGTGTCACATTTGTTGGCAACAAAAATCACCTTGAGATTATATTTCCGAAGCAATTCCGCCATCCGGATATCCAGCGGGACCAGCCCTTCCTGCACATCGACAACGAAAATCACCACCGCTGCCGCAGCCAGGGCCTGAAAAATCTGGTTCTCGACGTGTTCGCTCAGAGCATCGCTATCCACAATCCCATAACCGCCAGTATCGACCAGCTCAAAATACCGATCTTGATAATCGACAATCGTCGAGACCCGATCGCGCGTCACCCCCGCTATTGGGTCAACAATGCTAATCATCTGCCCGACCAGGGCGTTAAACAGGCTGCTTTTGCCGACATTAGGCCGGCCTACGATTGCAACGGTTGGTAATGCCATATCTATTCTTTCAAGAGTAATTATGTCGTAATATAAATCTTTTATTATACCAGAGGTTCCACCGTGAAAAAAGAATTTCTGCAATCATAATTGCTTGCCATAACCTGCCAATTTCGTGTATTTTACAGCAGCAATGCAGTTTTTGCCGAAATAACATCAGAATGACAGGTATAAAATAAAGCTTAGATGGCGATAGAACAAACCAAAAAATGTCCGTTTTGCGGCGAGCGAATCAACGCCGAAGCGATTAAATGCCGCTTCTGCAAGGAGTTTCTGGAGGACGACAAAGGCCTTCCCGTCTCCAACCATGCCCGCCGGAAACTGCCCCCGCGTCCCGAGCAGCCGGAAGACACCCAGACAAAAGGCCCTGACACAATTATTGCGATTCCCTCTCTGTGGGGCATAGCAGGGACGCTCTTGTCGGCAACGATGTTTTTTATACTTGGTATGATTCTGCTGATCTGGCCGCTGAGCAGTCTGCTCAAACAAATCCCCAATTTCACCGATGACACCCTTGAACGCACCGAACAGATAATCCGACTGACCGGCATGGGCATCATCTTTATCGTCGTCCTGTATGCTGCCTACCAAATTGCCCGCATCAAAAGTATCCGTTATGAAATCTCCGCCGACCGGATCGAATGGGTTCGCGGCATCTTCAGTCGTAAAATCGATAATCTCGATATGTTTCGCATCGTCGATATCAAGTTGCATCGTTCCCTGCTCGATTGCATCCTCAATATCGGCACGCTGACTCTGATGACCAAAGACCAGACCACGCCGGAGTTTACGTTCGAAAAAATCGCAAACCCCAAAAACGCCTACGATTTTATCAAAACCGCCGCCCTGAGCTCCGATCGCAAACAGGGCGTCATTCACGTGGACTAATCTATGCTGGACCTGTTACGCACCCGACGCAGTATTCGCAAATACAAAGCCGCACCCCTTAGCCCCGAACAGATAGAACTACTTAAAGAAGCAATCCTGCGAAGTCCCTCCTCACGCGGGCTGGATCCGTGGGAATTTATCTTCGTTCAGGACAGATCCCTGCTGGAACAGTTATCCAGCGCTAAACAGCACGGCGCCGAATTCGTCAAACACGCCGCCCTTGCGGTGGTCATTTGCGCAGACCCGGACGCTTGTGATGTCTGGATTGAGGATTGCTCCATCGCCTCAATCATCACCCATCTGGCCGCTCACAGCCTGGGACTGGGAAGCTGCTGGGTACAGATTCGTCTCCGCCAGACTGCTGATGGGACCGACAGCGAAGCACGCGTCCGCCAGTTTCTGGGAATTCCCGATTCCATCCGCGTCTTATCCCTGGTCGCCATCGGCCAGCCCGACCAGAAACTCCGTCCGGTCACCAAAGACAAACTTAAATACCATAAACTTCACACCGACCGCTGGTAATCGTTACGCTTCCAACATCAGCCGTGCTGCAATCTGCTCTGCCGATACCGTCTCCTGCACTGTCGCCAACTGACGTGTCTTACCGTTACCGCCGCCTCGGTAAATCTGATACGCTTCCTGCCGCTTGTCATCAATCGTCTTGACGCATCCGCATAATCCGATATCCGCCACGGCACTCTGGGCACAATGATTGGGACAACCAGATATCGCGATGGTCTTGCCCTGCCATGATGGCCCGGCCAGTTTCATCGCCAAGTCCGCCGCCAGCTTCCGACAGGCCGTTAAGCCATTGGTACAGGTATCATTGCCCGGGCAGGCCACAATGCACGGCAGATTCTCATAACAAGCCAGCTCTGCCGGCAAGGTAATAGGCTCACGGCTATACAGCTCGATTCCATGTGTCAGATTAATGCGAACGACAATCGCCTTATCCCTGCAAAACTCCGCCAGCAACTCCGCCTGGTCCGCCGATATTTCACCCGTAACAAACTGCAAAACCGTCCGATGTGAATACTGTCCTTTCGCCTCAGCCAGCGTCAGTTCCGGCACAGCAAGCCTGTGACGCACCGCTTCAAAGCGACGTCCAAGCTCCTCCCGGAACGCCTCGTCCCCCAGCCGCTGACGCACATGCCGAAGGCGTGCTTTGCGGCGATTTTCGCGGTCGCCTAAAGCGGCAAATAAATCCATCGCTCCCGCCGCCAGCCACACCACCTCCTGGGTTGACAAAGCCGGATACAATTCGATTCCCGTTTCCGGCCGCACCCCCAGCGAACCGGCCCCGATGGCCCGAAATGTCCCATCCGGATTACGGACAAATCCAAGATCATTAATAAAGGGACGACCACAGCCCTGCCCGCATCCGCAAAAACTCAGCTTGAATTTTCGCGGCAGTGTAAACAGTGTCGGGCTGTTAAATAACGTATCCCGCACCAGTTTCGCCAGCGGCCAGATGTCCGCCCCGCCCGGAACAAATTCACACCCTGCCCCAATCGTCATATTCCGCACACAATCCCCGCAGGCCCCAAACGTGGCAACACCCGCCAGACTCAATTGCTGATACACGGCCCCGACATCCTGTTCGGCAATATCATGCAGCTCGATATCCTGCCGGGTCGTCAGATGCAAAGGTGTGCCCGGCGAAAACCGGCGGGCGATAGCCGCTATCTTTTCTAATTGATGTGCTTCAATGCGACCGCCAAATAGGGGAATCCGCTGCATCCACTGTCCTTCTTGACGCTGCGGATAGGTTCCCAGCAAACGCTGCGGCCCAACCGCCCCGCCGCTCGTTGATGATACATTATTGTGGCTCACAGATAATACTCCGGTAAATAATGCTGTTGTGCCAGGTATTTGGCGACGTCCTTGGCCCCCTGACTGGCGGGCAAATCAGCAGGCAGCCGCAAATCCGCATCAATTTCCGCGTCGGTTTGTGCCCCGATACTGACCACCAGGCAATCCCCCGGCGAATTAAGCGTTTTAATCAGCTTCAATTCATACGCATCCAAATCGCTGACGGTGGTAATCAGGATCAGGCCCGCATCCGTAAACAGATGCGACACCTCGCCCAGCCGCCGCAGGAACTCATCCCGCAGGCCCGATCGGCTCAAATCGCTGTCAATACCCAGCAGACTGTTATTAATCCCCAGATAATACACCTGCCGCCCATCATTGAAAAGAGTTTCTTCCAGATGCCTGGCCAGATTTTCCCCGCCCGGGTCGGCAGGTCCGGTCACCACCACCAGCGTGGATTTCTGGCCCAGCCGCGCCGCCCGAAGTGCCGGCGTAATCCGGCTCCGCCGCCAGTTGCGTTCGCGCTGGGCTACGTGCTCGGCCACCAGCGTCTGAGACTCCCGCAGCCCCTCCAGAACAATCCCGCCGCCGCAAATCCGGTACTGGTCGATAATTACAAATCGCCCCGTCTGAGCAATCGCCGAAGACAAATCGAACGCAACCGGCTTAAGCGTCTCCAGTACGCATTCGGCCACATCATGCCGCTCGATATGACTGCGATTTTTCTCCGTCGTCAGTTCCGACGCATCCAGCACCGTATGAATCCGCCGCAGCCAGACGGGCACCTTGGCCGTCCCCAGTTTGAGCAGATAGCGTTTATTGAAAATCATCGGCTCCCGTCCCAGCCAGAACAGGTTGACCCGCAGATGGGTTGCCACCTGCGCTGCCTCCTGCCCCGCCCGGCACATCACCTCACCCGGCTGAATATAAAGCTGACGATCCAGCGTAACGCCGGTACTGCGGCCCGCCTGAGCAGACTGGGCACGAGGTGCATTAAACGCCTCAATACTGGCGATGCGTGCCCTTTTCCCCGATGGCAGAAAGACCACATCATCGCCGGCCTCGACGCTGCCGGTCTCGATGCGCCCGGCCACAATGCGGCGGTCGTCCCCCTGCTCGGTAAACTTATAGATATCCTGCACCGGAAAACGCAGCGGTTTATCCACCGCCGCCGGTTCTTTCTCAAAGCAATCCAGGGCCTCCAGCACCGTCGGCCCATCATACCAGTCGGTCTTGTCCAGCCGCCCGGCAATATTGTGCCCATCCCGGGCACTGATGGGGATAAAAAATCGCGGCTCGACACCCGTTTGCCTCAGAAACGCCGAAAACTCATCCCGAATGGCCTCAAAGGTCTGGCGCGAATAATTCACCAGATCCAGCTTGTTGACGCAGACCGCCGCCTGACGAATGCCCAGCATCCCCAACAGATACCCATGCCGGCGCGAGTTTTCCTGGATACCTTCTTTGGCGTCAATCACCAGCACCGCCGCTTCCGCACGGGCCGCCCCGCTGATCATATTTTTCAAAAATTCCACATGCCCCGGCGCATCAATTAAAATATATTCCCGCCGCAAAGACCGGAAAAAGCACCGCGCCGAATCAATCGTAATGCCCTGAGCCTGCTCATCCTTCAGGGCATCCAGCAGGAAAGCATATTCAAACGGCCTTGCATTCCGTTCGCACCGGGCCTTGACCTCCGCCAGTTTGCCCTGCGGCAGCGAGTCCGTATCGGCCAGCAGCCGCCCGACCAGCGTACTCTTGCCATGGTCCACATGGCCGATAATCACAATATTCATCTTTTCGAGCAAAGCCGTTTTCTCCGCCCGATTTAAACTTGATGCCATCGTTTTCGTCGCAGTCGTCATAATCTTACAACTCCGGAATTATCGTAATTCAATCTGATATTTTGACACACTCCTGACTGGAGCAGGCTGTTACATATAGCCATCCCGCCGCAGCGTTTCCAGCCCGCCGCCGTCTTCGGCATCCTGCTGACGCCCCGACCGCTCAGCAATATTGGCAAACTTGCCGCTTTTGAGTTCCTCAATAATCTCGGCAACCGTCCGAGCCGAAGAAACCACCGGTCCCGTACAGGGCGCGCAGCCCAGCGACCGGTACCGCTTACCCTGCCCCTGATCAAAATACAAATCGATAATCGGGATATGCTCGCGTTCGATATATTCCCAGATATTCAGCTCCGTCCAGTCCAGCAGCGGGTGAATCCGCACGTGCGTCCCCGGGGCAAAATCCGTATTGAATTGATTCCACAACTCCGGCGGCTGCTCGGCGATATCCCATTCGCTGTGTTTGTCGCGCGGCGAAAAATACCGTTCCTTGCTGCGGCTGCCTTCCTCATCGGCACGCGCCCCCACAATCACTCCGGTAAATGCCTCCGGCTGCGGCTGAATCTCATACTCGCCGGTACGATGGTTCAATATCCATCGCGGCCATTCTCCGCTGAGGGTATGCTTCAGGGCTTCGCTTTTCAACGCCGCGCAGCATTGCAGCCGATTGCACCGCCCGCTCGGAAACGTCTGTCCCGCCTGCAATGCCTCACTGTTTCTGCCGACCAGCATCGTCAGGTTCCATTCCCGCGCAAACCGGTCCCGGTAGGCAATCATCTCCGGAATCTTATAATGCGTATCAATATGCAGCAGCGGAATCGGAACATGTCCAAAAAATGCCTTTCGCGCCAGCCACAGCAGGACCGTGCTGTCTTTGCCGATTGACCACAGCATCACAAGCTGCTTGAACGACCGATACGCTTCCCGCAAAATATAAACACTCTGGGATTCTAATGCATCCAATTGACTCATATACTGATCCTGCTTCAAATTTTCCGTTTAGGTATTTTTAATGGGCCGCGGTTGTCGCCCAGTGCAATCCGCATTCTTTATGCTCCGGTTCTTCCCACCACCACCGCCCCGAACGAATATCCTGTCCCGGTTCGACCGCCCGTGTGCACGGCGCACAGCCAATGCTCGGATAGCCTTTGTCATGCAGAGAATGATAGGGAACCTGATGCTCACGGATATAATCCCAGACCTGCTGCTCGGACCATTCCGCCAGCGGGCAAATCTTGAATAAACCGAATTGCTCATCCCACTGTACCGCCTCGATACCCTGACGCGTGACGGATTGTTCCTTTCTCAGGCCGCAAATCCATGCCGTATGCCCCGGCAGCACGCGACGAAGCACCGACACCTTGCGTACCCGACAGCATTGCTTGCGATGTTCAATCCCATCATAAAACAGATTCGGCCCAAACGTGTTGACCATCGCTTCCACTTCGCGGTGGTCAGGGTTGTATTGATCTATCTGAATCCCGTAATGGGCCATTGTCCGATTCATAATCTCAAACGTCTCTTCCGGCAGCCGACCTGTATCGATAGTAAAGATGCTGACCGACGGGTCTGTTTTAACAGCCATATCCGTCAAGACCTGATCCTCGGCCCCAAAGCTGGTGGCAAACGTAATCCGGCCCTTGAACCGGACCAGAACATCCGCCAAAATCACCTCCGGCCTCTGCCCGTCAAACTGCCGCCTCAATTGCTCAAGCACGACGTCTGGATTGGTATCATAATGATTCATTTTCTTATTCCCTTATTTTCCTATTACTATAGTAGGATTTATAATCAAAAAATTTTTCGCCATTCACTAAATCACATAATTCTCGACATACATTGACTGACTATTAATTTCCTGGTCAACCATATCCTGAAAGGTCGTTTTGAATAAAACCTCGTTGATCGCTTCCGATAAACGACCCCATAAATGCTCAAAGGCATAATCTCCCGGCACAGGCGATATCCCCGCCCTGTCGGAATTCAGGAGCGAGCTATCGGTTTTTCGCAAAAAATCAATCACCTCGCCCGTTGTCATCTGACTGGCCGGCCGGGCTAGCAGAAATCCGCCCTGCTTGCCGCGAATCGTAATCACAAACCCACCCTGCTTCAGTTCATTGAGAATCGTCTCAAGAAACCGCAACGGTATCGATTGACTGTCCGCGATCTGACGGGCATTCACAGGCTCTTTTTGACGTCGCAGTGCCAACTCAAACAAGGCCCGCAATGCATAAACACATTTTTTTGGTAATGTCATCATTTATATATCACTATCTCTATGGTTCTTATGATATATTAAATCTGCACCCAATGCAAGCGATTTTCTAAGGCTTTTTCACTTTATCTATAACTCTATTTCTTGAAGCATCTTACAAAATGAACAAAAACCTCCTTTTGTCAAAGTAACAACTGACCGATGCATTAATATAGATCATATCATGGTTTCGAATTCTTATTTTGGATAAACGATGGAGACATTAATAAACGAATTTAAGGAAATCGTAGCCAACACAGGGCTTTTAAGCTTTCTACCTCCGCTTTTCGCTGCTTTAATATATGGTGGAATTATCGGAATAGAACGAGAAATACACCAAAAACCAGCCGGATTACGGACGAATATGCTGATATGCATGGGAGCTGCAGCATTCACGCTCATCGCTAAAAATATCAGTATTAATCCGGATGCCGAAACCAGGGTGATTCAAGGGGTTGTAACAGGGGTTGGCTTCCTTGGGGCCGGGGTTTTAATCCATCAGCAGGGCAATGTTCAGGGGTTGACCACCGCAGCCACCATCTGGCTGGTTACAGCAGTTGGAATTGCTTGCGGTGCAAGGCTTTACGGATTATCCGCCGCGACGGTCATTCTGGCTATTATCGTTCTGATGGGACTGTCTCCCCTCGAGCAGAAATTGCGCAAAAATAATCCTTTAAAGAATGATAAGATAAGCCAGTAAATAGAGATATGAGCATTTTTCAAAATTTTACTTGAACCAAAATAGCAACATATCGTATGATATAGCAAGAGCAATAAGACATTACCCTCCTCCTCCTAAAGCCAGGTTCTTTAACCTGGACCTGCAAAGCGGCGGTTGCCTCCTTACCGCCGCTTTCTTCTTTTATATCCCTAAAATATTATCCGTACAATTACTTACCAGACAGAGTACATTTCGGATACACATAGTACATATCAGGTGTATGTTATCCGATAAATAACCATTAAAAACCGCCTGTTTTCAGTTACGCAAACAGGGCCTCGACAAATTCATCCGGATCAAATTCGGCGATATCCTCCGGCTTTTCGCCCAGGCCGACGAATTTGACGGGAATATCCAGCATGTCTTTGATCGCAATCACAATCCCCCCGCGAGCGGTACCGTCTAACTTGGCCAGGAAAATACCACTGACCTGAACCGTCTCAGAAAACATCTTAGCCTGAATAATCGCGTTCTGACCGGTCGTGGCATCCAGCACCAACAGTACCTCATGCGGCGCGCCGGGGATTTGCTTGACCACCACACTGCGAATCTTACCCAGTTCATCCATCAGATGTTTTTGGGTATGCAGGCGACCTGCTGTATCAAGAATAAGGTAATCCGCATTCCGATTTAATGCCGCCTGGCAGGCATCATAGGCTACCGCCGCCGGATCCGAACCCTGCTGATGACGGACAATTTGCACACCGATCCGCTCGGCCCAGATACTGAGCTGTTCGACCGCCGCCGCCCGGAAGGTATCACAGGCCGCAACCACAACTTTTTTATTATTTCGACTCAGGATATGAGCCAGCTTGGCAATACTGGTTGTCTTGCCCGAACCATTGATTCCCGCCACCAGAATGACCGTCGGGCCGGATGCGGCCAGCTTGAGCTGCCGGTCTTGAGCGGGCCAGTAGGTTTTCATCTGCTCTTTGAGAAACGGCACAATTTCCTCGGCACTTTTGATCTTGCCAGTCTTCCATGCCGCTCGGATATCGCTAATCAGCCGTTCGGTCGTTTCCACACCAATATCATCGCCTATCAGTGTCTGTTCAAGCTCTTCCAGAAGCTGTTCATCAATTTTCCGTCCAAAAGTCAGAACTGCAGACAGACTCGAACTGATCTTCTGACGGGTCTTGGTCAGATGATCCTTGATAAACTGTACTGTTTTTGAAAAAAAACCCATAAATACTCCCACTCTGACATCCATAGATAACGCAATTCATTGCGAAAACAGGGCTGCCAACAAGGGCAAATTTGCCTATTTTTCACCCCGGCAGTGTCGCAGAAATGTGTGCCTTTTTCAAGCGAAAAGGAAATGCAACAAGAAAAGAAAAAAGGAAGAACCCCCTAATTCTTCCCCTGCTCCCTGCCGCCAATCATAAGCCAGTACGCCCAGCGAGTGTCCTCCCGTAGGCGATAATTTTACAGGAACAAGCAGGGTAATTTCTATTGTGGAAACTACGTATTTTTTGCATTTTTATTTATTTTCTGCACTTTTTTCGCAAAAAGCATTAGTCGGAAACTGTTTATTACTTCATTGTTCGTAATATATCGTCACATTATCACGATACGCCATATCGTCTTTGCTCTTTTTGTACATCACAACCCACATTCGGATTCCATAGCCAATAGCCGAGAATCCAGCCAGAAAGAAAACGGCCGCAGCTAGAAAGGCAAACAAATCCCGTAAAACAAACACCAAAAGGCCAAAACCAATCAAAAACAGCCCGCCAAAAATACTACCCCGAATCAGCGTGCTGGAAATCTGATTGCTGACCGGCCGGGAAAAGAAAAATCGAAACATAACATCGCTCCTGAAAAATACCAGTATAACAGAAAAGTCAGGAATCTGAAGCATTTCTTCAAACCCCTGACTTTTGTACGTTTTTTCACGCAAGTTGGTTTGGTTCGTTTTGTAACCGCAGCTTATTTCAGGACTTCTGCAATCGCTTGACACAGCGGTTCCATGTTGGCCTTCGTCATCCCGGCCACATTCATGCGTCCGCCGCCCACAATGTAGATGCCGTATTTTTCTTTGAGTGTTTTGACCTGATCATCACTGAGGCCGCTGAACGAAAACATTCCGTATTGAGTCGTCAGGAAAGAGAAGTCCTGCTTGACGCCTTTGGCTTTCAAAGTCGAGACAAACAGTTCACGCATCTGTTTGATACGCTGGCGAATCTCCGCCACCTCCGCTTCCCATTCCTTGCGAAGTTCGGGGCTGTTCATAATCGTGGTCACAACCGAACCGCCATGGCTCGGCGGATTGGAATAAATAACGCGAATGGTGATCTTCAGATGGCTAAAGGCTTTATCGGCAGCATCCTGAGTCGCTGCTGTCAGTGTTACTGCACCCACGCGCTCATTATACAAGCCGAAGTTCTTGGAGAATGAACTGCAAACAATCATCTCCGGTACAGCCGCTGCCAGAATCCGCACGCCTTCCGCATCCTCTTCAAGCCCGCGTCCCAGGCCCTGATAAGCAAAATCAATCAGCGGGAAGAGGGCTTTTTCTTTGGCAACCGCTGCAATTTGCTTCCACTGCTCGGCAGTCGGATCGATACCGCTGGGGTTGTGACAGCAGGCATGAAGAACAACAATATCACCCGGGGTCATCGCCTTCAGCGAAGCAAGCATCCCCTCAAAATTCAGACTGCGGGTTTGGGGATTATAATAGGTGTACTTGCCAACAGGAAATCCCGCAGCAGCAAAAATGCCGTTATGATTGGGCCAGGTCGGATCGCTGACCCAGACTTTGGCATTGGGTTTGAATTTTTTGAGGAATTCGCCTGCAATGCGGAGAGCGCCCGTTCCACCGGGGGTCTGGGCGGTGCAGGCAATGACCTTGCTGTTTTTGCCGAAGATCAGTTCCTGAACAACCTTGCCGTAGGCCGGGGCACCGGGGATAGGCAGATAGCTTTTGGTCTTTTCGGTCTCGACGAGGAGTTTTTCCGCCTTGCGGACGGAGCTCATAATCGGGGTATTGCCCGCTTCATCCTTATAGACCCCCACGCCCAAGTTGATTTTGTTGGGATTGGGATCCTTGTTAAACACCTCTGTCAGGCCCAGAATCGGGTCAGCCGGGGCCATTTCAAGCTTTTCAAACATTTTGAACTCTCCACATCGACAATTTTATCTTATTCTTTCAAAACCCGTAGATTTATACCGACTTCCAGCTTATTTTGCAAATGTTTGTTTTGTCGATCAATGAGATAGACAGGGAGTACCGTATCCCCTCAAGCGGATACGGTGTTCTCTGCCTGTCCCATTTTTATCTAAAAAATTATCTTGCTTTACCGCGTTGTGATAATATGATTATCTTCATAAAAAGGGTGGAAACGAGCTCTGGGTTTAAGTCTATCTCCCTCCGAAGCCCTTTTGACTGATTTTGGAAGGATGTTAGTTGAAAGGCGTATCAATGAAATTAGCAGGCATTGCGTAATCTATTTCTCCTTTGGTTTGATTTTGTACAGATCAATTCTGTCTTTTGTGGAGCTTTATTGTGGACAAGAAAAGACCGAACGTGTATTACGCACATTCGGATCCGGCCGGACTTTCGATTGAACAAGGCGGACGATGGCAGCGGCTTGATGACCATCTCAGAGGGACAGCGGAATTAGCACGTCAATTTGCCGAGGCATTTGGTGCAGGGGATTGGGGGTACCTGGCAGGATTATGGCATGATCTTGGAAAATACAGCAATGAATTTCAAGCTATGCTTGGAAACTCATGTAATGCACACATAGAGCAAAAAAGCAGAGTCGATCATTCAACTTATGGAGCACAACAGGCTTTCAAAAAATGGCCCCAGGGAGGAGAAGGCAAGGTTCTCTCTTATATCATTGCAGGACATCATGCCGGCTTGCCGGAGGGAAACACCGATGAAGAGTCCGGTTTGACTAAAAGAATGAACAAGCGTTTACCTTACCACTTTGATTCACCACAAGCTTTTATTGATCAGGCCAAGCCAAATCTGCCATTTAAGCCGAGCAAAAACCGGTTCTGCTTTGAACTTAGTTTCTTTATACGGATGCTGTTTTCTTGTCTGACCGATGCCGATTTTTTGGATACGGAAAGACATATGGCACCACAAAAAGCCGAGTATCGCCCAATCCCGATCGCTTTAGATATTTTATATCATAAATTGAATAACCATCTGTCTGTTTTGCAAAACCACGCCACCAAAACAAAAGTCAATTTGATTCGAGCCGGTATTTTATCTGATTGTCTGGAAGCAGCAAAACAAGAAATGGGCCTTTTTTCATTAACTGTGCCGACGGGTGGCGGAAAAACACTGTCTTCCATGGGATTCGCCCTCAAACATGCGATGAAATGGGGACACAAGCGAATCATTTATGTAATTCCTTATACCAGTATTATTGAACAAAATGCCAACGTATTTCGAGATATTTTTGGTGATCAGGCAGTGCTTGAACATCACAGCAATTATGAACCGGCCGAGGAAGATCACAAAAGTCGGCTGGCCAGTGAGAACTGGGACGCTCCAATTATAGTAACCACCAACGTACAATTCTTTGAATCATTATTTGCCAGTCGCAGCAGTCGATGCAGAAAGTTGCATAATATAAGCGAAAGCGTAATTATCCTGGATGAAGTCCAAAGCCTGCCTTCAGAACTGCTTTTGCCGTGTCTTGAGACTATTCGAGAGTTGACGGTGCATTACAAATGCTCAATCGTGCTGTGTAGTGCTACACAGCCTGCAATTCAACATCGGATGGATTTCCTGCGGGGCTTCAGAATGTCAGAGAAATCGCCGCTTGTCCACAGACCCTCTATCACAATTTAAAAAGGGTGAATATTCAACATCTTGGATTACAGACAAATGAATCACTTGTTCAACAGTTCAAACAACACAATCAGGTATTGTGTGTTGTCAATACCCGAAAACACGCAAAGACATTATTTCAACTGCTCAGTTGCAATTCGGGCGTATTTCATCTGAGTGCCTCGATGTATCCGCTTCATCGTTCACGCATACTGGAGAAAATCAAGGAATGCTTAAACGAAAAAAGGCCCTGTCGGGTTATCAGTACACAGCTTGTTGAAGCGGGAGTGGATATTGATTTCCCAATAGTCTATCGCGCTATCGCCGGACTGGATTCTATTGCGCAAGCGGCGGGGCGATGTAACCGCGAAGGTTTATTGCAATACGGGCATGTTTTTGTATTTGAACCCGAAGATCAATTACCCCCCGGATATTTTCGCCAGACGGCACAAACGGCCGAGGGCATTATTCGGCGATTCCCTCAGGATATGCTTTCGCTGGAGGCCATTGAGGAATATTTTAAAGAGTATTTCTGGATGCAGGCAGAGAGATTGGATAAAGAAGATATTCTGGGTCTGATCAAACAGGGGGCAAATGGCGATTTTCCATTTCGAACCATCGCTGAAAAATTCAAGCTGATTTCTGAAGAGAATAAGCCGGTAATTATTCCAATAGAAAAAGAGGCACAGGAATTAGTCAAACAAATGCGAGGTGCGGATAGTCTCAGGGGCTTTAGCCGGAAACTGCAAAAATACACCGTACAAATAAATCCCTATCATTGGGGAAAATTATTTGAGGCAGGAAGTATTGAAATCATACAGGGGATTTTCCCTGTTCTGAGAGATATTCACTTATACGACGATAACATCGGTCTGGATACAGAGTATCGCAATCCAAATCCGGAATCACTAATTGGGTAATTCATAGAAAGGAGATAGGATGAGTTTTGGAATCAAATTGAAGGTCTGGGGGGAATATGCCTGCTTCACCCGGCCGGAAATGAAAGTCGAGCGGGTCAGTTACGATGTAATGACACCATCAGCTGCTCGTGGCATCCTTGAAGCGATTTACTGGAAACCGGCCATTCGCTGGGTGATCGACCGGATTCATGTTCTAAATCCTGTTCGATTCATGAACATCCGGCGAAATGAGGTCGCCAGTAAAATTCCTCTCAGGAATGTCAAGACCGCAATGAGAGATGGGCAGTCGCCACTGGAGTTGTTTATTGAAAGCGATCGCCAACAGAGAGCCGCAATGATTCTGCGAGATGTGGATTATGTGATTGAGGCCCATTTTGAATATGTCGGTGGTGACGATCAAAATGACGGCAAACATCTGGATATGTTCAATCGCCGGGCCAGAGAAGGACAATGTTTTATGCAGCCTTATCTGGGATGCCGGGAGTTTCCGGCTCATTTTCGATTGCTGGAGAACGGAGAACCCATCCCGGCTTCTCATCTGCGGGGAAAGCAGGATTTAGGCTTTATGCTGCATGATATTGATTTTTCGGAGGATATGATGCCGCATTTTTTCCGAGCGGAAATGAACAACGGCATCATTGCCATTCCGCCGTTTCAGGCAAAGGAGGTCAAAGTATGATTATTCAGGAACTATGTCATTATTATGACCGGCTGGCAGAGAATCCGGATATATCGATTTCGCCGCCGGGTTTTAGCCGCGAAAAGATTCATGCGGAAATTGTTCTCGACAAAAAGGGGCATCTTCTGCAGTTCAATGACCTGCGTCTTCAAAAGGGCAGGAAACTGGTTCCGCGGGACATGATTGTACCGCAGGCATTCAAACGCACAATCAGCACTATTCCCAACTTCCTGTGGGATAATACATCTTATGTACTTGGAGCGGATAATAAAGACAATCCTCAAAAGGCGGCAGAATGTTTTAATGTCTTCCGTCAATTCCATAGTGAAATGCTGAACGAAGTGAAGGACACTGAGATTTCCGCAGTACTGACTTTTCTGAATGACTGGAATCCTCAAAATGCTGTGGAGTTAAGTAACTGGGATGAACTTGCCGGGGGCAATGTGGTATTCAGAATTGACGGGGAACGACAATATCTGCATGAAAAGAACGTCGCTAAACAAATATGGCTTCAATATAAAAACCAAGATGTGGAAAAACAGCGTGGTTTTTGTCTTGTGACTGGAGAAAATCAACCGATTGCCCGCCTTCACCCGCCGATTAAGGGGGTACGAGACGCCCAAAGCAGTGGAGCTGCATTGATTACTTTCAATCTGGACTCCTTTTGTTCATATTGCAAAGAACAAAATTTCAACGCACCGGTAGGCGAAATATCTGCTTTTTCTTATGCCACTGCATTGAATTATCTGCTGGCTAACGACAGCAGGCAAAAAATCCAGATTGGCGATGCGACAACGGTTTTCTGGACGGAACGGGAGTCGCCGATTGAGGGGATGTTTGGGATGATGCTGGACCCGAAAGATTTGGACCTGTCCGACAATGCTAAACTGCGACAGGCATTGGAATCTATACGCGCAGGAAAACCAATAGCCGGCATCGATCACGACATCAAGTTTTTTATTCTTGGCTTGTCCCCCAATGCTGCACGCATTGCTGTTCGATTTTGGTATGTCTGTACAGTCGGCCAATTAGAAGATAAAATTGGGCAGCATTTCCGCGATTTAAACATCCAGCGGAATTTTGATTCCGACCCCGAATATCCCGGTATTTGGCGATTATTGCGGGAGACGGTGAACCCAAAGGCTTCGGACAAATCACCGCAGCCGCTTTTGGCCGGGGCGGTCTTGCGATCAATTTTGGAAGGAACAGCCTATCCGCAGGCACTGCAAAATGCTGTTATTAATCGTATTCGAGCAGACCAGGAGATCAATTATGTTCGTGCGGCAATTTTAAAAGCAATACTGGTACGTAAACACAGACTCTATAAAAAACAAGGAATGGAGGTATCTATGGCGTTAGACACAGAAAACAAAAATCCAGCATATCTTTTAGGCAGATTGTTTGCCGTACTGGAAAAAGCCCAGCAGGAGGCTTCTCCGGGCCTCAATGCAACGATCAAAGATCGTTTCTGGGGGGCGGCATCTGCAACTCCAAAGGTGGTATTCCCCCAACTATTGAACTTAAACAACCATCATATTTCAAAAATGGATCATCAGGCTAAAGCTGTTTTCTTTGAGAAATTAGTTGGCAGTATTATGGAGCAAATTGAAAGCACAGGTTTTAGATCCCATCTGACACTCGATGAACAGGGTTTGTTTGCCATCGGCTACTATCATCAACGGCAGGATTTCTTTAAAAGTAAAGAATCGCGAGAAAATAACCAATAATAACAATTGATTATACAAAGGAGATTAAGCTTATGAGTAATGCAATTCAGAATCGGTATGAATTTGTTTATCTGTTTGATGTGGAAAACGGCAATCCCAACGGGGACCCCGATGCGGGCAACATGCCCAGAATCGACCCGGAAACCAGTTATGGAATCGTAACCGATGTCTGTTTGAAGCGGAAAATTCGTAATTATGTTCAACTTGTCAAAAACGATCAGGCTCCGTATTGTACTTATGTCAAAGAAAAAGCCATATTAACAAATCAGCAAAGAAAAGCTTATGAAGCACTAAAAATTGATGACAAAAAGAGAACCGGTGATGATATAGAAAAAGCCCGACTGTGGATGTGTCAGAATTTCTATGATGTGCGGACTTTTGGGGCAGTGATGGCTCTTAAGGAATGCAATTGCGGTCAGGTTCGTGGAGCAGTTCAAATGAATTTTGCTCGAAGCATTGATGTCGTCTGTCCCAGAGAGTTGACTATTACCCGAATGGCTGTGGCTACAGAAAAAGAAGCGGACAGTCAATCTGGAGACAATCGAACAATGGGACGTAAAAATATTGTTCCTTATGCTCTTTATCGTACAGAAGGATATATTTCTGCTAGTCTTGCTGAACAAACCGGGTTCACTGAAGATGACCTGAAACTGCTCTGGGACGCCCTGATTAATATGTTTGATCATGATCATTCGGCTGCACGGGGCAAGATGTGTGCACGAAAATTGATCGTATTTAAACATGATAGTAAACTTGGTAATGCGCCTGCTCACAAGCTATTTGAAACAGTCAAAATCAAATCTTGTGATGGCAAACCGCCTCGCAGTTTTGATGATTACAAAGACAGTATTACTGCACCGGACGATGGTCCTTTGGCAGGATTTTCAGGCGTAACCGTCATAAATCTGCTGAAATAACCATGTATGCCGAAGACCAGTTACTGCCGATTTCCGCGCTGCAGCACTGGCTGTTTTGCCCACGGCAGTGCGGGCTGATTCATCTGGAGCAGATCTGGGATGAAAACCGCCTGACGGCCGAAGGTCGGCAGATGCACGACAAAGTCCATGAGGCCGACACGGAAAACCGGCCGGGCATACGGATTGTCCGGGGACTGCGGATTCACTCCAATCGGCTGGGTTTGATTGGCCAGGCAGATGTGGTGGAATTTTACCAGTCCGAGACAGGAATATCGCTGCCGGAGGCAGATGGCCTCTGGCAGCCATTTCCTGTGGAATATAAACGCGGCAGCCCGAAAATTGATGCCTGCGATGAAGTCCAGCTTTGCGCCCAGGCGATCTGCCTGGAAGAGATGCTGACAACAGCAATTCCTCGAGGGGCTTTCTTTTATGGTAAACCGCGCAGACGCAAAGAAGTCGATATTTCAGACAATCTCCGCCAGCAAACTGAAGATGCTGCCCGCCAACTGCATATGCTCCTGGATAGCGGCATTACTCCAATAGCCGCGTATGAGAAAAAATGCCAGGCCTGCTCGCTTTATAACCGCTGTCTACCAAAAACAACGGGGCAGAAAAAGAAAATAAGCCGGTATCTGGAAAAAGCATTTGAGTTCCCCAGCGAGGTGGTAAATCCATGAAACACTTGCTCAATACCTTATTTGTAACAACACAAGGGGCGTATCTGGCCAAGACAGGCGATACCGTGGAAGTGCTGCATGAACAGCAGACCAAGCTGCGCGTACCAATTCATACGCTGGGCAGTATCGTCTGTTTCGGCAATGTAACATGCAGCCCATTTTTGATGGGGATGTGCGGTGAGAAAAATGTGCTGGTGTCATTTCTGACGGAAAATGGCAGGTTTTTAGCTCGTGTGCATGGACCGGTCAATGGCAATGTCCTGCTGCGTAAGGAGCAATACCGCAGGTCGGATGATGTTGCGGCTAGCGCCGAAATTGCCCGTGCGGTGGTTATCGCCAAAATTGCCAACAGCAGAGTGGTCTTGTCGCGGGCATTGCGGGATCGACCCGACACGGCAGGCAAGGATACGATTGAAAAGGCCCTGGTGGAGATGGGACAGCATCTGGATGACTTGAAATACCCAAAACCTCTGGATACGGTTCGTGGCCTGGAGGGGATGGCGGCCAACGCCTATTTTGATTGTTTTGACAACCTGATTACCGCCAACAAGGATGCTTTCTCATTTTTACTACGCAATCGACGCCCGCCATTGGACAATGTCAATGCGTTGCTGTCATTTCTTTATACGCTTCTGGTGCATGATGTGGAATCTGCATTGGAGGGGGTTGGGCTCGACCCAGCGGTGGGATTTCTTCATCGGGACAGACCCGGCCGACCCAGCCTGGCACTGGATATGATGGAGGAACTGCGGGCATATCTGGCAGACCGACTGGCATTATCGTTAATCAATCGCCAGCAGGTCAAGCCCGAAGGTTTTCAGAAAACCGAATCGGGAGCTGTGATGATGGATGAGGATACCCGAAAAACGGTGCTGATTGCATGGCAAAAACGAAAACAAGAGGAAATAACCCACCCTTTTTTGCAGGAAAAGATTCAGGTGGGGCTTTTGGCTCATGTACAGGCGATGCTGATGGCGCGTTATTTACGAGGCGACTTAGATGGTTATCCGCCGTTCCTGTGGCGATAAGTAAAGGAGAATCCTTTCATGATGGTTTTAATAACCTATGATGTGAATACAGAAACGCCGGCTGCCCAGAAACGGCTTAGACACGTGGCTAAACTCTGCGAAAATCGCGGCCAGAGGGTCCAGAACTCCGTATTTGAATGCCTCATCGATCCGGCCCAGTGGGTTGAATTACGCCAGAAATTGATGGATACCATCGATCCCCAGAAGGACAGCCTGAGATTTTATTTTTTGGGAAGTAACTGGAAAAAACGGGTCGAACATTATGGAGCCAAGCCAGCCTATGATCCGCAGGGGCCTTTGATTGTGTAATTGAAGATTGCGAACCCTTAGCAACCATGGTTTTCCATGAGGGTTCGCGTGATGGCTAAGCCGTTCTTTGACAAGTACATAGGAAAATAAATTTAGAAATCCAATAGCATTGCCGAATAAAATTATGCAGGTTCGCAGAATTTTTAAGATTACTTTAATTGCATCAAATAGTTATAGTATTGT
>JAWRKM010000038.1:0-53929 GCA_040306945.1 Anaerohalosphaeraceae bacterium
GACAATGGCTGGCTACGGATTGCGGCCTGTTGAATGATTGCGACGGTGCGGATATGGATCTATCCGGGTCGGTGGATATGGCGGATTTTGTGCTGTTTGCAGGGCAGTGGATGGAAGACATTTAAGTCAATAAGCCCCTCTTCCCCTAAGACTTATGCTTCAGGGTTCCTCTAATCATTCATTTTGGCGGACAATGTCATCCAGAATCGATATAATAGGGGCGGACACACAGGTCCGCCCCTATTCGAGGTATCAAAGGCTATTTACATCGTTTTGTAGCGGGGGCCACCGGTGCCTTCGGGGACTGTCCAGCGGATATTGTCGAAGGGACACTTGCGCTGGCAGGTCTTGCAATGGAGGCAGTTGGACGGGTTGGCCGCTTTGACCTGGTTGTGGACGGTTTCATAAACGCCGGCTGGACAGAAAGTAATACAGGGGGCGCCGAACTTCGGCCAGCACTGGTTGATGCAGATCGTTTCGTCCTGAATCAGCAGGTGGCAAGGCTCCTCTTCGCGATGATGAGTGGCAGCCATGGCGGTGAAGGTGTCTTTGTCAAACTTGACAGAGGGTTTGAGCCGATAACGTGCGGAGGTCATTTCCTGATAATCCGGCTCAATATGGAATTTGGGCAGCAACCCACCCAGTACCGACAGCGGCATACCCTGGAGTGGACCAAAGCGAGCGACGGTCTGTCGGAAGTTTTTGGCAGCATCCATTTCTTTGAGGACGGAGGTCTGTTCCAGCAGTCGGGTGTATGTTCCGGCCAGCATCTGCGGGGTATCGAGGGTTTCGGCAACCGCCTGGCCGGCGGCCATGCCGGAATAGATGGCGTTATGCAGGCCTTTGATTTTGAGCATGTTTACAAATCCGGCACTATCACCCAGAAGAGCCACATTGGATCGTCCGATAGCCTGGGTTGCCGGATCGCGCGGCAGGGCATACAGGCCGCCTTCGGGAATCATCTTGGCGCCGGCTTCAGTGACGGTGCCGCCCTCGATGAACTGCTTGACAAATTTGTGTTCCTTAAAGAGGGTCAGGGCATCCTGCGGATTGAAATCGCAATATTTATAGTCCAGCCCGACAATCATTCCGACGGCGATATGGCTGCCGCCCATGGGGTACATGATGCCGCCGCCGAACATTGCAGGGCCAATCAGCGGTGTCCAGAGGGGATAACCCATGGCGTGCACGACGCGGCCTGGGCCAAATTTCTGGTATTGAGCATCACTGACTTTGATAAGCTCTTTGACGCCGATGGAATAAAGCTGATTGCCCTGCCGTTTGAGGCCGGCTTTTTTGATGAAGGATTCACTGAGCAGGCCGTCACAGCCTTCGGCCAGCAGAATATGTTTAGCGTGGATAATCTCGCCAGGCAGATAGTTTCGCAGTTTTCGGCCTTCTTTATCGAGTCCCTGATCGACGAGCTTGACACCGGTGGCGATATGCGAGGTACTATCCCAGAGGATATCCTGGGCGGCAAAGCCATGCAGGACTTCCACGCCGAGTTTCTGGGCGATGGAGCAAAGCCAGGCAGTCAGTTTGCTGACCGAGCAGATAAAATCATTGTGATGGGACATCTGGCCGAAGCCGAGCTTGAGGGTTTTGGCCATCCTGATGGCGCATTCGATGCCGAAGGCCATGTTTTTGCCCAGCAGAAACATGACATCATCTTTATTCACCCGGGACAGCAATACGTCCCTGGCGGCATCCGTTTGGGCCCATTGGGAATCAATCGGATCGAGGAGCCTGGCGATCGCAGCGGGTTCGAGCACTGCGCCGGACAGGTTGTGGTTGCCGGGGGCCTGAGCTTTGTCGATGACAACCACATCCAGTTGGGGTTTAGCCTTTTTGAGGGTCATGGCGGCGGACAGCCCGGCCGGACCTGCGCCGACAATTAAAACCGATACCTTGTTATATGAATTTTCCTTTTCCACGATTTATCCTTTGATTGCCTGTACCAGTTCCGGAATGACTTGTTCAGCGCCGCCGATGATGTAATAATCGCACTGTTTGAAAATGGGCGCGTGCGGGTCGGTGTTGACGGCGATAATTGTTTCGGTATTGGCGACGCCGATCATGTGCTGGATGGCGCCGGAGATGCCGATGGCGATATAGACTTTGGGGCCGACGGCAGTGCCGGTCTGTCCGACCTGGCGAATGCGTTCGGCGAAGCCCTGCTCGACGGCGGTGCGGGTTGCGCCTTTTTCGACAGAGACCTTGAAGGTGTCTTTGATGCAGTCGCACAGGCTGTTCAGCAGGCTGTCGTAGTTATCACGGTTCTGCATGCCTTTTCCGCCGCTGATAATAATGTCGCTTTCGAAATTGACTTTGCCATGCCCCAGTTCGGTGCGGATGATGTCGAGGCTTAAGTCTTTTTCGGTCAGGATGACGGGATGGTCGATGATTTTGCCGGTCCGTTTGGGATCGGCTGGAAGCCGCTGCATGACGCCGGGGCGAGCGGTGGCCATCTGGCAGGTGGAGTCTTTGGTACAGATGGTGGCCATCACGTTGCCTCCGAGAGCCGGGCGGGTTTGCATCAGGACGGCGATTTGTCCCTTGCGGGAGCTGTCACGGATGTCGAGGCCGGTACAATCGGCGGTCAGGCCGCAACCGACACGATATGAAACCATGGGGGCCAGAACTCGGCCGGCAGGGGTTGCCCCATACAGGACGATCTGGGGTTTGTATTTCTGAATGACGTCCGCTACGGCTTTGCGATAGCTGAAGGGGTCAAACTCGGCCAGCAGCGGGTTGTCAATCAGATAGACATCATCGGCGCCGGCAGCGATGAGTTCCTGGGCCATGGGTTTGACCTGATAGCCTGCCAGGATGACCCCGCAGCGGACATTGAGGCTGTCGGCTAGTTCACGGGCCTTGCCGGTCAATTCGAAGGTGGCCGGGTGAATCTGGCCGTGTTCGAGTTCGGCCATGACCCAGACGTCGCCGGAGTAAGTGGTCTGAGTGTGTTTATAGCCTTCGAGCATGTCGTCGAGGGTTTTTCTATGGAAATGGACATGGTTGCTGTCCAGGATTTTCTCTTTCATGGCCTCGTCAATCTGGGATAATTCCTGGATGCCCAGTTCTTTGAGGCGGTTGGCCAGAGCGATATAGTCTTCGCTTTCTTTTTCAGTTCCTTCAAAGGAGCGGTCAAATTTATAGGAACGCAGCTCGGGCAGGATATAGGTGTTGGCCTTGCTGGTGCCGGACTTTGGGCCATTACCTGCGGAGCTGAGTTTTTCTTTGAGAATCGCTGCCAGTTCGGCTACGGTATTGACCTGCTGGCATTTGCGGGAGGTTTTGCCGGGAGGGAAGACGCGAATCACGCGGGTCTTGGATCCAGCAACGCCCATAGCGGTTGCCTTGACATCGTCGGCGCCCCACTGGATGAGCTTGAATTGATTGGCTCGACGGGTTCCGGAAAACGTGGCAAACAGCGGGTATTCGTACTTAGCAACGGTGATAATGCAGGGCTTGCTGCGGGTTCGAAGGACCTGGCTGCCGCCGCTGATAATCCGAGTGAAAATAAACTGGCCATCTTTAAATTCAGCCTCAGTGGCATACGGAATGCAGGGGATGTTCATCTCTTCGGCCATCTGGGCAGGGACCTGAGCGGTATCGCCATCGACCGATTGCATGCCGGCGACGATGAAATAATCATCCGATCCGTCGAGCATTTCCCGGACGATTTTGCGGGCGGCAAAAGCCAGCGGATTGGCGGTGGCCCAGGTGTCGGCTCCCCCTAAAGCTCTGTCGGTCAGCAGGACTGCCGAATCGCAGCAGCGGCTCAGGCCGTATCGCAGAACTTCGGCAGCCATCGGAGGTCCCATCGTCAAGGCGATGATTTTGGCCCGGTCGTCGCCGGCGATATGTTTCATGTGGTTGGCAAACGCCAGGGCCTGGGCATCCAGCTCGTTGATGACGCTGGGCAGCTTGGTTCGGATGAGGTTGCCGGTTTTCGGGTCGAACGCATTATCTGTAATCTGCGATACATCGGGCACCTGTTTGACAAGTACAATATAATGACTCATCGCTTATCCTAAGTATTTAAGTCTTGTTACCGATTTATAATTCCGTATGTCCGACAGAGGGTTAAACATAGTCTCACCACGGGCTGTCGTCAACAACAAATCTTTTGTCTGGACAAAATTGAACACCACCTGGTTTTCATCTGTACACTTTGGGCAATCCCGGTAGACTTGTGCGGGCTACGGGATACCAATTCAGATTGATTGACGCAAGATACTGTCATAAAATTACCAGAAAATTGCCATATTCTGCTAATCTTGGAGGAAAATGCCCTGATTTGGATGTAAGGTCTTGAAATTTCGATACTTCCATAGTACAAAGAGAATGGAAATAGCGTGTTTGGGCCGGATGTGGTGCATCCGGGTCGAAGAGTGTATGTACCAGAGTTGACTTGAAACGAGGAACAAAGTATGGCAGATCTTAAAGCGTTGAGCGAAGCAATCATCAAGGGTGACCAGAAAACCGCCGTGGAGATGACGCGTCAGGCCCTGACCGAAGGCGTGCCGCCGGCTTCCATTTTGAACGAGGGGCTGATCGCGGGCATGAATGTTATCGGCGTACGATTCAAGGCCAACCAGGTTTACATTCCGGAAGTACTGATTTCAGCCCGGGCGATGAAGATGGCGATGGAAGTCCTGGAACCCAAGCTGGTCGAAGCCGGGGTCAAGCCGCTGGGTAAAGCCCTGGTGGGGACCGTTCAGGGCGACTTGCATGATATTGGCAAGAATCTGGTGGCGATGATGCTCAAGGGGGCGGGATTTGAAGTGATTGATCTGGGGGTCGATTCGTCGCCGGAGAAATTTGTTGCCAAGGCCAAAGAGAGCAATCCGCAAATCATCGGACTCAGTGCGCTGCTGACGACCACCATGCCGGCGATGGAAAAAACAATTCGTGCTATCAAGGCTGCGGGCCTTTCGGCCAAGACGATGATTGGCGGGGCACCCGTAACACAGGCGTATGCCGACAAGATTGGCGCTGACGGATATGCTCCGGATGCGGCCAGTGCGGTGGACCTTGCCAAAAGCCTGCTGAATTAAGTTCAGGGTTTCTCTAATCGTTCATTTGGGCGGCCAAAGAAATCTTTTTGTTTCCGGCGGTGTCAGGCAAAGCCGTTTTATTGTCCGAAAACGGCTCATTTTGCCTTCCTTGCCAGTGAGCAAACATCTTCTCTTTGCCGCTCAAAAGTTAATTTTTAGATCCCCCATTTATCTTTCGCAAGAGCATTTTCGTTGCTGATATCCTTTTTGTCCCGTTGGTCGGCAGGGTGATGGTCTTGTGTTCTCTCTGTGGGGACAAGCTTGACAAGGCCAGTCATAGCCTTTATTGTGCCGGGACATTGAAAGGGAGTTTTATGACAGATGTGACCCAAGCAAAAAAGAGCATAATTGGCTTGCTGATGATTCTGTTATGCATATGCCAGGGGTGCCTGCAAAGTCCTCGTCCCATGCCCATTCGGGGGGCGGATATTGTTGCCCCTTCGCTGGACCAGGAAGCGCTAAAAAACGAGTTGGATCGTTTTGAAGATATGTTTATCCAGATTATCAAGCAAACCACCGCACAAATCGAGCAGGAGTATCCGGATTTAGACACCAAACGGACGAATTTGCTTGTCAATACCCGGTTATCAAGTGCAATCCGAACCTTTGCCGATACTGCTTCACCGGTGGTTGGTCTGGTTGAATACTGGGAATTGTGTGTACGTTTATGCTCTTATTTTGATGATGGTCAGGGGCAATCCCTTTACCGGCAGACTCAGCCGGCCATGCGCAGGGCTGTGCAGCAGGCCCATGACGAAATTGAGCGGCTTGCAGGCACATATTTGCCGCCGGATTTATTCGAGGAAACCCGCCGTCATGTCTATCAATTTGCCAAAGACAATCCCATCGAGGGGACCATGGGAAATCTGGTTGTGTATGCAACCGGCACTCAGACTGAAACATTTAATCCATTCAAGAAGGTCTTGAGCATACCGATGGCCCCCATACGGGCCATGGAGGGGGTAGATAAGACTGCGGTTGCCATCGACCGATTTACCGATTCGACCAATCGCTTTAACGATATTCTCAAGGCCATGCCGGAATCGGTGCGATGGGAGATGCTGTTGTTTTTATATGACTTACAGAGCAGTGAAATGACCAGGTCGCTGCTGCAGAATATGGAAGCGTTCAATACAAACAGCCGTCAGATGGTTGAATTGGCTGAAAAAATGCCTCAGGATATTCGCAGGGAGTTGAGTGTTCTGATCGACCAGGTGGAGCAGAGACAAAAATCGATTCAGGACACTCTTAGTCTGGTCGAAGCGGCATCCAATTCTCTGAATACCACCGCCACCAGCCTGCAGCAGACCGCCTCGAGCTGGCAGCTTGCGGCGGATTCCACCACCCAAACCCTTCGCACCTGGCAGGCGATTTCAGAGCAGTCGTCATCTAGTCCTGCACCTTCCGAGCCGATTCGTCCGCAGGATATTCAAAAGGCTGCCATCGAAATTCAGAATGCCGCGCAGCAGCTGCGGTTGCTGATTGCGGATTTACAGGCCTTAACCCAATCCGAGGGAATTACTCAAATTCAGGATGCAGTCCATCGAAATATCCTTGTCGGTCAGGCCTCTGCTCAGGCGGTGGTTGACCATCTGGCCTGGCGTCAGATTCAGATTCTGTGCGGGGTGTTTGTGGTGTGGCTTGCAGTCAGGCTGATTGGACGAAGACGAAAAAAGGAATCATCCGCCCAGTGAGTCGGTAATCCGGGCAAGATCTTTGCGGCGATAATAGCCAAAAAGAAATCCGAACCGATGGACTTTCAGAGAATCCAGATCAATGATAACAGGGCCGTTGGTTGTAATGATGATATTGGCTCGCTTGAGATCGCCGTGGGTGATACGGTATAATTCCATCTGTTGGAGAATCTTGTCCACCTGCCCCATCATCCGGATTTGCTGCTCTTCGGGAATGGAGACGTCATTCAGGTAGTGATCCAGCTTCTGGCCTTCGACGAATTCATTGATGATATAGGAGCAATACAGAAGCGGGCCTTTTCGTTTTTCGATAAATGCCAGGGGGGCTGCGGTGGGGATATTAAGCCAGTTGAGGCGATGGCCGTGCAGCCAGCAGCGTTTGGCCCGGCTGCCCCGGAGAGTCTGACGGAGCGAATGCCAAAATCCTTTGTGGTTATAGCGTTTGACAACCACGGTCTTGCCGTTAAGTTCCATGCTGACCACAAAGCAGGTATTGCCGCGTTTGAGTATTTTACCGCGGCTCATCCATAAATCAATCTGAGACGGAAGCTCGGCGGCGTGGCGGCTGTCGAACAGGTCTTTGACAAACATTCCGCGACATGCTGCGGTTTTGAGGGTCAGGTAGCGTTTGCTGGCTCGCAGTGTTTTTTTGAGGGAGCGGGCTATCATGTGTTTTCGTTGAGCCCGAATTTTCCACAGGATATTTTCGATGAGCCAGGGTCGCGCGGTCAGTCCGCGAACGGCACAATATTTGCGAATGAAGACCTCCATCTGCGGTTCATCATCGGCCGGCCAGTTCACGCAGAGCATAGCCAGTTGTGCAAAGCCTTTTTTGATGGTGACGGGCTGATCATAAAATTTGATTTGAGCGGGATCCAGCATATAGATGCGGTTGTCCGCCCAGAGAAAATTGCCCAGATGCATATCTTTTTGAAGAATGCCAAGGATGTGCAGATGAGCCAATTGGCTGATAACTGACAGCAGGAGATTTTCTTTTTTGCTGCGATCGGTTGATGTCTGGAACAGGGTAAAAACATCGGCGGCATGGGGAATCAATTCGGTGGCCAGGGCCCAGTCGCCCTGGTCGGTTTTGCCGTAAAAGAGGGGTTCTGGACGAAGAATTTGCAGATTCCGTAATTTCTGGAGGGCATTCCATTCCCGTATGACATGGCGATAGGCGCTGAATCGGCGACTGAACACTTTAAGAATAACAGGCTGCTCCTGCCAGAGGGCGGAGAATATCCGCCGCGTGCCAGGCACCTCGCGAATCAGGCGGCATTCCCGGCAAATGAAGCCGCCGGTGCGCTGACCGGCGGGATACACCGTGATTTGTGGCAGGTTTTCGGCTGTCTGCATGAAAGATCCTGTATAGGGGTTGTCCGCTCGTATTTGGGTGCGGCAACACTGTGCGTTTTGTAACACAGACGGTCTGTTAAGTCAAGGCTGGATATGCTGAAGGCCAGACAATCGACAAAAGAATAGTAGTGGAAAACGGGAACGATTTGATTATAATAACTGGTTTCAAATGGGTTATTTAGGACGTGTATGAGTGATCTTTTTTTTGTAATCGCATGTATTTTACTGGTTGGACAGTTGCTGATTACTCTCCAGGTATTCAGCAATGCCCGATACGCGCAGAAAAAAACCAAAAAAATCCGTGACTGGTATCGTCCGTCAGCGGTTATTATTGTGCCGTGCAAGGGTCTGGATGCGGCGTTTGAACAGAATATTCTGTCCTTTTTTCATCAGGACTATCAGCCTTACCGGCTGTGGTTTGTGGTGTCGGACACCCTGGACCCGGCTTACCATCGCTTGAATCAAATCCTGGATAGCAATCGTTGTCAGTCGTCCGCTCAGGAAATCCGGGTGTTTGTGGCCGGGAAAACCAGCGGCTGCAGCCAGAAGCTGCATAATATGCTGTATTGCTATCGCCAGATACCGGAGGATGTCGAGATTCTGGTCTTTGCCGATTCAGATGCCTGTGCTGACAACGACTGGCTGAGTCATATCGTCTATCCGTTCCATTCCGGCAAAAAAGGTGCTGCCAGCGGGTATCGGTGGTTCGTGCCAAAGGCTAACAACACGGCAACACTTGCATTATCCTGTATGAATGCTGTGGTGGGACAGGTTCTGGGCAATACGCGGTTTAATCATGCCTGGGGCGGTTCCATGGCCATTCCGGTATCCACATTCCGAGAACTGGATCTGGAGCGCATTTGGTCCCGGTCTATCAGTGATGACCTGACGCTGAGCTCTGCGGTCCGTCGGGCCGGCCAAAAAATGATTTATGTGCCGTCCTGTATGGTGGCATCCTATGAAATCACGACATGGCCGAAGTTGTTTGAATTTGTTCGTCGGCAATTTCTGATTACCCGGGTGTATGCCCTTCGTACCTGGCTGTTTGGGTTATTCAGTATCCTGTTCAGTGTGGGCGGACTTTGGCTGATGATTGGGGTTGCGGCTTTTGCCCGGCATGTTGAAGATAAAAATGCCACGTTCTTCAGTGCGGCTGCAGCGGCTATTCTGCTGGCACAATTCCTTCGAGCCGTCATTCGTCAGCGGATGATTTGTCAATTGCTGGTCAAAGACCAAAAAGCCATGCGAGCGGCGATCTGGGCGGATATACTTTTGTTCTGGGTGTGGGGGATTATTTTTCTGATCGGTATTCTCAGCTCGGCTGTTGGAAACACAATCTGCTGGCGAGGGATACGCTATCGGATAAACGGACCGCTGGATGTGGTCGTTGAACATTAAGACCTGCGGATAACTCAGCGTCCGACGACAGCAATTCCGAGCTGATCGGCCAGTTCAAGGGTTTTCTGTTTGTCAATGATAATGGTTTTGTGTTTTTCCACCACAACACAGCAGGCCTTGTTGTTGGCCAGGCTTTGGATGGTATCGGGGCCGATGCAGGGGACATCAAATCGCATATCCTGTTTGGGTTTGGCAGACTTCAGCAAGGTCCAGGCGCCTTTTTTGCAGAGCTGCCCGGCCCGTAGAATCATTTCAGCGGTTCCCTCAATGGCCTCCACGGCGATGATTTCACGTTCTTTGACCGCAATGGCCTGACCAATGTCAAGCCTGCCCACTTCCAGGACGATGGGCCAGCCGAATTCAATATCCGCCAAAACCGAAGCCGGCGGGCGGGTTCGCGTCATCACGCCTTCGTCGGCCATGGACTCTTTGCAATATAAAGTCGAATCTACCAAAATAATTCCTCCGCTGGCCAGTTCATCAGCAATGGCATTAAGCAGTGAATCGTTCCGTTTATCCTGTTTTCGCAGTCTCCAGTACCATATCCGCAGGGCACGCCAATCCGGCAGATATTTTACAATCCGCCATGGTGTATAGATTTTGGTTTTTGCGACACGGCCTACCATAATGGTATCCCGGACACCATGGCGCCGCAGCTTTCGCATCCATCCCCCGGGACGAGCGATGGGCGCATTAAAAAACACATCAACATACTGAGCCAGTTCCGGCTCGACGCTGTCTGTCAGGCCGGCACAGATTACTTTCAGGCCGGCTTTTTTGGCTCCCTGGGCCACCAGAAACGGCAGACGGCCCTGGCCGGCAATGAGACCTAAAATGTGCTGTGATGACTTAGTCACCTGCCTGGCTCAGCTTTTCGAGTTTACGTTCGAGTTCCTTGATTTTCTTTTTCATCTCAGGCAGATATTCAATCAGGCTGTAGGCTCTGCGAGCGATGCCGGCATCAATGGCAGGGGTTCCGACAATCGTTGCGCCATCCGGGACATCGTTGACAACGCCGGCTTTGGCACCAACCTTGACGAGATTGCCTACCTTGATATGACCGACTACCCCGACCTGGCCGCCAAGCACGACGTGGTGGCCGAGTGTGGCCGACCCTGCGACACCGACCTGGGGCACAAGCAGACAATATGGGCCGATTTTGGTGCCGTGGCCAATGGCGACGGAGTCGCCGATTTTGCTGCCTTTGCCGATAACGGTATCGTCGAGAGTGCCGCGTTCAATGGCACAGCCGGAGCCAATTTCCACATCATCTTCCAAAATAACTCTGCCAATTTGCGGGATTTTATGATGGATTCCCTTATGGGTGGCAAACCCGAAGCCATCCTGCCCAATTGAGGCATTGGATTGAATAATGACGCGGTGACCGATGATGGTACCATCATAAATTACGGTATTCGGATATAGAATACAATCATCTCCGATTTTCACGTTGGGGCCGATGAAGACGCCGGGGTAAAGCTGACAGTTTTTACCAATAATGACATTTTCGCTGATGGAAACAAAGGGATGCACGTTGCATCCTGCTCCCAATTGGGCGGTTTTGTCGATGGATGCCTGGCTGCTGATGCCAGTAACAGAGTGTTTGCGGTGGCCATGCAGTGAGACCACGATCTGCATAAAGGCATAGTAGGGGTCTTCGGTAACCAGCAGGGCGGCAGGGGATTCCACAGGTTCCGAGGCAATGACCACCGAAGCTCTGGTGGACTTGACCTGCGGCAAATATTTTTTATTGCTGTAAAAGGTAATTTGGCCGGGGCCAGCCTTATCGAGTGTCGAGGCACCATGGATGGTTATGGTGCCATCGCCAATCACTTTGCCGCCGACGAGGGCGGCTAATTCCTGTAATGTTTTACTCTGCATTCAGTTGTATCCTGTTTATTATTCGAAATTTATGGAGATTATAGCGGTTTTGGCAGGAGCGTCAATGATTTTGCGACGGTTTTGGGGTCAAAAGTCTATCGATTGCATCGACAACCAGTTGCTGTGCTTGTGTGGAGGCTGCCTGGAAGCTTTCGGAAGGGCATACGATAGCAGTAGATTCAGGACCTATTGGACTGTAAATAGCTGGATCTGTGGGGCCGAAGACTGCGATAGTTTTTTTGCCCATCGCTCCGGCCAGATGGGCAATACCGCTGTCGTTTCCAAGGAAAAAATCCACACAGAACAGGATTTTGAGCACCTGCTCAAGTCTAATATTTGAAATGACTGGCCCGGTATGGCGTAATGTGTGCAAATCATCTTCGCTGAATCGCTCCTGTTCGGCCGGGCCGAGAAGAAAAGCGGGTTGAATTTGTTTGGTGCGAAGGTCCCGGGCAACGGCAAGGAAATTGTCGAGATACCAGCATTTGTGTCTGCCGCCGCTGCCAGGGTGAATCAGACAGACACGGCAATCCGGAACTCCGAATTCCTGCAGCAGATCATTGCCTTCCTGCAGGTCTTCGGGAAGTGGACGGATCAGGATCTCAGTCTGGTGTTGGGGAATTGGATGCTCGAGGGCATTCGATTCCACAAACCGACGGATGTAAAATGAAGCAGCATGTTCAGGGCTGGTGGGAGCCATCGGCAGCATCGTGACTTCGCCGGCGTGACTGCAATGGATGGTAAACAGGAGATTTTGTTCGAAATGATCATGGCCATCACCAAGAAAGCTGATGACGTGTTCATAATCAGCAAAGGCCGTGATGAGCCGATCTTTTTGTTCGACAGTAAATTCATCAACGGACTCGAACAGTCTATGGAATTGGATTTGTTCCATCGAGCGTACACGGTCGATGCAGGTTCTGCGGGGATAGAATGAGATATAATCGGTTCGCCCAATCAGATGAACCTGTGAATAGCCAAGCGTATTCTTCAGAAACGATGCCAGCGGCAAAACAAGAACACAATCGCCAATGGCTCCGGGATGGATAATTGCGGCCTGACGAACGGTTTGTTGTGAGTCATAGTCCCGAGGCATGATGTTATTCCCTGAAGGCATTGTTAATCCAGGCTCCTCCGGCAACCTGCATACCCGATTCAGTGGGGATATAAATGACTGCAGCCTGACCCGGTGTTACCGCAGAGACAGGGTGGTCAAACACAATCCGCACGGAGTTTGTTTCGGGATACACGGTCGCGGGGCTTCCCTTATGGTTATAACGGATTTTTACCATGGCTTTGAAAGGGTTTAGCGGGATATCGATCAGCCAGTTCATGGGTGCGGCAATCAGGCTGGTGCTGAGTAACTCTTCTTTAGGACCCAGAATGACGGTGTTGGTCTGACTGTCCAGTCCGACGACATAGACAGGTTCGCCCATGGCGATTCGCAGGCCCCGCCGCTGGCCAATGGTGTATTGAAAAATACCTTCATGGCGGCCAAGGCGCGTACCGTTTTTATCGACGACATCGCCGGGGCGTTGGATGTCGGGGCAGAGTCGTCGCAGCAGGCCCGCATAGTCGTTGTCCGGGATAAAGCAAATCTCCTGTGAATCAGCCTTGCTGTGAATGTGCAGGCCGAACTGAGCAGCCAACTGGCGGGTTTTATCTTTGGTTAACTCTGCCATCGGCAGCAGGATATGATTCAGGGTATCGCGGCGGATCATTGACAAGACGTAGGACTGGTCTTTGCTGGCATCCTGGGCCTGATAGAGACCCGGTGTACCGTTTATACGGCGAATTTGAGCATAGTGGCCGGTGGCGATAAAATCCGCCCCCTGGGAGGCTGCAAATTGCCAAAGCCTGCCGAATTTCATCAGGCGATTACACAGGACGCAGGGATTGGGCGTACGGGCCTGACGATATTCGCTGGTGAAATAACCGATAATTTCATCAAATTCCCGACGGAAATCAAGGACATGCAATTCGATGCCGAGGGTGCGGCACACTTGTTCGGCGTCGGCCTGAGCGGTCTGTCCGCCGTCGTGGGTGATCATAAATACGCCGCTGCAGTGATAACCCTGCTGGCAAAGCAACGCGGCAGTGGCGGCGCTGTCCACACCTCCACTGACTGCGACAAAGACCGTTTGTGCTGCTGACATGTTACAGATTCTGCCGGAGAAAAAACAGACTTATCTGGCCAAGGGTTAATTTTTTTTCTGTTCGAAGATTCCCTTGAGAGCATCCGTGGCGCCTTTGCCTACATCGCCGGCTCCCTTAAGAAGGTTTTCGCCAGTCTTGCCGACTTCCTCGAGAACTCCTTTGCCTGCTTCGCTGACATTTTCAAGGATTTTTTGACCCTGCTGGGCCAGCCCTTTACCAATGGAATCGATCATGTCCAGCGGCAGCAGATCTTTGCCTTGTTCGGCAACACCGCCGGCAATGGCGGTCAGGACTTTAGCGGTCAGTTCGGCGGTATTGACCGGTTTATCATTGCCGATGTCATTTAAGACAATGGGATTGACTTTTAAAGTTACGGTGTCGGCTTTGCCGGGAATCGGCAGCAGTTTGGCCTTCACCTGGACCCCATTAATGACCAGTTCCCGAATGACCAGTTTTTTGCCCGAGGATGCGGTGGTGGTATCGGCGGGCTTGTCGGATTTGGGTAAATTATTAAGAATGGCCTGCAGGTTATTTTCTGAAAGGCCTTTCTGTTCGATGGTTAACTGGATATCATCCAGCTGGATTTTCTGAATCTCGACCGTATCGCTGAGCAGGCTTTTGGTGTTCAATACCACAGCGGCCTTTCCCATGGACATAAAGTCTGAGTGCTGATAGCCTTCGGGATTTTTAATATTTAAACCCGCCAGCTCAACTTTTCCGCCGAGGATAGACAGGCTCGCATCCTGCAGGCTGACCGGCACTTTCAGGGCGGCTGTACCGCCGGCCTCAACGCCAAATTTGATCGCTTTGCCTCCAAACAGGGTGAATAAGACAAAAATCAAGACGACCAGAAGGACCAGTATGATACCTGCTGCAATTATTATTTTTTTCATCCCAGATTCCTTTCGTTTTATTTATCCTGGAGTAATTCCTGCTGAACCGTCACACCGGCCTTCTGGGCGGCTAATGCATGTTTTCTGGCGGAGGCTTTGTCCCCGCTGAGATAATAGCATATCGCAAGCCCATTGTGGATGGCTCCATTGTCCGGACTCAGGGACAATGCAGTCCGGTACGATTCAATGGCTTTATTATACGCTTTTTGGTTGGCATACGCAACCGCCAAATTGTGATACAAATCCGCGTTTTCCGGATCGATCTGGATGGCCTTTGCATAGCATTGGGCCGCCTGGTCTGCCTGCTGCAGTTTTAAATAGGCATTTCCCATATTTTGCAGGGCAGCGGACTGGGTCGGGTCAATGAGTAAAACCTGACGGTAGGCCTCGATTTCGTCATTGGTCCGATCCAGATAGTGCATGGCAAGGGCCAGGCCGAACCATGCTTCGGCATCATCCTGACGGATAGACAGGGACTGCTGAAACCAAGTGACCGCTCCGGAGAAGTCTTTCTGGTCCAGGCAGAGATTGCCCAGGCCTGTATAGGCGGAAGCCAATTGCGGGTTAATGTCCAGGGCTTTGGAGAAGGCTGTATGTGCCTGGGCGATGCGCCCTGCTTTGCGATAAAGCTGTGCCAGATAGAGGAAGTTCTGGGCGTCGGCGGGTTTCAAGACCACCGCAGCCTGCATCTGGGCGACCGCTTTGTCAAACTCTCCGAGTCCCTGGTAGGCCTGAGCGAGATTGCGATACACATCCACAAAATCCTTTTTGAGCTTCAGGGCCTTGAGGTACAGTCCTTTGGCACGCTCGTACTGGCTCAGCTGCAGGTAGGCATTGCCCATATTGTTGTAATTGGTGGCATCAGGCCCCAGGATTGAGAGGGCCTGTTCGTATTGGGCAATTGCTTCGTCGGGACGTTTCAGACGCAGCAGGACATTACCGAGATTGGTGTGAGCTTCGGCCAGAGAAGGATTGATCTGAACGGCCTTGACCAGATAGTCAAAGGCATAATCAAGCTGTCCCCGATCGGCATAACTATTGCCGAGATTATTGAAGAAACACCCCAGTGTTTGCTTGGGGGTCAGAGTTTTAAAATAGAGCGACTCTCGACCCGGGGGCGGAGGGAATTTTTCCAGATAATGTTTGTCGGCTGCGATGGCTCCGCCGGAGGTGGTTTCAATATTATATTGTTTTTTGCCGTCGTCATATCGGACAAAGAAATGCCCTGGCACGACCACGCCATAGGCCGGCAAGCCGATGCGTTCGGCAATGGCCAGATACAATACCGACAGACTCAGGCAGTAGCCGCGTTTGCGTTCCAGGACGACGTGCAGAAATAAATCGTCCGGGTTGTCTGCGGTTTCCAGTGAGGCGAAACCGAGGTCCTTAAACAGATATTGATTGATGATGTCGATGGCACGATAATCTGCCGGGATGCGTTTTTCCTTCATGCGGGCAAGGATATCCTCGGCCATATCGTCGATTTTGCTTCGGTACATCGTGGGGGTTTTGTTGGCGCCCCATTCCCGCGACAGCAGCAGGGCCGCGGTGGCCAGATCGATTTCTTCATCCGGCAGTCGCAGCACCCCTTCAATTGAGGACATATACAGCCCGCGTTTGCCATCATTGGCTAAGGTGACAGCCAAGGCAACAGGCGCAGCCAGAAGCACCACCAGCAGAATCAAAATGGATCGATTTTTTTTCATCGCGTAATCGGTTACTGGTTCTGTGCAATTCCCAATTGCCGTGTTATCTTCTCCGCGGTCATCATTTCAATCCGGATTTGTTTGACGGGACTGGTCTGTCCGGACACAATTGCAATCGCCTGTTTACGAACCCCCAGCTTCGCTGCCAGGAAATCAATCAGGCAATCGTTGGCTTTGCCTTTTTCCGGTGCTGCGGCGACCTTGATTTTCAGCATTTGGCCCATCGGTCCTGCAATCTGTGTTCGCGAACTGCCGGGCACGACTTTGACGGTAAACAGCACACCTTCTTTGGTATCAGAGAATATTGGCATAGCCGTGCGGCTCAGACATTTTCCCGCAGATTCTGTCCGATGGAAAACTGGATATAGCGTTCAATCTGAGCGGCCAGTTCACCGACACTGCCGATCTGAAAATCTTCGTAATGGCCCGGCAGAAATTCTCCATTTAAGGCCTTTTTGAAAACCTTGACTCGAACGATGGGGACGGATTTTAAAGTGGCTGAGAAACTGGAATTTTTATATTCCTTCAGCTCGACCCGCCAGTCCTCGCTAATAAATACCAGGCTGTTACCTGTATACACAGACGTCGGAAAATAATCATACAAGATTTTTATAATATCCATATCGGCTATTTCCTGTTTATTATCCAGCCATTGGCCTGTTAAAATATACCAGATAATCAAGCCTATCGCAAGCTGCCGGTCAATTCAGAAATCCGTTGAATGCCATGTTTCTGACAATACAGATATAATCCGTCTATTATTTTTGTTGTGCAGGATGGGTCATTGAATGTTGCGGTTCCCACTGCCACAGCGGTTGCACCGGCAATCATAAATTCGATGGCATCGGACGCCGTGCGTATTCCGCCCAGACCGAGAATGGGGATTTTATTGGGTTTGCCGACGTCCTGATAGACGCGGTTAACCAGATACACAGCAATGGGCTTGATGGCAGGGCCGCTCAGACCTCCGGTACGGTTGGATAACACGGGTTTTCGGGTTTCGATATTAATAACCATCGCAGTGAATGTGTTAATCAGGCTCAGCGCATCGGCTCCGCCGGCCACTGCAGCTTTGGCGGTTGCGGTAATATCCGTAACCGCGGGAGTTAATTTGACCATCAGCGGCTTTTTGCCGCAGACAGCTTTGACGGCACGGGTGATTTGTTCAATCAGATGAGGGTCTGTACCGAAGGTAATGCCGCCCTGTTTGACATTGGGACAACTGATATTCAGTTCGAAGCCAGCGATGCAGTCGATCTCGCTGAGACGTTCTGTTACGCGGACATAATCTTCGATGGTCTGGCCTGCGATATTGACAAAAACGGCCGTTTTCAGCTTTTGAATTATGGGGATTTTTTCGATCAAAAACCGTTCCAGGCCCAGATTAGCCAGTCCAATAGCGTTGAGCATTCCGGAATCGGTTTCAACGACGCGCGGCGTTGGATTGCCTTTACGCGGCAGGACTGAAATGCTTTTGGTGATAAAGCCGCCCAGCGAACCGATGTCTATAAAATCCGACAATTCGTCCGCATAGCCGCAGGTGCCTGATGCGGTAAAGACGGGATTTTTTAACGTCAAGCCTGCAAATTGGATGCTTACATCGACAGTCTGTTCCATCAGCATTATCCTTCCTTGCTGAAAACCACATCACGGGCATCAAAAACCGGACCTTCTTTGCAGCATAACTTATATTCGGTCTGCTGCGGCTGGGGAGTTTTGTGTTCGATGGCGCAGCTTTGGCACAATCCTATACCGCAGGCCATCATCCGCTCCATGCTGACCTGGCAGGGTAGGTTATGTTTGAGAGCTAATCTGGCCGTTGCAGCGAGCATCACCTCCGGCCCACAGGCATAAATTGCCGTCTTGGCCGGATCCCATTGGTTTTTGCTAAGCCATTGTTCCACGCATTCGGTGACATAGCCCTTAAAACCAGCAGAACCATCGTCGGTAGCAATATGACAATCGACTCCTAATTGCCAAAATTCTTCCAATACAAGACCGGTGATGTTTCCAATTCGAATCGTAAAGGGCAAGTCGTCACAGCTTTTTGCACCCGCAAACACACAAATTCTTGTCGGAAGTTTCTTTAAAACTGAGGCCAGATGGAGAAGCGGGGGGGCTCCCATACCGCCTGCAATCAAAATGGATAAATCCTTGTTTGGCAGGATATTAAAACCATTTCCAAGAGGTCCAAGGACATTGATTTTGTCTCCTTTTGACAGGCTTGTCATTCGAACCGTTGAAGGTCCCAGCACGCAATACATGATTTCAAGCTTGACGACCGGGCCGTTTTCCCCCTGGCTGACGGAAACATCAGAAAAACTGAACGGCCGGCGTAAAATAAGCTGTCTTTTCACGGCGTCTTTAAGGGCGTTGGGGATTTTTTCCTGAGCGGGCAGGGCAGTCTGAGTCAAATCCAGCATGACGAACTGGCCGGGAACAACGGACTGAAAAAATGGTACGGCTTCGCTTCCGAGTTCGATTATCAAGCGGTTATAACAGGTCCGAATTTGCTGGTTACTAAGAACCGTTGCCCAAAACATTCCCTTGGTTTGCGATAGCTTACCTGAAAAGCTCATAAGCTCTTTCTAAATAAGAGGTTAATGAATAAAAAAAGCTCCCGGAATATTCATCCACTGACATTCCGGAAGCCCGCCACGGCAAAGAAAGCCGCCAATATTCTGATGACCGTTTATTGTTTTGTTTCCATTTTTTCTGGTTTTCACCTTCTGGATTCCTAATGGGCACTCAGTATAGCACCCCCCCCAGATGATGTCAACAACGGGAGCAAAAAAGAATTTACAAAAAGGATTGCTAAAAATACTATAACTCTTTATCTGGCAATATGATATATCACATTGGATGAGGCCTTTAATCCGTGTGGTGAATTTGAAAAAACAGGTATCCCTCTTGAAGAGCCTCTTTGTCTATGGTATATGCAAATCCCAAGTCAAAATGGAATGCCGGGGCAGGTTATCCCCAGTAAAGAAAACGGATTGGAATTGAGTAATGATAGTAAGCCACACATATTTTAAATTAAGCATTGGACTATGGCTGTGTTGCTGGTGTGCTTGTCTGGCGGCGGTATCCAAGCCGATTGATGAGGTTCTTCGCGATTCGGCCCAGAAGAAAACCAAATATTCCATTCTTGCTGTAAATGCTGCCGATGGGAAACATCTCTTTGTGCGTAATCCGGACACCCCGTTTATGCCTGCATCCAATATGAAGTTGGTTTCCACCGCAGCGGCGCTTCATTATCTCGGGGCAGATTATGTCTTTAAGACCGAAGTGGGGCTGCTCAATGGCAGCCTTGTGATTGTGGGCGGAGGCGACCCGCTTTTGGGGGATCCAACGCTGGATGCTCGCTATAACCGCAAGGCCGGTTGGGTTATGGATACGATTGCTGAAACGCTGAAAAAGAATCATATCACGTCAATACGAGATATTATTGTGGATGCCAGCTTCTTTGATAATAATCGCGTCCATCCAGCCTGGCCTGCTGACCAGCTCAATCAATGGTATGCCTGTGAGGTCAGCGGTATTAACTACAATAACAATTGCATACGAATTACCGCAGAAAATCAAAACGGCAAGGTTGTTCTGGGAACCGAACCGAGCACGTCCTTTTTAACTTTTATTAACCAGGTCCGGCTTGTCGGCAGCGGCAGCAGTGCTTTGGGGGCTTATCGTAACACCAAACCGAATGTCTTGATAATCAAAGGTAATCTCCGCGGAGCGGCCAGTTTTGATGTGGCGATTGAAAAACCGGCGGCCTTTTTTGCATGGCATCTTAAAGAGCGTCTGGTGGCTCAGGGGATTGAAGTGCAAGGCGGTCTTTTGGGACAATATGTAAAACAGGATCCGGGCCTGCAGATTCTGCATACGTTTGAAACCCCGCTGACGGATGTGCTTTATCGCAGCAACAAGGACAGCCTGGGGCTGGCAGCCGAATCGCTGATCAAGACCATTTCCGCAGAACAGACCGAAGGCCGAATTAACGGGGAATGGCCTCACGGTCTGACGCTTGCGGGCAATTATTTGTGTTCGCTGGGAGCAGATCCTAATCATTTTGTACTTGACGATGGTTCCGGACTAAGCCGAAATAACCGGCTGACGACACGGATTCTTGTGTCGGTGCTCAGGGACCTGTATGCAGGTCCCCACTGGGCGATATTTGAAAGCAGCCTGTCGGTTGGCGGAGAAGACGGCACGACGTCCAAGTATTTTCAGGAGCCGCAGTATCGCGGACGGATTCTGGGAAAAACAGGTTATATTTCAGGTGTTCGGGCATTCAGCGGAATATGCAAAACCCCCTCAGGGGACATCTTATTCAGCATTTTAACCGAAGATGGAAACGGTCTGACCCGAAATTGGATTAACGAGATTACCAAGTCGATTTTTGACCGGAAGTTTTAGATTGGTCTGAAGCGATTTCGTAGCGGGCCAGTTCACCGGTAAGTTCTTCAACGAGGTCCTTGAGGGTTAATATCCCCAGCGGTTTTTTCTGCTCGGCCAGCAGACCTGCCTGGGATGCCGTGATGACTGCAATCCGATGCGGCCCTTTCCGCATGATGGAAATGGCATCCAGTACGGAAGTGGACATGTCCATACGGACAAGGGGCTGCACGAACGGCCTGAGGTTTTCGAATTCCTCACCGGCTCCCAGCGTTTGATAGATATCGATGAAACCGAGAATGTGACTGCGATCCTTTTCATAAACCGGAATGCGGCGATGCGGACATCGTGCGACAATAGCCAGTAAGGCACTGCGATTGCTGTTGATTTCTGCCATTTCGACCTTGTTCATCGGCACCATGACGGTTCCGACAGAGACTTCGGGAATGTTTATCAGCCGCTGGATCATGTTTTTCTGGATGGACGTCAGCAGACCTTCGTCACGTGTTTCCTGAAAGATTTGACGAACCTGGCTTCGCTGGGTGATATCAACGGCAGCAGCGGTATCGACGGCAATTCGGAATAGCCGGGAGAAGACCCGGAATAAAAGCCGCATCAATTGGACAGCCCCGCTGAGGGTACAGAGCCGCCATATACCCCATATTGCCGGGGCCAGGGGACGTATCAGGCTGTCGGCTCGATAGAAAAACACGCTCTTAGGTAGTATTTCCCCGAAGATAAACAGGGTGGGGGTCATGATGATGGTGGTGTAGAATTCCGCCAGATTTTCATCCTTCAGATACGACAGCAGCCACCAGGTCAGTCCGCTTGTCGCCAGATAATTGACGATGTTGTTGCCCAGCAAAAGCGACAAAATCAATCCCTGACCATCGGCAATGGCGGTGGATAATTGCTTATAAAACGCTCTTCCCTGTTCAACACCCAGGCGAAGACGAAAGCGGCTGAGCCGATAGATGCCTGTTTCCACGCCGGAAAAGAAGGCGCTGCACAGGAACATCACAATCACAAATAAAAGCAGGGCGATTTCTGTCATGGTTTTGCGACCAGGGGTTCCAGGGACATAATCAGGCTTTCAATACGGTTGTTTTTGACGGTTTCAATCGTGAATTTCATGTTCTGCCAGGTTACAACATCGCCGTTTTTGGGGATTCGTCCCAGCAGGGCGGTTACCAGACCGCCAATGGTCGTTAAGCGGATCTGTTCGGGATCCACGCCAAAGGCTTCCGCCCAGTCCAAAATGGGAAGACGAGCCGACAGACGATAGGTCATGGGGCCGATCTGCTGGATCGGAACGCTGCATTGCTGCTGTTGTTCATCGGCCCCCAGAAGCTGTTCGACAATATCATCCAGTTTTACCAGTCCTGCAATACCCCCATATTCATCGACCGCGATAGCGATATCAATGGCATTATGCTGAAAAAAGGTAATCAGCGACTCCACGTTTTTCTGCTCGGGCACAAAGTACACCGGTCTGACCAGCTGTTCGATGGGCTTATTCGGGTTGATCAGGAGGTCCTGGAAGTGAATGACCCCCACAATGGAATCGATGCTGTCTGTATACACCGGAATCTGACGCAGCCGGTGCTGGTACATTATCTCCTGCACCGTAGCAGGACTGGAGTAAATTGAACAGGCTTTCATTTCCACCCGGGGCCGCATGACATGGCGGACTTTCAGAAGACTCAGCTCCAACACTTCCAGCAGCAGCAGGTTTTCATCCTGAGTCAAGAGTCCTTTGCGGGCGGACTGGTCCAGCAGGATGCGAAGCTGATTCAGGGTAACCGGTTCTTTCGTTTGGCCCGCGTGCGTGACTGGAGCGGAGAGTCGAACGGCCGGTTTTATGAGGAGACAATCAATCACTGCCAGCAGGGGGGTGAGTATTTTGAGCAAAAAATAAAAAGGCACAGCCGCGGTCAGACACATTGCGTAGGCATTGGCATACGCAAAAGCCTTGGGCAGCATTTCACCAAAAATCAGCAGCGAAACAAATACGCTGATCGCCCATATTATCGCCGCCGTGTGGCTGTAAAATTCCTGCAGGCGGACTGTGGTAATTCCAGCAAGGGAATAAAACAGAATGTTGACCAGCATATTGCAGAACAGCAGGGTAGTTAACAGCCGATTCGGATTTTGGAGAATATGCCAGGTTAACCACTCCAACCGATTGGACGACTTGGCAAATCCTCCGACCTTACGGGGTGACAAGTGAAAAAAGGCCGTCTCGGCAGCCGAACAAAAACCTGAACAAAACAGCAGCCCCAGCATGACCAGTAAACGCAGCAAATTGTCAAACAGAAAACTCACGACCAGGTTGTCCCAGACGTATTGATGAGATTAAACCACGACTTCTTTTTTGGGCAGACGGATTTTAAAGCACGTTCCTTTGCCTTCTTCGGATTCGACACTGATCAGGCCGTTATGTTTTTCGATAATCCGTTTGCAAAAGGATAGTCCAAGTCCATTATTGGGGCCATCGGGACAATTTTTCTTGGTGGAGTAAAAGGGTTCAAATATCTGTCGTAAGGCGGCAGGTGCTATTCCGCGGCCGGTATCGACGATTTCAATCCAGACGGCATCTTCATTACAAAAGGCTCGGATTCGCAGTTCTCCGGGCTGACCGAGCATAGCTTGACGGGCATTGAGTATCAGATTCATCAATACTTGCCGCAGTGAGGGGCCATCTGCCCATATGAATAGATCGTCCGGCACCTGAATTGAAACATGAATTTTATCTTTTTCAAAATCCCGACCAATCCCACCAAACACGTCTTCAATTAGAGATTTAATTGAGACTTCTTGTATCGAGAATGGTTTCTGGCCTGCCAAAACCATTACTCTTTGCAGCATCTCAGTTGCTTTTTGGCTGAGTATCACGGCTTTGGTCAACGCTTTTCGGGTTAATTCCTCATCTTCAGGATGACTTAAGGCAAGCTGTGCATAGTTGCCCAACGGGGTCAACAGGTTATTCACTTCGTGGGCCGTCATTGCCCAAGCCATACCCACCGCCGCCAGGGTATGTAATTGATCTGACTGCTGAATCAGATGATTGTACTGTTCTTCACGAAATTGCAGTTGTCGATGCAGGGCCTGTCGTTTTTGCAGCACGCCGTTCATCCATTGCCCCTTTGTTTCAAATCACTGATTTTTTCCAATCTGAGCCTCTTACTATACGATTACTCTAAGTATCGTCCTTTTGCCGGTAAATTCTTGAAAGTAATCTTGCTGGACATAAGAAGCCACAATCCCCAAAAGATATCACTTGCAAACAAAAGAGCTTTGTGTAAGATAGCGTAAATAAATTAAATAGGACATAATAGCTCTGTTATGACGATGAATACATCCAAAGAAGATACAAAAAAACCTGTTGTTTTGGTGGTTGATGATAACCTTCAGAATTTGGAGCTGATCATGGCTTATCTGGAGGATGTGGATTGTCAGACAGTATCAGTCTCCAGCGGCATGGAAGCCCTGGATATGATTTCCGCTCAAATACCCGACTTGGTATTACTGGACGTGATGATGCCCAAGATCAGCGGTTTTGAAGTCTGCAGGCGAATAAAGAACGACCCTAAAACAGCACATATCCCTGTAATTATGGTCACGGCGCTCAATGAGCTGGCTGATATTGAAAAGGCCATCAATTCAGGAACAGACGATTTCCTGAGTAAGCCTGTCAATAAATGGGAATTAATTACTCGAGTCAAAACCATGCTCAAGCTCAAACATTTGTCTGATCGCTTAGAAAAGACACTGGCCTATTTGAGTGAAGTGGAAAAAGCGACCAATCCTCGCTGAATTAAACCTATACCGCCTACACATACATACACACCTCTGCGATCGTGTCTTTGATACCCTGCGCACGTCCTATAAACAGTGTTTTTTGTGTTTTTAGTCGTTACAGCCGGTAAACATAGCAAGGTCAGGTATGCGCGGAGCTTAAAAAAAAAGTCAGAGATTGAATCGCCTTAATCGAGCCAAATGTTTCGTCGATACCCTAAGTACAACTGTTTGTAAGGCTTAATCAATGTACTTATTATAGGGTAGGAACAAGAGGATGAGTAAGCTCCTCGAGATCTTTGGCAAAGGTGTCACGATTGACAGCGTCGAACTGGTTTGGAATTGGCTGGCGGCTCAGCGGCCCGCCACTCCGGTTCAGGGAAGCCTCGATGACCAACTCGGCAGGGTGGTTGACCTGCTTTCAGACCGGGATTTTGACCAGGCCGAACAGGCTTTGCGATTTTATTTGTTCGAAAAACCAGATTGTCCTCGCGGACGGATTGCCGCAGCCTCTATTTGCATGCAGAGAAATGATTTGCCGGGCGCCATTGAGCAGGCTCGCAGTGTTTATCTGCGTCAGCCGCATAATACCATGGCGCTGTATCTGATGGGCTTTTGCCATGAACGCCTGGGGCAGGTTGATCAAGCCATCGAATTTTATCAGGATTGTCTGAAATTCAAGCGTCATCTGCAGTTACCGCGTCAGCGAATGGCCGCGATCTATTTGCGTGATGGCCGAATTGATAAGGCGATTGAAGAGTATATCATATTGACATCCGAACATCCGGAAGATATTGAGTCAATTACGTTGCTGGGATATCTTTATCTTGCCTCGGAACAATATGCCCAGGCCGTGGATGCGTTTAATCTGGCGATCTTATCGCATCCGGATAATTTTAACCAGGACGGCAAAGAAGATGAATTGACGCCGCTGCTGGAACAGGGGCTTTATGAGCAGGCGTTTGAAAATGTCTATTCAATTATGGAGCAAATTGGTGCGATGCCTGAGCTGTATGTGCAGCTGGGCGATATCTGCCGGCATGCCGGCAGGGTGACCGAGGCGATCTCGCACTATGAAGCCGCCCTGCGGATGCAGCCCAATTCACTGGAGGCTACTATTAAACTGGGCAGTCAATATCTGCGGGATGGCCACCCAGGTCTGGCCGCCGAACAATTCAATAAGGCAGCTGAGATTAATGATGAAATTATTGATGCTTACGCGGGCCTTGCCATCGCTCAGTATTTGGCAGGACAATCTTTAGAGTCAGAACAAACGTTATCCTTAGCGGCCAGTATTCATCAAAACAGCATCCTGCTGTTTGCTGAAACGGCAGCATTGCATCTGAAATCATCGCTGAATCAGGCACTGATACAGCCCGAGGAATCCCTAACTCGGGATGATATCATAGACACTTTTATCAACGGCTGGCGCAAAAAGATGTCCAGTGCCGGACCGAATGCGGATTTGTATTATAAGTATGGCCTTTTACTGATGATTCGCGGGCAAATTAAAGATGCGGTGCATTGGTTCCAAAGGGCCCTATCGGTCAATACTACGCATTATCGGTCCAGAATTAAGCTTTGTCTTGCACTCCGTGAAATTGGCCAGAATGAGGAAGCCTTTGCGATGTTAAGGCAAAGCACGGTATTGCCGTCGGCTATGCTGGAGCTGCATTACCAGACCGCGCTGTTATTTTGCGATAAGCCGAGGTTTGCCAAAGCTATGCAGCATCTACAAACCCATAATACATTCCATGGGCTGTCTTCGGAAGACACACGTGACTATATCGAGGTGGTACTCGAAAATCTTGGTATTGTGGACAGGGCACTGTCAAACTGGTCACGTATTGAACAAACGTCTATGCTGGCACTGAGCATTTCGCCACAGGGATAATCTTGAAGTCCCAAATATGAGCGAGGGAATCTTGGGGGCTGCAGGCTCTAATTTTCATCCATTATAACGTTAGGTATTGCGGTATGTCGTATTGAAATCTGTGAATGCAACATAAGATACATTATAGGACCTAATATATAGCCCACAAAAAAATTATACAGATACTAAAAAACCTGACGTTTAACGCTATTTTATGTCTCATACAAAATCTTTTCTTGACTTATTTGACAATTTATGCTATGGTTCGTGTTAATATGGAGAGGATGAGGATGCTGAAATGATCAATCATTTTGGGGTTTTTCTGTCTGGATTACCTCCAGCCAGATAAAATTAACTGGGTGTCAAAATATTGTCATCGTTCATGATAACGTTGGTTTTTCTGGGGAGTCATAACATGTTAGGACTAAAAGGACTATTGGGGTCATTGTGTGTTCTTGCATTCTCATCTACTCTGTTTGCGGCCCCGAAGGCTTGGGTTTCTACCAGCTACAGGCCCGATTTCTGGTCTTCAGGCTCTTGGTATCGGGCTCCTGTAACGGATGGTTATATGGACTTACTACTGGCAATCGAAAACGCGGTCTTTGACCATGCCGAGTTTTCCATAGCTTATGACAGCAGCATTCTGTGCACACCTGCTGCAGTTAATTTTCTGGATATTATGCCGGGTCTGAGTATTTCCGGCTCCAATACCGTCAACCTTGACGGGACCTGGAAAAAGACAACGTTTATCTTGACCGGGGCTGTTACCATTGGATCAATCCAGTATGAATCTGATGCCGTATTCAGGCTTCGTCTTTATCCCAGGGCTGAGGGTACTGTTCCTATCAGCTTGTGGACCAGCTCCAGTCCTCGTTATCCCGCTTCCTATAAAACCTGTGATCTGGTTCTTCGCAGCGGCGGACAGGTTATTCCGTATGAGCGCAAGGAATGGAATGACAGTGTTCAGCTTGTTACCTTTACCGATAAGACTTCGGCGTCAGTAATTTATCATTATGATTTGAATCTGGGGACGCCTATATCCAATGGTATTATTCGGATTACCTATGCCGACAGCAGCATGGAAGAATTTACAGCTTCCAATCACGCCAGAGGCATTACCATTGACAGCGAATACGGCGGATATTTTATCACGGTTCAGCCCAATGCGATTGAATATGCAATTGTTTTTCCGGAATACGAGGATACGGTAATGAACAGTATCAGCGGCGGATGGTCAACCACCCATATTCAGCCGGAAAGGATGTTTTTTGCCCGGGAAGCATCCGAAGGATTTCATGGTCTGCGTGCAACATCCGATGATATCGTGCTGACGGTGGATTTGATGGGTATTGGGGCCGATTTCGGCAGTTCTGTGTATGACGCTGTTCTGATGACCTATGAGCAAGGGATTGTCAGCAAAACGTATGATTTTGACTATGTCAACAATGACACCATCAAGATGACGATTTCCGGAGGCCTGGAAGCCAATCCCAATTATGTATTATATGTGTATAAAAACGGTCTGATTGCCGGCCGGACATGGTTTGGCGCATCGACTTATTATCCTGTCACTTTCACGGTCAAAAATCAGGGGGGTATGGTCTTGCCGGGGGCGACTGTAACGATTCCGCTGTGGAGTATGTATGGTCCTGCGAATCTCGAACAGGTTACGGATGCCAACGGCGAAGCACTCTTCGAGCTGCCGGGTTCGGAATGGGGCAATTATTTTAATTACTATGTTGTTCTTGCCGAGCATGAGGATGCGGTTGGAAACTTTCAAGTGATCGACGCTCCAGTTCCTGTTTCGGTTGTTATGGGGCCTGTCCGCGGACTGGATATGGATGACTTTGCCATCCTTGCCTCACAGTGGGAGATGGAATACTGCCAGTGGAATAACGATTGCAACGGCGCCGACCGCAATCGCGATGGCACGGTGGATATCAAAGACCTTGCGATATTCGTTGAGCGCTGGCTAAAAGAAATGAATTAAACCGTGTTCGGGATTTGACTATTTAACGCCCCTTTCCGCTTGTTCCGGCAAGGGGCGTTTTTATGGTTTATGTAATTCGAATTCTGAGCCGGTGTCAAGATGATTTTTGCGGATATCCCTGTTCAAGGCCGTCGAAGCGGCTAATCACATCCTTTGCCGCCCTCCTGCCGGATGGGGCTGGCTGCTTGCACTAAAAACTATATCGTACTGCAGTATAAATATTGGTATTATCTTCAAACTGGCCAAAGAACGTATAAGGATAATCGCCGAAAAAGATATTGGCGCCTGCTTCCCAGGACAGAGAATCACTCAGTTTATAATGGATATTCGGACGCAGATAAACATCACGATCTGTCGGCGAGAAATAGGTAAACATCGATAATCGGAGATTCTGATTGAGCAGCAGTTTGGTCAACCGCAAAGTCAGCAACTGACGATAGTGATCGCGATTGGCATCGGGTGTGGTTTTCTTATAATCGCCGTAATGCATTAATTGCTCAACATAGTACTGAAGCCCTGCGGTGAAATCCGGGGCGATTTCCTGTGTGTAACCGGCCAGATACCGCATCTCGGAGTTATTGATATAAGGATTTTGGCCATTCCTGTCGTCGGCGGAATCATAATACCCAACTTCGACATTGCCGATACCCTTGCCCACCGCTCCCTGCACACTGGCTCCGTAGACATTCAGGTCTGGAAAAAGGGCCTGCCCTGAAACCGTTTGTCCGGCTGGACTTTTCCAGAAACCCTGATAGCCATACAGGGCCAATTCATAGTTATTGATGTTTTTATAAAGACGCACGGCCACCTCATCATCCCGGAACCACCGGTCGGGCCGATCGGTATGAACGATGGCATCCCGCCCCGCGTGCCGCTGCAGATTGGCATTCCAGTACGAGATCGACTCACCATCAATATAGCGGTCAGGATCGAATTGCGGCGTATACACCACATCCAGATTTACCTCTTCACTGAACAGGCTGACTTTGGCAGCATCCGAGGGCGCCTTGAGATAATCGGTATCACGCCCCATAAAAAACGAATTCCAGTCCTTGGGAAACAGATCATTGATGAAAACCAAATCGCCCGTTCCCCAGGTCAGAATCTGTCTGCCGAGCTTGACATCCATCCAGTCGGCAGGACGAGTAAAAACATTGGCTTCACGGAGATCAAAATCGCCCTGTTCGGCAACCCCGTCCCCATAGAAATCGCCCTTGACCTTAAAATCCGCCCAGTCGGTTGCACTGAATAAATCAACCTGCAGACGGCTTTCCATGATGGACATGTCTTTTTCATAACGGTCATTCTGCGTTCGATACCCCGCACGCATTTCAAAGAAACCGTGTGCCTCGATTGGCCACTTGAACCAACCCGCTTCATGGTCTTCTGCACTGATTCCGTCTGCTACCACAAACACAAGAACAATCAAAAGACCATACCAACTCAGCCAAAAAGGTCTGCCAGGATGTTGGCTCCAACACAATTGCTTTTCCATGGCCGAAATGCCCTTTCACAAAAACAATTACATCTGGGTTACTATTCTGTTTATCGCATGGCTTCTTTGGGGGGACGACGCAAATAACGTTCAGTAAAAACATCGTCCAGATTGAGATTGTACTGGACTTCGGAGAATTTCATTTCTGTTGTGCTGCCCGTGTTTAAGTCTTTGACCACCGCTTCTGTCGCTGTAGGATATTGAACCTCTTTATCTCCTTCTTTGGCGGCGATAGTTTCGACTTTTTTGGTCTCGATCGTCCGATACAGCTTGCCGTTTTTATCGTAGAACTCCATCTTCATCGGCATGTAATTTTTGCGGTCAATCGATACCAGATAATGGGAAAACTCCACGGATTCCGGCTTAAGCGGGGTGTTTTTGATCACATAATATTGTTCATCCGTTTTGACCAATTCATGGTTGTCCTCAGCGAGATTGCGGCCGGAAACATCCTCATACAGAAAGTCGGAGCCGACAAAACTGGTACGCTTGTCGCCGGCGGCAATCCGTTTGACCAAATCCAGATTCGGCAGATACAGCCAGCGGTCATCCTCTGTTCCCGGGGCCGTATGTTTGTGTACCATAAATACCATTTTACGAACATCGGCGGGGCCCAGGAAATAGACATAGTATTTCTGGTCTCCACCAACCTGTACATTTTTACGTAGAATGGTAAAATCCCGCGTTCGCGTCCGTCCCTGTTTGTCGGTAATGGTCATGTTGACCCTGCTTTTACCATCCTGCCCCTGATAGTAGGCGACAAGATTGGCTTGATTGACAATTTCATCGACCGAAGGGGTTTGTGGGGGTGTTGTTTGCGATTCGGCAGCGATTGAAACACACGACAAAGCCAATATGATGGCTGCGAAGAATAGTTTGTTCATAGTACACCTTCCTTTTAGGTTATCGTAATATTGTATCCTGATTCCTACAGAATATTGTTCGTTTCGTCCCGGCAAAGACCAGCAGCTTCCACTGCTTGCTTCTTTTGCTTGCGGAATAGTCCTATCCGTCGGTATGTATCAAAAACGCCAAACAGGTACGACAGAGTCATGATCGCTTCACAATTTTATGTATTGTTACCTGTAGTTTCTGCCAATCGACAGGCTTTTCGACGAGACAGAAAACCGCAGGCTGCCACCATAACGATTACCACAGCCATGCTGATCCAGGCCAGGGTATTGATTTTCAAATTCCAGAATAATTGAATATTTAAATCCACAACCACCACCGCAGAAATGGCTGAGACGATGCAAGTCCAGCAATTACAGGTTACAGATTGCGAATTAGCCAGGTTCCTAAACAGCGGCTTTTCCAGCAGCTTCATCAGGGCGGGCAAAACGAACACCGTGACTGCCCCGGATAAGGCCATAATGGCACAAATAAAGATGCCCACTGTTTTATAAGGTATTAGTGGGGCTGCCAGCAGAGGAAGAAAGCCAATCGCGATCACCAGCACATTGCGGGTAATTGCCCGGGCAGGCTCTCCGAATATCTCCGGTGCCAGTTGTTCCCATGTTTTTCCGAATTGATACATATCCCTCGCACGTTCGAGAAAATGAATTGCAAAGTCCACGGCCATACCGAGGGTCAAGGCACTCAGGACCGCCACCGGCATATCATAATCCTTGCCGATAAGACCGATAACACCATAAATGCCGACAATCGTTATCGTTAGCGGAATCATACTAAGCAAACCCCACAACACCGACCGGAACAGGATTACCATCATTAAAAAAACCATCAGAAAACTGCCCAGGAAGGATTGCAGCATGCCGTTGACCATTTTGTTTTGCCAGATGATATTGATGTATGTCTGCCCGGCCCAGTTGTATTGCAGATCAACCGGCGGAAGATGTTGTGTGAAATAATCATCCACCGCCCGGACGACTTTTTCCATATCCCTGTTGTCACCACTTTTTAATTGAAACCAGATATTCGCATGCCGGAAATCCGGCGTTACCAAGTGCCACAGATAGTGCGGCTTATGACTGCTCTGATATTGAATCAGGCATTCACTGACACCCTTGAGATGGTCCGGAATGCGATAATTGGCCGGTTTGCCGTCAATTAACTCCTGATTGACCTTGCGAACCACATCAGCGATAGAGCTGCTTTTGCCCACCAGTCCAATTTTTTCCAGATGTTCCTGCAGCCCGATCATGTAGTTCAGCACGTCGGGCCTCTTGAATACCCCAAGCCGTTCCTGCTCAACACCAAAATAGGTTGCGATTTCGTCCCAGATTGCAAATTCGTCATCCAAGGCAGCCTCCCCCTTCTGCTGGGCAAATGCTGTCAATTGCTCAAGCAGGGCTTCCTGAGTCAGGCCTACAGCGGTCATCTCTTTTATTTTTTCCCGGGCCTGGAAAATCAGATTGCCAGCCTTGGGGTTTTCCGCAGCCATAGACTCCTGCAGGCGATTTAATCCATCGGAAAGAGACTGTATCCATACCGGATCAGCCTGCTTGGATTCCGGAGCATCCAGAACCAGGTAAGCCATATATGTTCCACCAAAATGCTGATTCAGGGCAATATCGGCCTTGCGAATCGGATGGCTGCGGGCAAACCATTTCACGGGATTGTCATTCACTTGAATTTTGGTAATACCCCAGACCGCCACACCGGTCAGAAGCATGAGTAAAACCAGAATAGGCCTGGCCTTGCTGTAGGTTAATTGTCCCAGCTGTCTGAGTATCCGCGACATCAGGCTTTGCGAGTCCTGGGTATGCACCGCATGGCCGAAATGAGTCAGTGATTGTTCCGGAATCATCATCACATACGCCGGCACAAAAGTAATCGTAAACACCCATGCAATCATGATGCCGATCGCCACAAACGCCCCGAACACCTGGACCGGCGGTATCGGGGTCAGTGCCAGGGAAATAAACCCCGCCGCCGACGTCAACGAGGTATAAAGCATCGAAGTGAATAAAACCTGCATCACCTCAAGAATAGTTTGTTTGCGTCCTTTATCCGAAGTATAGCGATCGAAAAATTCCGATAGAATATGCACGGAATCCACCACGGCGATCGGCATCAGGAATATGGGTATCATGGAGCTCATAATATGCACCGGAAACTGCATTCCGATCAGAAGTCCCATGGTAGAGAGTACAGTCACCATGGCAATAATCATCGGTGCAATGATCAGCACTATTTTCCGGAAAAAAATCAGCATCAGGACAAATATAGTGCCCATGGCCAGAGGTGCTGAGATTGCCATTTGTACAAACATTTCTACACCGAATGTGTCCTGGGCGACAGGTAAACCTGTGATATGATAATCTTCAGTCGCCTTCAACGTGGCAATGTGTGCCTGTAATGCCCGATAGACCCGATAGCTTAAATCCTTGCTGGTCAAAGGCAGATAAAGACACAGGGCCCTGCCGTTTTCCGATACCATTGTCCCTCTAAACAAGGGATTGGACATGACTTTGTCACGAATCTCCAGAGCCTGTTCACGGGTTTGCGGCGGTTCCTTCATCAGCCATTCAAAGCTGATTTCTCCAGGGCCCTTCTGACCGATGTGGTCCACTTCTGAAGGTGCAATAATATCCACCTCAACCACCCCCACGGTTTTGGAAGAATCGATAGGGTCTGCCCATCGCAGGGTTTTGGCGTATTGAGCCAGTTGATAGATATTGTTCAGTGTTGCCGGATTAAAAACGCCATCGGGATCCTTGTCATTAATGACCCCAACGACGACCATATCGCTAAGATCAAAAATCTCTTTGGTATGGTCATGAAAAACACGCACCGGCTCGCTGGAAGACAGCATGTTTTCCGGATCGGTATCGACTCGAATCAGGGGAATAAATACAGCACATGCCAGCGTAAAAAGCACCATGATTGCTGTGACCAGCTTCCAATGGTTGACAGACCAACGGACAATTGTATCACCTGCCGCCTTCATAATTGCCTCCGAGTTAACTTGACTCTCATTATATCTCCACATCAAAAGAATGCATCCGCTTTTTTCATTTTGTGCAATTGGCATACACACAATCCAGCAATTGGATCACTGCAGGATTCGCAATCCGGTAATACCGATTTGTTTTATCTCGTCTGCACGCCAATACGCCTTTGTCCTTCATAATAGCCAGATGCCGGCTGATAACAGCCTGCTGAACCGCCAGGATCTCAACTAAGCGATTGACTGGAAGTTCTTGATTTTTTAGAGCTTCAATCACTTGAAGTCGAATCGGATGTCCAAGAGCCTTCAAAACATTAGCTACTTTTTCTGCGTTTGCATTATCCATAAATAATCACTCCATATATATCAACAGATGTATATATGTATATTCATATATTTTGTTCGACCTTTTCGATTCCAATCGCCGTTATTTGCAAAAAAATCTGAGGGCGGCTAAAAACGCACTATGACTTATCGTTGAACATCAAGAATAAAACGGTTATGTACCATGTATTCCAGATAGGTTTGGGCTGTTTTTTTAGGTTGCATTATTCCCCCCTATCGATTATTTTTATAAGTTTATACAATTTGAGGATAAACCGAATGCGAAAACAAACACGTACAGTAGCCATTGGTTCAGTCCGGATTGGCGGGAGCAATCCGATTGTCCTACAGTCGATGACCAAAACGGAAACGACCAATGTGGCCGGATGCTTAAAACAGATTGAAAAACTGGTCAAAGCCGGAGCTGGGCTGGTTCGGATTGCTGTCCCAACCCGGGCAGACACGGAGGCTTTTGGCAAGATTGTCCAGAAGTCGCCGATTCCGCTGGTGGCGGATATTCATTTTTCACCCGATCGTGCCATTGAGGCCATCGAGGCCGGGGCAGCCAAGATTCGTCTGAACCCGGGAAATGTTAAAAACAAAGATGATATCCTGCGGATTATTGATTGCGCCAAACGCCACCATATCGCAATCCGTATAGGAGTTAACGAAGCCAGTATCCGGGATTTGAAGCATGATGTGGGACGTGATCAGCGTGTTTCCTTGATGCTCCAGGAAATGACAGGCTTTGTCCGAATGTTTGAGCAGAACGGTTTCGAAAACCTGGTGCTTAGTGCTAAAAGTGCCGATACGGTTCGCACCATTGAAATCAACCGGGCAATCAGCCAGACATTCGACTACCCTGTGCATATTGGGCTAACCCATGCTGGATTGCTGGAAGATGCTCTGGTGCCGTCATCGGTAGCGATTGGCGCCTTGCTGGCCGAAGGCATCGGCGATACCGTCCGCGTCAGTATTGCAGGCGATCCGGTTCAGGAAATCGAAGCTGGCAAAAAGATTCTCGCGTCAGTCGGCCTATATAAACAATCGCAGCCGGAGCTGATTGTCTGCCCGACCTGCGGACGGTGCCAGATTGACGTGGTTGGCCTAGCCAAAAAAGTACGTAAATTGCTCCAGAAGTCAAGCAAACCGATTCGCGTTGCCGTGATGGGGTGTGTTGTGAATGGGCCGGGCGAGGCCGCCGATGCGGATTTGGCAATCTGTGCGGGCGCCGGAAAAGGCTTTTTGTATAAAAATGGCCAGAAAATTGCCGCAGTTGATGAGGCCAATCTGCTGGATGCAATCTCGGAGCAACTGCTGACATTTTAATTCACCTGATATGGCAAATACAACAGGCATCATCTTCGATATCAAGCGGTATTCCATAAACGATGGGCCCGGCATTCGCACCACCATTTTTTTCAAGGGCTGCCCGCTGCATTGCCTGTGGTGTCATAATCCGGAGGGAATTTCCTTCAAACCTCAGCTTATGCATCGGCCCAGCCGGTGTATTCAATGCGGCCGGTGTGTTCTGGTCTGCCCCCAGAAGGCCCTCGAAATTCAAGACAAAAAAGTAGTTATATCCTGGGAAAAATGTACCGGTTGCGGCAGATGTGTTATCGATTGCCCTTCCGGAGCTATGGAGCTTGTTGGCAAATCCGTAACCGTTGACGAGGTCATGAAAGAAATGATCAAGGACATCGTCTTTTTTGACCAGTCCGGCGGCGGCGTTACCTTTTGCGGAGGCGAACCTCTGGCGCAGCCGGAGTTTTTGTATGAATTGCTGTCTCGCTGCCGGGCCATGGATATCCATACGACGGTGGATACGTCTTGTTATGCGCCGCGGGGTGTTCTTGAACGAATAATAGACAAGACAAATCTGTTTTTGTGCGACATAAAACATCCGGATTCTGCCAAACATTACGAATGGACCGGCGTAGAAAATGCAATTATTCTGGACAATATCCGTTTTCTGGCTCAAAAAAAGAAACCCGTGATTATCCGAATTCCTGTGATTCCAGGCTTTAATGACCAGCCCGAGACTATAAAATCCATTGGAACACTGGTCGCGCATATGAAAAATATACACCAAATCGATCTTTTGCCGTATAATACGGGAGGTCAGTCGAAATCGCAGCGACTGGGAAAATCGTACAAAATGTCAGGAATTCAGGAGCCATCAGGTCTTAATATAAAAGAGCTGGCGGCTGTCCTGAGGACCATGGGATATAAAGTACATACAGGCGGGTGATAAACCTGTCAACCGGATCTGCCGTGCAGACGATTTTTGCGGGATTGAGACATTATGAATGAACGAGTAAAGCGGCTTCGTGAACAAAGCGTCAATACCAGACCTTATATTTCTTCCGAACGTGCGGAATTGATAACCGCCTTTTATAAAAGTGACATCCCGATGCAGGTGTCTACACAGGTAGCCCGGGGACTTGCTTTCAAGTACCTGATGGAGCACAAGGCTGTTTCTATTCAGGACGGCGAACTGATTGTGGGAGAACGCGGCCCTGCCCCCAAAGCCACGCCCACCTATCCGGAATTATGCTGCCATTCCCTGGACGATTTTGAGATTATGAGCAAGCGAGATCGGACGCGGTTTGATGTGGATGACCATGTCCGCAAGGTCTATGCCGAGACGATTATCCCGTTCTGGAAAGGCAAGACGATGCGAGAAAAGGTCTTTGCTGCCATGAATGATAAATGGATGGCCGCCTTTGAGGCCGGCGTCTTTACGGAATTCATGGAACAGCGAGCCCCCGGCCATGCTATCCACGACAATAAGATTTATTCGAAAGGGCTGCTGGATTTTCAGGATGACATTCGCCAGGAGCTCCGCAATCTTAATTTTATGAGCGATCCCCAGGCGTATGACAAGCAGCAGCAGCTTCTGGGATTTAATCATGCAATTGACGGTTTGATTGCCCTGGCCAGACGGTATTCGGACAAGGCCGCCGAATTGGCCGCTCAGGAAACAAATGCCGCTCGCAAGCAGGAGCTTCTGAAGATCTCAGCAATCTGCAGGCACGTTCCTGCCTATGCACCGCGTACTTTCCATGAAGCTCTGCAGATGTACTGGTTCATTCATATCGGGGTCATTTCTGAACTCAATGTCTGGGATTCGTATAATCCCGGCCGGCTGGATCAGCATCTGTATCCGTTCTATAAAAAAGAATTAGAAGCCGGGACATTGACCGAGGAGGATGCCAAAGAGCTGCTGGAATGTTTCTGGGTTAAATTCAACAATCAGCCCGCCCCGCCGAAAGTCGGCATTACTGAGGCTCAAAGCGGCACCTATACGGATTTTGCTCTGATCAATATCGGCGGCGTCAATCCTTCCGACGGTTCGGATGCAGTGAATGACGTATCCTATTTGATGCTGGATGTCGTGGAGGAAATGAAGCTGGTTCAGCCCAGTGCCTGTGTCCAGATCAGCGCCAAGAATCCGGATCGCTTCCTCCGCAGGGCCTGCCAAGTGATCAAATGCGGTTTTGGACAACCGTCGGTATTTAATACCGATGTCATTATTCGGGAGATGCTCCATGACGGCAAGACCATGTTCGATGCCCGCAGCGGCGGCCCGAGCGGCTGTGTGGAAACCAGTGCTTTCGGCAAGGAAAGCTGTACACTGACTGGCTATATCAATTGGCCGAAAATCCTCGAATTGGCACTCAATCGCGGCGTGGATCCTCTGACTGGAAAACAGGTTGGTGTCAAGACACCCGATGCGACGACGTTTAGTTCCATTGACGATGTCATCGATGCCTATAAGGCTCAATTGAAATATTTTGTGGATTTGAAAGTGGAAGGCAATAATATCATTGAACGCCTTTATGCCAATTATCTGCCAGCGATGATGTTGTCGATACTGACCGATGACTGCATCAAGAAGGCCCGCAATTATCACGATGGCGGGCCGCGATATAATACGACCTACATTCAGGGTGTCGGCATTGGGACATTGACAGATGCCCTGGCGGCGATTCAATACAATGTGTTCGACAAAAAGACCCTCACCATGACGCAGCTGCTGTCGAGCTTGAAGGCCAATTTCAAGGACAATCCCGCCCTGCAGCAGCAGCTCAAGCAAAGCCCGCGATATGGCAATGATGATGATTATGCCGATCGTCTGGCCACAGAGGCATTCAATATCTATTTTGATACCGTCAACGGCAGGCCCAATACCAAGGGAGGTAAATACCGGGTCAACCTGCTGCCGACAACGGTCCATGTGTATTTCGGTCAGATGACCGGGGCCCTGCCCAATGGCCGTAACGCCGGGGAACCGCTGTCGGATGGTATTTCCCCCACTCACGGTGCAGATGTTCACGGACCGACGGCGGTGATTAAATCGGCGGCTAAAATTGACCATGCTCGCACCGGCGGAACGCTGCTGAATATGAAGTTTACTCCCCAACTGCTCGAAGGGGAAGGAATCGAAAAGCTGCTGCATCTGATTCGCAGTTATTTCCGACTGGACGGCCACCATATCCAGTTTAATGTTGTCACGGCCCAGACCCTGCGGGATGCCCAGAAAAAACCCGACCAATATCGCAATTTGATTGTGCGTGTGGCCGGTTACAGTGATTATTTCAACGATTTAGGTCCCGATCTGCAAAATGAGATTATTGCCCGAACCGAACAGCAATGCCTGTAACAGGATGTCTTCGGCGGTCGTACAAAGAGCATTGTCGATATAGAAAAATCAGAAAAAGGATCTGATTTTTGCTTGCAAAAATGCTGGTCTTTGTTACACTATGGGCCATAATTTCATACGTTACCTGTCGGCATAAACGGCACGAAGAACGCCATTTCTTGATAAGAGCCTGTAGCTCAATTGGATAGAGCATTGGTCTACGGAACCAAAGGTTAGGGGTTCAAGTCCCTTCAGGCTCGGTTTTCTTATTATAACAAAACAAGATAAATAGGGTTTAGATTTAGGGATTATCTATATGGCCAGTTTTTTGGAGCAGATTTTCAGCAGAGCGGCAAGCAGCATCAAAACCATTGCCCTGCCGGAAGGCTGTGATGCACGTACGATTGAAGCCGCTTCCGTCATCCTCAAAAAGAAATTTGCCAGCATTATTGTTTTGGGTAATCAGGCCAAAGTACAGCCGCTATTGGATCAATATAAAGTGGATGCCAGGGCAGTCAATTTTATTGACCCGGCCACGGACCCCCGTCGTCAGGAGTTGGCCCAGTATCTGTATGAGCTTCGCAAGTCCAAAGGCCTGACAATGGAGCAGGCGGAGAAACTGGTCCTGGATGAAGTCTATTTTGCTACGCTTATGGTCAAAAAAGGATGGGCCGATGGTCTGGTCTCTGGAGCCTGCCATTCCACCGCCGATACGCTCCGTCCGGCATTGCAGATCATCAAGCCTGCCGAGGGAATGAAGACCGTTTCCAGTATGTTTTTTATGTGCTGGCCCGACAAAATTCTGCTGTATGCTGACTGCGGGCTGATTGAAGACCCGACGGAAGATCAAATTGTTGATATTGCTGTATCCACTGCCAAAACCGGTCTGCAATTCGGCATCCAGCCCCGTGTGGCCCTTTTGAGTTATTCTACCAAAGGTTCGGCTTCCGGGCCCAACGCCAAAAAAATGGCCAACGCCTCCGCCAAAGCCAAAGAGGTCTTTCAAAAAGAATTTGGCGACAAAGTCATCGTCGACGGTGAACTTCAGTTTGATGCAGCGTATGTTCCCTCTGTGGCTGCACACAAAGCCCCCAACAGCCCGCTGAAAGGCAATGCCAATACCTTTATCTTCCCTGACCTGGGGGCCGGCAATTTGTGCTACAAATCCACCCAGCGTCTGGCCGGAGCGGAAGCGTATGGTCCCATCGTGCAGGGGCTTGCCAGGCCGGTCAACGACCTGTCCCGCGGCTGCAGTTCGGATGATATCGTGGCTACGGTTGCGATCACTGCGATTCAGGCAGTCAAATAACCTGAATCAGGGCTTATGATGGCTGGCCCGGACAATGCGTATGTTATCCAGCAGCATACAACACCCGATGGCTGCCATTGGGATTTGATGCTGCAACGGGGGGATTGTCTGTGGACATGGAGGATGCCTGTCTCACCTGAACAGATTCTCAGCACTGCCTGCGTGCTGATGGAACGCATTGCTGATCATCCGCTGCGTTTTTTGTTTTATGAAGGGCCGGTTCAGAATCACACCGGACAGGTGAAAATTGCGGATCGCGGGGTATTCCGTTGGATTTCAGACCAGCCTGAAGCCCTGTCCACCTGTTTCCATGGAACCATCCTGCACGGGTTATTCACACTCACACGCCAGTCGGGATCTCGCTGGATGCTTGTCCGGCAGAATCCCATTTAATGCCGCAGCTCGGGTATATCCGGCTCCACATGAACCATCACATTGACCGGACGGGAAAGCCGTTCTATTAACTCTGTTTCCAGCGACTCGGCAATCTCATGGGCCTGGGTGATATTCAATAACGGATCCACCAGGATATGCACATCCAAAAACACTTCCCGTCCCACACAGCGTGTCCGGAGCTGATGCCATTGGCGAACACCCTGATGCGTATTAATGACGGTTTGAATCTGCTGGAGTGTTGCCGCATCCACGGCCCCTTCGGCCAATTCGCTGATGCAATCGCCGACAATTTTACACCCCACCATCACAATCATCAGGCCTACGGCAATTGCCCCCAATTGATCACCATGCGGATAGCCGAATTTCACTGCAACCGCACCAATCAGCACGGCTACCGAGCTGAACGCATCGCTGCGATGGTGCCAGGCATTGGCATAGGTTGCCGAACTATGGGTACGCTGGGCAGCAATTCGCGTGATTTGATAAAGATACTCTTTAAGTGCAACCGACAGCAGTGCAATCCAAATCACTGCTGTGCTGATTTGGATCTGTTCATTGCCGGTATGGTGCATATAAGCAATGCCCTGGGCTCCCTCATAGATAAGCCACGCTCCGACTGCAATCAAAGCAGCGGCAACAAACGCCCCTGCAAAGGTTTCCAGCCGGCCATGTCCAAAGGGATGGGTGTCGTCCGGTTTTTTGGAACCCAAATACACACCCACCAGAAGCGCGATATCCGTTGCAAAATCCGACAGTGAGTGCACGCCATCGGCAATCAGAGAAAGCGATCCAACCAGATAACCGGCAATCAGCTTGACGATCATCAGGGCAATGTTGATGCACATCCCTGTAAATGTAACGCGTCGGATTTGTGCGTTGGCTGCTTCCATCGCCAATGCTTTTGTCATTTCAGGACTTCCCGACATACGGATTCAATGGTCTCCAGATACCGTTTTGCGACAGCCGGGTCTTTGGTTTCTAAAATGATGCGCATAATCGGTTCGGTGTTGCTGGTGCGGATATGCAGCCAGCCGTCGGCAAAATCAAACCGACATCCGTCACTGGTATTGACCTGGGCATTCGGAAAAATACGCCTGGTTTTTTCAATGATTCGGCCGGCCTGTTCGCGATTGGCGGCATATTTGGTCTTATACATCGTATAGCCCCCTACCGCATCGGCCAACTGTGAAAGACTCTGGCCGGTCTGAGCCATCAACTGCAGAACCATTGCCATGGCCACCAGGCTGTCGCGAATCGGGCCAACGCGCAAATCAATCACCCCGCCATTGCCCTCGCCGCCAATCATACACTGGTTTTGAACCATCGCCTCGGCGACATGGGCCTCGCCGACTGGCGTACGAATGACTCTGCCGCCGGATTTGGCGGCAATATCATCGATCATTCGCGAGGTGGACAAGTTTGCTGCTGCGATACCGCCGGGATTTTGATCGAACATATACTTTGCAACCAGAGCCAGGGTAAATTCTTCCCCGATATAGCGTCCTGTTTCATCGACCAGAGCCAGCCGGTCAGCATCCGGATCCTGGGCAAAACCGATATCCGCCTTTGCTTGAAGGACTTGCTGCCGGAGACTGACCAGATTCTGTTCAGTCGGTTCGGCACCGTGGGCAAACAGCCCCGTCGGCTCGGTATTGACCGGCGTCACCACGCAGCCCAGCTTGGCCAGGAGTGCCAACCCCACCGGTCCACCGGCCCCATTGACACTATCCAGCACTACGTTGTATCGCTTTGCGGCAATCTGCGAGGGATTGACAATCGACAGCACCTTGTCAATATGTACCGCGGCTGCACCAGAATTCGCACTCACTTGGCCGCAGTCCACAGAACAGACCCGGTCAAATTGCTTATCAAAATAAAGACTGCGGATAGCCTCGGCTGTCGGTTTTGGGGGGGCGATTCCATTGCCCAGCAGGAACTTGATGCCGTTGTACGGCAGCGGATTATGGCTGGCGGTAATGACGACCCCGCCGCTGCATTGCAGATGTCGAAGCATAACCCCGACCCCCGGCGTCGTACAAATGCCCAAATCGATGACATCCACCCCCACCGAAGCCAGGCCGGAGGCAACAGCACAAAAGAGCATCGAGCCAGATGGCCTCGAATCCCGACCAATCGCTACCACAGGCCGCTTGCCGCATGAATTGCGTTTCAGAAAGGTTCCAAAAGCCGCACCATATTCGGCGGCGGTCTCCGGAAACATATTCTCGCCGATAATGCCTCGCATTCCGCTGATCGTAATGATCAATTCCTGTGACATCGCTAAATGCTCCTCGATTTCTCCAGAGTGATTTTCAGTTTTTCAACTAATTTTTCTACCTGTGGATCTTTCAGGGCCAATATATCCTTTAAGGCCTGGCCAATATGCGGCAGATAGGTTTCAATATAGCTGCGTTTGATCATTTCTTCCTTGATGCGACGCTGTTTGCGGACGTGCATGCCCAACTTGCGGCCGCATTCCTGAACCGCCAGTTTAATCTCTTTGATGATTTCCGGATAATGGGCCACCGCCTCCTTGCTTTCTGAGGTAAACGGTACCCAGACGGATGCGATATGCACCATTAGCATTACCGGCCCGGACGGCAGCGCTCCGCGGCTTTGCCCCAGCCCATAGCTGCGCCAGTTGACGTCCAGCACGGCCTTATAAATCGCACAGGCCGACTGCTGATAGAGCAGTGGCACACGGTTGGCAAAACGAACCAGCCGCATCAATTGATCTTTTTCTTCTTTTTCGGCAGGCATTCCCGCCTCTTCTTCTTCATCTGTTTGGCTCGTTTCGGAGGTATCCTTGCAGCCATATGCCAGGGCCGCCTCGACGAGGAACGGATTGCCGCGATACACGGCGGGCTTGCGGGTGCAGCTGGTATAAAATTCCGCATCCACCACCCGCCTGAGGCCGTCAATCAGTTTCTCTTCACCGATCGGGCCGATACAATCCGTCGGAGGGGCCATCAGTTTGGTCGAATTAATCACATTATGAAGACGTTCTGCATCTTTGATGGTCAGATCGCAGGGTTTCATATTGACCGACAGTTTGGATTTTTTCAGGAGGTCTTCGGCAATCGCCTGACTAATCCGCGAAAAATCCGATCGCAGAAAGTCCCGCATGGTACTGGCTTCGGTCTGTCGGGCCATCTTGAACAAGACCCCCACTTCCACGCCATACGGATGCGGCTTGATTTCCACCGGGATAAACGGCATCTCATTGCTTTGCCGGGGATAGTCATAGGTCTTGCCGTCCGGGGCATGATAGGTAAATGCAGCATGAGGATTGGCAATGGCTGTCTGGGCCAGGTATTCATCAATACTTTGCTTGCCCTTCTGATAGCGACCCTCCATAGTAATGGTTACGCTGGTGCCATGAGGCAGATCGAATTCGCATTCTTCGTCCAAAATCACTTCCGGGCGATTTTTGGTGGTATCAATCTGAACATGATAATGATTGGCCGGTTTTTTGCTGCTGGTCCGGGTCATTATCTGCACCGGTTCGCCGGTGGTCAAAAGGCCGTACATGCCCGCGGCGCTGATGCCGATGCCCTGCTGACCACGACTCATTTTCAGCGAATGGAATTTGCTGCCGTACAACAGCCGGGCAAAAATATTGGGGACCTGTTTGGCCACAATACCAGGTCCGTTATCCTTAACCGTCATCCGAAATTTATTCTCACTGCCGTCAACCGGGGCAATGGTCACGATGATATGCGGCAGAATATGGGCTTCTTCACAGGCATCCAGCGAATTATCGACAGCTTCTTTGACGGCGGTCAAGAGGGCTTTTCGTGGATTATCAAAGCCCAGCAGGTGGCGGTTTTTGGCAAAAAATTCACTGACACTGATATCCCGCTGTTTGGCCGCCATCGACTCAGCGGTTGCAGCCTCACTTTTTCGCCGGCGTGACGGTTTTGATGCGGTCTCAGAAGCCGCCGGCTGCTCCGACTCGTCCTTTTCCATCAGAGCTGTCTGCGATGCGGTATCAGGGGCTTGGGGTTGAATTGCTTCTTGCCCGGCCCCCTCAAAATCAAATCCCAACTGGCTGTCCGGGTTGCCTTTTTTTGTGCGTTTCGTTCCATCCATAATGCGATACTAATCCTACTTGCTATGTTCCGGCTCGTTGCGGCTAAGTCCAGCAGTTCCCGCAGTATGCTTGTTGTTTTTGCGGAATTGCCATCCCTGCCGGGGTTGCTATTCCAATCCCGTAATCAGCTCGCGACAAGCCGGATTGTCTCACATCTTATTGTTGTCATGGAGCCAATACGGCATGCCATTAAGTACATTCAGGCCGGACCGGTGGGTTCAATGATATCCATCCACCGGCCCGGCCTGTCTGAAACATCTGAATTAAGACTTTACCCCCTCACACGCCTTAATACAATTTACACACATACACTTCGTTGACAAAATCCATCGTCTTCAATTCTGCAACAGCCTTTTCATCGAGCTGCTTGTTGAGGCTGACAGCAAGAAGAGCCTTGCCTTCTTCAGCCTTATGGCCGACCCCCATCGTGTTGATGTTGATGCCGTATTTACCCAGCAGTGTGCCCACAGCGCCGATGACACCCGGCTTGTCTGCATTGAAGATAATCATCATGGTACCCTCGGGGGTGACTTCCACCGCAAAGCCATCAATGTCAATGATACGCAGCAGCTTGCCGCTGTACACGGTACCCCGAATGGTACGTTTGACCTTGTCAGTTTCCACGGTTGCTGCAAAACTGGATTCAAGGTCTTTGATGTCCGGATTCTTGGTGATATCCACGCTGATTCCGCGTTCCTTAGCCAGCATCCCGACATTGACGATATTGACCACCGTATCAAAGTGCGGCTGAAGCAATCCAATCGTAAACGACGTCGCAATCGGCTCAACCTGTTTTTCGGCGATGGCTCCACGGAATTCCACCTTGGCATTTTTGATATGCCCCGGTGCCAGAGCGCTCATCAGCGTCCCGATGCGCTGAGCCAGATCAGCATAGTAACAGACAATCGGTGCTGCCGAACCCAGCGATGGAGCATTCACCGCATTGCGAATCGGCCCGCCCCGCAGAGCATCCACCAGAATCTGGGCCGCTTCGACGGCGACCTCAATTTGTGCCTCTTCAGTGCTGGCGCCCAGATGCGGAGTAACCAGACAGGTCGGCACGTCCTTGAATCGCATGTTTTCCGGCGGTTCCTTGGAGAACACATCCAATGCCGCTCCGGCAATCGTCTTGGACAGCAGGGCATTATACAGATCGTCTTCATTAATAATTCCGCCGCGAGCACAGTTGACCAGCCTGCACGTCGGTTTCATCATTTTCAATTCTTTGGCTGAAATCATATTCAGCGTATTTTCGTTTTTCGGGACGTGCACCGTGATATAATCGGCTTCACGATAGATCTTTTCCAGATTATCGACAATTTCCACCCCCAGTGCTTCGGCTTCTTTCGGGGCCGCAAAGGGATCAAATCCCAGAATCCGCATGTTGAACCCCTTGGCCATCTGCGCAACTGCCATACCGATACGCCCCAGACCAATCACCCCCAGCGTCTTGTTGTTCAATTGATTGCCCTCAAAGCTCTTGCGGTCCCACTGGCCGCTTTTGAGGCTGTTACAGGCCGCGACGACATGTCGGCTCATCGCCAGCATCAAGGCCATGGTGTGTTCAGCGGCGCTGATGGTATTGCCGCCAGGGGTATTCATGACAATAATGCCTTTCTTGGTGGCCGCCGGGATATCGACATTATCCACACCGACACCGGCCCGGGCAATCCCCTTAAGCTTGCCGGGATTGGAAAGCACCTTGGCAGTGACTTTGGTGCCGCTTCGGATGATTAACCCATCGTATTCGCCGATAGTCTGAGCCAGCTCGTCTTCGCTAAGCCCCAGACGAACAACCGGTTCCACATCATCCATTGCCTTCAGAAGGTCGATACCCTCCTGTGCCAGTTTGTCGCTGATCAGGATTCGTAACATGTTCGGCATCTCCTAATAAACATCTTGCTGGATCATTTCATTCAGTCGTGAACGCTCTTCGTCCACCCTGTATTCCGTCTTACGACACGCATAAAAATTGCGGACAATACAATGCGCTGTTGCCGCACAGAGGCGAGAGACCATCGCATTCCTGCCCTGGTTCATCATTTCAATGGCCACATCCGTTTCTAAACCGTCGTTACTGGCCGGCCATAGAAGCTGCCCGGATTTGGCATCGAGCAGCACGGCCCGGCTGACCAGCCTGCCGCTATAAATGGTATTCGAATGATGGTTGATGGCTTCAAAGGATTCTGCCCGGATATATAAAACCAACCCGGCGCCGGCCTTTTCGGCAAGTGTCTCAGGCCGGACAAATAAATCCCTCTGGCCTTCCATCGAGGACCCTATAATAACATTCTTTTTTTGGATACCCCCTTTTTGGTGAAGCGATATCCCAACTGTCTGAGCCAATAAATCCGCAGTCGCGATTTCAAGTCCGCTGGAAGGGGTCGGCTCAACCCAGACGTAAATTTTCTGCGACTGCTGGGACTTCAGATCGAACTCAGGTTTGACGGTTTGTTCAAATGCGCTGGGACTGCTCAAAAAACCAAATATATTACACCCGCCTCCGGTAAATAAAAGAGCTACCGATACAACCATGAGGTGAATCCCGGATTGGCGTTTTCGATCTATCTTAGTGTTCTTCATGTATTGTCAGACTACTTTGTTCCATTCCCTGATTGTCAGTCAGGTCAGTATCAAATATTATTCGTATCATATCATCGTTTGTTTAGAAGGCACCCACATAAGTGCGGATGAGCGTTGCCGCCCAGCCCAGCAGCATGACCACTCCTGAACAGATCAGCACATATTTCCAGAAACGAGGGTTCAATAATACCTGCCATAGTCGAAAGTGTATCCCAAAAAGAGCCGTATGTAAAGCCAAAATCCATACGATCACGCTGACGACACAAAAAACCATGGCTGCCGGCTGCAGCACAAACGACCGCCTGATATCCCCTGTGACAAATGCCTGGGCCGAGTGTGTCCACCCGCACCCCGGACAAGGCAGCCCATATCGCTGCTTGAATCCGCAAACCCCCAGTACGGACTGCGGGTGAATGATTCCTTTTTCCGCCAGCCAGAGGAAGACCCAGACCCCAGAAATTCCGGCAAAAATAGCCAATCCAATCAGTCTTTGTGTAAAAATCGGTTTTTTTGTACGATTTGTTTGTTGGAAATCTGTCATACTGCGGCTAAAATAGACCCGCATCATAGGTTTGTCAAGGTGAAAGGAGTCTGATGGAATTAACTCCCCTGCTACTGAAGAAAATTGTAGATACTGCCTCGCAGGCTGCTATTCTGGCCGGCAAGAAGGCTGTTGAGGAACTGACGAATGTCACCAGTTCCCTCAAAAACCCCACCGAGGTGGTTACTGAGGCGGACCCCCTATGTCAGGACATAATCATCCAGTATATCCGCAACGTGTTTCCAACCCATGGGATTCTTGCCGAAGAAGGCCCAAATGCTTCGATGCTGGTTGAAGCTCCGCGGGACAACTCGGATATCTGGTGGATTATTGATCCTATTGACGGGACCAATAACTACGCACACGGCCTGCTGTGTTTTTGTGTCAGCATTGGTGTCATTCATAACGGAAGTCCTGTTGCAGGCGTCATTTATGATCCGTGTACAGATTCTCTTTATACGGCAGCTTCAGGCCTTCAAACCACCTGCAACGGCAAACCCGTCTCTGTAAGCCATGATAAAATAAGTAAAATATCCAGTTTTGCCTTTGACAGCCACTTCGACCCGTCCGTAGAGCCGGCAGTTCATCAGATGCTTCGCCTGACACGAGCTCGCAGCGTCGGTTCGACCGCTCTGCACTTGGCGTACTTGGCCAAAGGAGCAATTATCGGGACTTTTACTGTATCGGCAAGGCTCTGGGACATTGCAGCCGGAGTCATTCTGATTCAGCAAGCCGGCGGGATTGTGACAACCTTGGATAGGCAGGCGGTATTTCCTATCGATATAAGCAATTATCATTCAGAGCGATTCCGTCTGTTGGCCGCCAATCCCGAAATCTACTCCGATTTGGCAAGAATCTTTGAAACAAACCTTTCTTAGGTCCAGTCTTGAATTAAAACAAATAATAACTTTTTCCCTCGAAAAGGAGGTATCCCGTGCGAAAACATCTTTCTCAATGGAAACCACTGGGCTTGTTAGTCCTGCTGTGTGTGTCTGGAATCGCAGGATTTGCAGCAGAAAATGTCTCAACAGCACCTGCAAAAGACCCCCTGCTGGAGCTATTGCCGTCCGAGTGCCCGATTTGTGTCAGAATCAACGGTTTTCAGACCGCGATGGGGCAGTTAGACCAGTATCTTACCGGGGTTAATCCAATGCCGATGACCCTTTCGATGATAGCTACCGGCTATGCGGCCGGGATTTTCGGTGATCCGATGATGACCGGGCTGGATATGCAAGGGAGTATCGCTATGGTTGCGATGCAGACAAATCCATCGAACAAGGCCTTGTTTATCTCCTTTTTGGTGCCAACCACAACCACCGACCAATTTCTCAAATCCAATAAAAATCTGTCCACACCAGATGCGGATGGAATTTATACCCTGCAAGTCGAGAATTCCCCTGTTGGCAACCTGATTTTATGTCCTATGGCGGATAAGAAATATCTTTTAATTACTCGCCAGGAAAATAAAGATGATCTTCTGGCAGCCAGTAAACTCATCCAAGAGAAGAAAGCTGCTCTTGCTTCTCGATTTAATGCCTCACTTGCCAAATCATCGCAAACTCAACCGGTATGGGCTTATGTTAATATAGACAAGATTTATACTCTGTATAAAGACTATATTGATCGGGGGATTCAGGAAGTTCAGGTTTCCGTTTCCGAACAGGCAGGCGGCGAAGCGGGGACTGCCATGCAGCCGAAATTAGAGGCTGTGTTTGAGATGCTGCAGTATTTTGCCGGTCAGGCGGATTGGATGACGCTGTCTCTGACGCCCTCGGCCAAGACACTCCAGGCAGAAACCGTGTTCTCCGCGAAAGCTGGTTCAGAACTGGCAGGTATGCTCAAACCGGCAGCAACGGCCGGAACACCCTGGCAGACCGCCGGCTATTTGAATGGGCCGGCTGCGGTCAAATACCTGATGCGGTTAAACAAACCGCTCTTGGAACAAATGAGTGCCCGCATTATCGATATTCTTATTAAAACCTCAACGGAAGCGGAAAAAGTTGAGCTCGAAAAGTGGAAGCCGCTAATCAATAAATGGTTTGTTGCTTATGGCAATGAAATCGCCGGCAGTTTTTCGTACCGAGCGGGAACACCTCCTTTTGAATTCAGCCAGATCGTTCAAATCACCGATGCCAAGGCTGTTAATGCGCTCCAAAAAGAAACCATTGAACCAATTAATTCCATTTACTCCTCGATGGGTTTGAATATGGATGTCACGTATGCCGCATCCGTTGAAAAGTATAAAGGCACAGATATTGGATTATATCAGTTCAAATTCAAGGGAGATGACGCTACATCCGGTGCCATTGAATCCCTGTATGGCAAACAGGGCCTGCAATATCCACTGGCGACGACGTCTGACCTTTTCATGATGTCGTTTGGGCCGGATGCCATGAATCAGCTTAAGGCAATGCTTGATAATCCCAAAGCAGGCCCTGCGACCGGGGAAATTAAGACTGCCCTGGATGCTATTCCCGACAGCAGCAAGGCGGAATTCGTGATGTCGGCCAATATCCTGAGCCTGCTGAAAGGCATGATGGATATGGCCGGCCAGTTCACCGCCGAAAGCGGCATGGAGATGCCCGATTTCTGGAACGGCGTCTCAACGAAAACCACCAGCAATCTGTCTGCGGCGGCATTTGTGGAACCCGGCCAGATTCGCGGCGTCATGGTATTACCCAAAGAACATCTGTCTGAGGTTGTCCAGGCTTTTATGCAGATTCAGCAAAAGCAGATGGCTTTTTATATGCAGCAATCGCAACAGGGCGGACAGGCTATGCCGTTTGGCGGTCAGGGTGAGGCCGAAGAAGAATATGAGGATCCGATGCTCAAAACCATCGGCACTGCTGTTCCGGAAATGAAAATGAAGGATTTAGCTGGCAAGGATATTGTGTTATCCAGCCTGAAAGGCAAACCGGTTATCCTTGATTTCTGGGCAACCTGGTGCCCCCCCTGCAAAGAAATGATTCCGCTGATTATTGACCTGCGAAAGCAGCATCAGCCCGATAAGCTGGTCATCATCGGAATTTCCAATGAATCCGAAGCCAAACTCAAACCGTTTGTCGAAAAGGCCGGGATTAATTATCAGATTGTCTCGTATTCCAATGTTCTGCCCGCACCCTTTGACGCGATTACCAGCATTCCGACGATGATCTTTATCGACTCCGACGGCGTCATCCGGGATGTACTGATTGGCACCCATGAAGCCAAGGATATCAATGCGTCGCTCGGGAAAATAATGAAGCCGTAATCGCATTGCATCAGGAGCAACGCAAAAGCCGAAGGTCTGATAAGCCTTCGGCTTTTTTTAATGCCCCCTCCCTCGCGTGTATTTTTGTTCAGCGTGGATCCGGTACCGGATGCAGAGCAACCAGCCGAGGGACATCGCCTTTCTGCCAGACATTGCTGCGGTCGAAAATGGCAATCATACGCCGCTGCGGGCCGTCGGTGCCAAGCCGGACCAGAATATAAGCCGTGAACGTATCGCTGCGAACCGTAAAGATATTGGCCAGACGATTGAACACCCAGTATTGTTCCTCGTAATCGTTTTCAATCCCCATGTCACCTACATTTGTGGATCCGGGACCGAAGTACTTCTGCATGGCAGCAGCCAGTGAGGGTTTGATGCTGCCATCGACCAAATCGCTTAATTTGGTATAAGGTCGGCCGTGTACAATTTGTTCTGCCAGGGTAACCGGATTGATCCACCATGCCGAGTCGCTGGTGGTTATCACCAGGTTAGGCGGAATTGCCGCGGCAATGACATACTGCGGGGCCGTATTGATATTGATGCGTCCCGGCAGAATACCCGTATCGCTGTCCATGGTGCACAGATATCTGAGCATGCGGGCATCTTTGACCGGATTAAAGCGAATGGCAGACTCGTCAGCGGCTTTGGCGACCAATGCGGTAATGGCATTGGGTTCAGGCTCCAGCGTGGTATTGGAGACAAAAGGAATTCGCTGGAAATCCGCCAGCCGATTAATCGGTTGACTATCATTGGCAACAGGTAACGGATATCCCTGGCGGCTGACACTCACACCGTTTGGATTACCCAGAGTCGGAGTACTGTCATTGACAAAACCAAGTTTGTTGGTAAATTTCCAGGCCGTATCCTGCCGCTTGGTGGCATGGACCCCGTCGCCCGTCATCAGAAACGTTTTTTGAGCCTCTGTAATTTCATCCACAATGATATATTGTCCTGAATTGGCCGGATCCGGACGCTGAAGATAAAGTCCGTCCAGCAATGCGGTCATAAGCCCCATTCCCGGGCGTTCCAGTTTTGCACCAGTTCCGGATATTTGCATGGATGCAGGCAGGCTTCCCGCGTAAACCGTCAACCGGCCCGGGGAAAGCTCTGAACTTGCAGCCGGAATGGACATATCATCAAAGAAATAATTGTCTGTCCCGATTCGAATGGTCCAGCCATCGGGTTGACGACCAAGTTTTATCTCCATCGGATAAGGATTAACCAGTTCGACGGCAAATCCGAGTGCCCCGCCGACGCTTGTATTATAATTGGTGCAGACTTCCGAGATAAACGGCTGCATCTCATAGCCATAGATCGTATCCGACGCCGCCAGGCCAAAATCAAAAGCCGTCATATTGGTGATGTAGTTTCCGGCATCCACTTCGCGAATCAGCTGGTCGATGATGGTCTTGGTAAAAAAAGTGGGATTGCTATTATCATCCAGATAATCGATCATATTGGCGGTAATCTGGGCGGCCTTGCGGGCAGCCAGGAGTTTGCTTTCGGTCGGATTGACATTCCCCGCCAGATAATCATAATAATAGCAGTCCCGAAGTGCATACAGCACGTGCAGGATATTTTTTTTCGCGTCTGTTGTGTTGGACGTAATATCCAATTTCCCCAGATTCACCGGACGTCGATTGAGCGGGCGGAAATACTCTTCCACCGTGCTGCGATTGGCCGTGGGTACCGTACTCAGTGCCGCATCCAGTAAAAGATAACGCCCGCTGCGGATATTTCGGTCGAAGCTGTAGGTTGTGCAGATATGCCGGCGGTCGTATTTGTAGCTGTTGTTGTAATACTCAGAGCCCGATGCCTTCATCTGGCCGTCCGCTTCCCAGACATTGAAATTACGGTAGTCAATCCGCCATTTCCACGGGGCTAAATTGGGAACCCCGTTTTCCACGGAGCTGTCCCGAGGAATCCGCAACGCGGCATAGTCCCCCCCTCCGGCATCCAGTGTATAATTGGCGATATCCTTACTCTCAATTCTGGCCTCAGTCCCGCTGGTCAGGATAAAGCGGTTTCGCAGTTCCAGTTCATCCCCGATATCAAACAGGCGATACGAGGCTCCCATCGTCCCCATATTTTCCAGCAGATTCTGAACCTGGGAAGGCCACAATTGCGACGTTAGCGTCCCGCCTGAAAACACACCAAAATTCTTCGCCGTAAAAATATTATACCACCCGCTGTTTTCCGTCTGACTGAGCGTACTGTTCAGGTCACTGCCTCGCAACAAAGGCAGATAATTGATTTCCGCCAGATACCGTCCGCCATCAGCCCAAAAGGAGCCGCCATAAGCAATTCCTTTGCGAATATACCAGGGCTTTTGGAACGGACTGGCTGGCTTGGCGGAATAGGGCTCCTGATAAAAGCAATAGGCCGTATTCAGGTTCAGCATGGCGCAATTATCGATAATTCGTACCGCCGCATAGACCGGTTCCCCCCGGACGGTGGTTACATCGGGCAGTACGATCCACATACTGTCAGCCACGCCATCCCCGTCGGCATCCGCCTGTTTCCCGGCTGCCACCGAAGATGCAGCAGGATACTCGGGAATGGTATTGCTGCCGTCCTTAATGACCTGATCCCATTGTTTGCCCCCGGCCTTCGACAGGCTTCCGGTCAAATCGGTAACATATTCCCAGCGATACCAGTCATCATTCTGGTTGGTGGCATCCCGCTGATCCGCCAGTACCGGTTCCAGACTGGCCAGCCAGGGGTCTGCAATCGGATGATCATACGCTTCGGTACCGCTGGTTTCATCGAGCAGTTGTCCTGAGGTTCCCAGCAAATCGTCCGTCAGAGTCTTGCTGATCAGGGCCACCACAGACTGCACCGCATGGTCCAGGTTGCGGTTGTCGGCCACATTCGAGGACGTGATATCCCGGACGCGCGTGACCATCACAAACATCACCCCCACCACCGCCAGCAGTGTGGTGACTACCACCACCAGAATCAGTGCCGATCCGTCCCTGAATCGATTGTTTTGTCTTGATGCCTGCATATCTGCCTCGTCGCTTCCGCTGTCTGCTAATTATTCAGATAGACAATGTGAGTAAACGTCTTGCCGTCCGGAAAAACACCTTTGGAATCATAAATCGTAAAGGTGAATTTCAATGCCCGGACGCCCGTAAATCCTTCCTTAAAATGCGACCAGCCGCTGGTACTGGACT
>JAWRKM010000039.1:0-11746 GCA_040306945.1 Anaerohalosphaeraceae bacterium
AAAATGAAATTTTCCGCACCAATCGCCAAGAGAGAATGGCAATATCCATTTTATTGTATAGAATGCCACAATGCATCGTCTGGACATCTATTGTCTGGTATTTTCGCGACTCACCATTGAGACAGCCAGTAAGATATTCAGACATCTCTGTCCGGTAGAGGCCTTTAGGCTGGCCAGAAATTCCCACCCGATCGGGCCATAATAGCAGCGTCTTGTCCCCTGTGCGCACAAAAAAAAGCGGAGCCTTGCAGCTCCGCTTCAGACGCGTTTGAGATGTCGGACTTGACTTATTTGTTCTTAAGCGTATCAATCAGGACGTCGATTTTGGCATTCAGCTCAGGCACCGCAGGACCTTCCAGAATGTCCCTGGGACACCCCTTGCCATCGGTCTTCTTATCAATATCATACAGGGCATATATCGCCCACTTGTAGTAGCCGCCCTTGATCAGACAGCGTGTGCAGACCAGCATTTGCCGAACGAGAAGAGCTTGGGTCTGAGCAGCTTTCAGAGTATGGCCAACGCCCTTGATGGTCTTGTCCTTGAGAGCCTGATCATAGAATTTCAGGATAGAATCCATCTGCTCCAGAGGCGTCTGAACAGGATTTACCGCGCTGCCTTTCAGCTCCACGACAACTGCGGGATGCTCCACATCATCACTGACAATCGTCAGCGTAGCCGCAGCATTACCCTCGACAGTGGGGACATACATCATTTCCAGATCAACTCTGGCACCCGCTTCGATGACCATAGGCAGCACAGGCGCTGCGACCCAGGCAAAGTCAACATTGCCGGCGGCAAAATCCATCGACTGCACCACCAGGTCCGCATCCCCGGTATTGGCAATTGTCAGCATGCCAATCGCAGACTGCCCCAGGTTCAGTTGACCGAAATCCAGTGCGGCGGGTTCAACCGTAATAACGGGCTTAATCCCTGTACCGGTCAGCATAATCTGGGCGGTATCCACATGATCTCCGGAAATCATCAGGACGGCCAGGGCCGCGCCGGTGGCAGCAGGCGTAAATACGACGTTCACAGGGATGCTGGCACCGGGTTCGATCGTCGCAGGCAGCTGGGGCACAGAAGCACAGGCAAATTCAGCACTGCTGCCCTCGGCGAAGCCAATGGACTGTATAATAAGATTTGCGGTACCCGTATTGCTTACAGAGACCGTTTGGGATACCGTGTCGTTAATCTTGACAGAACCGAAATGGATTGCTTCGGGTGAAACGGCCAATTCAGGCTCGCTCAATATCCACCCCAGCTTAAGGGTCAGCTTAAAGTTTCCTTCCGCAAAACAATCCACCTTATAAGCAAAGGGAGTGCCGTCGGCATAGAACCCCGACAAAACCTGGTTTTGAATAAACAATTCAGGCGTTCGCTCGGGCACAGGCACGCCGGCTACGGCAAAACCATATCCGTAAACCGTCACCGTTGCTTCAGGCAAACCGTTATAATTGCTTGTGATGACCAGGGCGTCATCAATCCTGCCGCCATAGATATTCAGGACCGACCCGGAGGTAGAGAACACATCCCCCACATACAACGCCGTCTTGATATGCGCATTCTTGTACAGATTGACCGTGGCATCTTCAATCCACAAGTAGCCATTGACCACACGGTCGATATCAACGACTACCCCACCGTAATAGTATTCCCCATACGCGGTGGTGTCCGCCTGGGCGGCCGTGCTTGTCAACAGGACAGCCGCGGCGGCGATGATCAGATTCATTTGCCTGGTTTTCATAAATCCCCCGAAATTCAAGTTTCTTCAATACGTGGCACTGTTCACGTGACACTTCTTCTCTATATAAAAAATATATACTTAAAACACCGCAAAGGCAAATGCCCAAAACAAGACTAATAATTACACTATTATCAGACCGTCTTGTAAAGAATTTGTTAAGACACCTCCAATGGCCTTTTTTTACGTTAAACGACGCAGCAAATGTTTGAAAAATCCCCGGCGGATTTCAAAAGATTCATTATATTTTTATAAAGGAACAAGCTGATTTGGACCGAAACGTCTGATAAGATGAAACGCAATGCCTTCACATTGATTGAGCTGATGATTGTGGTGTCGATTCTGGGCATCCTGGCAGCTATTGCGCTGCCGATGTTTCAGAACCAGGCGCAACTGGCCAAAGAATCGGCAGCCAAAGACATGCTCCGCAGTCTTCGCAGTCAGACTGAACTGTATAAACTGGAGCACAACGGCCTGACGCCAGGCTATTACTACAATCCCATGGGTGCCCTGAGCAATGCCTCCGCCGACAAAGTCATGGAACAGCTTATCTGCACCACCGACGTCAAGGGTGTCTCCTCCACCAACACCACCAAAACCGCAACCTTCTGCTGCGGGCCTTATTTTATGAAAATGCCGGTCAATCCCTTTAATGACAAACGCAACATCAAATTAGTCACCAACTTTGCCGCTGAAGCCGATCGATCCACCGGCTGGCTGTTCAAACGCGAGACCTGCGAATTCAGACTCAACTGGACCGGTACCGACAGCCAGGGTACAAACTTCCTCGACTACTAAGACTCTGTCCGGCCTGAGCTGACAGGGGGAATGTTTTCTAAAGGCGGGAGTCCCTGCTTCCGGCATCAATCGTGTTGCTGCGTAATGCCCTATTTGACAGGAATTCGCAGGATGGAACCTCTTGAGGGGCTTAAACCAATAATCAGATGAATTGCAGTAATTGACACTGACAGAACAGATTATGCTATCTGTGCAACATAGATATTGCTGATACAGCCATGACTGTCTATTTGTGTGATCAACGTAAAGCCGTTCTTTTGATATAGTCGATTTGCTGTTTGATTGGCCTGGGCCACAAGCACTTTAACCTGCGAAATCCCACGACGGCGGCACTCTTCAAAACCAGAATGGATTAAATGGCCGGCCAGTCCTTTGCCGCGACAGCTATGAGAAACCGCTATTGATAAGAGTTCAGCCTGGGGCAGATTCAGTTTTTGAGTTTTTCCAGGGTAAACAAGATTTTGAATGATTTTTTTGATCGTTTTAACTGAAAAGAGCCTTGGCAGAAGCCGGCCTATCAGTTTGATACCATGCCCCCACAAAACCGTTTTATATAATCGCCTGAGGTTTGTGGTAAAGGCCACAAAGCCCACGACGGTCTGGTTTTCACAGACTACAAAGCCGAACCCTTCAGGGCTTTGACTAATCGATCGGTAGAGGTCCGTCAAAAATGCAACCCCCAGTGAACTGAGAAATCCAGTTGGAATACCTTCCTGATGCAGCCGAGCAACAGACTCTGCATGTTCAGGTTTCAACAGGATCACTTGCAGGTTATTCATCATGGATTGTATTCTTTTCGTCCCGAAACAACGGCAAAGACAATCTCATTGCCCCTGGAAAGGAGCTATCAAAACCCAACAGCATTTACGAATCAAAACCAACGATAAAGACAACATTGGTGGTGGCGGAACCGCCAAGGTTGAGGGTGGCAACGCGTCTGGCGCTGGGGACCTGGTAGTCCCCTGCTGAGCCTGTAGTCTGCTTATAGGCATCGAGCAACTGACGGACGCCGGTGGCCCCGACGGGATGGCCGCAGCCGATAAGACCGCCGGAGGGATTGATGGGCAGCCTGCCATCGAGAGCAATAACCCCCTCCTCCACAGCCTGCCAGGATTTTCCGGGTTCGGTCAGGCCGAAATGGTCGATGGCCATGTATTCGGAGGTCGTAAAGCAGTCGTGGGTTTCAATAGCGGACAACTGCCAGCAGGACTCGAGACCTGCCCGCTGCATGGCGTCGGTGATAGCCTTGCGGGTCCAGGGCAGGATATACGGGTTGTTTTTGGAATCCTCCACTTTGACGGCAAATTCGATGGGGGCGGTTGTGTTGCCCCAGCCGAGCACCCGCGGCAGAGCATCGAGGCTGATACCGCAACGATTGGCATAATCAGCAGCGAATTTTGCAGAGGCCATATAGAGGATAGCGGCACCATCGGTGACCTGGGAACAATCGGTCACTTTGATTCGACCGCTGATGGCGGGGTTATACTGGCCGGTGCCGCAGGCATGATCGTAACTCATATACCAGTCACGGGTCTGGGCGTTGGGATTCCGACGAGCGTTGGCATAGTTGATTTCGGCAATGCGGGCCAGATGTTCGGCCTTGAGACCGTAGCGTCTATCGTATTCATCGCCGAGTTTGCCGAACAGCTTGGGAAAGGGAAACTCGACGCCTTTGGATTCCCGTTCATACCAGGCCGCAGTGCCGAGAAAATCGCCTCCTCTGGCAGAATCAACGGTCTTCATTTGCTCGACCCCAATAACAGCAATACAGTCATAAAGACCGGCCTGAATATGGGCCATGGCTGATAATGCAGCCACCCCACTGGAAGCACAGGCTGCTTCATAACGACAGGTCGGCAGACCTTTGAAGACCGGATCCAGCTCGACAAAAAACGCTCCGAGATGGCCCTGCATGCAGTACAGCTCCGCGGCGAAATTACCAACAAAGGCAGCGCCGATGTCAGCAGGCCTGATTTGAGTACACTCAAGGCTGGCTTCATAGGTTTCGCGGATCATGGCGGAGATATGTTTTTTTTCACGCGCCCAGTTACGAGCGAAATCGGTTTGAAAACCACCCAGCAGGAAAACGTTCGGCTTCATGATCTGGTTCTCCCTTAGCCTGCGATAAAATATTTGCCGGCATTGAAATAATATTTTTTCCAGGTTGTATCCGTCCGCAGGGCCAGTGGGACGGCCAGGTCCGCAGACTGGACCAGCTCAACGGCCTTTTGCGTACCGCCCATCATGTTAACCAGCAGGCTGGGACAGGCCCAGTGGAAACCTGAAGACATCACCTTGTCGATGCCTTCTATCCCGTATTTTTCATCTGTGACCTGACCAATCAGGCTGTAGGCATAGGCGATATAGGTGGCCAGGATTTCCTGGACGACGCGGGCTTCAGTGCCAGAGGCCTGGAGGATTCCTTCAAAGGCCTGACGATAAAGGCCAATATGTATCTGGTTTTTGGCTTTTTCGACAAATTGGATGCGGGGGCCATAGCCGGGGATATAATCCTCAGAGGCAGGATCATAGTAAAGATACTGACCGCTGTCGAGTTTTTTGAAGAATCCGCCGCTGGTACGAGTTTTATTGCCCAGGCGTCCGGCGGCAATCATGGTATCGATATAGGCGGGAATGACCAGCTTGTTATGCATCGCATCCTGGGTATAGGTTTGCAGGCTGAGCAAAATCGCCTTGTGGATATCCAAACCCACCAGGTCAATGGTGGCCAGCGGAGGCAAAAGGCGACCGGTATAGGGGCCGATCAGATAATCCATCATTTCCACGCCGAACTGTTGCACCAGATCGGTAATTCGGGCAAACAGCAGGAAGGCAAGCCGATTACCGGCGAAAGCCGCGGTGGGTTTGACGGGAATGACCACCCGGCGGAGCCTTCGGCCCAGAAATTCAATCATAAAATCCACCAGAGCCGGGTCGGTCTGAGACTGGCCGGTCACTTCACAGGCCAGCATCTTCCCGGGGGGGTTGTAAAAGTGGGTTGAAAGGAAGTTGGCCTGGAAACTGTCGGAACGCCCCTGCGGAAGCTCTTCCAGCGGCAGGCTGGAGGTCACTGAACTGACAATAGAATCCTTGCGGCGGACAGCGTCCACTTTTTCATACATGGCTTTTTTGACGGCCATATCCTCGGCCACGCATTCGAGAATCCAGTCAGCTTCGGAACAGGCTTTTTCGAACAGGGTATTGTAGTCGCCGCAGATGATGCGGGCAGCGATCGCCTCGGAACGGGCCTGCTTGATCGCCCTACTAAGCCCCTTTTGCGAGCCTTCTCGGGTGCGGCTAAGATAATAAACATTCAGACCATTCTGCGCGAGGATGCCGCCGGATAAGCTGCCAACGGTACCGCTTGCACCAAGAACAGCAACCGTTTGTATTTGTCTATGCATAAAAAGCCTCTATTGAACTATTCATTGCCATAAGGTTCACAGAAAACCAGAAAGATACAATAAGACATGATTAACAGATGGTTGATTGTTTTATGGATTCGCTTCCCAATTTTACTATTCTCCAAAAGCGTCATGGTAAAGAGAATAGATGACCGCCATCGTCGGCATAACAATTCCTCTTATTGGACTTCGAAGCGGTGATGGGTCGGGGTAAATTCGGTTCGCAGCAGACCGATGCGATATAAATCAATGCGCTGACCAGAGACAACTTTTTCCTGACGCAGAGTCCCTTCGATCTTGAAACCCAGTTTTTCGACCACACGAAAGATGGCAGGATTATTGGTTCGAATATCGGCGCGGATTTTGGCTAGTCCAAGGGTCTCGAAGGCCCATTGTATCAGGACCGAATGGATTTCGGTACCGAGCTTCTTGCCCCAGTATTCTTTGTTGCCGATGACACAATAACATTCGGCGACAGCATGGTCTTTCTCGATCCCGACCAGGCCGGTCACACCGATCGTAATTCCTTCTGGAGTATCAATGGCAAATTCCACCCGCGTACTGTCTGATTGCAGCCGTTCAAACCAGCGGCGGGTTTTATCCATTTCAAATTGCTCAGTGACCACCAGGGTCTGGCGAACCTGGGGGTCGTTGAACCAGGCGACGCGATTTTCGAGATCACGCAATTCAAGAGGACGCAGAACAATATGGTCAGAGAGTATGCGGGGCATAATGAATTCTGAATTTAGAATTGGGTGCTCTCTTCATTTTTGAAAATAGTAATTTTTAAACATATCGTCGAGGGTTTGGCGAGCACGTATAATTTTGAAGTGTTCGCCATGCGGAGCGACAATGGCCGGAGCGGGATTGATGAACGGCGGGCTCATAACCACGGTGTAGGCACCGGCCTGACCGATTTGGATATAATCTCCGGCCTGCGGCAATGGGCCGGACACCTCGGTCAGGAGATAATCCTTTTCCATGCAGGTCGACCCCACCACACTGAACACAGCACAGCAGCGGGCAGACTCACTGGCCGGGATCAGAGTCCAGGGCTGATTACGGCTGTGCTGGGTGGGTTTGGCATGAAAGACACTGGCATCAACGGTAACCAGCGTTCGATTTCGAATCGTTTTTATGCCGATGACTTTGGTCACCAGACTGATCACATTGGCACTCATCGCCATACCCGGCTCCACCACAAGCGTTGGTTTGGTCGCAGCGGCCCAGTCGCTGGTCTGCAGGGCCTCGCCAACGACAGCAGCATATTGATCAAAGGTCGGCGTCTCTGAAAAACCCATTTCAGGCGGCACATCGCCAAACATCCCGCCGCCAATATTGATATACTGTACCGTCTGTGGGAAATGCCACTCGGCAATCTCACACAGGGTACGAGTGATCGTCTGATAGCAGGCAAGACTGCGGGAAGTTGTCGAGGTATGCCCATGGAGGCTGACGACCTGACAGTTGGGTATGGCCTGAAGACACTGCTTCAGATACATCATTTCAGGGCCTGCGGGAGAAAACCCGAAGCGGCTGACAGGCAATTGGTTTTGAATCTGTGAGCAGCCGCTGGCATCATTCAAGCCCATATTGATACGCAGGCCTATTGGAATGAGACTGTCAGGATATGTTTGGGCATAATGCTGCAGATGCTCGATTTCGGCAGTTGAATCGAGATTGACAATCGAGTTATTCAGCAGTGCCAGTTCGATATCATCGGCGGATTTGACGGGGCCGTTGAAGATGATTTTGGCCGGGTCCTGGCCGACTTTGAGAGCCAGATCATATTCCAGACGGCTGACCACCTCGGCCCAGCCGCCTTTGTCGCGGATCAGCCTGCACAGCCAGGGGATATAATTGGTCTTATAGGAATAGGCCAGAATCATCTGCGGCCAGCAGGCAGAGAAAGCCGCAACAATTCGGTCGTAATTGGTACTGAAGACCGCATCATCGCACAAATAAAAAGGACTTTGTGCGACAGATTCAATTTGCTGGATTTGCGATAAGTTCACAATCATCGTGAATTGATTTTGTCACAGCGCACACCGCGTTTACAGGATATTATTTGACCGAATGAACTGGATTTACAGGTCTCATTACTTTGGGGTTCCCATGAATTCATCCACGGTAGCATGCCCTTCTTTGGCAACATTCGAGCGGGAAACAACCTGCCAGAAAGTCCGGACAAGAATAAGAATATCCAGTTTCAGAGACCAGTGATCGACATACCAGACATCCAGATCGAATTTTTCTTCCCAGGTAATATTGTTGCGGCCATTAACCTGGGCCCAGCCGGTAATGCCGGGCTTGACCTCATGACGACGGGCCTGATGCGGGGTGTAACGGTCCAGATACTTAGTCATCAGCGGACGAGGCCCTACCAGCGACATATCTCCCTTGAGAACATTGAACAATTCAGGCAATTCATCCAGGCTGGTACTGCGCAGCCACAGCCCAAAGGGCGTCAGACGCTTGTCATCGGGCAGAATATTGCCCTGCTCGTCATGGGTTCGGGTCGTCATGGTGCGAAATTTATACATGGTAAACAGTCGGGCATGGTGGCCGGGACGCTGCTGGCGAAAAATAACGGGACTGCCCAGACGCAGGCGAACCAGCACAGCCACAATCAGCATCAGCGGACCGAGCAGAATAATGGCTGCCAGAGACACAAAAAAATCCATAAAGCGTTTCAAGAACTGAGCACTTCGAATTGAACCTGTAGAATGATCTTTTGCCACAGAAATAAGGTATCAATGGGTTAAGTATGGACTGTTTAGTCTTTAATCGAAAACGTTAAGTGATTGTTAGACGGAATGAACATAAGTTTCAATTTGATCCTGAAAAGCACCCTGAACAGGAACCCTAAAATCCGATATCAGGGATGTCGTCCCCACCTGAAAGCTTCATGGTTGAAATGTTCACAGCTCATAGTATAACAGAATCTTCGCCTCAGCAAGAATGACAAGGGATAATCCCGCGGGTGTTATTTTTTGACCTGCCAGATTTGGATTTTCCCGCTGGCACGGATATCGGAAGTCGCCAGCAGAGAACCATCCTGCGACAGGGCTATAGCGCCGGTAAGTTTATGGCCGGGACGGTATTTGAAGACGACATTGCCGGTCTGAATTTCCCAGACATAGACCCAATTGATGACGACCGCGGCGACATACCGGCCGTCGGCGCTAATGGTGATATTCTGCGAGGAGGTTTCATTGGTGACAGGGTTTCGCTGGCCTTCCTTGAGAACCTTATAGACCGACTGGATTTGGCCGTCGGCTGGATTGATCCGATACACACAGCCGTTGCGGTTGGTCAGGTAGGCCATAGTCCCATCCGGCGTAAAGGCAACAGAGGTAAATTCCTGAGTATCCGGATATTGTTTTTCGAAAATTACTTGGCCTTGCGTCAGATCTATCAAAGCAAGAAACCCCTGCTTTGAGCTATGGCCGACAGCGAGAAGTTTCTGATCATTGGACAGGGCATAATCAACCAATCGCTTTTCCATCGTCTGAACATCCAGCGAGACGGGCAAGCCAGGGGCTTTCTTTGCCGGATCCAGGGTCATAAATTCATAGAGCGTGCGACCGTCTTTGTCAGGATTGACACGGGCCAGAGCAAGCTGCCTACCATCAGGTGACTGGATAGGCCAGAGGGACTGATCTTCCCAGCCGACGGGAAATTCAGATGTTTTTGCATCCTGTTTGGCATCAATAGTGATAAATTGCTTGCGGCCGGTCCTGGTCACGCCGGCCAGCGTGGATTCATTGAGCAATACGAGGCGGTCTGTACCGGCGGAACACTGCCACAGAGGCTGTGCGGCAGCGGCCCAATCCCAGGCGGCAACGGTACCGTCGGTAAAGACTGCAACCAAATTGGGCCCCTGGGACAGGAGATTGCTGGAGCCGGTGTTGTCCTTGACAACCAGACTGGCCTTGGCCGGAGACAGCCGATTGCTGATAATAGGTATCAGCGAGACCACCACGAGTAATACCGCAAACAGCCAGAAGGGAAATTTGGATTTATGTTTGGACATGGCTTCTTCCTGAAAGTCAGTTTTCAATTTGTATGGGCTTGAGACAATATTTCCTGATAAAGATTCAGATGCAGTTTCGTCAGCCTCTCGGAAGAAAATTGCTTTACCACTCGGTCTCTGGCCTGCCGGCCCATAGACTGAGCAAGCGACTTGTCATATAACAACGTTTGAATCGCCCTGGTTAAATCGGAGGGAGACTCAGGAGGAATCAGTATCCCCGTTTGATGATCTATCACGGCATCCACACATCCGGTCACCCGCGTGGCAATCACGGGGATTTCCATCGCTGCCGCCTCAATAAGGGTGTAAGGAAAACCTTCTCTTCGGGTTGGCAAAACCAGTACATCCATCAAAGGATAATATGCCTCAATCTGGTCGGTAAAGTCAAGATGGGTAATACCGGGGTGTTCCTGTATCGTTTGGAGCATGGACGAAGTCAGGTTTCCGCGATGGGGCTCCATCGCCCCGATGATCAGCAGACGAATATATGGATCCTGATTATATAGTGCCAAAAACGACTCGATTAAAATATGGATACCTTTATCGGGCACAAGCCGTCCGATAAAACCAATCACTTTGTTTTCGGTGGAAAAACCCAGATCTCGACGAAGAATTTTGGATCGGTCCAGATTGTCCGCAGTCAGCGAAAACCGTTTGAGATCCACACCACAGGCGGTTCCATCGCCCAAAATCCGCATCTTATTATTTCGGCAGAGATTATCCTGCAGCATCCTGGCCTGAAGACTGGGACTGACAACCAGAACATGATGAGCCAGCGTGCAGGATAATCGCTCTACATATTTGAGCAAGCAACGCTTCAATCCTGTTTCTGTTTCGTAAGCCAGGCCATGACAGGTATAAACGCGATGTTTGACGCCTGCCAAAGCCGCCGCCAGCATCCCAATATAACCTGCTTTGGGCGTATGGGCATGCACGATATCATACCTGCCGGCCCGCACATGTTTGACCAGAGACATGATGATTCGCATATCCGATCCGGGGGCGATCGTACGATGATAATTCAGCGGCAGAATTTCACATTCGTGTTTTTCCTTAAATTCCAGCAGTGCCGGCCTGCCGGCAGAGGCAATCGTAACCCGGAAACCTTCACTGACCAGTCGTTCAATCAAAGGCAGATAGAAAACTTTAAGTGTTTCCGGCATCGATGCCGTCAGTAATACCCGCATGTATTTTATCGCGAAAAATCTGTTTTGTCGTATTTATGAGGACAAAAGCGAGAAGCGATGAGCCAGCATCGCCTGAATCAGCTTATTTCGCTCAAACATATTTTCTACCCGTTTGCGTCCCTCCTGACCCATTTTCCGACGACGTTCAGGAGATTCGATTAGTACCGTCAGAGGCTCCAATAACGCATCCTGACTTTGCGGAGAGACCAGAAAACCCGTCCTGTCTTGTTCAACTGATTCCCGCGGGCCGATGACATCCGTTGAAACCACCGGCAGCCCCATCGCCTGGGCTTCAAGATTCACTTCTCCAAATCCTTCCCGATAGGTCGGCAGACAGAAAATATCCATCGCGGCATAAAAAGGAGCGGGATTGGTCTGCCAGCCTGTCGTTTTGATTCGTGGATGGGACTGGATCATCTGCATAGTCTGGTCACCAAGACGATCCTTTTGCTCCTGAGTCCCCACCAGCAGCAGCACCAGATTCGGATACCGTTGACTGAGATTATCAAACGCCCCCACGAGTTCATTGATTCCTTTGTCTCCTGTCAATCGGGCAACCGTGCCGATTACAATCGCATC
>JAWRKM010000040.1:0-20627 GCA_040306945.1 Anaerohalosphaeraceae bacterium
GCATTATTCGATGAGTGCCTTCTCATGCAAAATCCCCAACGGCAAGTATCTGGCCAAGCTTTACTTTGCGGAGACCTACTCCGGCATTACCGGTCCCGGCCAGCGTGTATTCTCCTTCAATGTCCAGGGGCAGGAATTCAGAGATTTTGACATCTGGGTCAAGGCCGGTGGTCCCAACCGTGCCTATATCGAAACAGTGCCTGTGGAGGTGACCAATGGAGAATTTCGGATTGTTTTTACACCCAAGATCGAAAATCCGGCAATTAACGCCATAGAGATTATTCCACAGACCCCGGCAGCACCAGCCGAAGCCACGGTACGAATCAGAGCCGGACAGACTACACCCTATACGGATTCCACCGGCCAGATTTGGCAGCCCGAAAAAGGGTTTGAGGGTGGCGATATTGTTGATCACGGTCCGATTGTGGACACTCCTTCCAGCGAGATTGCCAGTGCTCCTCACTGGTTTCTGGTGACCTCAGCAGGTGCTGAAGGTTCTGCCGTGACCGACACCAGTGATCCCATCAACACCACCGCGTTGACGACGAGTCTGAAGCTTGTGATCTCCAAGGTCCCTGACGGCGGCCGCGTGGGTGTGGCCAATGACGGCTATTGGGGTATTCCGGTTAAACCCAATACGTCCTATCAGTGCTCTTTCTATGCCAAAGCCTCCGATGGTTTTGCTGGTGCACTGACTGTTGCCATCGAATCCAGCGACGGGAAAACAATTTACGCATCCGGGAAACTCTCTGCAATCACAGCCAAGTGGCAGCGTTATAGCCTTACCCTGAAGACCGGGGATGTAAAGCCGACAGATGATGCCCGTTTTGTGATCTCCGCCGGCGTCCGGGGGACGGTGAACTTCAATCTGGTATCGCTATTTCCCCCCGTATTCAGGGAACGCACGGGCGAGGCTCTGGGGGGGCGTCCTGCCACCGGATTCAGAACCGACATCATGCAGCTTTTAGACGATATGCATCCTGCATTTCTCCGTTTTCCGGGCGGCAATTATGTTGAAGGATCCAATTTCGCTAATCGATTCAATTGGAAAACGATGATCGGGCCGTGGGAAGAACGCCCCGGCCACCAGAGTCCCTGGGGCTATCGGTCTTCGGACGGCCTGGGGTTGCTGGAATTCCTGGAATGGTGCGAAGAATTGAATATGGAGCCTGTCGTGGGTGTTTATGCCGGTCTGCATCTTGACGGCGGTCGCGATGTCAGAACGGGTGAAGCTCTCAAGCCGTTTATTCAGGAGGCTCTGGATCAGATTGAATACATCACCGGTGATGTGAATACAACATGGGGTGCCCGCCGTGCCAAAGATGGCCACCCGGCCCCATTCAAGCTGAGGTATGTCGAGATTGGCAATGAGGATTTTCTGAATAATGGCACCGCAACGTATTGTGGGCCCGAAGGCCGCTTTGCCATGTTCTATAATGCCATCAAGGCCAAATATCCACACATTCAAGTCATTGCCACTGTGGACCCCAAAGTCCCGCATGATGTGATTGACAATCATCATTATATGTCACCGAACGCCGCAATTCGAAATGCCCATCTTTATGATAATGCAGATCGTAACGGCCCGAAAATTTTCGAAGGCGAATGGGCCTCTCAGGAACGCGGAACGCAAAGGGGACTGACCCCGTCTTTCCAGTGCGCTATTGCAGACGCTGCCTTTTTGACCGGCCTGGAACGGAATGCCGACATTGTGATTATGACCTGTTATGCGCCGCTGTTTACCCGCGTGAATCCGGGCGGCAACCAGTGGCGTACAAACCTTATCGGTTATGACACCCTGACCAGTTATGGATCTCCTTCCTATTATGTTCAAAAGATGTTTTTCAATGCCAGGGGGGATCAGATTATCCCGATTTCCCAAATTGTTCCCCAGACGATACCCGCCTCTGCTTCCGGGTCGGGTCAGGCTCCCGCGGGGCAATCGCCTGGTCGGGGTCGCATGGACACTCCTCCCAGTCCAAACGAGCCGTTGTTTGCCTGTGCCAGCAGAGAGGATGCCTCCGGCGACATCATCCTGAAAGTGGTCAACGTCTTTGGCGTCGATCAGACCATGACGGTCGAATTAAAGGGAGTCGATGTCAGGAAACAAGCCGTCGGGCAAGTCATGACCGGGCAGCCCAATGATACCAACTCGGTGGACAATCCTTTCCGGATTGTCCCGAAAGAGTTCGTTATTCAGGATGCAGGCTCTGTATGGAATCACACTTTCCCGGGCAATTCCATCACAGTGATTCGTTTCAAAACCAAATGACGGAGAAGGGAATGAAGGCCCCCATCACAACGACCGTATTGTTGTTTTTGGTCATCATGGCTTTGTCCATGGCGGCTCCTTTAAAACCGCGTCTGGTGGTACTGACAGACATTGCACCTGACAACGTGGAACCCGATGACATGCAATCCATCATTCGGCTCCTTGTTCATGCCGATCTGTTCGAAATCGAAGCCCTGATTCACTCAACCGGCTGGAATACGGATATCGCCAAAGACAGTTATTATCACCTGATTCATGAGGCGATCGATCTGTATGAAAAGGATTTGCCCAATCTGATGAAGCGTTCCAGTCAAACCGGGCATAGGCACGATCAGGAACCTCAGGAAATAGGATACTGGCCAAGTGCAAACTATTTAAGAGACCGGACCTTATATGGCAGCCGTCATAGAGGCTTTCAGGCGATTGGAGCCAATAATGGGTCCGAGGGAAGCCGCAGGATCATTGCTTTGGCTGATGAAGAGGATAATCGCCCCATTTGGGTTACAATCTGGGGCGGCGGCAACACCCTGGCCCAGGCATGCTGGCAGGTGCAGCAGGAGAGGACGCCGGAGCAATTGCAGGCGTTTCTAAGCAAGATTCGTGCCTACGCAATCACGGATCAGGATGGGGCTCAAAAACCGGGCAATATCATCCATTGGCCCGAAAGCTCTCATCAATGGATGCGTCGTGAGTTTGAAAAGACGCTTTTGTTTATCTGGGATGAAAGTGCCTGGCTTTACCAGGCTGGTACCGGCAAAAGCAAATGGGATGAGTACCAAACCCATATCCAGGGGCATGGCAATCTGGGCAGCAGGTACCCTAAATACAAGTATGGCGTTGAAGGCGACACCCCCGCTTTTCTGCACCTGATGCCTGTTGGGCTCAATGATCCGGACGTTCCCGGCCAGGTCGGCTGGGGGGGCTATTTCGAGTTTGGAAACTGCAGAGACAACGCAACCCGAGCATATCAAAATCATGGCGGTGATGCAAAACGCATTTCCTCAAAATATCAACAGTATTTCTATCCGGCCACTTTTAACAATTTTGCAGCTCGGATGGACTGGGCCAAAGACGGCAAGGGAAACCGAAATCCGGTTGTTGTCATCGATGGTGACAAAGGCATTGATATCCTGTTCCGTACGCCCAGGCAGGGCACGAAGGTCACCCTCGACGCATCTGAATCGTCTGATCCGGATGGGGATAAGCTGACGTTCAAGTGGTGGGTATTGCCTGAAGCGGGTACCTATGCCGGGGATGTCATTATCTCAAACAGCAGCTCAAGCATCGCCTCAATCAACATCCCGTCTGACTCGGCGGGAAAGCAATTTCATGTGATCTGTGAGGTTGTCGATGATGGAGTGCATAACCTGTCGGCTTACCGCAGAATTATCTTCAAACCCACAGACGAAGGACCATTTTCAGATTGAATACAAAACAGGAGTTGAAATGATGTCTAACACTCTCATCGGTTCTGTGATCATGTGTATCCTGGCCCCTATCGGTCTTGCTGCAGACACGCCCGATACTGCTGCATGGGTGCAATTTTCAAAATTTACATATACGGGCAAAGCTGCTGCAGAGCCGGCGGCGGATGAATATCTTAACCCTATTATTGCCGGCTTCTATCCAGATCCTTCTATTTGCCGGGTTGGTGACGACTATTATCTGGTTAATTCCTCCTTCAATTATTTCCCCGGCATCCCCATCTGGCACTCCAAAGACCTGGTTCATTGGACACAGATTGGTCATGTCATCGACCGACCGTCCCAGTTCGCCATGCGTGGGGGGCAGGTCTCTGCCGGGACCTTTGCGCCCACGATCCGCCATCACAACGGCACCTTTTATATGATCAATACCCTTGTAGGCGGAATTGGCAATTATTATGTTACCGCCACCGATCCTAAAGGTCCCTGGTCGGAACCGATCCGTTTGCCGGATGTCGGCGGCATCGATCCGGATATCTTTTTTGATGACGATGGCAAGTGCTATATCCTCAGTTGCGATGAGCCTGTGGGACAGGCCAAATACAACGGTCATCGCACCATTCGGATTCAGGAATTTGATCTCAATCAGAAAAAATTCGTCGGTGAAAAAACTGTACTTGTGGATGGCGGCACGGATATTTCCAAACGCCCCATCTGGTGCGAAGGCCCCCATCTTTACAAAATCAATAACAGGTATTATCTGATGTGTGCCCAGGGCGGCACCAGCACGGCCCATACAGAGGTCATCTTCAGGTCGGATTCGGTTCGCGGACCGTATATCCCATGGGACAAAAATCCCATCCTTGCTTCCCAGGACCTGCCGTCTGACCGTCCCAATCCCATCACCTGCACCGGCCATGCCGACCTCGTCCAGACACAAAACGGCGACTGGTATGCGGTGTTTCTTGCCTGCCAGCCCTATCAGGCCGGTTTCTATAACACCGGCCGCCAGACATTTATGCTGCCGGTTACCTGGACCGACGGCTGGCCTGTCATCCTGCCCCCGAATACGCCGGTTCCTTTGACGGTGAAAAAGCCAAATCTGCCTGCGGGTAAGGCCCCGGCCGTACCGTCCACCGGCAATATCCATTTTACCGACAATTTTGATTCGGATACGCTGGACTTTCGATGGATTGGTCTGCGGGCTCCCGTTTCAAAATGGTATGTTATATCCAAAACAGACAAAGCCCTTTACCTTGAACCCCGCAGCGAGCTTCTTTCGGGACAGGGCAATCCATCGTATCTGGCTGTGCGCCAGCAAAACAATGACTTTGCCTGTACAGTGACCCTGAAAGCTCAACCCGAAACCATGAATTGTATCGCCGGATTAGCCGCCTTTCAGAATGAAGGCCATTATTACGCGATGAACGTCAAAATTGACTCCGGCCGTCTCACCGAAATCGCCGTCGAGCAGTCCGCCGGGACAGCAGGCCGCGGATTCCGTCAAGGTGGCCAACCGCCACAGCCTAAAATTTTGACCTCTCAGATGCTGCCAGACAAGACAGTCTCTGTGGACCTCAAGATCGAAGGTCAGGGGCCCACTATCCGCTTTTTCTACAAGACCGGCGGCGAATTCATACCGCTTGGTCAGGATTTCCAGGCTTCTTTCTTAAGTACCGAAACCGCCGGTGGATTCCAGGGGGTAACGCTGGGCATGTTCGCCCACAAATAAGCAACTAATTTCTATGAAGAATAACGAATTCAGGGTATGATGTAATGTCAATAAAGTAATTACGGATAGGAGATCGAGTATGAAACGAGTTATCTGCTGCGCAGTACTTGCGGTCTTTTACGGGATGGGGCTGAATGATGGGTTTGGGGATAATCCTTTGATTCTCGATCAATTTTCAGCTGATCCTACCGCCCGTGTATTTGAAGGCAAACTATATGTGTATCCTTCGCATGATATTCCCGCTGCTCCGGGCAGGGGGCGCGCCGGCTGGTTTGTCATGGAAGACTACCATGTGTTCTCATCCGAGAATCTGATGGACTGGACGGATCATGGTGTTATTCTGGATCAGACCGATGTCCCCTGGCTTGAACGAAAAGCTTTTGATATGTGGGCGCCGGACTGCGTCTTCAAAGATGGAAAGTATTATTTTTATTTTCCCGCTTCCGGCCGAATCGGTGTGGCTGTGGCAGAAAAACCCCACGGGCCTTTTAAGCCGGCAGAGAAACCCATCGACGGTGTACGCGGGATTGATCCCTGTGTCTTTATAGATCATGATGGAAAGGCTTATCTGTATTATTCAATGAATCGGATTTTTGTCGCCCGCCTCAAAGACAATATGATGGAACTGGATTCTGAACCTTTGGTGATTGCCAATCTCCCCCAGAAAGGACTCATTGAAGGCCCATTTGTATTTGAACGGAACGGCATTTATTATTTGACCTATCCGCATGTGCAGAATAAAACGGAACGACTCGAATATGCCATCAGTACGACTCCGATGGGGCCTTTTGAACATAAAGGCGTCATCATGGATGAATCACCCAGCGGCTGCTGGACCAACCATCATTCCATTGTGGAATACAAAGGACAGTGGTATTTGTTCTATCATGACAAGGATTTATCCCCGGACTTTGATAAAAACAGGGCGATCCGGGCGGATTATCTTTCGTTCAATGAGGATGGCACCATCCGAAAAGTGACTCCAACCCTGCGCGGCGTGGGGATTGCCGATGCCCGCAGGGAAATCCAGATTGACCGGTATAGCACCACCAGTCCCGATGGTGTAACGGTTGATTTTGTGGATTCAAACCAAAAACAAAAGGGCTGGAAGACTGTTTTGGCGGCACAGAACGCCTGGGTGCAATACAACGACGTGGATTTTGGCGAACACACATGGAATTCGGTCCGGGTCAAAGCCGCTTCGCAGACAGGCGGTACGGTTGAGATTCGGATGGACAACATCGATGGACCCCTGGCAGCGAAGGTCGAGATTCCGGAGAATACGGATTGGTCAGTCGTTAAATCCGGGCTTTTGAAGATTCCTTCCGGCCTTCACAACCTGGTTGTAAAGCTCAACGATGCGAAAAAAGTCGAGATTGACTGGATACAATTTGAATAACAGAGGCGGGTCATCATGATTCACAAAACAGCTCAAAGTATGCTGTATCAGATGGTATTGTTTGTCGTCGTGTGGGGGCTGTGGGGCAGTGTCCGTGCTGAAGACGGCTATCGATTGTGGCTTCGCTATGAACCCATTGCCGACTCTAAATATCTTGAGCAATATCGGCAGGCCGTCACACAAATCGTATTGCCTAAATCCTTTCAGGACGATGACGTCATCAGGCGGGAGCTGCAGGCCGGCCTGTCCGGACTCCTTGGGATGGAACGTTGTGTATTTGTTGACGAGATCTCCCGTGGCGGAACACTGGTGGTTGCAACTGCAGACACCGCCGGCGTGATACCTCAAGCCCTTAAACCCTCGGATTTGGAATCGTGCGGACCGGAAGGCTTTCTAATTCGGTCGATGAAAATCAATGGGTATTCAGCCACTGTCATTGCCGGCAAAACACGCATCGGAGTGCTTTATGGCGTATTTCATTTCCTGCGGCTGATGCAAACCCTCCAGCCGATTGATGCGCTGGATATCATGGAACAGCCTGCACTTCAGTTACGGTTAATGAATCATTGGGACAACCTGAATGGAACGATTGAACGTGGTTACGCCGGACGTTCGCTGTGGCAATGGAAGGACTTGCCGGAAACACTCAGCCCTCGCTATACGGATTATGCCCGGGCGTGTGCCTCGATTGGCATCAATGGCGCTGTGATCAATAATGTCAATGCCGATTTTCGCATCCTTTCATCGGAATACCTTCGAAAAGTCGCCGCGTTAGCAAACCTGTGGCGTCCCTTTGGTGTGCGGATGTATCTGAGTATCAATTTCGCCTCACCCATACAACTGGGAGGCCTGCCGACTGCCGACCCGCTGGATCCGAATGTGGTGACCTGGTGGAAGGCAAAGGCCGATGAAATTTATAGCCTGATCCCCGATTTCGGCGGCTTTCTGGTCAAGGCCGACTCCGAGGGACAACCCGGCCCGAAAACCTATGGACGCACACATGCCCAGGGAGCCAATCTGCTGGCCGACGCCCTGGCCCCCCACAAGGGCATTGTGATGTGGCGGGCGTTTGTTTATGATGCGGATGTGGACCCGGATCGGGCCAAACGTGCCTGGCTGGAGTTCACTCGGCTGGACGGACAGTTTCGTCCCAACGTCGTGATTCAGGTGAAAAACGGCCCCATCGATTTTCAGCCGCGTGAACCCTTCCATCCGTTGTTTGGTGCGATGAAGCAGACTCCGGTAATTGCCGAAATCCAGGCCACGCAGGAGTATTTGGGACAGGCCAGACATCTGGTTTACCACGGTCCGATGTGGAAGGAATTTCTGGATTCCGATACCTATGCCAAAGGCCAGGGTTCGACGGTGGCCCGGGTACTGGCCGGAAAAGTGCATCCGTATCGCATCACCGGGATGGTGTCGGTCACCAACCCCGGCCTTGATACCAACTGGTGCGGCCACCATTTTTCGCAGTCGAACTGGTATGCGTTTGGCCGATTGGCGTGGAATCCGGAGTTGTCCGCCGAAACGATAGCCGAGGAATGGACGCGGATGACGTTTACCAATGACAAGAAAAGCGCTGCTGTCATTGTCGAAATGATGATGGGCTCGCACGAAACCTTTGTGAACTACACCATGCCCCTTGGACTGCACCATCTGATTGGCGGAGATCATTATGCCCCGATGCCCTGGAATGATCGTGCCCCCCGAGCCGACTGGACCGCTACCTATTATCATCAGGCCTCTGCCGATGGCATTGGTTTTGATCGGACACGGCGGGGTACTAATGCAGTGGATCAATACTTTCCGCCGCTCTGTGACGTGTTTAACGACATTTCGACCTGCCCGGAAAAATTTCTTCTCTGGTTTCACCGCTGCCCGTGGGACTACCGCATGAAGTCAGGAAAGACCTTGTGGGAGGAACTCTGCGACACCTATCGGCAGGGAGCTGCCCAGACGGTTGGTTTGCAGAAGACATGGCAATCGCTTGACGGAATCATTGATTCGCGTCGCCATCAGGAGGTTGCCGACCGCCTGAACATTCAGGTTCATGATGCTGCGACATGGTGTGACCAGATTTTAGCATATTTTGGGCGTTACGCGGAAAAAAAGGATTGATAGGAAAGACCATAGACTCAGCCAGCTTTCGTCAACAGGATTGAAGTTATGAAAAAAATACAATTATTCGGTATGATTTGCCTTTGGGGGATGGGGACCTTGACGACCCGGGCCGACACGCCGACGTCCCTGAAAGAGGCGTACAAGAATGCATTTCGTGTGGGCTGTGCGGTGAATACAGCCATCGTCTCCGGCAGTGATAAACTCTCCCGGCAAATCGTCCTGGAGCAATTCAATGCCATTACGCCTGAAAATGAAATGAAGGCCGAGACCATCAATCCCAGGCCGGGCGTTTATCATTTTGGGCCTGCTGATCAGATCGTGGAATTCGCCGAAAAAAACGGCTTGTTCCTGATCGGCCACACCCTGATCTGGCATAATCAGACGCCCCAGTGGTTTTTTCAGGATGCCGACGGCAACCCCAATACCCCGCAGGCCCAGATTGAGCGTATGCGCAGTCATATCCAGGCTGTGGCAGGACGCTATGCAGGCCGGGTTGACGCGTGGGATGTGGTCAATGAGGTGATTGACAATGACGGTTCCTATCGCTCCACCGCGTGGGTCAAGACCATCGGCAATGGGGACGAGATGGTAAAGCAGGCTTTCCGGTTTGCCGCCCAATATGCACCGGATGCCGAGCTTTATTACAATGATTTTAATGCCTGGCGACCTGCCAAAAGAGATGGCATCGTGCGAATGGTCAAGATGCTGCAGGCCGAGGGAATTCGCATTGACGGCATCGGCATGCAGGGCCACTGGGGACTCAACTATCCCAAAACCGAGTACATTGAAGCGGCGATTGATGCGTATGCGGCGCTGGGAGTCAAGGTCATGATTACCGAACTGGATATTGACGTCCTGCCGTTGACTCGGGAAGGGCAGATCATCGGCCAGGTTATGGCCGACCCGCAATTTCAGCTCGAAGAGTTCAAGACTTATCTGGACCCCTACGCCCGGGGACTTCCTGAGCCTGTGCAGCGGCAGCTGGCGGATCGCTATGCCGAATTATTCGGGATATTTTACAGGAAGCGGGATAAAATCGATCGCGTTAGCTTGTGGGGAGTCCACGATGGCATGTCCTGGAAGAATGATTATCCGGTCCCGGGAAGAACCAATTATCCTTTGTTGTTCGATCGCAACAGACAGCCTAAACCAGCCTTTGATGCGGTTCTGAAGGTGCCGTCTCTGGCTCCGGCAAAATAGCTTCTGGGGTGAGTTTTTGAGAAATCATACACGCTTGACCAGAATATGAATACCCATTCAGAAAGGATATAATTGATGAAGTATGCGATGTCTCTTTTGATACTTATGACATTAGGTTATGCTGCTGCGGCGGCCGATCCAAACACGATTCAGGATGTTCAGGATCCCCGCGGAAAGATGAAACCCTGGGAAAAAGGCGCCTGGGAAACCGGACAATACCGCAATGTATTCCTGGAGGCCGGCTATAAGCAGCAGGACATTGATGCCAAACTGGCCAAGGCGTATTATGATCTCTTTGAAGGCCCCAACCGGGTTTACTTTGAGGTGGGCGACGATATGGCCTATGTCTCCGATCTCAAGAACCGCGACGCACGTACGGAAGGGCTGTCGTACGGCATGATGGTGGCGGTGCAATTGAACAAAAAAGAAGTCTTCGACCGCCTGTGGCGATGGACGGTGAAATATATGCAGCATCAGGAAGGCCCGCGGGAAGCCTATTTTGCCTGGTCGGTGGACCCAAAAACAGGACGACAAAATTCCCCAGGCTCTGCCTCGGATGGTGAATTATACTTCATAACCTCACTGTTGTTTGCCTCCAATCGCTGGGGCAATGATACGGGCATCGATTATTATGCCCAGGCCCGGCGCATCCTTGATGCCATGTGGAGCAAGGACGGCACCGGCGGCATCCGCAACATCATCAACACCGAACATAAAATGATTACTTTTGTTCCGGAAGGCCGGGGATACAACTGGACGGACCCGTCTTATCATGTGCCGGCCTTTTTTGAAATCTGGGCCGAGTACGCCAAAGATGGCCACGAAGCATTCTATCGCGAGTGTGCTGAAATTTCCAGACAGTTCCTCCATAAAGCCTGTCACCCGCAAACGGGGCTGACCCCGGACTATGCGAACTTTGACGGCACGCCGCTGCCGGGGAGAATGAGTGCTTTCGGTTTCGATTCCTGGCGAGTGCCCATGAATATTGCCATGGATTACTCCTGGTATGCCAAAGACAAAGCCTGGCAGCAGGAGTATTGCAGACGCATTCAGAATTTCCTGTTTGCCCGGGGCATTGACACGTTTGAAGATCAGTTCAATGTGGATGGGACCCCCCGCGAAAATATCATGGGCGCCGGCGGATATCGCACGCTCCGCCATTCCCTCGGCTGGGTCAGCACCGTGGCCGCAGCCTCCATTATGGGCACCCAGGCAAAAAGCTGGAAATTTGTCGATGCCATCTGGAATGCAAAGCTGGAACCGTACAAGGACGGCTATTTTGACCCCTATTATGATGGTTTTCTGTATCTGTTCAGTCTGATGCACCTCAGCGGTAATTACCAGATTATCAAACCCGCCCCCATCGGACCCTCCCAGACTATCGAGCGGGGCGGATTGAAATAAACCGCTTACTGCGGGGTTGAACGATAAAACGGCTTAAAGAGGACGTTATGTTTGGAAGTCGTTTCTATGGAATGTGTTATCTTGCCTCTTGCGTTGTTCTGTTGGCGGAACTGGGGTGTTCGGTCAATCCGGCAGCCAGCGGACACAAGACCGCATTAAACCCTACCGCAGGAGCGAGCGTTACGTCCAGAGAGCTCATCTCATCAAACGTATCAGGCCATGCCATCTCCAAGGTCTGGGTTGCCGACAATGGGGACGGCACATATAAAAATCCCATCCTGTATGCCGACTATTCCGACCCGGATGTGATTCGCGTTGGTGATGACTACTATATGACCGCCTCCAGCTTCACCTGCATTCCGGGCCTGCCTGTTCTGCGCTCCCGGGACCTGGTCAACTGGACTCTCATCGGTCATGCCGTGCAGCGTTACCCCAATGACCTGTTCGACCGGCCCCAGCACGGCAAAGGCATCTGGGCCCCGGCCATCCGCTATCATAACAACCTGTTCTATATCTTCTGGGGCGATCCCGACACGGGCATCTATCGCGTCCGGGCCCAAAATCCTGCCGGGCCGTGGGACGAGCCGCTACTGGTTGTACCTGGCCAGGGACTCATCGATCCCTGCCCCTTCTGGGATGACGACGGCAGGGCGTATATCGTGCATGGCTGGGCAGCCAGCCGCACAGGCGGCTTCAATAGTGTCCTGACGCTTCGCCAGATGACCCCCGATGCCAGTGCAGTTATTGGGCAGGGCAAACACATCTTCGATGGCCACGAAACGCAGCCGACCATCGAAGGTCCCAAGCTCTACAAACGCAACGGCTATTATTATATCTTCGCTCCAGCCGGCGGCGTTGCCACCGGCTGGCAGACGGTCCTGCGGTCTAGACAAATCACAGGCCCCTATGAAGAAAAAATCGTCCTTGTCCAGGGCGGTACTCCCATCAACGGCCCGCATCAGGGCGCCTGGATCGATACGCCGCTGCGAGAGCATTGGTTTATCCATTTTCAGGATTGCCAGGCGTATGGCCGGGTGGTGCACCTCCAGAAGCTCAACTGGATTGACGACTGGCCGGTCATCGGCATCGACAAAGACGGCGACGGCAAGGGCGAGCCGGCGATGACCGAACATAAACCGCTGATTCGCGGCCTTCATCCCATCACAACCCCGCAGGAAAGCGACGAATTCGATTCCGATACGCTGGGTCTGCAATGGCAGTGGCAGGCCAATCCGAAATTGACCTGGTATTGCCTGCTGCCGGGTAAAACGCACCTGCGGCTGTTCGCCGAAAAACTCCCCGCCGAAAGGGCGCCTTTGACGGAGGCCGGCAATCTGCTCCTGCAGAAGTTCCCCGCTCCGAGCTTTACCGCGACTACCCGGGTCAAATTCACACCCCAGTGGGACGGCAAGAGGGCGGGCCTGACCATTATGGGTGAAGAATACGCGAGCTTGTCGATAACCAAAGTCAGGAACAGCTTTTCGCTGGTTCTGCACACCTACAAACCCGGCGACGAGAACATCGAAACCGTTGTTGCCGAACAGCCGCTGCCCGGCGATACCGTCTATCTGCGGGTCAAGGTGACTGCCCCGAAGGCTGCCTGTCAATTCAGCTATAGCCTCGACGGCCAGCGGTATAACGACATTGGCACTCTGTTTCAAGCCAAACCCGGCAAGTGGATCGGCGCTAAAGTCGGCCTGTTCTGCATCAGCGAGCCGTCCGCCCGAAACGGCGGCTATGCCGACTTCGACTGGTTCAGGATTGAGTAATACAAGGGACCACAGATTGCACAGATTACACAGATAGATATTAAAGTGGATTCGCTTAGTGAGGATTAAAGCAGTAAAAGTAAAGGGCAAAAGGCAGGAGGCCGGGACTGCATTGAAATCGGATTTGTTTTAGCAGGTATAGCAAGCTGCCCCTTAGACAGAACTAATAATTCACTCCGTCGCTTGCCCTGGGGGTTGCTGTTTGTTGTGGATTAAACAGCGTGGGCGTTATAAACAGCGTGGGCATGGCCCACCCTACGGATTGGTTGATTGCGGGGGTGAGTTGGGATCAGTTGGCGGGGCGAGGATGGGGCCGGGGGTGGGCCAGAGGTCTTGCGTCCATTCGATGGGGCGGATTTGAAGGACGGGCCGGCCGCGGTTCTGGGCGTCGTAGGTGTGATAGACCAGGAAATCATCGTCGCCATCGCACAGGACGGAGTTGTGCCCCGGGCCGATCCAGCGGCCTTCGGTCTGCAGGACCAGCGAGCCGCCGCCTTCGGCCATCGGGCGGCCTTCGCGGTCGATGTACGGGCCGGTGGGGGATTTGGAGCGGCCAACCATGATTTTATACGTGCTGTTGATGCCCCGGCAGCAGGCATCGAAGGAGACAAACAGGTAATAGAAGCCATGGCGATAAATCAGATAGGCGCCTTCGATAGCCGTTTCCGGCGGTTTCCGGCGGGCGATGGAATGGATGGTGGGGGTGTCGGATAGGAGCTTGCCGGTTTTGGGATTCAATTCGGCCAGTTTGATGCCGCCCCAGAACGAGCCCCATGTCAGCCAGACCCGCCCATCGGCATCGGTCAGGACGCCAGCGTCGATGGCGTTGAAATCCATGCCGGGCTTGGATTCGATGACCATGCCTTGGTCGACCCACTTGAAGTCGGGACTGTTGGGGTCAAGGGTCTTATTGGTAGCCAGACCGATGAAGGAACGCTGGCTGCCGAAGGTGGAGGCAGAATAATAGAGACAGAAGCGGTCGCCGATTTTGTGGACATCGGAGGCCCATAGTTCGCGGCACGCGGGGATTTCTTTTTTGATCCAGTCGGGTACGGCGGTAAAGACATCAGCACTGCGGGTCCAGCTCAGCAGGTCTTTGGATTCGATGACGCTGATGACGCGGCGCATCCGGCCGGTGGAGAAGATGTAGTAGGTGTCTTTATCCTTGATGATGTGGGGGTCGTGAACATCGGTTGCCCCGGTGCATAAGGCCGACAGGCTACACAGGATCCAGGCCAAATGTTTCATGATTTTGCTCCGGGCTTAATTTTTTCTGAGTTTGATATCGTGGTATTCTTTTTCGAAGCGGCGCTTGTGGTGGGCTTCTTCGATGGCCAGCAGTTCGAGGACGTCGCGGAGCTGTTTGTCGTCGGTGAATTTGGCCAGAATCTGGTAGAGCATCATCGCGGCGTGTTCCTTGTTCATGGCGATGCGGATGGCGTCTTCGTAGGTGATGTGGTCGGGGGTGGGGACGGCGGCGATATATTTGGCGACTTCGGTGTGGTCGAGGTCGTCCCCGGGGATGTTTTCGGCGATGCCGATGATGCGTTCGAGGCGCTGCTTGTGCTGGTTTTCTTCTTCGGCCAGGTCCAGGAGGATTTTCTTCATCGCTTCGGTGTCGGTCCGTTTGGATAAATCGATGTAGAACTGATTGGCCATATCTTCGAGTTTGATGGCGAAGGCCAGGACTTCGCCGAGTGTGTTAAACTTTTTCATACGATTGTATCCATTATGTTGCGATTATGATTCCTATTATGCCCGGCCGGCCGCAGGGACGACGGGAGGCTGAAACTACTGACAGCCTAACCGGTTTTGGGGTGTTTGGCAAGGGGGCAATTGCAGATTTCCCGTTTGACAAGAGCGGGTATGTCGATAATGATCGCAAAGTAATAGTGTCTTGATTTAATATTTGGAGCTTTGGCAATAACACAGAAAAACCTTGACCCTTATAGCGGATTCTGGGAAAATTACTGATGTTATCAGTAAATTAGCTATGAATCGTGAACTATATTTTTCGGAGACTGACATGACAATCAGACACTGCATTCTGAGTACGCTTCTAATCGTTTTATCCATTTCGACGGTTTTTGGTGCGGATTGGCCGCAATGGCGCGGGCCGGATCGCGACGGCGTGTCCAAAGAAACAGGGCTGCTTGGGCAATGGCCTGAATCCGGACCTAAATTGGTGTGGAAAGCGACAGGGTTTGGTGTCGGCTACTCCGGGGTTGCGATTTCCGGCGACCGCATCTACACGATGGGGGATGAAGGTTCCGATTGCTATGCCATTGCATGTAAGCTGTCTGACGGCCAGCGAGTCTGGCGGACCAAAGTTGGCAAGGCCGGCGCCCCCGGCTGGGGCGGTTATGCAGGCCCCCGGGCCACGCCTACCGTCGATGGCGAGATGGTCTATGTGATCGGGCAGTACGGCGAATTGGTCTGTCTTAAGGCCACAGACGGCACAGTGGTCTGGTCTAAACACCTCGTCAATGACTTTGGCGGCAAGCTGCCTGAATGGGGCTATAGCGAATCGGTGCTGATTGACGGCGACAAGGCCCTGTGTACCCCCGGCGGTTCGAAGGGAGCCATTATTGCACTGAATAAAACGACAGGTGAAACGCTCTGGCAGACCAAAGACTTCCAGGACCCGGCACATTATTCTTCGCTGGTCGTCTGTGAAATCGCAGGCGTCAGGCAGTATGTCCAGCTTACCTCAGAAAGCGTGGTGGGTGTTGCCGTCGACGGCAAGGTTCTGTGGAGAGCCGACCGCAAGGGAAGGACGGCGGTGATTCCGACGCCCATCGTCAAGGGAAATAAAGTCTATGTGACCAGCGGATACGGTGTAGGCAGCAACCTCTTTGAGATTCAGCAAACCGACGGTGCGTTCACCGCCAAAGAAGTCTATGCCAACAAGAGCATTGCCAATCAGCACGGCGGGGCGGTTCTGGTGGGCGATTATGTGTACGGTTATTGTGATGCCAAAGGCTGGGTCTGCCAGCAGTTCGATACCGGCGACATCAAATGGAGCGAAAAGGGAAAGGCCGGTAAAGGCTCTGTGGCGTACGCCGATGGACGGCTGTATCTCCGCTGTGAAAATGATGGGATTGTGGCCCTGATTGAAGCCACGCCCGACGGTTACAAGGAGACAGGCCGCTTCGTGCAGCCCGGCTTCGGCAAAGCCCAGACCTGGCCGCATCCTGTGATCTCAGGCAAGAAGCTGTTCCTCCGCGACCAGGACCAATTGCTGTGCTATGATATAAGCAAATAAAGGCATGATTTACATCTACATAACCATGCTGCTGTTGTTGAATGCCTGCTGGCTGGGCAGTGTGCTGCTGACGGTGCCGGGCAACTGGCTGATGGTGTTGACGACGGTTGCGTTTGCATGGTGGAAGTGGGATGCGCATCTGTTTGGTGTGCCTGTGCTGGTGCTGGTTGCGGTGCTGGCGGTGATTGGCGAGATGATTGATTTTTTTGCGGGTGCCGGCGGTGCGAAAAAAGCCGGAGCGAGCTGGATAGGGGCTCTGGCGGCGATCGGCGGGGCGGTTTTCGGGGCGTTATTCGGGACGGTGATGATTCCGATTCCGGTGGCCGGGACGATGCTGGGGGCGTGCCTGGGGGCCGGGGCGGCCGTGTGGTTGGTGGAACGGCTGGCCGGCAAGACACCCGACACCTCGCTCAAAAGCGGCATTGGTGCGGGCACAGGGGTGCTGGTGGGCATCACCGTGAAGTTTGCCATCGGGTGCCTGATCTGGCTGATCATCGCAGTGGCCGTGTTCTGGAATTAGCCGGCTGTTAGAATCTTCAGGCCGGGCGGAGAATCCGCTCAGGTTATTCTTTTATATCCGGAGCGATGTCGTCGTCAAATTCTTCGATGTCTTCTTCCGGCAGCTCGATAGTGTCTTCGTCGATTTCGACGGCTTCTTCAGGGACATCTTCAGTTTCGATGTCTTCTTCGATATCTTCTTCATAGTCATCGGCACGCTCAATATCGATGGGACGCTGGCGAATGTTGTTGAAGGATCGTCCTTTCTCCATCTGGCGGGCATGTTCCAGGCTATAGCGCGTCCACGGGATGGCTTCCAGACGTGACAGCTCGATAGGAATACCCAGGGCTTCGCAGATACCAAAGGTGCCATCGTCGATACGGCGGAGGGCCATATCGATTTCGGCGAGGATTTTTTTCTCTTCAGCCATCAGGCCCAGGCCAAATTCCTGTTCGAAGTTGTCGGATCCCATATCGGCCAGGTGGACAGGCATGCTGGACAGCTCACCGCCACCCTGGAAGATCGATTGCTCCATGCACTCGACATCCTGGAGAATTTCTTTTCGCTTTTCCAGAAGGAGTTCGCGGAATTTCTCAAGCTGCTTGGCTGTTAATTTACCATTGTCTTTTTTCTTTGTCATTGCGCCGCCATTTAAACAGAACTATATTATAATACCGTTTTTTTGCCACATACCGGGGATAACCCAATGTATCGCGGGAATTATAGGAATTTCTTTAAAATTGGCAACACTGTTTTTACAGATTTAACAAAAAAAGGTTCGGGCTGTCGGAATGGGTCGTGTTTTTATTGATTTCCGATATATAACCCGGTACAATAATACAAAACAAGTCATATTCGATGGAAATTACAGAAATTTCAAAGAACACAACCGGGGCCCCTTTTATGACACACTCAAGCCAGACCCACGACGGCCGGGCGGTTTATATTTACGCCTATGATATAGCTTACGAAATCAACCTGGAGCAGGTCGGTTTTTTATTGTCAAAACCGCTGCAGGAATATGCGATTGGGCCCAGCAAACGCAGTCCGAAGTATTATTTCTTTTATCGACCCAAATTTTGCCGGTTATCGGATGAAAAATGTCTGCTGCATGGTCGCCCCGTTGTTCTCCAGTGGGATGTCAAGGTCTTTAGTGTCGGGGCGATCAGCATCGAGGTTTCCCTGCCGTTTACTGGGGTAAGTCTGCTTGAGCTGGTTGGCTATCACGACCCCGTATTTGATGACAAGATAAGTCTTGAAATGAAGGTCCGCAAGCAGGCGGAGTTGATCTTGGCCCAACTGCGGCCACGCTGTATTAATCCGGTGGAAACCATAGGTCAGTCTGAGGCATATACGGTCTTTTGCCTGAATCGATTGTCGGAGGGGCCTAAGGCGGAGAACTGGCTCAAAGAAAACAGGCGTGCGGTGGCAGCTCTGCTTGTGGAGGAAGATAATCCGGAACTGCTGTCTGAACAGGAGGTCTCAGAAACAGTCGGACGGTATGCCAGTTATTATGAGAAAGATATGGTGGTTGTGGACTGGGATGCAGCTTTGGTGATTGACGATGGAGAAAGCCTTGAAGACATCCTGCATATTATGGAACTGGCCAATGTCCAGCTTGCCGAGTTGGAGGCCTATGACCGGATACTGGATGAGTCGCTCCAGAATGCCTACCGGGATTTGAGCCGCCGGCAGGGGCGAGTCAGCGGCAAGCGGATTCGGGAGCGTCTGCGTGAGATTCGGGTGGATATGACCCGGATTACGGATGAATTGACCAATATTACCAAGTTTTTCGGGGATTGGTATCTGGCCAAGGTGTACAAGGAGCTGTTTGACCGGTTTCATCTGTCGCAATGGCACCACGTTGTGTCGGAGAAACAGCGGGTTCTGGGCGATTTTTACGGCCTGCTTCAGCAGGAACGAAATAATTTCTGGATGATGGTTCTGGAGACGACAATCGTCCTGTTATTTATCCTGGATTTACTGCTGTTGTTGTGGGGGCATTCGGGGTAAAAATATTGAAAAAATGCTTGCGTCCCCCGGTTTTTTGTGAGATTTTTATTGTACTATGCGTTCCGGGCAGTACAATCGACGCTTTTTCTACCCCGGTGGGTAGGAGTTAATAATCATGGTTTTGCCGTGGAGCAGGCGGAGACAGGCATGGGGCTGGGCCGCTCGTTCCCGGGTAAACAGGTCATTAATGAATGGCAAGAAAGGGTACTTTAGTGAAAAAAAATCCAGTTGAATCGGCGCTGATGACCAGTCTGGTTCCAACACGTATGTTTCTGACCAAAGGCGTTGGGCGAAGTATTTATCAGCTCAAGTCGTTTGAAGATGCGTTGCGTCAGGCGGGCGTAGCCCAACAGAACCTGGTGTCGGTATCGTCGATTCTACCCCCGAAGTGCAAAATTATTCCGCGTGAAGAAGGGGTCAAATCGTTGCGTCCGGGAGCCATTACCTTTTGTGTGATGGCTCGCTGTGATACCAATGAGCATGGCCGTCTGATAGCGTCTTCGGTGGGTATTGCCGTACCGCGTGACCGGAATAACTGGGGGTATCTCAGTGAAGTCCATGGACACGGCATGAGCAAACAGGAAGCAGAAGATATGTCCGAAGACCTTGCCGCCGATATGCTGGGCACTACGCTGGGACTGGAAGTGGACCCGAACAAGGCCTGGTCCGAAAAAGAGCAGGCTTACAAGGCCAGCGGGCTGTTCATCAAAACCAGCAATATCACGCAGGTTGCCAAGGGACGCAAGGGATTATGGACAACCACCGTTGCCCTGGCGGTGTTCCTGTTTGATTAATGTCTGACACCTCTTTTTTTCAAATCGCGAGGACCGTATGACAGATCGACTCGAGTTCGGGGGTTTTGCGCCTGAATGGACCCGACGGGATACGTCCAAGGTGGTCATTGTGCCTGTGCCGTACGACGGAACCAGTACGTATATCAAAGGGGCCGATCAAGGGCCCAAAGCCATTCTGGAGGCATCGCCCAATCTGGAGTTTTACGATATTCAGACGGATTCGGAGGTCTTCACAGAAGGCATTTATACCGATGATGCGGTGGATGGCGATTGGCGGGGGCCTGAGGCGATGGCGGCGGCGGTTCGCAGCCGGATTGCAGGACTTCTGGATGAAGGGAAGTTTCCTGTGGTGCTGGGCGGGGAGCATTCCGTCAGCATCGGTGCATTTGAGGCGATGGCCCGGCGGTATCCGGACTTGACGATTCTGCAGCTGGATGCGCATTCGGACTTGCGGGACGAATACGAAGGCAGCCAATACAATCATGCCTGCGTGATGGCTAGGGCCAGGGAACTGTGCCCGATTGTGCAGGTGGGGATACGCAGCATGGATGTCAGCGAAAAGCCCAGGATGGACAAACGCCGCGTCTTTTTTGCCCATGATATTTGTGATGGGGCGGATCGCAGCTGGATAGAACGATGTGTGGGGCTGCTTGGTGAGCATGTCTATATCACCATCGACCTGGATGTGTTCGACCCGTCGGTGCTGCCGGCAACAGGAACCCCTGAGCCGGGCGG
>JAWRKM010000041.1:0-56400 GCA_040306945.1 Anaerohalosphaeraceae bacterium
CGCTGCTAACCGATACCCTCTATATCGGGGTCGCCAACAACAACGGCACATTCCAGAACTTCTTCAACGGGCTGATCGAAAATGTCCAGATCTACAACCGCGCCCTGACCGCTGAGGAAATCAAAGACTTGGCAAAATAAAGATTGTGTTAAAGACAAATCAAAATCGCTACAGCGTGCTTTCTTCGAGGCCCGCTTTCTGCTGCAGCTTTCCGCGGCAGCGATCGCAGGTGCAGGCGTAAACCATACGAAGATGAGAAGCCCCCAGCAGTGTTTTAGTGTCGGTAAGCTTGGCCCCTTTGGCATGCATTTGCCGCAGAGCAACCTCGGCGGCCGCTTTATCATGGCTGCCCAGAGCATCCGTCAGCAGGGTTACAGCCCGACGACGAATTAACAGACCAAGAACCAGCATTTTGATGGCTTTTTCAACAACTCCGCCAATAATGACAAACTCTGTTGCACGCGTTTCGCTGAGCAAACGGTCAATACGCGGCTGTTCGAAGGGATCTTCGGTGTGACGATACAAGATTACCTGTTCGTAATCCTGTAAAAGCTGACGCGGCAGGTCCGTGCCGGCATCATCGCCGAAATCGGCATGGCGTTTACGAAGAGTGTAATGAATCTTGCGAACGCCATCGGAGCCTGCAACACAAAACTGACCGTTGTGGCCATTAGTACCGTGGTGGTCGGGGTCGTGAACCATCCCCAGCGATATCTGGCGAATCCGTTCACGACGTGCCCAAGCCATCGCTCGACGAATATTGGCCAGAACGCGCCGATGATTCCTGACACAGGCTTTCCCATTGGCCAAAAACAAATCATGCTGGACATCCACATCCACCAGCACGCGTCGCCTTCGTAATGTCAATGCCGGCCTGATCATATAGCCTCACCTCTATTTCGCCGGACTACCTCTGTATTTAGGGGATTGCTGGTCGGTTTTCCGGCCAATATCCAACTTCCCACATCGTGTTTACGTAAGCCAATTTTAGACAGTTCTCACCAATTAGCCGTATCGAACGATACAATCCTTGACTTTAATAGTTTTTTCTGCAAAATCCCTATTATCGGCTCCCTTTTAATAGAGACGGGGACCCATTTGACTATTGGCAGCCAGCCAGACACTCGTATTTTAAAGGAAAATTCAGGCTAGTAAAATGCAATTTAGAAAATTAAGAGACTTTTCAGACATCGCTGTTTCATTTGAAGATATCGATCACAGGATTGATTTTGCCGCTATTTTCGGACGTTCAGCCTCTGTTCATGTGGAAATCGGCTCCGGCAAGGGGACCTTTCTGGTCTCAGAAGCACGCGCCAATCCGGATATAAATTATTTGGGTATCGAATGGGCCAACAAATATTATCGTTATGCCGTGGATCGCATGGGACGCTGGGGTCTGAGTAATGTCCGACTGATTCGGGCCGATGCCGCTGAGCTGGTGCACGATTATTTCCCGGACCAGTCCGTAGATTGCTTTCATATTTACTTTCCTGATCCATGGCCCAAAAAAAGACATCATAAACGGCGGTTTTTCTGCGATGTAAATCTTGGGGCAATCCTTCGCTGCCTAACTTGTTCGGGCAAGATTAATCTGGCCACGGATCACGAAGATTATTTTCATCAGATGACCGAGGTGCTGGGACGAGCATTCGCCTGCGGTGCCATGAAGCCCATCGATTTTATCCGGCCGGCCGGGGCACAGGAAGGCGAAACCGTCGGCACCAATTATGAGCGCAAATACCTGAAGGAAGGCCGAAAGACCTACACCCTCGCCGCTGAACTGGTGGATAAAACCAGGTGGGTCATGCCTGTTGATAAGGATGACGCGGAATGATTACCCGAAATGTTCCATATCATGTCATCGTGGACGCCGTCAAAGAACTGGCTATTCGTGCCGCATATCAACTGCCGGAAGATGTCAAGCAGGCTCTTCAGAATGCCGTCGCCAAAGAATCACATCCTCGTGCCAGGCAAATTCTGGACCAATTGATTGAGAATTATCACATTGCCGAAAAAGAGCGGATTCCGTTGTGTCAGGATACCGGGCTGGCGATTGTATTTGTGGAACTGGGTAACCAAATTGCAGTAACGCCGCCTCATGACAAAACCGATGCCACCCTGATTACCGCCATTAACGAAGGTATTGCTCAGGGATATCAGGATGGCTTTCTGCGCAAAAGCGTGGTCGCCGAACCGCTGCATCATCGCAAAAACACCACCACCAATACGCCGGCGGTCATTCATTTATCACTGGTTCCCGGGGATCGGATTCATATCACGGTGATAGCCAAAGGCGGCGGCTGCGAGAACAAAAGCCAGTTCAGGATGTTCAATCCCACCGAAAAAACGGACAATGTTGCGGCATGGATTGTCGATGTTGTCAAAAATGCCGGGGCCAATGCCTGCCCGCCGTTTGTCGTGGGTGTGGGGCTGGGCGGCGATTTTGAGCAATGCTGTCTGCTGAGCAAAAAGGCCCTGCTTCGCAAAATCGGCTCGCACCACCCCGATGCGTATTACGCGGAATTGGAAAAAACACTGCTTGCCGCAGTAAACGCTACCGGTCTCGGCCCGCAGGGGCTGGGCGGCGACACTACGGCACTGGGGATATTCATTGAAACCGCACCCTGCCATATCGCTTCTCTGCCGGTTGCGGTCAATATCGAGTGCCATAGCCATCGTCATGCAGGCATAATCATTTAATACCCCAAGCTCTACATTGTGAAAGGAAGGACTGATGTTCAAAGGCTCCACGCTGACACGACGGACATTCCTGCAGCAAAGTCTGACCGCTGCGGCAGTCATGGCAGCAGGGCCGACAGTCATTTCGGCTGCTGACACGACGGAAGGCAAGAACACCATCCCCCTCTGCTCTGCTGTCAGTGCCAATGATTTTCTCGATTCCATCGGCATCTGTTCGGCGGTTTCGGTACGGGGAGAAAATCTGCTCAGTACGCTCAAGGCCGTCCGCTACCTGGGGATTCGCTGGATCCGGGCTGGCTACGAAAGCGGGATTCCCATTGCAGATTTAATCGAAGCCCATAAACGAACCGGCGTTCGATTCAGCTATGGCCTGATGAGCGGGGGAACCGACCTGGGCAAATTACTCGACGGTGCCCGACAATTAGCCGCCGTTGGGGCACTGCTGGCCCTGGAAGGCAACAATGAGCCAAACAACTGGGCAATTACCTACCAGGGACAGACTGGAGGAAAAGATGCGTCATGGATGGCAGTCGCGGCACTGCAGCGAGATTTGTACGAAGCCGTCAAAAGGGATTCCGTGCTGAAGAACTATCCCGTCTGGAACATCAGCGAAGGCGGCGCCCAGACCGACAACGTCGGCCTGCAATTCCTGACCATCCCCCAAAATGCCGGCTGTCTGATGCCGGAGGGGACGACCTATGCCGACTATGCAAATTGTCATAATTATATGACACATCCAAACTGGGCAGGACTGCACGATAATCAGACCTGGATTGCCGCAGACCCTTCTTCGGCCTGCAACGTGGATGGATTATATGGAAATTACGGCCTAACCTGGCGAAAGCACTACACCGGTTATTCAGAAGCTGATTTGCTAACCCTGCCGCGAGTTACCACGGAAACCGGTATTACTCTGGACGACACCATTACCGAGCAAATCCAGGCCCTGCTGTATATGAGCGTCTATCTGGCTCAATTCAAGCGGGGCTGGAAGCATACCTCTGTTTATCTGCTGAGAGACCGCTCGGATGAGGCCGGCAATCAGACCTTTGGTTTTTACAGGCCGGATTATACGCCGCGGCTGGCCGCAACATATCTGCATAACCTGACAACGATTCTGGCCGACAAAGGTTCTCTTGTGACTCCAGGAAAACTGGCATATTCCATCGCAAACCAGCCTGACACGGTACACGACCTGCTTTTGCAAAAACAAAATGGCACATTTAGTCTGGTCATATGGGGTGAACGCTTTACCGGCGGCGAAGATACCATCACCATAACACTGGACAGCCCAAGGGTACTGATAAAAGTCTATGATCCAACAAAAGGAATATCACCAGTTCAGATACTAACAAAGACAGGGGCGATCCCCTTGACACTGAGTAACCACCCTATAATCATTGAGGTCGCATAGGGAGCTTCGATTTTCGCCCCGTCAAACAGAAGATTTCGAAACACTAAGAGCAATCACCTATTTTGTGGAGACGGCGTTATGGGAATGCATATTTGGGCATTGATTCTGATGGGTTCGGCTGCATTGGGAGCAGAGTGGTCGCAATGGCGAGGACCTTATTTCAACGGCTCCACGGACGCCAAGAATCTGCCGGCGGTACTGGACCCCAACCAGACGCTTTTGTGGAAGACTCCCATGCCGGGCAAGTCTTCCGCCACACCGGTTACCAGCGGCGGCAGGGTATATCTGGTCTCGACAGAAAACGGCTCTGACCGGCTGTTGGCAATGTGCCTGGACGCCGCAACCGGCCAGGTTCTCTGGCAGTACACCGCCGCCAGCGCTGACAAAAAACTTCCATCCGGCAATACTATGGCCTCGTGTTCACCGTGTGCACAGGCAGATGGCGCCCTCTTTTTATTCGGTGAAGGAACGTTAGTCAAGCTGGACATGTCTGGCCAGGAAATATGGAAGCGCAATCTGGCCGCCGATTACGGCCCGCTGACGCTGGATTTCGGCTTCAGTTCCAGCCCACTGCTGCTGGATGAGCGGCTTTATATCCCTGTCCTGCGCCGTGTGAAGTCCTCCCGCTCCGACAGCGCCGCGGAACTGGATTCCTATCTGTTGTGTGTGAATGCCGCCGATGGCAAGACCCTTTTCAGGCAAACCCGGCCGACGGACGCCCGCGAGGAATCAACCAACGCATACACGACCCCGCTGCCAGTTTCGATAGCCGGCAAGATGCATGTGGTGGTGTACGGGGCAGACTGTGTAACCGGCCACGACCCGCAGACCGGAAAAGAGCTGTGGCGTTATACCTATAGTACCGACAAAAAGCGAACCATCGACCGGCAGATTCCGACCCCTGTCGCTGCCGACGGGATTCTGATTTGTTCCTGGCCACGCGGCGACAGAACCTTTGCGCTGGACCTGGACAAGCTTGCCGCCAATGAGCCGTCAGAAGTCTGGAGGATGGACCAGCCGGGATCGGATATCACCTGTGCGGCGGTCTATCAGGGAACTGTGTACCAGATTGCCGAAAAGAATAAGACGCTGACGTGTCTCAATCCCAGAAGCGGACAGGTGCACTGGACAGCCCAATTGGATAGGGCTGACATGTATTATGCCTCGATTGCCGCCGGCGATGGAAAGCTGTACATGGTGAACCGACAAGGCGTGGTAACCATCGCCGCCGCCGACCCTGCAGCGTTTCGCGTCCTGAGCACGCACCATCTCGGCGAACAACCCGTCGATTCCTCCATCATCATTGCCGACAACAAAGTGCTGCTGCGAACGGCTAAAAACCTCTATTGTTATGGAACAGCAAAATAACGTGCCTCATTTTTCGAGACTCAGACATACAGAACCGTCAGCACATTGAATCCCTTTGCCATGGATACAAATCCGGCTTGACAGGCACCAATTTGCTGCAGCCAAGTATAATAGCTTCCGCCAGACAGGCCACCCCTTCATCAACCATCTGCTGCCGGCCTATTTAATTTCATCCACCCGGATTTCGTCGAACATCGTCACCGCATCGGCCTGAGTCCACAGCCCGATCATCCCCGGCAGCGGCAGCATGTCATCCTGATGCTTCATGACAAAACGGTCATCCATCGTAATTATGATGCGTTCGCGGAAATGCTCGATGTCCAGCGTATGCCAGGTTGTCGGATCCGCCTGCACACGGACCGACTGCAGCATCTGGCGTTGCCCCTGAATGACACAATACAATCGCACCTGCTGGGTGAGAGCATCCCACTGCGCAGCATAATAATTATCCCCGTTCAGGGCCCGCCAGACAATCCCGCCGCCCTGCTGGTTTGTCCCCCTGACGGCCTTGATCTTGGCTGACAGCCGCAGGTTGGCCAACCGGCTGTTCATCGCCAGCAGCAGATTACAGGTCTGGCCGGTATTGCGGGTCTGGGTCAGCCCGATTGCTTTGCCCCAGCTATCCCCCACAATTTCCCACGTGGCCGGCATCTGCTTTCCGGCTGTCTGGGCAGCCATCCAGGGGGCAGGCAGCGTTCCGAGTGTCTCCTGTTCAAAATCCCACACCAGCCGAATTGCCGGTCGCGGCGGCTCCACAGGCCGACATCCTGCCAGCAGAATCCCAATTCCAATACCCAGTGCTATCCATCCATGTCGCATTGTCTGTCTCCTGCCTGAGGGGGGGATTAATCACCGCAGCAAAAGCACCGCCATGCCCTATCCCGCAGGACCGGCATGGCGGTACAATTGTCGTTCATTATGCCTGACCGCCCTGAACCACAAAGCCTTTGGAGGCCGGGCCGGTTTCGGCGGGTGTTCCGGCAATCTTGGCCAGATATGCCGCCCCAAGGGTATTGATATGCTCATTGACATTGTCGAAGTAATTAAAGTGAGCCTGCTCCTCGTCAATGATGGTCTCAAACAGCTTCATACTGATACTGTCGCCGTTTTCGCGGCAGACCAGCAGAAACTGGTTGTAGTCGGCAATGGTGTCGTCTTCCAGTTTGGAATCAAATGGATAGATCACTTCAATCTTTTGGGCCTTGACCGGCTTTTCCAACGGCTCAGTTGTCGGCTCGCCGCCCAATTCCTTGATGCGTTCGGCAAACATCTCGGCATGACGCATTTCGTCAATCGCAATCAGCTTCATATTCGCCGCCAGCTCGCCGTAATCCATGTTGTCCAGATTATAATGCTGGTTCATATACTGATGAATGGCCTGAAGCTCCATGGCACGGGCCTTGTTTAAAACCTCGATGACTTTCTCTTTGGCTTGTTCCCTTGAACTCGGACTCATCGTTTACCTCCATGATTTAGTTTCGTGGTTATCATTTTTTTATCCAGAGTACCCATACTCAACCTGGTACGGATATTATAGCGGCTCCCGGTAATCAATCCAACGCGTTTTACAGGGATTCCCACCTTTACATTACGATTCTATGGTCTTCTGGAGACACTGGTCGCAAACACCCTCCAGTACCACCTTAATATTCGAAACAGCACAATTGTGTTTGAAACGCTCAGGCACCTCAAGTGCATCAAACCGCGGCTCCGTGAAATCCAGGATACGCCCGCACCGCATGCATCGAAAATGATGGTGACGTTCTGTATCCGGATCGTAGCGTTTGGCCTCGCCGTAGCCTTCAACCAGATGCACAAACCCGATCTCCGCAAATAGGCACAGTGTCCGATAGACCGTATCAATGGACATATCCGGAAAAGCTGCCTTGACACGATTATAAATATCTTCTGTGCGAGGATGGTCCTGGGAGCTGATCAGCGCCTCGTAAATCGCAGTTCGTTGAGGTGTAATGCTCAACCCACGGGCCTTGCATTGGGCACGAAACTGCTCCAGTAGTTCTTTGCTGGTTCTGGATATCATAGTGCTTCAATTTAGAGAATAGTACCTCTAAAGATTACTATATAAGAATGATTCTTGTTCAGCAAACAAAAAAAGGCTGGCTGGGCGCAAAAAGAAAACATCAGGAAACTTTTGGGTTTTCCTGATGTTTTCCGGAGGGGAGAAAACTCTTGCACTTGATACTTCGGCCAAGTGGAAGAGTTTAATTAACATTTTCAGAATATTTTTATAACTTATTACAAAACATAAACTTGCAACTACTTCTTTCGAATCCACCGCAGCCGGAATACCGCCCGAACTGTTTCGGGAAAAGTAACCCCCATCTTTTGCGAAGACGTCGGAAAATCCAGACGCTGGAGGTCTGTCTGGTGGACTGGCAATCTCCCTCTGCCAAAGATTCCCCCCAAAAACCCAGCAATCCTCCCCAGCCAACCTGTTTTTTTAGATTGACAGACAGACGGCCTCATCACAGACATCCTTTAGCGTACCATAACGCGGCGAGTGGCAGATAGAAGCTCAACACCAGACAGCTGCTCAAAGGAGTCGGCTGCAAAAAGCTGCCTCTGGTCGAGGATCTCTTTGGGGGTATCATAGTACCGCTGCACAGCCCCAGTACCTCCCTCAGCAGCCCCCTGAGTCATATAACGGTTATCCAGCAGCCACCGGCTAAACTGGTCATCGTACTCGGCAGGATAAATCAGCGCCGTAACAAATGCATTATCCGAAAGGCGGGCCAGATGCACCTTGGCACGGGACGGAGCAGAAGAGGTCACCGCGATATTTGTCAGACGCTTGAAATCATCCCGCGCAGTCGTCTCATCGCCGGCATAAAAGAACATCCCGGCTTCAAGCTCGAATGTCCTATTCGGTATCCCCACCAGTTCCATCGTGCCGTCCGGGTAGGCATTGTGAATTTTGTAGACCTTGATATCAGCGAATTGCTCGCTTTCCAGCAGCTCGGCAACCTCCAGCGCCGTAAACCCCACTGCACTGTGCCCGCCGAAATCCACCACATACAGCCCAATATATTGTTTTGTGTTATCAATCACCGGCAATTTCATATCCGCCGTCCTTAACCTATGACAAGTTTCGCAAATTTTCGTTTACCAACCTGAACAATCATCCCGTTGGCGGGAGTAATCATCTCACTTGGGTCGGCGACTTTGGCTTCATTGATCTTGACACCACCCTGCAGAATCATCCGTTTGCCCTCACCGCCGCTATCAACCAGCTTGCAGTGAAGCAGCAGTTTGGACGCCATAACCGGTTCGGCCCCAATCGTCACCTCGGGCATATCATCCGGCAGCTGGTTCTGGGCAAAGACCTTCTCAAAACCTGCCGCCGCATCCTCGGCAGCCTGCTTATCATAAAACTGCTCAACAATCATCTTGCCCAGCAGGACCTTGGCCTGCTTGGGGTGGGTCTTGTTCGGGTCAGTCAGTTCTTTTATTTTTTCCACAGGCACATCGGTCAGCAGAGTAAAGTAATTTTCCATTAGATTGTCTGGAATGCTCATGGTCTTGCCGAACATATCTGCGGGGCTGTCAGTCACACCGATGTAATTGCCTTTGGACTTGCTCATCTTTTGAACGCCGTCCAGCCCCACCAGAATCGGCATGGTAATGACAATCTGAGCAGGCTGCCCCGCAATTCGCTGCAAATCTCGCCCGACCAGGTTGTTAAACGTCTGGTCTGTACCGCCCAGCTCGACATCACTCTGAATTGCCACCGAATCATAGCCCTGCATCAGCGGATACAGAAACTCATGAATACCGATAGGATCACCCTTTTTATAGCGGATTTCAAACGTATCCCGTTCGAGCATCCGGGCCACAGTCATCGATGCCGTCAGCTTGATAATATCGGCCAGTTTCAGGTCGGCCAGCCATTCACTGTTGAACCGGACCTCGACTTTGTCCGGGGACATATCCAGAATTTTACCGGCCTGCTGGAAATACGTCTGGGCATTGGTTTTGATCTGTTCGGGACTAAGCATTGGCCGGGTTGTATTCTGCCCCGTCGGGTCGCCGATACGGGCGGTATAGTCGCCAATAATCAGGACAGCCTTATGTCCTAAATCCTGGAATTGACGCAACTTGCGCAACACTACCGTATGCCCCAGATGAATATCCGGCGCCGTCGGGTCCATGCCGAGTTTGGCTCGCAGAGGGCGGCCGGTTTTGCGAGCCTCGGTAATACGCTGGGCCAGCTCATCCTCTCGAAAAACCTCGACGGTACCACGCTTGAGAATCTCCATTTGTTGGGCAACTTCGACTGTCATAAATTGGTCCTAACGGGTCGTATGTGAATCACTTAGGTTCATAGAAGGATGTATTATAGCCGCACGCCCTGCCTTTTGCAAGCAGACACTACCGGCTTTTATCCCCCCCTCGACTTGCATGAAGACACAAAATAACCAAACGAACCCAAATGATACTGGATGCTTGAATCCTATTTGGAGGTATAGATTACCTGGCGGCCATGGCCCGAATGCCTGCGGCAGCGAAAGAGACGATATGATCGACCAACTCATCAAAATGAATGCCGGGATTGACGGCAAAGAACTCGTCCATGAACAGGAAAGGATGAATCTTTAGCGAATCGACAGAAAAGACGGCCAGGCGAGCATGTTTATCATCAAGCTGGGGAACGAGGGTGCGAAGGGCCTGGACTGCATGGGTCATCATCTGGGTATGAAAAGCTTCAAGGATAGTCTCGCCATGTACGGTCTTATTCAACACTTCCCGCACCATCAGCCGCATGACCCTGCCGCGCTGCTGTTTTTCGTAGGCGGCCAGCAACGGCATAAGGATAATCTCTCGCAAAACTGACTCGAGGGTGGGATTTGGAACGCTCATTGCCTCATTGATACGAGCAATTTGACGACAACATATATCCTGTACCTGACGCTTGAACATCTCCTGATACAACTTGTCTTTACCACCGAAGTAATAATTCACTGCCGCAACATTGCAATTGGCCTGGCTGGTCAGGTCGCGAACGGAGACACCGTCAAATCCTCGTTCACAAAACAGCACCTCAGCCGCATCCAGAAGGCGTTCACGAACAGATTCTTTACCGGCATCACGTTGAGTTGCTGGAGTATGTTGATCCATAAGAAAATCCTCTCACCGAAAAACGCACATTTCAAACATTTGTTTGAAATAATATCATATGCTTATCACACAAAAATGTCAAGACTTTTAACCAAATCATCCTACTATCGTATTGGCGATACTATGTATTCTGTTTCTGTGCCAGCGGCGGCACCTGGTATTACTTTTCCAGCCGGGCCAGTTCCTGCTTGAGTGCCTGGCTTTCTCGGCGTATGACGGGTCGGCATACACGCTTCGCATCTCCTGCGGATCCGTCTTCAGGTCGAAGCACTCCCATTCATCGGTTCGGTAATAATGCACCAGTTTGTATTGCTCGGTACGGACTCCGCGGTGCGGCGCCACACGATGCGGTTGAGGAAATTCATAGTAATGATAGTACACACTCTTGCGCCAATCGTCTGGAATCTGCCCTTTCAGTATTGATACAAAGGATCGACCTTGTATTTCAGGTGGTATCATCAATCCCGCAATCTCCAGAAACGTGGGGGCATAATCGATGTTTTGTATCATCGGTTTGAAACGACTGCCAGCCTTGACGACGCCGGGCCAGCGGATAATAAATGGCATAGCCAGGGACTCTTCGTACATCCATCGCTTGTCATACCAGCCGTGTTCGCCCAGATAGAAGCCATGGGCGATGCGGAGCCTTGTGCTGACACATGACCATAAATGGCTTTGTGGTATCACGGTGCGAGAGCCAGTCGATCGTCTTTTCGGTGATGATGTCAGTCACATAACCATACTGCTGCTTTCGGCCTTCAGGTGAAATGAAGACGGGATTATAATACTGTCCCTGATCGGGCAATATTTCCCAGCGATCAAATCCGGTAGGATTACTAATCAGATGCCATTTGCCAAACAGCGCGGTTTGATAGCCGGCGGCCTGAAATGCTTTAGGGAATGTCCATTGGCTGCCGTCAAAGGGCTTGTTTGAATTATCAATGAATCCGTTGATGTGGCTGTGTTTGCCGGTCAGCACAGCGGCTCGACTGGGGCCGCAGATGGAATTGCAGCAGAAGCTGTGTTCGAAGACAGCACCTTCGGCTGCAATTCGGTCGATAGATGGGGTAATTTGATGACGACGGATAAAGTCCTGAAGTCGCGTTTGATAGCAGCCCAGGGCCTGCAATGCATGGTCATCGGAAAAGATAAACAAGATGTTGGGGGGACGACGCTGGTCGGAATCTGCATATAGTGTGGAATTGCCTAAAACGGTCAATCCCAGCAATCCAAGTCCGGTATTGTTCAGGAACGTTCTGCGATTCACCTTCATTTCCCCTTAACAAAACCATCTTATAATCTACTGTCCGTCCGATAAATTGCGGGTTATTTTAAGGCTATTTATCTGATCGATACAACCGTTTATTATGTCTTTTAAATCGCCTTAAAACTCATTCATGAAGGCCTTTTTTGCAAAGAAAACGAGGATTGATGGTCGAAAACAGATACAGCAGCACTGGATTTGTAGACTTTTTTCGAACTGGTGTAACTTTGTGTCTGTTTATTTAGTATAGTATAGTAAAGCGTTATACGGGTAGAGATACTACTTTCAGAAAACGACAGCCAAACAGTAACAAAGGTTTATCAGCCGATGAACATGATGATACCAGCCAAGCTGCTTTTTTTGCCAAGGGCAAAAAGAGGCAGCGTTCAGCAGATACCGTCATGGCTTTGTCGGCCCTCAAGACAAGGAGAGAAATTATGAAACTCTCGACAGTCAAAACGACCTTTGTGGCCGTGATGGTCCTTGTGGTTGTGGTCCTCACAGGCTGTGATATGAAGGCCGCGTATCAGCAGTCCGCCGAACAACGGTGGCAAAAGACCATTGAACAGGCAAAACTCGACTACGCACGTCAATATATTGAGCAAGGCAACTATCAGCACGCCAGACTGCTGCTGGATCCCCTGGTCGAAAGCGGCAAATATCCTGAGGCCGTGGATTTGATGAACTGCGTTGAAGAATCGCGTCCTCAGTATGCCAGTGTGACCAATCGCAGCAGCGAGGCATCGTATTGATGCTTCGGATTGCGTTGTGACCCATTTTTTGCTTTCCATGCAGAATCCAGGACATGGAGGAAGGGATTCTGCATAGCACAAGGTAAACATTTTCCATTGACTTCATTGTCCTGCGGACATAGCCTACCCAAAACCGGTAAAGCAGCATTAATGGTAGATACATACATCAACCTGCAACTCATTTCTTTATTTTTGGATGTAACGGTAGTTGAAGCGGCGTTCGGGGGCACTGTCGCCACTGCGGGCGAATTCGAGGATGTCGCCGGGTTTTTGGATGTTGTCGGCCCAGTGGAATTGGAAGCTGAATTTCGGTCCGGACAGTCCTATCTGGTCTTTGGGCAGGCGGAGTTCCATTTCATTGCCGCTGACGGAATAGCGTAACGTTGTCTTATCCTGCCAGAGTCCGTCGGGCCGGGCGGATTGGAGGGTGGTCAAGGCGGCATCGACGACTTTGCTGTTGATGCGATAGTCATAGCCTTCCCAGCCCGTGTCGGGATTTTCGTCACTGTTGATAAACAGCAGCATCCAGTTGGGGTCGGTATGGGGGGTGATGGGCTTTTCGCAGCGGGCATAGAAATAAAGGTTCTGGGCATCGGAGGCAACTTTGAGGCAGATAAAATTGTTGCGGCCGGTGGTGTTGATATAAGGGCCGGCATCGCCAAAGCCTTTTTCGTTGCGGGTCATGCAATCCAGGCGGCTGTCGGCATAATCAGGAATCACGGCCTGCCAGTCGTCGAAGCGTCCGTCGATGGCGATGGTCGTTTCAGGACCGGCAACGGGGGCAGGACGGACGCCTTTGTATTTGCGGATGAAGCCAATCATCTGATAATAATAATTATCGGTATGGCCGCCTTCCATGGGTTCGATATCGCGGCTGTATTCCTGATTGTACTGATCCACGAAGAAGGTGTCACCGGTCTTGAGAGGCCTGCCCAGCATTTGGCCGGCTCCGCCGGTTTCTTCTTTTATAAATCGCTGAGCAACCCATTCATTCCAGCCGGTGATGAAGACAAATTCGGGCGAGACTTCCAGGGCCCGCTGAATCTGCTGGGAGAAATACAGACCCTTGTCGGTGAAACGGGTCAGGCCATAGCGGTCGGTCGGCGGCTGCTTATTGTTGAAATGGCTGCGGCCGATGTTGGATACCGGGTGCTGGGCGACAGCGACGGATAATTCTTCGGGCTTGTCTTTGGATTCAGTCCAGCCGTACTGCTGGGGCCAGTTTTCGACCCAGTTCCAGGTGTTTTTGCCGGCAGTCCAGGCCCAGCAGTGACGCAGGATGAAGAAATCGCGGACGGCAGGAGCAAGCTTTGGGAAATCGGCTTGGTCGCCGAGCATGAGCGGTTTGCCTTTCCATCGGAACCACAGCTCGGGATAGAGATTTTTGGAATAAAACTCGTCGTAGAGTGTTTCGATGGTCTGTTTGCTGGCGCTGTGGGTGACAAAGCAGATTTGGGGCGTCGGCTCGCCCTGCTGACGAATCCACATGTAGAGTTTGCATACTTTCAGATAGGTTTGGTGATAGGTGAAGGCGTTGGTCACGTCGAAGATCAGGACATCAATGCCGGCCTGCGAGAGCTGGCGGGCGTGGGTGATGATGGCATAATCGCTGTCGGAGGTGTAATAGCCCAGCTCGGGTTTGCCCCAGAAATGAAACTGGCCGGGGGCACCGTATGGGGGGGCGTCGGGGTTGGCCTTGAGTAATTCGGTGATGTCCCAGGGGCCGTAGCTGCCGTGGTTGCCCAGCCAGAGGAAATAGAAGATGCCGACAGTGCGGTTGGGTTTGGGGTCGCCGCATTCGGCGTGGTCGGGGAGTGTGCGCCCGAGGGCATCGACGGCCGGCCAGGTATCGGCGTAATAATCCATGGCAGGCAGATCGCCAAACAGGACGGTGGTGAATACCGTCATCAAAACAATTCCTTTTTGAATCATTGTCAAGCCTTTTGCAGATACACTATAGCAAGGACGTATCGGCGGCAGTCAAGGTAACAGCGGATTGTGACGGGGCAAAAAAATCCCCCCGGACGGCACACCATCCGGGGGGCGACACCAATATGTTAAACTCTGCCTGTACTGCTGTTATTCGGTCAGCAGCCATTGGCTTGAGCACAGACTGAAATCGGCCAGATCGACCCGTCCGCTGCGGGTGGTGTTTTCTTCCAGCAGGAGATCGGCTTCCAGCCAGACATCGGCCATCCGGCGGAGATCGTCAATTTCAACGAGGCCGTCGTTGTCAAAGTCGCACAGCAGACCAACGGATGAGGGAGACATGCTGGCCTGCGGGGTTCCGCCGTAGCCGCCGACATTGATGCGTTTGCCGTGCGGCCAGAGTTCAGCGGCCCATTTCAGGGCCGGGTCGCCGGCATCAATACAGGCACTGGTCGAAGCGTCCTTGACCCAGGCATTGATTGATGGATTCCATCGTCCGGCCTTGGACAGCAGGTGGAAATCCGTTCCCGGGGTGGCAAACAGCGGGTCTTTGTCGAAGTTGGAGCGGTCATAATTCAGCGTGCATCCGGCATCGACCCCACAGCTTGTCAGACCGTTCATGACATCACTGTATTTAATCGTCATAACGGAGGCATAGGATACACTGCTTTCGGTGTATCGGAGATAGACATTGGGGCCGGACGGTGCGGTGTTGTTCCAGAAGATGCAGCTATTGAGGAGGACCCCGTCTGTATAAGCACACTGAACGGCACCGCCTTCGACAGCGGCACTGTTGCCGTAGAAGGTCGTGTTATAGACCCTGACGGGGGCGCTCCACAGTTTTATACCGCCGCCCTTGCCATTTCTTCCGGTTACGGAATTGTTGAAGATACGGCAGTGGTTCAGCGAGGTCTTGGCGGAATTGGCAACATAGACACCGCCGCCGGAATCGGCCGTATTAAGATAGATATCGCAATCCTCAATGTCTGCATTGGATCCCATTTGGATGGCGATAGCGCCGCCGGCGGAAACCGCTGTATTGGTGTAGAGCTTGCAGGCGTCGATGGAGACATTGGAGCTGTCGGTCAGATAGAGGCCGCCGCCGTGATAATTGGTGGCGCGGTTTCTGTAGAGATGACAATTAAGCAGATCGACGTCGGCGTTGGAGGCGTAGAGACCGCCGCCCAGTTCGGCATTATTGTAGGCAATGATGCTGTTGGCGATGGTTGGATTGCTGTCTTTGGCGAAGATGCCGCCGCCGGCGACAGTGGGCATTCCAACAAATACGACTTCGGTGCCACCGCCGTTGCGGATATGGAAGCCAGACAGGACGCACTGGCTGGTTTCACCGGAGGCAAAGGTGACAACAGAGCCTATGCCCTTGGCATCGATACGCGTATTGGCCACAGTAGCCCAATCAAGCGGATTGGTGCTTTCGACGGTGATATTTTTGCCGAGGAAGTTGATATTTTCGTTGTAGGTTCCGATGCGGACAATCACAGTATCAGCATGGGAGGCGGCCTGGATAGCCTCCTGTATCATATCGAAGGGATGGCCGCTGCTGCCGTCTTCGAGCGGGTCGCTGAGTCCGGGATTGTTCGGGCCGGGATCGGAGGGAGCATCGTCATCCACATAAAAGGTCCACGGCAGAGCACCGATCCCTTTCAAGGTGAAGGTGTAGGGATTTTCATCCGGATCGGTACTGGCGATTTCAACCGTTGCCAGGTATGTCCGCACCGCCGCAGGTGAAAAGCGAATCGTGAAGGAATTGCTTTCCATGGAACCAACCGGTGTGGCAGGCTGGGCAGTAACAACAAAGGCGGCTGCATCAGGGCCGGTAATCTGGACATACGGCGAACCGGTCAGATTCAGATTGACACCGCCGAGGTTGTTGATGGTAAATTCGACATCGCGATAGAATCCGAGATTAACCCGGGCGAAATCAAAACTTCCCCCGGAGAGAATGTTCGCAGAATCCTGGCGAACATGGATATCGGCAGGAATACCAGTGCCGTCAATGGTGAAGACGGCATCGCTGATATCGGTGTAGCCTGGATCAGCATTGCTGGTTACACGAATCAGACATTGGGTGGAGCCGGGCAGCGGAACATTCCAGGTATAACTGCCGTCGTTATCCGTACTGTTGATGATAGGAGTCCAGGTGGTACCGTTATTGCGGCTCAGTTCCAGACGGACCGTATGGTCCAGATTGCCGAAATTCTCCCAGGTAATGGTCCTGAGCGTATTGGCGGGTATCACTTCGCCGCCGTTGGGAGAGAACAGTTTTACTGCAGGAGTGCCCACTGCGATTCGGTAGGTCGTCGACTTGTTGTAATCGGAAGAATCGACCTTCCAGACAGCCAGGCCATAATATCCGGCAGTGGTAATGGTTAATTGGAAAGATTCATCTGCACCCTCGGCCAGATTGTTGGCATAGGCATCGGTGATGTATTCATTCTTGCGGGCGGTAACGGTTGACGGGTCATAGAGACTCATGCCAAGATCACAGGAGCCGGCAGTCTGGTCCAGCAGGATATAATAGGTACCCGTCGGCAGATACACCTCGTACATATCCAGGACATTGGTCGTAGCTTGGACATAGGGGCCATTCCACTGGGTACCGGGACGGCGGCCCAGCGGCAAACTGGTGCTTTCTTCGATGCGATATTGGGAGGCGGCTGTATTGGCGTTGATAACCCCGACATAATAGGTGCCGGCCGCCGCTTTGTTATCGTTGACGATAACAAAATCGGAGGCACTTCCGCCATAGGTGGAATATTCAAGATAGCCGCTGCCGAAGCCGCCCTCGCTTCCGGTATAACTGCCGATGTCCCATAATCGCAAATCGTAGTTGGCAGTATCCGCGGCAGGCAGGATGCCGACGGCCGACCACCACTTGCTTGATCCGGAATACCCCAGGACAAAACTAAAGCCATCGTTGTTATACCATTTGGTACCGGTCAAGCGGTCCCACCCGCCATCACTGGCAGGCGGGGCGTTGCGTAACAACGGCGTATCATCAGACAGGGCATAGGGACTCCAGATGAATTGCCTGGCCCATTCGTTGTCGGTTTCGTTGGTTTCTCCGACACTATCGTTGACGTCCAGCCAGTATGAGACGGTATGTCTTCCGCCCGTAATGGTATTGCCGGCATAAAGCTGATTCAGCCATCGGTAATTGTGCATTGCAGGGTGACTGGTCAGATTGGCCGTATTAAAGAGACGGTCATCGACATACAGCCGCATCTGGTAGGCCCCGGCAGCCACGGAACCGGCATTGCGGACGACCCAGTTGAAATAGGTATCGTCGGTATTGCCCGGCAGGGTTGCGGTAATCAGACAGTCCGTCCCGCCTGAATCGCCGATATTCCGGGGCACAATCGGATAGCTCCAGCCGGTTTCCGTGGTATAGGTCAGATTCGGCAGGGCTGATGAACTGACCGTGATCGTCCGGGATGCAAAACCGGTATAGGTCTCCGCATAGCAGGAACTGCTAATGGCAGTGGAAATGGTAAAGGTCCCTGTCGAACCGCCAGACTGAACGGTCCAGGTGGCCTGTGCGGTTTGTCCGGCCTGAATATCGCCGACTATTTGCGGGTCGGTGCCCGAGACGAGGGAAAATCCGGCCGGAAGAGTCAGATCAACCGAGACATTCTGAGCCATCACGCCGCCGGTGTTGGTGACATTGGCTTTGACGACGAACTGGGTATTGAAATAAATCAGAGACGGCATGGTTAGCGTCGTGGAAAATGACGGCGGCGAAACACGCTGAAAGTTCTCTTCGGTAGCCAGGGCAAATGTTTCCGAAGAAGCCCCGCTGATGCTGCTGCTCCAGCAATAAACCTTGATGATGACACTGCGATCAGTGCTGGTAGAAATCTGGTGAACGTTGTTGCCGCTATGGACAAGGTCACTGTCAAACTGAGAGCCCGTGGTTTCATCGTAGGCGCGAATATTGATATCGGTTGTGGAATAATAGGTCGTTGGATTGGATGAACCATTGTACGCGACGCGGCGATTCCAGACGACAGTAGCCTTTTCATTGGCATACATATAGCCTTTGTACAATTTGTAATCGTCGGCAGCAGGTGTGTCGTTGCGAGCAACCACACTGTCAATAAAAAAATCCGTACGATGAAAATTGGCATGACTCAGGTTCATCACACCCCACCCATAACTTTTGTCCCAGCGGTCGCCGCTTACAGGGCCATCATCTCCATAGGTATCCAGCGTATCATTATCCGACCAGGTGGTGGCGGTATTAATCAAAATGGCCTTCTGAGCAATGGGGCTGGTCACGCCGGCATCCTGAAGCAGCAGGATCGCACCGGCGACATGGGGCGCAGCAGCACTGGTGCCGCCGTGATTGGCAAACGCCGTATTGCTTGCCGTATCCGTACTCCAGGTGTCTGCGCCGGGAGCCGTAATATCGGGTTTGCGGCGGCCGGAATCCGTGGGACCACGGCTGCTGGATGAGCGGATGACATCATCGCTGGTGGTGCAGGTATCATAGATGCTCAGATTGGCGACAGACATGACATTGGCAGACTGGGGATAACCCAGTTCCACCAGGCCTGCGTTGCCGGCGGATTTGGTCACCATCGTGTCCATCGCATAAACGACCGCATCCAGAAAACGCTCATAGTCGCCAAATTCGTCATCATACTCGTAATAACTGAAACTGTGGTTAATGGCTTCAGGGCTGTCACCGGAGGAATGGTTGAGAACCCAGTCGATCGATGCCATCGAAGTCGCCATCGAACCACTGCGGGCATCAAATATCTTATCAAGGCCGAAGGCTACACCTTTAAATGTTGAGTGCGTGCTGGCCACTACGCCGGCGGTACGAGTGCCATGGCTGCTATCATAACCGGGGGTCTTTTTGTAGATATCGCGGGGATTGTTGTCCGGCGGATTGCGGTATTTCAAATAGGTATGTGTCTCACGAATGCCGCTGTCAATGATGGCCACGTCGTAGGCTCCCCCGTCATAGCCGGCGTTCCAGAAGCCCGAAGATACCAGCATACAGTTGCTCTGGTCAAGGTCATAGGAGCATGCCGAGTCCGGAGCGAGGCTTTCGACATCGGCCAGCCATGCGGCGGCTTCGATGTCCGCTGGGGTCATTTCGCAGCCGAAGCAGCCGGCCAAAGCACTCTCAGAATCAATTCTGCACTGACGCATCTGAAGCCATTGGCGGATCGCATCCATACGCGGAGCCATTTGCTGACGAATCACCTGAGCAATATGCGTGCGTTTCTGATCCAATTGTTGGTCAAGTTGCCGATGCAACACAACCAATTCATCTCGAAGCTGCCGGGGATAAGGTTCCAGTTCGGTATCAACAGACTCCTCGGCCCCCTGCCGGGTACGAAGCTGTTGATGCTGACGAATTTTCTGGCGGATTTGCTCGCTCAAGGCATCGATAGAACCCTGGTAACTCAGACGCACCTGTTCGGCGGCTTGAAAGGCAAAACCATTGTGCAATTGGATGAGGACTTTCTTTCGGGGCTTGCCGATTTCATCCACCAATAACCGCGGGTGTATCTTGCCGTAACGCCAATCCGTTTTGTCTTCGGTGTCAATAACCTCTTCGACGGTACCGTCTTCGCAGACATGATATCGCTTGCCGGCGATTGTGCCCGGATAGCGGTCGTTATCGGTAACAGCAACAAAGGTACCCCCCTCAATGTCCTGCGGCTGCGGTGCGGCAACGACTTCTTCCTGTGAAGGAGGAAGATTATCGCCTTCAGGCTGCATTTCGGGGACGGGCTGCACGGATAGATCAACCCGCTGACCTTCCTGGGCGACTAATGTCGTGATACCCACCAGGCTAATCAGCACGAAAGCAAGCAAAATGATGGATAGGATTCTGTTCATAATAAACCCTCCTGTGAAAAAAGGATTGGAAACAAGACATGCAAAACGGACCTATGGCAAAACAACCACAGTTCTTTGGGGTGATATCGTCTTGCTCTGATCATGGGTCCCTCCGGCAATAGTATCTCCGTATATCCTTCTGCTTACACTTTTACGAGGTGAATGACATGTTGACGACGGAGTCCTGACTCTGTTTATCTTAAAAAAAACAGACAGAAAACTCAACGGTTTTCTGCCTGCGTGGTTTAAATTAGGTGATTATACGGACAAGTTGCTCCGTACAATATCTCAACCTGATATTCGTGAAAAGAATCACATTACAAAATGGGTTTCAATTTCTCAAGGCACGAATTGGAGCCGGCATTCGCCCTTTACGTGCAATAAATTTAGGGCTGGCGATTTTTGCGACAGGCATAATGGGTGCCGACCCCAAAAGACCGCCAAAATGCACAATCTGCCCGGCACGTTTGCCGGGAACAGGAATAATGCGGACACTGGTGGTCTTATTATTTGCGACACCAATCGCTAATTCGTCAGCAATGATAGCACTGATAACCTCGGCGGGCGTGCTGCCGGGCACGGCAAACATATCCATTCCCACAGAACAAACGCTGGTCAGGGCCTCCAGTTTTTCGAGGGTCAAGGCCCCCTCCTTCACGGCACGAATCATCCCGGCGTCTTCACTGACAGGAATAAACGTCCCCGACAGGCCGCCCACATTGCCGGAGGCCATAGAGCCGCCTTTTTTGACGGCATCAATTAACAGGGCCAGGGCTGCCGTGCTGCCGGGACGCCCCATCCGCGATACACCCATGGCTTCGATGATTTCAGCAACCGAATCGCCCGCCGCAGGCGTCGCAGCCAGTGAAATATCCACAATACCAAAGGGTACACCCATCATTTCCGCAACTTCCCGTCCAATCAGTTCACCAGCACGGGTAATTTTAAATACTGTCCGCTTAATGACTTCGGATAATTCCGTCAGGTCACAGTCAGGATTTTGTTCGATAACGGCCTTGACGACGCCGGGGCCGGAGATGCCGATATTGAGCGAATAATCCGGCTCCCCCATGCCGTGATGAGCACCGGCCATAAATGGATTGTCTTCGGGAACATTGGCAAAAACAGCCACCTTGGCACAGCCAATGCCGGTTTTGCTGCGATGGGCAAGGTCTTTAAGAATATGGCCGAACTGCTCGATAACAGTCATGTTCATCCCGGTCTGGGTGCTGGCCAGATTGAAAAAGGCACAGACCCGTTTAGTCTGGGACAATGCCGCCGGCAGCGACAGCATCAGATTCTCATCCGAACTGGTGGCCCCTTTGTGAACGAGAGCGCCAAAGCCGCCGATAAAATCGATGTCCGCTTTGGCAGCAGCGTTGTCCAGGGTTTTAGCCAGCCGGACCGCAACGGTCTGGGTCCGCGGCAGCGGTTCCAGCAGAATCGAGGCCGGCGTAACCGCCACACGGCGATTGGTAATCGGGATGCCATATTTGTGCTCGATGCGGTCGGCAATCGCATTCAATTGGATGCCTTTTTCGCTGACGCGGTGGTGAATGCGTCCGCAGAAATGATCGAGGTCACGATCCATGCAGTCTTTTAAATTGATACCGAGGGTGACGGTACGGATATCAAAATGCTGCCGAAGGGTCATATTGACCGTTTCGAAAATTTCTTCTACTGTAATCGACATTGGTTTTCCTTTATACCCGGTGCATCATTTTGAAGATATTTTCATGCTGGAAGGTAATGTTCAGTTCCATGTCCTTGGCGATTTTCTGGAGCTGCTTGTGGATGTCAGGCATATCGAGTGTCGCCTCGGCAATATCGCAGGCCAGACTCATCACAAAATAATCGTTCATAATCTTCTGGCTGACATCGACAATATTGATATTGGCTTTGGACATGGCTACGGCTATACGGGCAATAATTCCGACCTTGTCCCTGCCGGTCACAGTCAGGATACAAATTTGCGATGCTTTTTTCGGATTAGGCTTAGCCATACAGGGTCTCCTGATACAGATTTGCGGACGTCCTAATATTTATAAGTCAGACGGAGGGTGACTTTCCAGTTGTTTTTCCCGGTGGGCAGCTTTTCCACCGCCAGCCGTTCGCATTCCAGTTCCGGCCAGCGAATCAGCAAAGCCGAGATAAATTTACTGAGTTTTTCGATGTCGATCGTTTTAATCGACAAGTCAGCCCCCTTAATCGTTTGCCCTGCCTTTCGAGTGGCACCTCGGACACTGAGCGTGTAATCGCCGGGGGCTATGGCGAACTGCTTGGTAAACTGGTCGATGACATTGGTATAATCAAACTCGCTGGCCTTACCCTTTTCCTGCTGATAGGATAACCGCTGCGGTTCGAGCGTCAGAATCTGGCCCAACAGCTTTTCAGCTTCCTCGTAATCGGCTTTTCCCTGATTCAACAGTTTGACAGACCCCGGAAAGGCTACCGCCCACGTATACAGCAGCCACAATCCGGCCAGCAGCGGCACTGCTACGGTATAGACCATCGGATTTTTCATATAGTCTTTCATTTCGATTGCGACTCCTTGGCTTTGAGGGTCAAGACAAATTCATCCCGATTCTTGGCGGTATTAAACCGTTCGTCAGTCACTTCCAGCATCTTATGCTTTTTGAATGCATCAAACAAGTCCCGTGTGCTGGTGCGGCTGTTGGTATCACCGACGATGGTAATCAGCCGGTCGCTGATGGTGATGGTTTTGATATTCACATCCACCGTTTTAGGGCTATTATTGATTGACTCAAGGACATAGGTCAGTCGCCCGGTCACGGAGCTTTCATCCAGGATGCCCGACGCCTGCTGCTTGACCGTGTTGAGCGTGCGCCGCAGCTTGGACAAGATGGGTTCACTGGACGGACGTTTGGCACCGTACATCGCAGCACTATAGGACTCGTTGAGCTTCTGCTGCAGCCGGGAATAATCCTCCTTGTTTCGCCATGCCTTGACCTGGAAATACAGGCCCATCGCCAGAAACAAGATAGTCAGAGATACGCTGACCACCTGAAGGCTTCGCTGGAGAATCCTGCGGCGGCCCTGATAAGGCATGAAGTCTCGCCGGAAATCCGCACGATGCGTTCGGCCGGTCAGGGCCAGTGCCGAGCCGGCAGCAAAAAAAAAGCCGTTGAGCTGATCGGGTTTGACCTCGTGCGGAATTTCCAGGGGCAGCTGTCTGGATAAATCCACGGTCTCGATGACCAGGCCGGTGAGAGCATTCATCTGAGCCTTATCAATCCCTTCACTGTAACCAACCAGCACCAGTTTTTTGACGGCCACCATCTCGCTGAGGCCCGCAATAGTCAGGATGATCTGCCGGGCGAGCGACCCGGTTTTATCCGGATCTTCGGGCAATAGAAATGTGCGAACGCGGGGGGCAAAGTCCGGATGAACCGGAGTAACCAGATAACAGGTCCTGCCAAAAACCAGCAGGTACATAGCACCCGGCTCACGAAAACCGTCAATACGTTCCAGGCAGCGGGTCAGACATACCACATCCGGCTCCATCACAGACGGGTCCACTCCTCCCGCCTGGATATCCAGCAGAATATCTGTCAGAGTCTGCCGGCTTGCCGTAAAGATCGTCACATCCGATCCGCCAGGACCGGAGGCGGTGATTTCGAAGGCTATCGCCAGGGTTGACGCATCCGTGGCGGCAACTTCTTCGGTATCAAAACGAATGGTACTTTCGACCTGTTTGGCCTCGGCAAATTCCGAATGATGATAATACTGACTGATCAGGTTGCTGCGAACCGCAACGGCAGCCTGGTCAAACGGGCCGGCTTGCCGCAGAATCTCGCGGGCCATCGCCGTCAGAACCACCTGCCCCTGTTCGGTTCCGCCGATCGGAACGAATATGCATCGCATCCCGGCACCGGAACCTTTGGCGGAAACAGCAGTACAATACGCCCCTTCCGGCATAAGATAGATACCCACACTATTTTGTTGTTCCACGCTGTATACTCCTGGCTTATTAGCGGCCGTATAAAATAATGAGCCGTTCCATTTGTTTGCCTTCCTTAATCACTGCTGCAACAGCCGATGTTCTGGCAGTGCCGCACCGGCTGGTAATGCGTATCGAAAAAAAATTGCTCTTGACATCAATATAAGGCGCCGCCCGATCAATCGCATCCAGCTGACCGAACATCTGATCACGCAGATCGGCGATGGTTTTAAATGGTTTTTCCCTGCGCAGACGAATAATTTTGTCGGCAATCTCTTCGGGGTTTCCGCCAAAGGTTAAGGCTGCTTCCAGAACCTGTCGGGGGGCCGTATTGACATTGATCCGCTGACTGCCCCATAAGGCAAGATATTTCATGGGGCTTTCGTCATCGAAGGCCTTCTCCGGCAGCGGCACCGACAGGGTCTCCAGATCCAGCAGAGAACTGTGAAACAGCTTGGCAAAATCGGCGGCATGGCCCACTGCAGGACGAGCCTGCTGCTGGGTTTGCGGTTGCGGTTGAACCGCCGGCTGGGTCACCGTCCGACGCGGGGTAGTGCGGGTGGTGGTAAACTGGCGGGTCTGGGCCTGCGTCTGCTGCGGCTGGGCCGCCTGTACAGCCAGCATCACAGGCGTCGGATTCAACTGGAACACTTTGCGTTTGCCCAGTTCGTTCAATTCGGTGAACAGATTTTCCACCGTCTGCTCATCCATCCCCATCCATTCGGAAAAGTTCAGCATGGCCGCACGAGCCTGCTTGTTGATATTGATATTGCTGGTTACCGCCCAGCTTAACGGCATCTTGGCGTTTTCATCTTCGATGGTAATCGTAATTCGGCTGTCACCAATGGTCAACTCGATCGGTTCCATAACATAGGGCCAGGGAGGGCCGTATGGCCCGGGGACAATAATCTGTTCCGGATCCACATACTGAACGTCCTGCGCGGGTTCATCACCATTCGGACGGTTGGGGTCGGCCTGTTGGTCCTGGCTCATGATTTTGGCAATCAGTTTGGCAAAAAGGGATGCAGTATCTTCTTCAGAAACCTCCTCGGTTTCGTCTGCGGGTTTGAGATACTTTTCTATCTGTTCCGGCTCTGCCGTTTCAATCCAGGCCCGGATATAGTCCAGATACTGATCGCGAGTCAGCCAGAATAAATCGGAAAAGTCCGGGGCATCCTTGCGATCGACCAGAGAGATGGTTTTTTCGGGCATGACCGCCAGGATGTACTTCATCGCCGAATCCAGACCGTAGCGGGCCTTCTGGTAGTCCATGATGTAGCGCTGACGCTGACGGACCTGGGTCACACGCACCGCCAGAATTGTCGTCGTTACCGACAGCACCACCAGCACCACCAGTGTTATCGCCAGGGCAATGCCGGGATGATGCCGCCGTGAGCATGGTTGTATGAATAAGCAGGATCTCATCGGCCCCTCCCTGAAGATGAGGTCGTTGACGATCGTGTGGACGGCGTCTTCCTGCCGGCCGTGTTCGGATCAGCTTTGTCCGACATCCCGTTGTGGTCGGCGGTATCAAACGTCTTGGCGACAAATGTGTAAGCAATCGGGCGGGTCCGATCCACTGCCGCCGTTCGCCAGACGATGCTTTCTTCCGGCAGATAATACGATCCGTCCTGAAGCTGGACCAGCGGGGCAAACGAAATCCCCAAAACGATCCCGTTGGGCATTTTCTGATTCGTCCAGCTCGGAAGGGGTTCTTCGCCTCCGTCAAGGGCACCGATAAACAAATGCGTCAGGCCGGGGCAGACGGGGACAAACACTTCCAGTTTCTGGCGGTCTTCGTCGGTTTTGACGCCGCTGACGAGTTTGTCTTCGAGATTTAAGCCCCCGTGCAAGCGGTACAGAGTCAGCCGATCTTCTTCGGGGATATAGGCCGTCTGCCAGACAACGCGTTCATAGACGCCGGGCGCCGGCGGCGTGCCGTTGCCGTAATAGCGGTTTTCAATGACCAACTGGGCGGAATTGTAGCCGTTTTCGAGCTTGTTGCGAATGGTAATGACCGCGTCAAACCCGGGGGATGCCAGCCGGTCGATATCCTCGGCGATTTTCTGGAGGATCTCTTCGGGCAGACCATACCTGTCCAGTCGGGCGTTAATGGCAGCAGCACTGGTCCGCACCCGACCATAAATCATCATCGTCGAGGCCAGAATCATCGCCGACAACGTCAGCACCACCAGGATTTCCACAAGGGAAAAACCGATCTGTCGATGGCGATCAAATTGTTTTGGTCCAACACTCATTGAGTCAAGAATCGAACAGCCTGTTCTCTGGTCCAACCGAATATTTCGATCAGTTTTCGGACCAATTCCTCATCCAATACCGTCTCGTTAGTTTCGTCGGATTCTGGTTCCTTCTTGGAATCAGAATCACTCGAGGTCTCCTCCGGCTTCTGAGGATCCGTCTCTTTGGGTTCTTTACCTGAATCTATTTCTTCAGGCAAAACCGCATCTTTATGTTTATCATAAAATTGCATGTATTTATTATAATCCACACCCAGACGATACAGGTAATCACTTTCGTCCTGACTTAACTGCTCCAGAAAGTCATAATACCCCTCATCGAAACCATGATCGGCGATATAATCCAGCCGGCGGCGTTCAAGACGCTCGACGAATTCGTCATAAGCCGCCACATCGAGGCCATTCTGCTCCAGATAGGCCCGGGTCAGGGCCCGCTGTTTGGCAAGCTGCTGGCCTTCTTCGGACTCGGAATACTGCTTCATAAACTCTTCCTGACGCTTCTGCTGGTCAAGGATCTGGCGGATCTGCTGAGCAGTCAGGCCGGTCAGCCAGCAGGTGAGTTCAACGGTCTTGCGCTCGCCTGAGCTGCTGGTGTAGCTGGCGGAACTGAGACCGCGAATCCACATCCGATTGCTGATCGGCTCATAGAACGGCTCGACAACAAGTTCCCAATCCATATCCGGATTGGTTTCCACGACACCGTATTCGGTCATGTCGGAGACCGTCGTCGCCGACAGCAGTTTTTCCAGATTCTGGCGGGCGATGGAAAACGCCTGTGTCTCGGACTGCAAATCGACCATGCCCGAGGTAATCCGGCTCATAACCACCAGTGCCGAACTGATGAGCATCGACAAAATAACCAGCGCCGCGGCCACTTCGACAAGAGTAAAGCCCGGCTTTCTCGATGGGTCTTGATGTCTGTTCAGGATCATCATCCGACACGCTAAACATTCTGCTTGTACTATCCCGTTTCGTTGCGGGTATTGTAACATAGCCGAAGCAGCCTGCTTCGGTTTTTGTATCATCTGAAGCTGAAAGCTTCAGCTACGTTCGTAACTCAATCACTCAGAACGGCATCTGCGCCGGCTCCAGCGGCAGAAACATTGCCACATCGCCTTCGACCAGCTCGACCGGCTTGCCGGCACGATAAATCAAAATCGACCAGGGATTGCCGTCTTCATCCCGCAATACCACCTTGCCGCCGTGCTGCCATCCCCCGTGGCCGGCATAAAAGCGGGCCTCAGTAACCATCTGCCCATCTTTGGGAAAGCGGGTGTCATCCTGGTCATCATAATAGACATAATCCAGATAAAACCGGTCGTCAAAAGTCCCGGTCTTGATAATCGCTTCTTCCTCGGGAATGCCCTCAAAATCCAGACGGCTAAACTGTCGCAGGACCCACACACCGTCGGAAAAACTCAGCACAACCGCATAACGGCGGTCGCTCTGCTGGGCAGCATGATAAGCCGACTGAAAAGCCTGCACCAGCGTATTGGCCCGCTGGCGAAAGGAACTTCTGCCGTATACTGATGAAAAGCTAATCGTGGCAATCGACAGAATCAAACCAATGAGTGCCAACCCGACAAGCAGCTCGACCAAAACCAATCCCGCAGCACAACAATATCGCCATCGCAGATTAATTCGTGTCGGTACTGTACAAGTCAGCATCATAGCCTTCGCCGCCTTCCTTGCCATCGGCGCCATAGCTGATTATCACAAAAGGCTTGCCGCTTTCGGGATTTAATTGATAGACAAAGTCGTTCTTCCAGCCGTCTTTAGGCAGCTTCGTGCTTTCCAGATACCCATCCGGCGCCCAGCCCTCGACATCCGTGGGCTTTTCAATCAGCTCAATCAGCCCGGCTTCTTCGGTGGGATAGCGACCCGTATCCATTTTAAAATCCACCACGGCCTGATGAAGCACTTTTAAGGATGCTTTGGTTGTGGTTACCTTGCCCACCTCGATACGACCAATAAAATTGCGAGCCGCGACTGCCGCCAAAAGCCCGATGATGACAATCACTGCCATGACTTCCACCAGCGTAAAACCGCGATACATCCGATTCCATGTTTTACTTTTCATAGTCACCTCATTTCTGTATTGATGATTTTGGATTGCAGATTAACAAGTGCAAATCAAAAAATCGTCCATCAACAATTCTCAATTAAAATTGTCCTGCCGAGAATTTAATCAGCGGCATCATCGTCGCATAGGCAATTATGCCAATAATCAGCGCCATCACCACAATAATCACCGGCTCGATGGCCGCACTGAGCCGCTCAATTACCAGGTCACTGGAGGCGTCCAGATTCTCACTGATAATCTTGAGCATCTGTTCCAGTTCGCCGCTCTTTTCACCGACAGCCACCATATGAGCCACCGACGGGTCAATCACGCCGCTGTCGCGCAGGGGGGTGGCAATATCCGCACCGGCCAGAATCCGGTCGCGGGCCTGCTTAACCGCGTCGTTCATAATCTGGTTGCCGGTCACCTGCGAAACCACCCGCAGGCTCTCGGCCATCGACAGACCCGCCCCCAGCAATGTCGCTAATGTCGATGCAAAACGGGACACAATCCGCTGTTTGACCAGCGGTCCAATCCCCGGCAGACTCAGAAGCAATTTATCCCGGACATAAGACCCTTTGGCGGTCTTCATAATCTTCTTATATCCCCAGCCGATACCAAACAAACCCGCCAGAATCGGAAATATCCACCAGCTGGTCAGAATTTCCGAGGTGGAAACCAATGCTTTTGTAATCCAGGGCAATTCCTGTCCGGTTTTTGATATCTGTTCAGCGATAATCGGAATCACTTTGATGGTGATAATCAGCACTGCCACGATCGAACCGACAATCAACAGGGCCGGATAGATCATCGCCGTCGTCATCTTGGCCTCCAGCCGCTGACGTTTTTCCATAAACGCAGCCGTAGTGGCCAGACTTTTGTCAAGCGTCCCGGTCACCTCGCCAACCCGCATCATACTGACATAAATCACATCGAAATACTGGCCATACTCGGTCAGTGTTTCGGCAAAGGATTCACCGGTGACAACACGGTCACGAATGTCGGTCACGGCAACCCGCAATCCATTGTCGCCAATCTGGGTAATCAGTACCGTCAATGCATCGGTCAGCTTAATCCCCGCCGACAGCATCGTGGACAGTTCCTTGGTAAAGGCCGTCACCGCACCGCGGGCACTTTTGCCGAACAGCGAAAACCGGCGTCTTGCTTCGCTGGCCGCAACCTCCCGAATATCGGTGGGGTGCAGCCCCTTGGCCCGAAGATGCTTGCGGGCCGCAAAGGCGTTTTCAGCCGTAATGATGCCTTTGTCGGTCTTTTTGGCGGAATTAATGGCAATGTAACTGAATCTTGGCATAAAAGAATTTTAAATTTTCTATTTTCTATTTTCCATTTTTTCTTCGCGTCGTCTTCTGCGATGCAATAAAAATAGCCGTCAGTTCTTTTGCTTCCTGCAAGAGCGGCTGACAGCGCTTCTGGGATATCAGTTCCTCATCTGCAATAAACTCGATCCAGAACATTGATTCATCGATCTCTTCCACAACAATTCCGAGCTTTTGCAGAAAAGCTCTTATCGACTGGGCGGAACAAGCCGACCGATAATTTGCCGCAACCGAAGTTGCAGAGCGAAACAACTGGCTTCGCAAATGTTTTCCCATCCAGTTTTCCGGCAGTGCCTGACATAATTTCAGGCATCGTCTGGCAAATTCTATTGTTCGATCTTGTAATTCTGCCTTGTTCATTTTAGCGCGGCCATTCTCATCAATTGAAAATGGAAAATTTACAATTTAAAATCCCTATCCTGCGTCCGCTTGTGTCACGCGCAGCACTTCCGCGATCGTAGTCGTGCCGGACAGCACTTTTCGGGCACCATCCATCCGCAGGGTCTGCATCCCCTGCTCAAGGGCCTTTTTCTTGATGGCTCCGGCGCTTTGCCGCTGATAAATCATCTCGCGAATTTCCTCGGTCACCGTCATCAGTTCATAGATGCCGGTTCGCCCGCGATAGCCCGTCTCAAAACACTTGGCACAGCCTGCCCCGGCATAAAAATGCGTTCCCTCGACGTTTTCGGCAATGCCCAGCTCCCGCAGCTCGTGCAGCGGGGGATCATAGGCCTGCTTGCAGTCCGGACAAATTCGCCGGACCAGTCGCTGGGCCAGCACGCAGATCAGCGACGAACTGACCAGGTACGGCTCGACACCAAAATCCAGCAAACGGCTGACCGCACCGGCCGCATCGTTGGTATGCAGCGTCGAAAACACAAGGTGGCCTGTCAGCGAGGACTGAATCGCCATGGCCGCAGTTTCCCGGTCACGGACTTCACCAACCATGATAACATCCGGGTCCTGACGCAGGATATGCCGCAGGGAATTGACAAAGGTCATGCCTTTCTTGCTGGACACCTGCATCTGGCTGATGCCTTCAAGCTGATATTCGATCGGATCTTCGACGGTCATGATATTCTTGACCTTGGAATCAATCCGGTTCAGACAGGCATACAGCGTCGTGCTTTTACCGCTGCCGGTCGGCCCGGTCACAAAAATCACACCATGCGAACGGTTGATCATCCGGTCAAAAACTTCGCGGTCTTCTTCCCAGAAGCCCAGTTCCTCCAGCGACAAAACACCCGTGCTTTTATCCAGAATACGCAGCACCGCCCGTTCACCATAGCTGGTCGGCACGGTACTGACACGCAGGTCGATTTCACGCTGACCGACACGCACGCTGCACCGGCCGTCCTGCGGCATACGCCGTTCGGCAATATCCATCCCGGCCATTACCTTGATACGCGAGATAATCAGCGACAGGACGTTGCGGTTCAGCGACAGCGTGTCATATAAAATACCGTCTACACGATATCGAACCTGAATTTTGGTTTCGTAAGGATGAATGTGAATATCGCTGGCCCGCATCTGCAGGGCACGAAACAGAATATCATTGACCAGACGAATCACCGGCGGGCGGTTGACCACGTCCAGAAGGTCGTCGCTGCTCTGGGCTTCATCGACCAACTGGTCAAGATTCTGCTGGTCCAGCTCCTCCGCAACTTCCTCGATGACCGTATTCTTCTGTTCGTAGGCAATATCAATCGCCGCCGTAATTGCGGCCCGCGTTGCCAGCGCCGTCCGCACCGGCCGGGCCAGCATCTTGGACACATTATCCACAATCGCCACCGCCAGCGGGGACGACACGACCACCGTCAGAGAACCATGATCCTCAGGCCGTTCCAGGCCAATCAGATAATGATGCTGGGCATAGGTGGCAGGCACCGCCTCGACAAAAGACTTGGGGACATCGCTGCCGTGAATTTCGTCGATATAGTCCATCTTCAGCGCCGCAGCAAACAGCTTTAGAACCGCATCCTCGGTAAAGCTGGGGGCCATCAGCAGAAGCTGATCAACCCGCCGCTTGTCTTCGGCATGCTCGTCGAAATAACGCTTCAGGGCCCCCGCATCCAGGATGCCGGTCTGTTGGGCGGTTTGTATCAGCAGTTCTTTCATGGTTTCTCTGGGGTTTTGTATCGAGTCATTGAAGTCGGGTTGTTATCGAACCTCCACCGTTACCGTATTGCTCGGCGAATTGGCCTGCTTTTGCTTGAGATCTTCAATGTATTCGTCGTCTTCCAGCACTTTGCCGGGATACATCGGATTCGGTTTGAAACCAGGCAGGGCATCCAGTCCCTGGAATCGGGATTCATCTTCTTCAAACGCCTTGCGTTTTTTCCGCGAAATCCGCTCAATATCAGACATTCCCGTCAGTTCGTCGCCCGGTTTGACAATATTGGCCTTGACAAATATATACAGCTTTGACTGATTGTCCGACTGATTAATGCCGCGAAACAAAAGACCAACCAGAGGAATATCTCCCAGAATAGGAATCTTGGTATTCGTTTTATTTTGCGTGACAGTTTCGATACCACCCAAAATAATCGTTGCTCCCGATGGCACAATCGACCATGTCTTGACATTACTGCTGGTGGTATCCAGAGGTTTGGGATACTCTGTGGTACCTATCTTGGTCGTCGTCGCCCCGGGAATAAAGTCAGTTCGATCCAGCTCGATTTCAAGCTGCATGATTTTTTCCGAAGAAATGTGCGGCGTGATCGTCAGGGTAATGCCGGCCGTATAGTCTTTAAAGGACACATCCGTACTCTCAGAAAGCTGGCCCCCTTCCCCGGTAATCACCGAGCTTTTCTGTTCCGCAACGTAAGTGACTTTCTCCGATTTAATCACGCCCTCTTCATTATCTTTGACTAAGATGGACGGACGCGCCAGAACCCGACCGTAATTCTTCTTGTCCATCAGGGTTAAAAGGGCCTGGATATTGTTATCTCCATAAAACGCCGTAAATGGATTTGTTTCAGAGCCGGAACTGAACGTACCTTCCAGTGCGGTGCCGCCCGTATTGGTCACCGCTTTGGTACCGGTAATCGGATTGGTCAGTTGTTTAAAGGGCGTCGTAAGACCATATTTCTTGGAGATGACATCCAAATCCATCGTAAACTGATCATCCTTGGTAATCTCCACCAGCGTACAATCCAGCAGCACCTGGGGACGATAGGCATCCAGTTCCTTGATTAACTCCGATATCCAGAGCTGATTTTTCTTATTGGCATAGACAATCAGCGAATTGGAGGCTTTATCCGCAATGATGCGAATCCGTTCTCCCTGCAAATTCGGCAGCGTCGGCGAAGAGCTGGAGGCCTGTGCGGTCTGAATCTTGGCATCAGGAGAACTGGTCGCCGTCGTCCTTACGGCTCGTTCCTGGGTTTCGGAAATCAAATCCTCAAGCGTCGCAACCAGCTCGTCGGGTTTCTGGTTTTCCAGTTGATAAACCACATAAGGCGTAGTGACCTGTTCCAGAATCCGGTCCACATGGGAAATCACCAGCGAGACCGCCGCATGCTGACGCGGCGTGGCATGAATCAGCAGTGAATTGGTAGATTCAAGAATCGAAATCTGCGGTTCGGAAGTCACCAATTCTCTGACCGTGCCCCCCTCGGCTGTCGGCAAACTCAGAAATGCCGTCTGTTCCTGGCCGGGCTGCTGAACACCCGGCTGGGTCATCTGCCCGGGTATGCTACGGGACGTACTGGTCGTCCCGTAAGGGGAACTCGTTCGCGAGGCGGAACTGCTGCCGTACATCGAACCTTTGGAACTGGTTATCGAGGACACTGAGTCCTTGGAGATGATCCCCAGATCGCCCAGCGTACTGACGATTTCCATCGCATCGACATTCTGAATTTCGTACTCCCGGATAGTACGCTGATCTTTCTGCTCGACGTCGATATGCTTGATGACCAGCTCGATATCTTCGTGCTGTTCGGCCGTCGCATTGACCAGCAGCGAATTGGTATTGGGACGAATGGAAATAAACGGCTGGTCCGCTCCGGTGGTGGCTTGCTGGGTAGCGGTCTGAGGGACCACCTGCTGCACCGGCTGGCCCGGTACCGTGGGCCGGCTGATGCCGGTCGGCTGCTGCGAAGACTGCTTGCTGACGCTGACTTTGGCCAGTCCCAGTTCATTAAGCACATTAATCACTTCGGCAGCATCGACATTTTTAATCTCATATTCCCTGACTCGCCGCAGGTTATACTGCTTGACATCGAGACTATCGATCAGGCCTTCGACCATTTTAAGCTGTTCGTTATTGCCAATCATCAGGATTCGATTGGTCCGCTCATCCGCATCCAGATACACGGTATTCTCACTTGAGCCGCTGGTGGTCACCGCCTGCGGCACAGGCTGAGGTGCAACTGGCTGAACAGGCTGGCCAGGCTGAGTCGGCTGACCGGGAACTACCACCGGACGGGCAGCCGAAACGGTGGGAGCCGTGCTGGTCCCCACCGTAATGTTCAAATTCTGAAGCTGAGAGGCCAGCTTTTGAAGCCGCGGAATCAGCTCGCCAGCCTGCATATACTGAAGCTGCCGATGCATGAATTTCTTTGGCGTTCCGGGCACATCAATCAGCCGCAATACCTCGGCAATTTTATCCATCCGATAGGCATAATCGGTGATGATCATCGTATTGGTTTCCGCAATCAGGATCGGAGGCGGATTGGTCACGCCAAGATTCATCTGCCGAAGGATGTTATTGGCATTGTTGACATTGATATGCTTGAGTTCAAAAACACTGCTGACAATCACATCCCCGTGCTCAATCGGCTCATTTTCCTTGCGTATCTTGGGATCACCAAGCTGCGGCAGCTGTGCTACCGGCAGAATCGTCACAAGATTGCCACGGCGGGTCATCACAAATCCCCGGTATCGCAGAACAGACTCCAACAGAGCATAACAGTCCCGGACTTTGATTTTGCCGTCATGAATCTTGAGCATAACCTCGCCGCGCACCTGGGCATCATCATACATATAATTCAATCCCAGCTGCTTGCCCACCAGTTCCAGGAGCTGCCTGATGTCCACCTTTTCCGGCAGCGTGATCGTCAGCTCCAATTCCTCCTCCTCTTTGGAAATCGCTGGCGGAGTTGTGGCAGCCGTATCAACCTTGGTATCAGCAGCCTTGTCCGGCACAGCCGTCTCGATCTTTTTCGGCGCAGATTCCGGCTGCTTTGAAGGTTCGGGCTGCTGGGATTTCACAGCGGCTGCTTCCGCTTCAGCCGCTTTTTTTTCCTCTTCAGCCGCCTGTTTCATCAATTGCTCAACTATTTTTTTCAATGCCGCATCATCCTCGCCTTCCTCTGGCTCAAGATCATTGGCGTCGATCGCAACCAGTGATGACTTACCCGCCATGGGAATAGGTGTAACGGCCAGATCAGACTCGTCGTCCTCTGACTCCTGGTTCTCGGTCTGCGGCATTTGATTATCTGACGGTTGGGGTTCAGGCATCGCTTCATTGGGCTCGGCCGAATGCGACACAGGCACAACCGGAACTTTAACCGGCTGATTAGGCTCTGCGGCTTTGACTGGTTCCGTCGGAACCACAGCGGCCTGGGTTGTGCTAATCGTCGGAGATTCCGTCTGCTGGCTTTGCCAGGCGGCCTCCACCTGGGCCATCTCAGCGGCAGGCGCCATGGCCAGAAGCTGGCCTTTATATACATCGATAATGACAGGCTTGGTACTGCCTCCTTTGGCAGGCGGATCAAGCAATGTCCCCGGCAGCAGCTTCTTGAGCTTGCCCTGAAGCTGGTTCAGCAGGGTTTTGGACTCTTGTTCAGGTATCTGGGCAAGGACTTTCATTTCCACCGGTTCTTTGCGGTCCAGCATTTCCATCAGGTTATAAGCCCGACTCAGCTCTGCCGAATCATCACTGGTCAGCACCACCACCGAAGGCGAGTGGACATCCATCGTGACTTTGATGCCAAGCTGGTTAACCAATTGGACGGCCCGTTGGTTGTCTGTATTACGGAAACCATAAACCCGGCTGCGCAGAGCAGACTCCGCCTGCACATTCATCGGCATGACCGACAAAAGCACCATCCCTGCCAGTACTACCAGAATCCCCGCTATCGATCTCCGTTTCGACTGCATCCATAAACCTTTTTTCAAAACCATATACCACTCCAGGTTGATCCTTGCCCTATATTATAAAGGGCTTTACAGGTCCTTAACTCCGCTGCTATCATACTTCGGTTGAATCCCTCTTGTGCTTCTTGAGGCCGATTCTTTCCTAGTAGAGCTATCCTTAATAGACAAAAAAGAAGCCGGCTGGTTCCGGCTTTTATCACCGAGTCCTTTCGTCCCTGCGAAACGCTCGTTTCGCATCATTATTTTTCGTCAAAAAATCGATGCTTCTATCCTTATTTGCACCGATTTTCTATGGCTTTTTTCCTTTTTTCCCTCACCACATCGTTTCCTGATTTACTTTGGCTTGCTTTGAGCCGAATCCGACGGTTTGCTGGCTTCCGCAGCGGCTTCTTTTTCAAGGTTGACTTTTTCCTGTTCCAGGATTTTCAACAGTTCAATCCAGGCCTTGTTTTCCTCTTGGCGCTCAGCCTCCGTCTGGCCTTCCCGAGCTTCTCCCATCAATTGCTTGATTCCGGCAATACTTTCATTCAAGGATTGTTTTCTGTCTTCAAGGGTCGGCTCTGGCTCAGGCTGTCTGGGTTGACGAATGGGAACAATAGAGGTCGTAGTCGGGCTGGCCGTATGCGTTATACGCACGGTGCCTGTTGAATCCCTGCTGCCTGCGTCCGATAAAACAGGCTGTGCCCCTGCTGCCGGGTGGCTTGTTGCAGGCTGGGCCGCTCCCGCCGCCGGCTGCTCGGAAACCGAAGACGGCCCCCTTGCGACAGTCGCTGCTTTCTGGTCAGCTTTCAGCAGCGACTTGACAGGAGTCGGGGGCGGAACAAATAATTCCGTATCTTTTTTACCATCTTGATAGAGAACAATACTGCCCTCTTTAACCTCATGAATCGTAAATCGCCCAACCGTCTCACCCTGACGATACCATTTGTAGCCCTCCGACACCATATTCAGCAAAGCCAGAGACTTTTCTGGATGACTCTTGTATTTGGCAGTCGCTACCAAATCAAATTTGACGGTCTTCGGCGGCGGAGTAATTCCTGCCCCTTGGGGTGTTACAGGCGGCTGGGCCGGAGGCTGAGGGGCTTCAACAACCGCTTTGGGCTGTGGAGGCGGAGGGGGCGGCGGAGGCGGATCAATCCGCAGGGCAAATGCCGCGGCTTGTGTCACTAATGGAGATACCGCATCCACTTTCTGGGCAGTGGTATTGTTAGTGGTCTTTTTCATCTGTTCGACAATCGACGGCTGTTCCAGAAAGGCCTGGATCTCGGCGTTTTGCTGCCAGCCAAAAATCATCACAAACACCACCGCCCCCACCGCCGCGATCACACTGATGAAACTGGTTATGCGTAATGTTCGTAACATATTGTTACCCCGAAAGTTACCTTCTTTTATGGCAATTCCTTGACTGCCTCGCTATCTCATTAGACAGGTGTCAGCTCAGAAGGTTCCATTTCGGATTATTCATCCCGGAAGCATTCTCAGAGTTTAAACCACCCACTGCAGCGAACCGTCAAAGTCGGTCCATTTTTGATCTTAATATTCAATTCGTCGGTAATATATCGGCGAACAGGACCTTCCTGTTTAGGCGGTGTAATCTCAATTTCGAGACCTAAATTATCTTTATCTTTCTTCTGATTGAGGACCTTCATATATCCGCTTCGCGATTCGATGCTTTCGATTTCGAAGGGCTGACCATAATTATTGACAATCCAGACCTCACGGGTGATGGCTACGCCGGGTTCGGCATTCTGCAACACAATTCGCGGCGGGCGGAGCTCAAAGGCCGGCAATGCGGTATAGCTGATCAAGACTTGTTTGGCCTGGGGGTGATCCACGCCAATTTGAATAACCCCTGTGGTAAGCTCCTGGAGCTTGGAAATATCCACTTTCGGAGAAAGAATATGCTCTGTCGCTTTCTTTCTGGAGTCGAATTCAGCCGATATGGCCTGCCCGTTTGAGGTGAAACTGGTTATGGCAAATGGCATATTGTCGAGGCACTTGACCTTGATTTGCGGAATCCCAGCGTTGTCTTTGTTAAGATACAATTCAATCCGATTCGGATCGACAACTACTTTTACCTCTACTGTAGCTTTGATAACCAATTCTGCCCGTGGGTTTACAGGGTCATTACTGACAATATACAAATGTTTTGAAGTCGGGCCGGCATAAGACGGGGAATGAAAAGTAACATCAATCACACCATTCTCACCAGGAGCGTATTCTTTTTTAGCCAGTTCGGGGACTGTACAGCCACACGTGCTCTGGATATGGTCAATCTTTAATACCCCTTTGCCGGTATTTGAAAACTTATACTGACATTTGTTATAAGTTTCGGGCCCAATAACCCCAAAATCATACTCGGCTTTTTCGATTTGTATTGAGGGTACCTCTGCCGATGTCGTTGCAGGCTGAAGCTCTGGAGTATTAGGAGTCGGTTTATCAACCTTGCCCGGAGTATCTGCTGCTTGAACTGTGGCTGGTTGAGATGTTGTGACCGCAGCCGACGCCGTTTCCTTTTGACAACCTGTCAGCAGCAAACCAGAAACCATCATCAGGATTGTCCAAACTGAAACCGAACGTTGTGCCATAATCATTGTTTTGGTCCTCACAAAAAACATTTTTTAATATCCCTTTTTTGTCGATAAACAAGTTATATACTGTAGCATATTATAGAAGATAAACAACTTTGTTTTCGGTTCTTAACCGGATAGAACTTTACAAGAACCTGATATCTAAGTAAAATCATTGCCGTACTTTATGACTTTTTTTGCGGAGTTTTTTGATGACAGAATCAGGCAAAACCCTGATATCAATAGTGATACCCGTATTTAATGAGGCGGACAACATCGGCCCTCTTCATTCTGAAATTACGCAGGTTCTTCAGGGGCGGTTCAGCTATGAAATTATTTATGTCGATGACGGCAGCTCCGATAACAGTCTGTCCTGCCTGATTGATATCGCCCAAAAAGACCCTAATACCCGCGTGATTCGCTTTCGCAGAAATTTCGGTCAAACGGCGGCATTAAGTGCCGGCTTTAAATATGCCAGGGGAAATATCGTTGTTCCGCTGGACGGGGACGGCCAAAATGACCCGGCTGACATTCCCGCCCTGGTCAACAAATTGAACGAAGGTTATGATATTGTCAGCGGCTGGCGGAAAGACCGGCAGGACAATCCGATGACCCGGACGCTGCCGTCCCGAATCGCCAACTGGCTGATAGGCAAAATCACCGGTGTCAAGCTGCATGATTACGGCTGTACTCTCAAGGCTTATCGGGCTGAGTCCCTGGCCCCGATTCGGCTGTATGGTGAAATGCATCGGTTTATCCCCGCTTTGGCAAGCTGGGGCGGCGAGAAAGTGACGGAAATGCCGGTTAACCATCGCCCGCGGACCCACGGTAAAACCAAATATGGGCTGAATCGCACTTTTAAAGTAATACTGGACCTGATCACGATTAAATTTTTGTCCTCGTTCTCGACCAAGCCGATTTATGTATTCGGAGGATTAGGCGGAATATGTTTTGCGGGTTCCCTTGTGGGATTTCTTGGGGTCTTATATTATAAATACATATCCCCCGAACATCTGTCCATGAATCGGAATCCGCTGCTGATTGTGTCGCTGATTTTGATAACCACATCAGTCCAGTTTGTCCTGATGGGACTGCTGGCCGAGATCCTGGTACGAACCTATCATGAATCGCAAGACCGTCCCACCTACATCATCGACAAGATATATGGGGCCACACCGCGGCGAGAAGAAGAAATATAACTCCCTATTTATACAGGAACGTCTATGAGCCGGCGAAAAGCAAGGCAGCCCGTTCAGCACCCCGAATCGATTTCACCTGGCCCGACACTATTGGGGCTCTGGATTGTGGAACTGGCCGCGGTCCTGCTGCTGGCAGGAATTCCGTTCTGCCTGGGCAAGTACTTTGAATTCAGCCAGCCTGATCCCTATGACGGGGGAGCATATGCCTACTCAGCATGGCATATTTATCAGGGCGCCACAATCTGGGGCGATGAAATCATCTCTGCCCAGCCAGCAACGCTGCTGGTCAATTATATCGGTGTGGCACTGTTCGGCTTCAGTGAACTGGGGCCGGAAATCATACAAATGCTGCTGCAGCTGGGGGCGTTAGGACTTCTGTTCTTTACCGCGCGCAGATGTTTCGGCAAAATCGCTGCACAGCTTTCAACGGCAGTCGCATCTATTTATCTGTCTGCTCCATTGATTGCCAAATACGGCAATGTCAAAGAACAATACATGATTGCCTTTATGGTCATGGCGGCCTGTTGTCTGATGCTGGCGGTCCAAACCCGTAAGTCCTGGCTGTGGGCAGCAGCCGGAGCGCTTCTTGTCTGGCCTTTTTATTTCAAGCCGACCGGTCTTTCCATCATTGCCGCAGCAGGATTTTTCATCGGACTGATCACCCTATTCCGATATCAAAGCGTTGATCAACTGGCCGTCAGACTTGTTCTTCTGGCAGGCGGAGCGATTGTCGGGCTGTGTCCCCTGGTCGTGTTCTTATACCAGAAATCCGCACCCCATACCGTACAGATTTTCAAGACCACACCCGTACTGTTGATTCAACTGGCCCTCGTCACCGCAGGCCTCATTCTGGCAGGAAAGATGATGTGGACGACCTGGCAGAAGCATCAGCTGACCTCAAAAATCAAAACGGTTCCGGCACATTATTGGAAATCGGGTCTGGCTGCGATATGCCTGATGTATGTTCTGGGCATGACGCTGGTCCTGGTCTGGTCATGGCCGTATCGGGGCACCCAAAGAATCCATGATCTTGCCGAGTATCTCAAAGCCACCCCCCCCATCGGCGTACCCTGTTGGGCTGCCAGTCAAGCTCAGTCATTCAGCCGTAAACTTTGGAAAACACTGGGCACCAATGATATTTATTTGACCGGCAGCCGGCAATATATGGGGCTTAAGGAACAGGCCCCTATGGTGCTGCGGTATTATAAAGAGCTGAAACTGCCGATTACCCTGGCCCTGCTGTCGGTCGGCACAGCGACTGCACGGCTACTGCTGCGATGGCGAAAACATCACAGTCGAATGCCGCTGGCACCGCAGGACTGGCTGGTATGGCTGCTGGCGGCCTGGTGGCTTCTGGATATGGCTTTCGTCTGGGTCAGCCCGCGTTCGTATGAACAGTATTATCTGCCGTTATGTGCCTCCGCGGCAACGCTGGGCGGATATGCGGTCTGGCGCTGTATGATAAACTGGAATCCGATAAGCAGTCTGGCTGGAAGAATCCTCTGTCCGGCAGCGGGGCTGGTCTTTGTCATCATGGTTCTTCCTATCTTTACGGGGATTACCCACAGCCCGTTTTCGGGAGAACCGTACAGCGCTCCCGCACGTGGCTATGCTCAGCTCTGGAACGAAACCAAAGCCCGTCGGGAGGGCAGAGCGATTCAGGCGTGGGAAACGCTGGCCGACTATATCAAGGCTCACTCCTCTGCCCAGGATACCATTTACGTCTGGGGGTGGTATCCGGGAATTTATGTCAAGGCCGGGCGGCTCAGCTCGTCGCCCAAGGCATTTGAATCGCACATGCATATCTATACGCCCCAGATGCTGGAAAACGAAGTAAAAGAAATTGTGAATGCGTTTGAAAAAAAACCGCCGCGATTTATTGTCGATACCCGCAAACGTGAATTTCCATGGAAAGTCCCGCCGCTGGAATTATGGCCTCAGGCCCCCAAAGAATTGGCGGGGATCTATCCGGGATTTCTATCCACAGACCCGCAGACGGTACAACGGTTTGAAGCCTCGTTTTCGGCCTTTTTAAAACAGCAGCTTGCCGCTGTTTCGCCGGAGGAATACCTGCGATTTGAAGCCATGAAGCCGCTGCGGGATTATGTAATGAGGCATTATAAGGTCATCGGGGTTTATGGCAATATGCATGTTTTATTTGAGCGCAAGTCGTCGGCAGAAAAGCCATGAAGATTTTGATGCTGAATTATGAATTTCCGCCGATCGGCGGCGGCGCAGGTCATGCCCATCGCTGTCTGCTTGGCGAATTTGCACACCGCAGGGATTTGCAGGTTGATGTGCTGACCAGCGGCTGTCAGGCAGAATTCTCTCAGGAGCATTTCGCAGATTCGATTCGTATTTTCAAAGTCGGCATTCATAAAAAAAATCCGCATTACTGGCGCAAGCTGGAGGTCATCGAATGGCTTTTCAAGGCCAAGCGTCACTACCTGCGGCTGCTGAATGAACACTCGTATGATTTAGTGCATGCTTTTTTTGCGTTCCCCACCGGCTGGCTGTGCTATCAGACGGCTGACCGTATCCCGTATATTCTTTCGCTGCGTGGTTCTGACGTGCCCGGCTACAATGTGCGGCTGGGGCTTGATTATATCCTGCTGGGGGGATTATTTCGCAGGATATGGAAAAAAGCATCCCTGATTGCGGCCAACAGCACCGGGCTGCGCGATCTGGCCAGGCAGTTTATGCCGGAACTGGACATTGCCAACATCCCCAACGGGGTAGATATTCATCAGTATCATCCAAGACCCAATCCCCTGCCCGGCAGGCCGGTAAACCTGCTCAGCGTGGGACGTCTGATCAGCCGCAAACGCATTGACTGGCTGATTGATGCGGTGGGATATGCCGTCAAGCAGGGGCTGGATATCCGGCTCAATGTCGTGGGGCAGGGCAATCTGCTCGGCCAACTCCAGCAAAAGGTGGCAGCCATGCATTTGTCCGAGCGGGTGATTTTCAGGGGGCTGGTTGAACGCCAGCAGATGCCTGACCTGTACCGGGCAAATGATATCTTTGTAATGGCCAGCGAACACGAGGGGATGAGCAATGCGATGCTGGAGGCGATTGCATCGGGCCTGCCGGTGGTTACAACTCCCTGCGAAGGGGTGGAGGAACTGATTGGCAAAAACGGCATCATCATCAATTATCCGGATATGGCGGGCTTTGCTGCGGCGATAAAGACCATTACTTCGGATACAGAAACCTATCGGGCGATGGCCCATGCGGGCCGCAAGACTGCCGAACACTTTTCCTGGTCGGCAGTGGCCGACAGCTATATCGAACAGTACCAGCGGCTTATCCATCAGCGACAGGGTACGGCCAGGGGGATCAACTGAATGTGCGGGATCGCCGGCTTTAACTGGAATCATCCTGAGCAGATCAGGCAGATGACCGATGCCATCCGACATCGCGGGCCTGATGATGCCGGGTTTTACTGCGATGAGCGGGTCAGCCTCGGTCATCGGCGGCTGTCGATTATCGATACCTCACCGCGCGGCCATCAGCCCATGCAGTTTGAGCATCTCCAGATTGTTTACAACGGCGAAGTCTATAATTATCTGGAATTGCGGAAGGATCTCGAATCGGCGGGGTACCGGTTCCATTCGGGCACCGACACGGAGGTTATCCTGCTGGCGTACCATCACTGGGGGGCGGATTGCGTCAATCGCTTTAACGGTATGTGGGCATTCTGCATTTATGATGCACAAAAAAAAATACTGCTGCTGTCCCGCGACCGGTTCGGCGTCAAGCCGCTTTATTATTATTTCGACGGGAGCCGGTTTATCTTTGCTTCGGAACTGAAAGCCATCCGGCCGCTGGTGAAATCTCTGACAATCGATACGACTGCCGTCAATTATTTCTTTTATCAGAAATACATAGGCTCTGATCGAACAATTTATCAGCAATGTTATAAACTGAAACCAGCAGAAAATCTGATCTTTGATCTGCAGACTCGGCAACTGCACACAAGCACCTATTTCGATTTACCCAAGCGGGTGGAAGCATGCCGCCAACTGGACCTTTCAGAACGGCTGGAGGCGATAAAGGGCATTCTTCCCGATGCGGTCCGCAGACGATTGGTTGCAGATGTACCGGTGGGCAGCTTTCTGTCGGGGGGGGTGGATTCTTCGGTTATCTCCGCCATTATCGCCCGACAGCGCCAGAACTTTCAGACGTTTTCAATCGGCTTCCGGGATGAATCATACGATGAAGTACCGTTCTCCAAACACGTTGCTGAGTATATCCAGACACAGCACCACGTGGAATACTTAGCCATTGACGAACCTTTCATTAAGCATGTCATCAGCTGTATGGATGAACCGCTGGGAGATGCTTCGCTGCTGCCGACGGCACTGCTGTCGCAGATGACCCGCAAGTCGGTAACGGTGTCTCTTTCCGGCGATGCAGGGGATGAGGTGTTCGGGGGATATGATTCGTATAAGGCCTGGCAGCTTGCACAATATATTCCGGCTGGGGCGGTACGACTGAGCCGACCGCTGGTCAACCTGCTGCCGCCATCGGATAAAAAACTTCATCTGGCGTTCAAAATACAGAAATTTGTCGAGGATTATCACGACAATCCGGAGTGGCGACATCTCAATTGGATGGCCACATTTACCGACCGTGACCGGGCGGGGCTGATGGGGAACCAGTTTGTCAGGGCTGATGCGTTTATCCATCCAGCCGACCGCAGGGATCTGACGGGGATGCAGTTGAATGATTTTTCAGGGTATTTGCCCGAAGATATCCTGAAAAAGGTGGATTTGGCATCGATGATGTATTCGCTTGAGGTACGGGTACCGTTTCTGGATTATCGGCTCGTGCCGATGGTCCTGTCGCTTCCGGATGCATACAAAATACGGTATTTCAGGACCAAATGGCTCCTTAAACGGATGGCAGCAGAGCTGCTGCCGGCGGCAATTATTCACCGTAAAAAAAGAGGCTTTACCGTCCCGATTTCCGGGTGGCTCAGGCAGTCCGAGCTGTTAGGGGAGTATCTCCGGAACCGGGCTTATTATGAGCATGGCTTTGTGCGGTATGATCATGTCTGCCAATTACTTACAGAACATTTGAACCGCCGGAAAGACCACGCCCGCCGGCTGTGGCTGATTTTTGTTTTCAATGCATGGTGGCATACGGTACACTGCGGCAGGATGTAATTTAGGGTGTATCAAGATAGGCCTTATGGAAAAAACGACCCATAAAACCAGAATCCAAGTTTGCTTTGTATGTCCGAAGGCGTACCCGCTGCTGGATCCTTCCTGTCCGGCCACTTTCGGCGGGGCTGAGGTGGATTTATATCTGCTGGGAACGGAATTGGCCAAAGACAGCGACTTTGGAGTTCATTTTATTACGGCCGATTATGGCCAGCCGACCGAACAGCACCTCCGGAATATCCACGTTCTTAAGAGCTTGAAAGTCCATCAAAATCCACTGATGGGCGCGTGGAAGCTCTGGCAAGCGATGAAAAAAATCAATGCAGATATCTACGTTCTGGAATCTGCTTCTCCTGGGGTGGCCCTGACAGCAGGCTTTTGCAAGCGCTATCGGAAAAGCTTTGTCTATCGTACTGCCAGTATGCTGGAAACCAATGGTCAGTATATAAAAGACCATTACTGGGTTGGCAAATCCTTCGCCTGGGGACTGCGGAATGCCAGGATGGTAGTCTCCCAAAATCAACAGGATCAGGCCGACTTGAAGGCATCTTTAAATATTGATTCGGTACAGATACCCAACGGCCTGCCTCTGCCGCGGATAGAGAACCAGAATAAAACAAGCATTTTATGGGTTGGGCGAAGCGATGGAATCAAAGGCCCGTATCGTTTTCTTGAATTGGCCCGTCATTTTCCCGACCAGCAATGTGTGATGATTTGTCCGCCTGCAACTCAAGACCTCTCGTATTCAACACTAAAACACCAGGCCCAGCAGATTTCAAATCTCACCTTTATGGAACGAGTCCCTTTTGATGAAATCGGCATTTATTTTCAAAATGCAAAAGTGCTGGTTAACACCTCTGACTCCGAAGGTTTTCCCAATACGTTTGTTCAGGCGGCAGCGGCTGGAACAGCGATTTTATCGTTTGCGGTCAACCCGGATGAGTTTTTGACGCGGTACTATTGCGGGTTATGCTGCCGGGGGGACATGGACAAAATGAAAGCCGGGCTGGCATTTCTGTTGGATAGCCAGCGGTATGTCGAAATCGGCAAAAACGGAAGGAAATATGCAGAGGAAAATCATGATATCCGTAGAATTGCCGAGCAGTATAAGGCGGTATTGATTCGCCTGGCAGAACAGAACCCCCAGACACAGTAAATTTTCAGGACAGATAGTATTTAGGTGCGGAATAACGGATTTGAATGAGTGATATGTCTTGAGAAAAAAAGAAGCCGAGGATCAGACATATTGGATAACCTATAATCATGATACGCGTCCTTCACATTATCGGCAGTCTTGGCCTGGGCGGGGCACAGGTTGTGCTTCAGCGGATCGTCAAACACAGCAATCCTAACCAGTTTGAACATGTTGTGTACCCGCTGCGATCCGGGAATCAGACCGTGTCCATCGCAACGCGGGTGATATCCAATCCGTATCGGAATTATGATCCTCGGAAATTTCTGGATATCCTGCGTATCTGTCGTGAAAATAAGATTGATGTCATTCACACTCATCTTCACAAAGACGCTGTTGCAGGATTATTCAGCACTTTTTTTCTCGATATCCCTGTCGTTGTACATGAACATGGGTCGATTTTGTTACCGGGATTTCAATACGATCTGTTTCGTGTTTTGTTTCGTTTCTTGTATCGGCGAGCAGCCGCCATTATTGCTGTCTCCAATGCGGCAGCCTGTCGGATCAGCAATATTGTCGGCCGCTGTCCATCGATGCTGTCCACAATTTATAATAGCATCGATCTGGATGAATTCAAACCCAACCCTGAAATCCGAAAACAAATTCGCAGCAACCTGCATTTTACCGATGAGCATATTGTCATCGGATTCGTCGGCCGTATGGAACGTCTCAAGGGAGTCGATGTGCTCCTGGATGCGATGATATCCCTGATGCAAATGAATCCTCGTTATCGAGCGGTATTTGTCGGCGACGGATCACTACTTGCTTCACTGCAAAAACGCACACACCAAGCCGGGCTGGATGATGCCATACGATTCCTTGGATTTCGTACGAATGTGGCAGAGATTCTGAATGCAATGGATATTGGCTGCATGCCCTCACGATTTGAGTCTTTTGGATTAGCGGCAATTGAAATGATGCGTATGAAAATCCCGCTTATCTGCAGCCGTGTTGACGGCCTCGGAGAAATTGCCGGAAATGGCTCCAACGCCCTGATCCTGGAACAGATTTCACCTGCTGAAATCACATCCAAGATTATTACCCTGACTCAAACCCCCTCATTACGTCAACAGCTTATTGACAATGCCCACGCATTTACATCTCAATTTTCTACCGATCAATTCATTGAAAAAATTGAGTCGGTCTATGCTCGTGTTCTCAACACCACGTCCACACATTAATTTTCGGATTTGATTTTTCTGGGAGGTGCTACCAGCCTGCGGCGAAGATGCAGGGTGCGAACCACTTTGGAAATCAGCCGGCATCCTGCCGCCGTCAGACTGGGAAACAGAGTCAGCAGATGGATACAGACCTTGTATCCAAATGAATAGAAATGCGGAAATTCGCTTATCAGCCGTCGAATATCCCCGCTCCGGGCATCGAACAACATGCTTCGAATCCAGAGCCGAAGATAATGCTGGGCCACAGGTACAAATGCCTGCTGCCGTCCGGCCAGGCGGGATAATTCGAGATGGCGCCGGAGGGGATTTATAAACTCCGTGATCTCACCTGTCTTTTTGGTACAGCTCTCGGTCACTCCAACATGGTAGATGGCCGTCGGCTCAGCAACAAAACCGACTTGCGGATGGCGATAGGCAATTCGCCACCATAAATCCAGGTCTTCTCCTCGTCCGACGCCGGCGGCAAAAAGCCCTGCCTCCATCAGAATCCGACGCTGAATAACCATGGTGTCAGAACACCCCCCCATCTCTTTTTGGCAGCCGACCAGATAATCGTCAAGATAGGGTTTTGAACCCAGTATTCGATTTGCATACTGCGGTGTCACAAATGCCGCCTGCCGCTGTTCCAGACAGGAACAGGTCAGGTAATTACCTGTGCTCCAGACTAGAAACGGATTCTGCAACAGGAGGGTACAGTGCCTTTCAAGATGATTCGGCAGCCATTCATCATCGGCATCGAGGAAGGCGATCCATTCCCCCGAAGCGGCCTGGATACCGGCGTTTCGGGCGGCGCTGACCCCGGCGTTGGCCTGTTCAATCAGTTTGATTCTATCGCCAAATTGCCGCACCTTCTCGGAGGTCGTGTCGGTCGAGCCGTCATTGACGACAATGACTTCATCGGCCGGATAAGTCTGGGCCAGCACACTGCGAATCGCTCGTTCAATATAACGGGCTGCATTGTAGGCCGGAATCACAACTGTAACGTGACATGTGTTTTCCATGGTTCAGGCTGCTGAATTCATTGAGTCCTTGATATTGAAGTATTCTGGGATTTGATAATCGACCGCACTTTGGGCTCAAGCCAGCATTTGAAACGAACCCAATACGGCAAGATCCAGCTCAAACGCACGGCCCATTGACATTGCCGCCAGGCCGGCACAAATTCCTTCATCAACGGATGGGATTGAATCAGTTTCAGAGCATCCTCTTTATAGCCATTTCTGGCCTTGTGATAGGCCGTCCGCAGAGCTAAACGGGCCAGAACACGTCGGGCCAGATTTCTCTTTTCGGGCGGACAATCCGCCAGCAGAATCTCCGGATCAACAAGCATCGGGGGCAACGCAAAGGCATAATGTCCGGTCAATTCGCTGTGCTGTCGATTATACTGGGCCGTGGGCAGTCCGCCAACCAGCATAAACGCCGTATTAAAAATGACTTTGGCAAAAAATATCAAATCTTCCCCATATTTACAGCCTGCCTCATAAAAACCGTATCTGCGGGCAATATCAGTTTTGATTAATGTCGTATTCACATGAAACAGGACAATAAAGCTCTCCACCCATTCGGGGTTTTCATCCCCACGGAGGGTATAGATACCGGGCTGAATGCCTCGTTCAAGCCATAGAGTCTGGCTGCTGATTTGTCGAGGCCACTGAGAATACATCGTCCCCACCATGGCAACAGGATTGTGCGTCATCGCCTCCAGAGCCGTCTTTAAATGCTCAGGATACCACTGATCATCGGCATCCAGAAACGCAACATAGTCCGCCGATGCCGCTCGAATGCCTGCGTTCCGTGCCGCACCGGGACCGGCATTGGGCTGCTGGATCAATTCAATTCGCGAATCCTGGGCCTGCAATCGCCGGACAATATCGACTCCGCCATCGGTTGAACCATCATCCACCACAATCAATCGCCAGTCTGTCATCGTCTGGGATTGAACCGAACGAATGGCCTGTTCAATCGTTGCCCGTTTGTTATAGAGCGGGATGATAATGTCCACCGATGCCATTAACTCCCCCGAACCGGATGTTTTCGTTTTTCATTCCATTGCCACAGCGCCGGACAAAAAGAACCGATATAGGATGTCACAGCGCAATACAATCCCAGCAAAAAACCAAATTTTCGCAATAATCGTCTCGCCGGTCTGCTTTTGCCTGCCATCAGCAGCCTGGATACCCAATATCCCAAAATCATCTTCAGACAATAATCATAACCCTGCGGACAGCCAGTCTTCTTTGCCAGCTCCAAATGGCGTCGTAAAAAAGCCTCAACATCGCTTGAATCAGGGATCGTCTGCATGGCACTCTCAGGCACCTGGATATGATACACCGATATCGGTTCGGGGATGAAACCCAGCCGCAATCCCAGGTAACCCAGCTTCATCCACATATCTTCGTCCTCGATGATTCGCTGGCCTTCCACAAACAGCCCGGCATCAAGAAGTTTCTCTTTGCGAACCAGAATCGTATCGGTATTTCCGTTTGCCTGAAGGGCATAGGCTTCAAAGAACGAGCCAAATACAGGTGTTGGCCCCAGCCTTTCCATCACCGTCGTCAGTTTCGTCTCAGCCAGTGCCGGATACGTCTGATGTCCCTGACTGCAGCGGCAATACAGAAAATTGCCTGTCACCCAGCTCAAATCCTTCTGCTGGTCCAGCAATTCACATTGCAGACGCAGCCGATCCGGAAGCCATTCATCATCCGCATCCAGAAACGCAATCCAGTCGCCTTTCGCGGCGAGGATTCCTGTATTACGCGCGGCACTGACGCCGGCATTGGCCTGACAAATCAATTTGACTTTCGCACCAAATCGGGCTGCAACTTCGGCCGTATTATCAGTCGAGCCGTCATCCACCAGAATAATCTCATCTGCCGGCCGGGTCTGAACCAGGACACTGTGTATCGCACGTTCAAGATAAGGGGCAGCATTATAGGCTGGAATGATGACGCTAATCACCATTAAATTATCCTCCGGCGGCCAACGGATTTCAGGCAATCTTTGCATTTTAAATAACAATCGACCACACTGCCTGCCCAGGGCAGTTTCATCCGCCAGAACATCTCCCGACAGAATCGTGCAGGGATAATCTGCCCAAATCGCATCAGCAAGTCCTTTGCCTGGGCAAATTGCCGCTGCTCAACAAGCTCACGAATCCAATCCTGAAGCATTTTGGAGGCACAAGCCAGATAGGCCTGTTTCCTGCCCGCCTGCTGGGACAGTTGAATATGCCGCTCGATGTGATCAATCATATACTGATAATGAATATTGACCTTGGTTGAGCTGTTTGGTGTATCCCGGTGATAGATCGCCAAGGGAGCTGAAATATATCCTATCCGGGGATAATGATAGGCAATTCGAAACCACAGGTCGGTATCCTGTCCCCGCTTCATCCCGGGCACAAAAAGACCTGCGCGATAGATCACATCCCTTTGTATTAATAACGTGATTGTGCTTGCAAAATATCCCAAAGAATAAGCTATAAGATAATCATCAAAAATGCAATTATTTGCTGTGTGATGCGGAAGCATGGGCTTTTTATAAATATGTTTTGAATATGCTGAATACATATTGCAATAAGCCCAAACTAAATCTGGATGAGCCTGTAAAAATGCTTCCTGCAATCGAAGCTTCTCCGGCAGCCATTCATCGTCGGCATCCAAAAACGCTATCCAGTCGCCCGAAGCGGCTTCAATGCCCCTGTTGCGAGCCACACTGGAGCCTGCATTGGCCTGTCGAATAACTTGAATACAGTTGTCAATGCGTCCAGCAATCTGGGCCGTATCGTCCCCGGAACCGTCATCCACGATAATAATTTCATCAGCCGGACGCGTCTGAGCCAGCACACTTCGCACCGTCCGTTCGATAGTTGCCGCTGCATTATAGGCCGGAATGACAACACTGATTTTCATATCCTGTCAGCCGACTTATCTGCCGGGCAAGACCCAGCGCAGGATGTCATTATAGGTCACCCACAGAAATACACTCAACAACAAAACCAGCCCGATCCAGGTGATGATTTCCTGGGTTTTCTGGGCCAGGGGAACACCGCGAATCTTTTCAATCATCAGCAGAACAATCAGACCGCCATCGACTATCGGCAGCGGCAGCAGGTTCATCACCACAAGACACGAACTGACCAATCCCAGGAAATTCAGCAGGTCCAGAATCCCCTGTCCGGCCATTTTGTAACTGATGGAAGCAATTCCCACAGGACCGCTCAGCGACGACGCCGGCACCGTTTTGGTAAATAAACCAATCAAGGTCATCACCGACTGCATGATATACTGTTTGGTGCGTTTGACACCCCAGACAATAGCCCTGCCGGGATTGGAAGCCTTAAACGTCTCCCGCAATGTCTCAAACTGGAGGACATCCGCCGCACGCAGTGTGGAGCGGATATGCAGCGCATCTTGTTCCGGCACATCCAGCCCTGTGCCGCCGCCATCCTGGCCCAATCGATAATCAATACTGATATGCTGTCCGCTGTTCTTGCGAATCAGGGCAATCACATCATAAAAACTCTGGACCGGATGACCATCCACCGCCGTAATCACTGCCCCCGAGGGAATACCCAAAGCGCCCGGCCCGGTCGATGAGTAAATCGTCTGAGCCACTACGGGATGTTCCATGTCCAGTTCAACAAGAATCCCCAGAGTCGCACGCCCTTTGTCTCCGGGACGAGCCTTCGGCTGCACTCTCACCGACTCCGGGACCTCCTGACCTGCAGCATTCGTGCGAAGAACCACCATGTCCAGATCTTTATCCTTATAAGCAGTCGTTTTGTCACGCAGGTCCTTGTATGTAGGATTTTCAATGTCGGCAATCTTCAGAATAATATCGCCTTTCTGCAGTCCGCCTTTGGCAGCCTCAAATAATACATCTTTAACTTTCAAACGAGGCACCATAGAATAGATATGAGCCAAATCAAATTCGTTCTGGAAATTGGGCAGCAAAGGACCGCATAATAATGACATTTCGACCTCGGCTGTCGTCGGAGTACTTCCAGCCGGATAGGTTCGAGATACCGTGAATACAATTTGGGGGGTTAATGACGATTCAACCTGCTGGTCAAACTGCCAGGCCTTGGTCAGTGGTTTTCCATTGATCGCAGTAATGGTGTCGCCGGGACGAAATCCCGATTGTTTATATAAATAATCAATCTCCTCCGGATCTTTGATTTCAGGGCTAATAGTCAAAGTCGTCGGCTGACCAATTCCAAAAGCTCGAATGCCGGTGGTATCATTAACCATCTTGGCCGCGACAAGCCGGGTCTCAAATTCAGGACTGCCGGCCCGAGCAACCTTGACTTTGACGCCACGGTCCTTGTCCGACAAGGCCGCAGAGAGGATAACGGTTGTAAAATCAATGAACTTTTCATCATCAATTTCGACAATCCGGTCTCCTGCCTTGAGTCCGGCCACATCGGCCGGGGAACCGGGAATAACGTTGCCCACGACAGCCGGCATTAACTGTAAACCATGCATGAATAAGGCCATGAATAAAATCATCGCACCAATGGCATTGAATGCGACACCGCCCGCCACCACAACAATCCGCTGCCAGATGGGTTTATTTAAAAATGACCGCGGATCATCGGTTTTTTCCACTGGGCCAGAATCAGACTGCCCCAGCATTTTGACGAAGCCTCCAAAAGGCAATGCCCCAATGCAATATTCTGTATCGGAATCCCCTTCTTCAAGAATATCCGTCGAACCGGACTGAGGCAGCAGGCGAAAACGGAAGCCTTTCTTTGTTTTTCGGATGCCCAGCAGAATGGGCGGAAAACCGATCGAAAACATCTCCACTTTGATGCCGCAAAACTTGGCCATCAAAAAGTGACCCAGTTCATGAATCATCACCACCGCACCAAAACCCAGCATCACCAGAAGTATCTTCCCGGTCATCGCTGGATGCTGCATTACAAGATAGAGGATGCCTGCAACAATAATCAGAACCAGAATAAGATTGAATATCTTGTCCATTTGACTTTTCTGGACGGGTTGATTCGGGTCCTGTGTTGGTTTCTGTTCCGTCATGCTAATTTCTCCAACTATATGCCTTCTCTGAGGTTATACCATCAGTTGTCGGCGGTTTTTCAATACCTGTTCCACTTCCGCTCTTGCCCAGCGATCCACATCGATGAGCTCCTCAAGCCCCAACCCCTGCCTGACGGTATGAACCTGCAGGCAATGTTCGACTAACTCAAGAATAGTTCCCAGCCGTATCCGGCCCGATAAAAACTGCTCCACCGCCGCTTCATTGGCGGCATTGAATACCGCAGGCGCTGATCCCCCCACGCAGGCCGCCTCAAATCCCAGATCCAGCGAACGGAAAATAGACCGATTGGGTAATTCAAACGTCAATCGACCCAAATGCGCTAAATCCAATCCTTTGGCAATTCCCGGAACACGCTTGGGATAGGTCAATGCATACTGAATCGGAGTTTTCATGTCCGGAGTACCCAGTTGTGCGATGATCGAGCCATCCACATATTCCACCATGGAATGAACAATGGACTCTGGGTGGACCAGTACGTCCACCTTTTCCGGCGGTGTTTCAAACAGACGCACGGCCTCGATGACCTCAAGAGCCTTATTCATCATGGTCGCTGAATCAATGGTAATCTTAGGCCCCATCGCCCATGTCGGGTGAGCCAATGCCTGCTCTTTGGTGGCGTTGGCGAAGGTTTCTGGAGTGGCTTTGCGGAACGGACCGCCAGAGGCTGTCAAAATAATCTTTTTGACCTCGTTGGCTTTTCCGGCCTGAAGCGATTGAAATATGGCCGAATGCTCACTATCGACGGGGAGAATCGTCGCGCCATGCCGGCGAGCGGTTTCCATAAGTATCTGCCCGGCAATGACTAACGGTTCTTTATTGGCAATCGCCAGGACTTTTCCGGCCTGTGCTGCTGCCATCACCGCAGGCAACCCCGCCGCACCAACCACACCAAACAATACAATATCGACCTCCGGCATTTTGGCAATATCAACCAAAGCCGCAGCGCCGGTCAAAATGGTACCCGAAAATCGCTTTTTCAGGTACTCTACTCCAACGGTACCCCTTGAGTTCGTCAGCGCAACAACCACAGGACGAAATCGACTCGCCTGCTCGGCCAGCATTTCGACTTTACTATGGGCCGTCAGCGCAAAGACTTCGTATTCCGGACCAAGAGCCTCGATTACACTCAAGGCACTTTGCCCTATCGAGCCGGTTGAACCCAAAATGGCGATTTTCTTAGTCATAAATCCAATATTATTGCAAAGTTCCGTCAGTATCGCAGAAAAGGAATTCCTGTCAAGCGAAAGCCCGCCCCCACTATTTTATTCATTACAGATCTATAAATGTCAATATAAAGAAAATAGTCCGTTTCTTTTATCGGGTAAAAAGGAGGGCTTTCGTTAAAAAAGTTCCCGCAACTCCGGAATAAGAATCACACAACAACCCTACAGAAATAATCCTATATTGTTGGTGATGACTTATCCATATTATAGGATTCGTTTTCTCAATCGTCTGCACGTCCACCAGACAAAGGCCCAGCCGATAATCACATAACCCAGCATGGTAAAAAATATCCAGAGATTGGCCGCCCAGAGATTGGAGGGTAAGGCGGAATTGATCCACAGGTATCTTAACGGTTCTGACTCCCATTGACTGTGAATCGTGGCCCCAATCACTGTAACACCCTGCACAAACGGATTGGTATCCATATAGATTTCAGCCAGATCATCAGCCACGCTCCCGCGTATGATATCGGAAAATATGATACCGATAAAGGGTATTAATAGCCACATCACGGCGGCAAATGAGATGTTCCAGATGACTGCGGTCGTCGTATGTCGGAAACGATGGCTGAAATAGATACCCGTTCCCGTCAAAAAAGCAATCATTCCGATAGACAACATGGATATCTGAAGGAGTACAACAGGATGAATCGTCCCTTTGGAGACAAATACCACCAGATGCAAAAATAAAAACATCCATGCAGGCAGACATCGCCGGATACTGCCGATATATTTGGACCAGACAATCTGTCTGGCCGTCAGCGGTGATGCCAGCAGGATCTGCCAGCTATTGCTTTCTTTTTCCGAGCTGATGGTCGTGGCGGGGATAATCAAGGTAAACAGCATACCCAGTCCGAGAAACACACAGAGATAAAACATGTGTGTTTCTTCATGACGGAGCGGTTTAAACGACATATACCCCAGCAGGATATAACTCAATAAAACAAGAACCAGCCCGGCAAGAATCAGGCCAAACATCCTCTTTTTTCGCCTGCCCAATAGCGGTGCACAGCATTCTTTCCACAACACTGGATTGCCGGACACCGTGCGAAGCGGAATCTCCCGCGGCGGCCGATTCCAGCGCCGTTTTGCCTCGGATTGGGCCGCTGGGTCACCGGCAATCTGAGTCAGGGCAGCTCTGCGTACCAAGATAAAGGCCAGGCACAGCAATACCGCAGCCAGACACAACATGACAATTCCATTTAAAACCCAGTGATGCACGATTTGCTGGCCGATGCCTCCCGGCTCAATATAATGAATGCTATTGAAAATATAGGTCGCATAAGGATTGGTTGCATAGAAAAAGTTAAAGATAAACGGCTCTCCCAGCGTTCTGTCTAAATCAAAAATCTCAATCATAATAATAAAAAACAAGGCAGTCAGGCCGAACAACGCTCCGATTGTCAGAACCGTTGCAATCATGGACACATAGGCGCGCCGGCAGAAGATGGACCACCACAGGCCAATCGAGCCGACCACCAGTGCCGTGGTAATCGTCAAATACAGACTGCTCAGAATATACATCCAGGGAATACCGCCAAAGAGGCGGACAATCGCCAGCATCGGAACAGAAATCAGGACAAGCTGCAGCACAATCAGGAACTTGCTGAACAATTTACCCAGCACAATCTGCACACTGGTAATCGG
>JAWRKM010000042.1:0-32026 GCA_040306945.1 Anaerohalosphaeraceae bacterium
GATCAGTATATTTGATACAGGAAGGTTTGGCCAACGTATGAAAATCTCAATGAAATGGCTGCGGGATTATATCGATATTTCCGGCTACACGGCCGAGCAGATCGGCTCGACGCTCAGCGACCGCGGGCTGCCGATTGAATCGATTACCCCGTTTGAAGATGATACCGTAATTGATGTAGAAATCACCAGCAATCGCGGCGACTGCCTGAGTCATATTGGCATTGCCCGGGAGCTGTCGGCGGCGTGGGGCAGGCCATTGACACTGCCTCAGGTCGAGTATGCTGAATCCGACCGCGAGGCCAGCCAGCTTGTGGATGTGAAGATTGCCGAACCTGCATTGTGCGGACGTTATACGGCGCGGGTGATCGAAGGGGTCAAGATTGGGCCGTCGCCGGAGTGGGTGCAGAAACGTCTTGAGGCGGTGGGGCTTCGCAGCGTGAACAATGTGGTGGATGCGACTAATTATGCGATGATGGAACATGGTCAGCCGCCGCACGCGTTCGATTATGATAAAATTGGCGGAAAGAAGATTATTGTTCGCAAGGCCGTGGCTGGAGAGCGTATCGTCAGTATTGACGGCAGCAAATGCGACCTGGCGGATTCGATGCTGGTGATCGCGGATGAAAATCATCCGGTTGCGATTGCCGGGGTGATGGGCGGGCTTGAGACTGAAGTGAGCAATACGACGGTCAATATTCTGTTGGAAGAGGCCCGGTTTGACCCGGTGTGTATTCGTCGGACATCCCGTCGGCTGGCGCTGCCTTCGGAGGCCTCGTATCGGTTCGAGCGTCTGGTCGATACGGACAATATCGAATGGGCGTCCCGTCGATGTGCTCAATTGATTGTGCAGTGGGCGGGCGGAAAAGCAGCTCGTGGGATGGTGGATGTTTATCCGGGCAAAGTGGAATCGCCGACGGTGGGGATGCGATTTTCGCGTATGAATGCGTTGCTGGGGATTACGATTCCCCCTGAGAAGGTGATGGCGATATTCCAGGGGCTGGGTTTCAATCCCGAGATGAAAACCGACGACCTGGTGGTCTGTACGATTCCAACCTGGCGGCATGATATTTATCGCGAAGTGGATTTGATTGAAGAGGCCGCTCGCTGCTGGGGCTATGACAAGATTCCCACCGAGCGAAAGATTCATATTGAGGCTGCTCCCAAAGACAAGCGTCAGACGCTGGCCTCGCGGCTGCGGACGGTGCTGACGGGCTGCGGGTTTTATGAAACCGTGACCGTGTCGTTTGTGGAGCCCGAGCTGGCGGCAGTATTCAGCGACCTTGCGATTGAGCAGCATCTGGCGGTGCAGGATGTCAATCAAAAGTCGTCGCGGATTTTGCGTTCGACGCTGATGGCATCGCTGGCCGGGGTGATGCGGTCGAATTATAATGCGGGCAATACGGCGTGCAATTTGTTTGAGCTGGCTGATACGTACAAGCCCAACCTGGCCCAGCCGGACAAACTGCCGATTCAGCGGACGCAGATAGGCCTTGTGACAGATGGCGACTTCCGACGGCTGCGCGGGGTTATCGAAGGGATTATCGAGGCGGTCAATGCGGCCGCGAAGGTCGAGTGCAAGCCAGCCGAATACCAGTGGGCCCAGGCGGGAGCTGAGGTTTTGATGGATGGTAAGCCGGTGGGGGTGGCGGGGGTGCTCAAAGCGGACCTGGCCAAGCGGTTCGATCTGGACCGGGCAGAGCAGGTCTGTATAGCGGAGCTGGATTTTGATACCCTGCTGGAGTCGATTGGCGGTATTGTGGCGGTCAAGCCCATTCCCAAGTTCCCGGCGATTTGCAGGGATTTGTCGCTGATTGCTGCTGAGTCGGTCAAATGGTCCGATATTCTGTCGACCATTCAGACCTGCTGGCCGGCGCAATTGGAGAAAGTCGATTTTGTGACTCTGTATCGGGGTAAACCCATCCCTGCCGGACAAAAGAGCGTTACGGTGTCGCTGGTCTTCCGCGATGATGATGGGACGCTGCGTCATGACCAGGTGGATGTGTTTGAGAAGACTATCCTTGACACACTGAATCAAAAATTAGGTGTGCAAATCCGTACCACATAAAGACTGTTTGGTATGCCCTAACTATTGATAGCCAGAAGGCTTAAAAAAGACGTCCGCAAGACGTCTTTTTTTATCCGTATTTTTTCGGATAAGATTACAACTTTGACTCATGTAATTCTTGATTTTTTTCCGATATTCTGATATAGTTAGCTTGCAGGTTCGCCCCTGGGATGTGCGTGACTGAGTCCTCACATTGGAAGAACCGATGAAAGCTCCCCGGGAAGCCAGGTCGCAAGAGCCGAACACGCCTGCATGACAGGATCTTCGGGAAAACGCAACGGCTGCCCACTTTAAATTAGGGGTTACTTTCAATTGGACTCAAACGGCATTACTGGAGGCAGGCCTCAACATGAAGGCTCGTTTTAACGAGCCTTTTTTATTTGCAGACAGACACGTCTTCATTCCCGCTTTTGATTTCTCGTTTGTTTTAGGCTTGAAGCCATTTTGTGCAGACGTTATAGTTTGCCTTGGAATGACGTTTTGGAATGATTTGATAAACTCCAATGGAAGGAAAGTCTATGAAGAATACAGCTCTTGTGCTTGCGGCGATGCTTTGTGTTGTGGGCGGATGTCATCGCGGCTCTTCGAAATTATCGTATCATAATCCGGTGTGGGAGGGGTACCTGGCCGATCCGCAGGTGATGCAGTACCAGGGTGTCTATTATGCTTACGGGACCGGGTCTGGGCTGGACGGCAGGCAATTTCCGGTATTACGTTCGGAGGATTTTGTGACATGGACGCATGTGGGCGGGGCACTGGAACCGGTGGCAGAGCCGGTGATGAAAGACTACTGGGCACCGGAGGTTGTCGAGTATGGCGGCAAGTTTTATCTGTATTATGCCGGCGACGGCAAGATGCGTGTGGCGGTTGCAGATAAACCCGAGGGGCCATTCAAGGATACCGGCAAGCTGCTGTTTCCGGATGAGCCGTTTTCGATTGATGGGCACCCATTTTTTGACCCGGTCAGCAAGAGGTGGTATCTGTTTTTTGCCAAAGACTTTTTTGATCAGCGGCCCGGTACGGCCCTGGCGGTTGTCCAGCTCGGCGAGGATATGGTATCGACAGTAGGGCCTGTAAAGACTGTATTGCGTGCCTTTGCCGATTGGCAAATCTATGAGCGAAACCGGACCCTGTATGACCGCAAATGGGATGCATGGCACACGGTGGAAGGGCCGTTTGTGATTTATCGTGACGGCAAGTACTATTGCTTCTACTCCGGCGGAAACTGGCAGACGCCTGGATATGGAGTGGGTTGTGCGGTGTCAGATACTGTGATGGGGCCGTATCAAGACCTTTGGAGCAAGGACAAGGCATCGGTTTTAAGTACAATCCCGGGAAAACTTATCGGGCCTGGGCATAATTCGGTGGTTTTAGAACCAAACAAAAAGACCTACTTTATCGTATATCACTCATGGAATGCCGAACGAACGGCCCGGCAGATGTGTATGGATCCGATAATTTGGACCGACAATGGTCCCAAGACTTTCAAGCCATCGCGTGGGCACAAGCAAGTATCCTTACCTTTGGACGAGTAATGTCGGTGAAATAGACAATAAACCTCTGTATAAGAACAATATAGCACAAAAAAACCATCTTTGTTAATTCCTGGTTAAAAACAGGACGAAACAGGGTGTATCTAATTGTCCTGTTCGTAACGGATTGATATAATCAATATTTATGCATTGGGGTGTTATGGATTATTTTTATACGGAGGTCATTCGATGAGCAGAGGGTGTTGCGTTTGTATATTGGGGGTATGGATGCTGTGTCTTAGCATGGCTTTTTGTCCATCTGCTTATTCCGATTGTCCAACCGGGGATCTTTCCGGCGACTGTGTTGTGGATATGTCGGATCTGCTGATTTTTGCCGATAGTTGGCTGAGTTCTTCGCAGCCGGTGCATGGGGGGCTTGTGGCCCGCTGGCGTCTGGATGAGAGTGAGGGCGAGACTGCGGCCGAAGATATCAACGGTTATACCGGACAGCTGTATGGCGAACCGCAATGGATGCCGGGGTGGGGACGGTATCAGGGGGCCCTGTCGTTTGACGGGATAGACGACTATGTCGAGGCGGTGGGTTTCAAGGGGATTTCCGGTGGTGCCAGCCGGACGTGCAGTGCGTGGATTAATACCAATAAGCCGACCCGAGAGATTATCTCCTGGGGAAATAATTCGTCCAGCGGGACCAAGTGGGTGGTGCGTGTGGATGAAAGCGGCGCATTACGAGCCGAAGTCTATCAGGGCTATATTATCGGGACAACGCTGATTAATGATGGGGAATGGCATCATATAGCGGTTGTCCTGAATGACGATGGCAGCCCGACCGTCGGTGAGATTGCGTTGTATGTCGATGGTCGGCGGGAGAACATCCGTGTTGTGCTTGAGCAGCAAGTGAATACAGCCGTGCATGGGGATATGCGGATTGGCGTGTATCATGAGGAATTGCGTTATTTCAACGGCATGATCGATGATGTTCAGATATATAATCAGCCGCTGGCCGAGGATGAAATCGCTCGGCTTTATGCGACGGGGACGGCGTCTCGTCATAATCCTGATTTTAACGCAGATACTCAGGTTAACACGGCGGATTTTGCCGAATTTTCCAAGGACTGGGGTCGGTCAGAGCCACCTATTATCATCAGTGAGTTTGTTGCGGCCAATGATTCGGACAATCCACCGAATACGGCGGCCGGGCAGATTCTGGATGGCAATGGCGAATCGTCCGACTGGATCGAGATTTACAACCAGACGGACTGGCCGATCAACCTGGGCGGGTGGGGGCTGTCGGATAAGCAGTCGAATCCTTTGAAATGGCAGTTTCCGCCCAATACGATTTTAAACGGGCGCAGCTATCTGATCGTGTTTGCGTCCAGCAAGAGCAAAAATTACGTGGATCCGGCGGGGTATCTGCATACGACATTCAGTCTGTCGGCGGCGGGGGAATATCTGGGTTTAAGTCGTCCGGATGGAACGGTGGTTCATGCGTATCAATCGGTGTTGAATGAGCAGACCGCTGAATATGGCTTCCCGGCCCAGCGCGACAATATTTCCTATGGGATGCTGGGCGGTTCTGAATATTATTTTTCATTGCCGACTCCCGGCCAGGAGAATCGCCAGTCATTTCTGGGATTTGTGGATGAACCCGAATTCAGCCATGAACGGGGATATTATGAAAATGGATTTTCGCTGACCCTGAGCTGTCAGACCAGCGGGGCCACGATACGCTACACCACTAACGGTACGGATCCGACCCTGTCCAACGGGATTACATATACGTCACCGATAGCGATATCCGCAGCGACGACCCAGGGCGTTGTTGTTCGTGCGGCGGCGTTCAAGGCGGGTTATGCCGCCAGCGCCATCAAGACCAAGACCTATTTGATGAAGTCCTCCAGTGTGCTGAAGGGCTTGCCTGCGGTATGTCTGTCAGGCAGTCCGGGCGAGGTCTTTTACAACCCCAATGGGGTGATGGCGATTGTCGGCGGGGCCTGGGGCAGCAACGGATGGTATCCGATATCCTCCACAGATTACAACAATGTGATTCAGCACGGCGAGAATTTTGAGCGTCCGGTTTCGATGGAATATATGCGATCCGACCGGGATTATGAGTTTCAGGAAGATTGTGGTCTTCGGGTTCATGGCAGCGCCTGGATGCGGCCGCGTTATACCGTGCCGCCGCAGACGGGGACCTGGTGGGGCGATAACAAATACAGCTTCCGGCTGTATTTCCGGAGTATGTACGGTGATACGGCGTTTAATCATGCGGTGCTGGATCAGTTTCCGGAGGTGGACAAGATTGATACGCTGGTGCTGCGTGCCGGCCACAACGACCAGAGCAATCCCTTTGTTCGCGATGAGATGATTCGCCGACTCCAGTATGCGATGAGTGGTTATGGCAGCCGCGGGACATTTGTGAATTTATTTATCAATGGAGATTACAAGGGCTATTACAATCTGTGCGAGCGGATTGATGAAGACTATTGTCAGCAGTGGTTTGACAGCGACCAGAAATGGGATATTGTGGGATGGGTGGTTCCGGGGAATACGGCCAGCTATCTGGAAGCTCGGGATGGCGATATGGTTGCGTTCAATGCATTTATAAACTATGCCACCAGCAACAATCTGACCAATCCGGTTTATTATAATGAAGTAGTCCGACAACTGGATTTGGATGAGTTTGTGGATTATAATATTGTTCAGACCTGGGGGGGCAACTGGGACTGGCCGCATAATAACTGGTCTGCGGCGGCGGAACGCTCGGCCAATCGGAAATGGCGGTTTTTTGTGTGGGATGCCGAAGGGTGCATGGATAACAATACCAGCAACGATCGTTTTGGGGAATTGTTAAACAGTAACGGAAGCCCCTTGTCTAAATTGTTCCGGGCGTTATGGGCCAATGACGATTTTAAACTGTTATTCTGCGACCGGCTGCAGAAGCATTTTCTGGAAGACGATGGCATGATGTCCAAGGCCCGGCTGAACAGTCTATTCTGGCAATTAGCCAGCGAGGTTCAGGGGGTGATTCCCAACATCAACCGATTTATTCCGGATACCTATATTCCGGTACGGGAAGATATTTATTTCAATCAGTGCCGCTCCCGATCGCTGTTTACGTTTGCCGGGCCGCGATTTATCATCAACGGGCAGGATGTCCGGCAGGACTCCGTTGTGGAAAACACACAGGTGAGCATGCAGAATGCCGCCGGTCAAAGCGGGGATATTTATTATACGCTTGACGGTTCGGATCCGCGGCTGCCGCTGGGACAGCGTTTCACCACCACGGTGGTGCTGGTGCCGGAAAATGCGGCCAAGAAAGTCCTGGTGCCCACCGGCAATATCGGTACTGACTGGCGGACACAGATTAATTACAGCGACAGCACCTGGACGGATGGAACTCCGCCAGATACCACCAAAACCGGCGGCGTGGGGTATGAACGGAATCTGACGGAAGTCACCAGCGGTGTGCCCTACATCAGCTATAATGTGGAAAGCAAGATGTACGGCAAAAATACGTCTGTGTATATTCGTATTCCCTTTACCGTGAATGCCCAGCAACTGGCGGAATGGAATTTCATGACGCTGAAAATGCGTTATGATGATGGATTCATTGTCTATCTCAACGGAACAGAGGTGTATCGTAAAAACTCGCCCACGACGCCGGCCTGGAATTCGAGGGCATCTGCAGGGCATGAAAACAGCGCCCAGGAGAGTTTTTCTCTGAATAACTACCTGAGCCTTCTGCAGGGCGGGACCAATCTGCTGGCCATTCATGGATTGAACGATACGGTTTCCAGTTCGGACTTTCTGATTTCTCCGGTTCTGGAGGCGGGAACGACGGTTAATTCTCAGGGGGTTTCGCCCAAAGCGGTGAAATACACAGGGCCGATTACCTTGACCAAGAGTGTCCGTATCAAGGCCCGGACGCTCAACGGCAGCACATGGAGTGCATTGCGAGAAGCCGTGATTGGTGTGGGCCCGATTAATGACAGCCTGCGAATTTCGGAGGTCATGTATAATCCCGGCGGGGATCCCAATGAAGAGTTCATAGAGTTAATGAATACGGGAACCGCGGCCATCAATTTGAACCAGGTGTCTTTGGTCAAAGGAATTGAATTTACCTTCGGCGATACGGTATTAAATCCGAACCAGCGGGTGATTCTGGTGCGAAACCAGCCTGTCTTTGAAGCCCGCTACGGCACGGGTCTGTCGGTTGCCGGCCAGTATGCTGGTGCGTTAGACAATGCGGGGGAAAAACTGCGGCTTTGTGATATTGCCGGTCAGACGATTCAGGAAATTGAGTATAACAACAGCTGGTATGAGATTACCGACGGGGACGGTTTTTCGCTGACGGCGGTGGATCCGGCATATGATAAGAACGCAGTATCGAATGCGAACCTGGAAGCCCGATGGACATTCAATGAAGCATCGGGGATCACGGCGTGGGATTCGACGGGTCTTCATCCGGCGACCATTTATAATATGGCGGATACGACACGCCGGCTTGGACGAGAGAATAAGGCTTTATTTTTTGACGGTGTGGATGATTATGCCGTTGCAACAGGCTATAAGGGCGTTACGGGCGGGGCCTCACGGACCTGTTCGGCGTGGATACGAACTTCGTTAACCGCTAAAGAACAAAATATCATGACCTGGGGATCGGGTCAATCCGGTCAGAAGTGGATGTTCCGGGTCCAAGATGCTGGCCAGTTAGCCGTTGGGGTCTGGGGAGGGTATATTCGGGGCAGCAGCATGGTGGCAGATGGCAAATGGCACCATGTGGCGGCGGTGCTGGATAATGACGGTTCGCCGGATGTCAGCGAAATCCGGTTGTATGTGGACGGCGTGCTGGAAACCAATACGACCGTGAGTGCCCTGCAAGCGATTAACACGGCCAGTTCCCAGGATGTTTATCTGGCGGTCTTATCAGAATCCAATCTGCAGAATTACTTCGCGGGAACTTTGGATGATTTGCGTGTTTATAGTCGAGCACTCAGCGGACAGGAAATCCTGTTGCTGGCCGGAAAGCTATCCTGGAGCGACAAGGGATTGTGGCGGCCCAGTGCAATCCGCGGCGGGACGCCGGGTCGGGACGAAACCGCTCAGGAACAGGTTCCGCTGCCGGGTGCGGTGATTATCAATGAACTGCTGTCACATTCTCATTCGGCACTGCCGGACTGGATTGAACTGTATAATACGACCGGCCAGAGTATCAACATCGGCGGCTGGTATATTTCCGATAGTTTCAGTTCTGATGATAACCGGAAAAAATATCGTATTCCGGCAGGTGTTATCCTGACTCCGGAGAACCCTTACTATGTTGTGAGTGAAAACCAGTTCAATAATGTTTCGGATTCGGGCTGTCGGATTCCGTTTGCCCTCAGTGAAGGCGGTGAGACGCTGTATCTGCAATCCGGCAACGGAGAAGCCCTGACCGGTTACTTCACGAAACGCGAATTTGGGGCTGCGGAGTCCGGGGTTGCGTTTGGACAATTTGTCAAAACACTGGGCGGCACAGATTTTGTGGCCATGAGCCAGAATACGCCCAACGCCCCCAATGCCTATCCGAAAGTGGGGCCAATCATCCTGACTGAGATTATGTATAATCCGGGTTCCAATCCCGGGGATCAGGATTGCGAATATCTTGAGCTGATGAACATCAGCGATACGCCGGTTCGGACGGCCAGCTTGGTCAGTACCTATATCTCTCCGGAAACCTCCTTCGAAGAATGGGTACCCTGGGCGATTACCGACGGGGTTGATTATACCTTCCCCAGTGACCTTGTGATTCAGCCGGGACAACGATTCTTGCTGGTCAATAAAATCGATGCCTTTAATACGCGTTATCCCGGTGTTCCATCCGGAACTGTGATTTTACAATGGCAAAGCGGCCGGCTGGCCAATGAAGGCGAAGCGGTGCAGCTGTCAATGCCGGGGGATAAGGAATTTGGTAAAGACAGATATTATATCCGCATGGATCGAGTCAGCTATAACAATAAAGGCCACTGGCCGATAGAGGCCGACGGTACGGGCAAGAGCCTGACCCACATTCGTCCGACTCAAACGGGCGGCAATTACACGGATGACTCCACCGTCTGGGCGGCCCAGACCCCAACTCCGGGCTGGTAAAAGGACGTACGTGCAGGAATAAACCGCACTCTGTCACCTGTGCTATGCAACCAGCATGGGTTCGGCGACTTGTCTGCGCCGTTCAGAGCCGAATAAGGCTTCGACTATAGCCAGGGCGAATTCCATGGCAGTGCCCGGTCCCTGACTGGTAATACAATGGTGGTCTATGACAACGCGTTTTGCAGCAGCGGACGCATCGGGTAGTTGTGTTTCCATCGACGGATAACAGGTTGCTTTGCGGCCTTTGAGGAGTCCGTGATGGGCCAGTACGACGGCAGGAGAGGCACAGATTGCCCCATAGAGTCTGCCGGCCTGGAGCTGCTGTTTGAGCAATTCAATCAGCGGGGCACTGTCGCGGAGATGTTCGGCGCCGGGCATACCGCCGGGCAGGATAATCGCGTCAAAGGTGGTACCGGCACAATCTCCAATCATGGCATCGGCAACTAATTTGGTCTTGCGTGAGGCCGTGACCTGCAGGGCGGCGGATACAGAGGCCACTGTGACCTGAGCACCGGCCCGGCGAAGCACATCAATAATGGTGACTGATTCGAGTTCTTCAATTCCATCTGCGATAGGGACTAATACTTTTGCCATACATCGACCTCCTTAATTTTGGGTTCGGGAGTCCCGATCAGAATCATGCAGTGAGGGCTTGTTCTCAAGCTCAGTGGCTTTGTAAAGATAGCGAACCTCGGACATGGTCAGCGGGCGGTAACCTCCCGGGGGCAGGTTTTTCATCTGGATATTTCCGATATGGGTTCTCTTGAGAGATTTAACCTTGAATCCTACTTTGGCCAGCATCCGGCTGATTTGACGGTTGAGGCTCTGATTGATGGTGACTTCGAGGATGGTTTCAAGATTATTTCGCTTGAGGACTTTGACGCTGGTTTTGGCCGTTTTACCCTCGGACAGCCAGACACCTTTTTTGAGTTTTTCGATGGGTTCACCTTCCACTCGCCCTTTGATTGTGACCTGGTAGGTTTTGGGTAGTTCGTATTTGGGATGAGTCAAGCGGTTGGCAAGAACGGAATCATTGGTCAGCAAAATAGCGCCAGTGGTATCGTTGTCGAGTCGTCCCACACAAAAGATGCGACTTTGACAGTCGATATAGTCAATCGCCTTTCTTCTTCCTTGCGGGTCAAAATTGGTGCAGATGACATTTTTGGGTTTGTTTAGCAGGAAATAGACCTTTTGAGGTTTATTCAGTTTGCGTCCATTGACCCGAATGTCGTCGGTTTCCGGATTGGCAAAGGCAGGCAGGGTATCGATGATCCGTCCGTTGACGGAGACGGCGCCTTCGAGGATCATCTCTTCGCATCGCCTGCGCGAGTCGATGCCGGCTTCGGCGAGTATTTTTTGCAGCCGGATCATGCCTGGCGGCGGGGGCGTTTGCTTTTTCTGTATTCGTTTCATAACCTTATTTCTTAAAATAGTTTATAATCCACATTAACAATGTCAAAGCGGCCGACAGGAGAAGGCAGCTTGTAATCGGGACAAAAACCCGCCAGTTTTTGCCTATCAGGTCAATATCGCCGGGCAGACGGAACAACCCCAATTTTGCCAGCACTATTACCATCAGGCCTAAACCACAAAGAAGCAGGCCTGAGACGAAAAGCCACTTTCCGAATTGTTCAGGGAAATCCATATCGACAAAGACTTAAAATATCGTCACATTCCTTTTGGACAGGTTCAAAAGCTGTTCGTTGTGTCCCATCGTATTTTCAGATGCTGATTATATCCGGAGAGGAATAAACGGCAATCTTTTTTGATCATTTCGACGAATTGAAATGGAATCGGATTTTTTCAGGTTGATTTTGACGTTTTTTGTGTTGGCATAAGGGTTTAGGGGGTGTTTTTTCTTGACGAAAGGGGATTTGTTCAGGATACTAACTGCTCTTGTGGCTGTTGTGTTGCATAACATGGAATTATTGCTATTTCAAGGAGTTATCTTATGGCTCAAGCCAGGACTCAGAGCAATGCGATGCTGTATGCTCTCATCACATTTGTGGCCTTGTTTATTGTTGGAGTGGTCTGTGCGGTGATTTTTTATGTCAAGAGTGAGGAGTACCGTGCTCAGTTGGATTCCAGCAAGACGGATTTGCAGAAGATCGCCAGCGTACGGGAGCAGCAGAACCTCAGCAAAATTGTGGGGAAAGTGGATGAGGGGAAATCCTACCTGGGCACCATGAGTGATCGGTTTAACAAGCTATATTCGATTATTACGGGGGTGGCACCTGCTGAGGATTTGTCTGCAGATGCCAAGCTGAATGATATCGTCCTGCAGATCAACAAGATGACGGAGATGCTGGGACAATCTGCCAGCCCGGCAGTGGGTCCCGAAGGAATCGCTCTGATTAAGCTGGTTTCGGATTTAAAAACCAAAATAGATGATACTCAGTCGATGCTCAATAATCTGACAGCTCAATATCAGCAGCTTCAGGAACAATTCAATGCTGACAAGCAGGAGGCGACCTTCAAGGAACAGCAGCTTGTAGCCCAGGTGAAAAGCTATCAGCAGAATGCCAATGATATCCAGGCCAAGTATGATGATCTGCAAAAGCAGATGACCCGTTCGGCCGAGGAACAGATTCAGGCGGTCACCAAACGGCTGGAAGAAGAACAGAATAAGCTCAAGCAAAAACAGATGGAGCTGACCGATACAGAGACCAAGCTGGCCCAGGCGAATAAGTCGTTGCGTGAGGCGCTGTCCCGGCTGGAGTCGATTCGTCCGCGGCCGGATAAAGAGGTGGCTGCCTATCAGCCGGATGCCGGGATTTTGCGGGTGGATCTGCAGAATAATATGGTCTTTCTGGATGCCGGATCAGAGGACCATGTGTATCGTGGTTTGACGTTTGCCGTGTTTGATCGAAATGCCCCGATTCCAGAAAGCGGTGAGGGCAAGGCGGAGATCGAGGTATTCCAGGTGGAACCGAAGGTTTCGGTGGCCCGGATTGTCCGCGGCAGTAAGAAAAATCCGATTGTCAAGGAAGATATTGTGGCCAATCTGATCTGGGACCCCAGAAGCAACAACAAGTTTGTGGTTCTTGGCGACTTTGATTTTGATGGTGACGGCCGTGTGGATGCTGACGGCAGCCAGCGGATTCGGGAGATGATTGAGCGATGGGGCGGTGTGGTGCAAAACGAGGTAACGATTGAGACGGATTTTGTGGTTGTCGGGCTTGAACCCGTGCCCATGGCTCGTCCGGATCAGGCTGAGGCGGATCTGGATCCGAGTCTGATGGAAAAATACCAGGCTTCACAGACAGCTCGGGGAACCTATAATGCGATGCTCCAGCGAGCCAGGGAATTGTCTGTGCCGGTATTCAACCAGAAGCGATTCTTTTATCTGATTGGATATGATGCTCTGCTCAATACCATGCTGGGGAAATAAGCGGCAGTCAAGTCCCCATACGCCAAGAGATAAACCAGGCCCGGATGTTCTCCGGGCCTTTTTGTTGGGTGGGATCACCAGACAAAGGCTTTTTGCTTCCTGTTCAAGGTTTCTATGCCTGCTTTAGGGACAACAGGGCACATCGCAGGCCCTTTGTGTGAATGGAGTTATTGGGGCGAACAACACCTTACATCGGGGTCTTTTTGATTCAGCTCAATTGAATGGGTTTATCTGGATACAGATTGTCCGCTGGTTGTGCCCCCAGCCCACCTCTTCTTTAATTCCTGATATCGCTGTATCGTCTGGCATCTTATCCGCTTCAGGGGGATACGATGTTTCCTGTCTATTCCAGCTCTATCGATATAGGGGGTTGATTTTGACCTTTGGAATTCTCTATAATATAATTGTGTTAAGGTTTGAGATTTGCTATGTCGGGTAATGTGGAACTTCATAAGAAGAGGTAATGGGTGGAATACAGCCAATGACTCAGGTGTAAATTTTTTCTCAACAAGAATTTTATTTATGGGAGAACGAAGATGAGAAAAGTACTCCTGACTATCACGTGCTCTATGCTTGTTTGCACCCGATTGACGGTGTATGCGGACTGTCCTTCCGGGGATTTAACGGGAGATTGCGCCGTGGATATCAACGATTTGGCTGTTATAGCCAGTCAATGGCTTCTAAGGGGAATTCCCGAGCTGGTTTATGTCCCTGGAGGGACGTTCTACATGGGGGACAGTTTCGCTGAGGGATCTGACAAAGAACGTCCTGTTCATGTGGTTACCTTAAGCCCCTTTTACATGAGTAAATATGAAGTGACCAATGGCCAGTATTGCAGTTTTCTCAATTCTGCTTTACGCGATGGATTAATCTATGTGTCTGAGGGCATTGTGTATGGAGTCGGTAACGACCAACTCTATTGTAAGACCTCATTGAGTGATGAACGCAGCCAGATCAACTACTATTGGAGAGTCTCTATAGAGCCGCCATTCAACATTGTGTGTGGTTTTAATGTTCGCACCAAAGCAGGCCGAAATATGTCCAATGATCCCATGATTTTTGTAAGTTGGTATGGAGCGGTTGCCTATTGTAACTGGAAGAGCGAACAGGAACATAAACAGCCCTGCTATTATCTGCCGACGTGGGCTCGCATTTTGGATGCCAAAGGATATCGCCTGCCGACCGAAGCAGAATGGGAATATGCGGCACGAGGGGGGCTTGCTGCCAAAAGGTTTCCGTATGGCGATCAGATCATGCACGCATATGAAAATTATGTCTCTATATGGAATGTAAACTATGATGTCAGTCCAACGTATGGGTATCATCCGATTGCATATGATGGAATTGAGCCGTATACCTGTCCCGTGGGACGATTGATACCCAACGGCTATGGCTTGTATGATATGGCCGGTAATGTGGCCGAGTGGTGCCAGGATTGGTTTTCTTCGTATAGTACTGTGCCGCAAACCAATCCTGTCGGGCCCGCCATGGGGAGCCGTCGGGTTACACGTGGGGGGACATGGGGAGGCCCTGCAGACTACTGCCGAATTTCGGGGCGTTCGCACACACTCCCAGAGGAATGCAGTTGCTTTATCGGATTTCGCGTATGCCTTGATTTATAGCTTGAACTTTAAAGGATTTGTCCATATGGTGTAAGGCGAGGGTGCAGACCCCCGCCTTTTTTTATTTTGTCTTCAGATAGTCATTGATGGCTGCGGCGGCGATGCGGCCCTGGCCCATGGCCAGAATAACGGTTGCGGCGCCCAGAACGATATCGCCTCCGGCATAGACGCCTTCGAGGCTGGTCTTGCAGTTGTCATCGACGACGATATTGCCCCATTTGTTGAACTGCAGACCGGGGGTGGTCTGCTGGATTAGAGGGTTGGCACCGTTGCCGATGGCGACGATAACGGTATCCACCTCGAGCACAAACTCGCTGCCGGGGATTTCGACGGGGCGCCGGCGGCCGGACTCATCGGGGGCGCCGAGTTCATAGCGAAGGACTTCCATGCCTTTGACGTTGCCCTTGTCGTCGCCGAGAATCTGCTTGGGATTCTGCAGGGTGCAGAAGATGACGCCTTCTTCCTTGGCGTGGTGGACTTCTTCAATACGGGCGGGCATTTCGACCTCGCTGCGGCGATAGACCAGATAGACTTTTTCAGCCCCCAGACGCACAGCAACGCGGGCGGCATCCATCGCGACATTGCCGCCGCCGAGTACGGCGACTTTTTTGCTGACTGCGATGGGAGTATCGGCGCCTTTGCCGAAGGCATAGGCCTTCATCAGGTTGGCGCGGGTGAGGTATTCGTTGGCGCTATAGACACCGACGAGGTGTTCGCCGGGGATATTCATAAATTTGGGCAGGCCGGCGCCGACACCAATATAGACGGCGTCGAAACCGTCTTCTTTCATCAGCTGTTCGATGGTGCGGGTTCTGCCAACGATAAAGTTGCAGGCGATTTTGACGCCCATTTTTTCAAGTGTCTGGAGTTCTTCCTGGACGATGGCTTTGGGCAGACGAAACTCCGGAATGCCGTAGACCATGACGCCGCCGGGTTTGTGGAAAGCTTCAAAGATGGTGACATCGTGGCCGGCGCGACGGGTGTCCGCGGCGACGACGATACCGCCCGGGCCGGAACCGATGACCGCGACTTTTTTGCCTGTGGCGGGGGCGATGGGGGGGACGCCGCCGGCTTTATTGAAGTCGGCGACATAGCGTTCAAGTCTGCCGATGGAGACGCTCTTGCCGACATCCTTGAATTTTTTACCGACGGTGCATTTTTCCTGGCACTGGACTTCCTGCGGACAGACTCGGCCGCAAACGGCTGGCAACAGCGAATTTTGCTTGATGATTTCAAGGGCTTTATTATTGTCTCCATCGGCGATGGCAGCAATAAAACCTTTAATGTCGATGCGCACCGGACAGCCTTCAATGCAGGGGGCGGTAGGGCATTGCAGGCATCGCAGTGCTTCCAGGCGGGCCTGCTCGGCGGTATAACCGATGGCTACTTCCCTGACGTTGCCTGTGCGGACGCCAGGGTCCTGGGCCGGCATGTCCTGCACGGGAATGGTATATCGGTCTTTGGCTGTCAGTTGTCCTTTGGCCTTCTTTGCAAGCATCTCGTCGAGCAATTTTTTAGTGTCCACAGTCATCCTCTATTTTTTTTATCTTTTACTCTCCTCAGACGTCAGGTGCTGACGCTATCATTTCCGGTCATCTTCCCGATGTTGTGCTGAGGGAATAGTCTGATTATTTTATTTCAAACCGATCTTGCAGCGGTGTTCCTGATATTGTTCCATGGCCTTTTTTTCGAGGTCTTTATAGGCCCCCTGGCGTTTCATCATCTGATCGAAATTAACCTGATGGCCGTCGAATTCGGGGCCATCGACGCAGACGAATTGGGTTTTGCCGCCGACTTCGACACGGCAGCCCCCGCACATGCCCGTCCCATCCACCATAATGGTATTTAATGAAACCTGGGTGGGGACATTGTATTTTTTGGTTACGTCACAGCAGAATTTCATCATGATGGCCGGGCCGATAGCCACGGCTAAATCGGGTTTAGGCTGCCGCTGACAAATTTCTTCGAGCGGCTGAGTAACCAGCGCCTTGCGTCCATAGGAACCGTCGTCAGTGACGACTATGAGTTCATCGCTGATGGTCTTAAAATCCTTTTCGAGGATCAGCAGTTCCTTGTTCCTGGCACCGAGGATGCTGATGATGCGGTTGCCGGCTTCTTTCATGGCTGTGGCAATCGGCAGCAGGGGGGCATTACCGATGCCGCCGCCGATGCAGACGACGGTACCGAATTTCTCGATATGAGTTGGTTTGCCCAGAGGCCCTGCTACATAGCCAAGCGATTGTCCGACCTGCAAATCGGCCATTTGAGCGGTTGCCTTGCCAACCCGCTGGAAAATCAGGCGGACGGTACCGGCGGTTTTGTCGGCGCCGGCGATGGTCAGCGGGATTCGCTCACCGGTCTCAGCGTTTGGCGAAACTATGACGAACTGGCCTGCCTTACGGGCCTTAGCCACCAGGGGGGCGTGTACATCCATCAGGAATACATTTTCCGATAACTGCTGTTTATGGGTAATCTTGTACACAGTCTGTTCCTCTATAATTGAAAGTCTTCAAAAGTCTGTGATTATAGCTATAATGCGAGTGAATTCAAAAAATTTATCGGGTTATAGTATAAATTAATTCTTCTTATATAATGCATGGCTTTTGGGGCTTGGATTTTGTACCATAGGTGGCACAATCTTTGAATCTGTCGTTATAAGTTATATTATATCAGAAAATATGTTTATATGAGTAATACCCATGACGATGCCCATAATTGAGCTTCTCGCCCCGGCCAGAGATATCGCAGTGGCTAAGACTGCAATCCAGTGCGGAGCGGATGCTATTTATCTTGGTGCCCCTCAGTTTAGTGCTCGCGAAGCTGCCGGCAATACAATTGACGATATCCGACAAGTTGTGGAATATGCCCATCCATATTATGTTAAAATTTATGTTGCCTTGAATACACTGCTTTTCGATCGGGAACTGTCTGTAGCCGAAAAGATGATTCAGGACCTGTATGCGGCCGGGGTGGACGGGGTAATTATTCAAGATATGGGATTGCTGGAACTTGACTTGCCGCCGATTCCGCTGATTGCCAGTACGCAGGCCCATAATGCGACGCCGGAGAAGGTGAAATTCCTGGAAGCCGTTGGATTTTCCCGTGTGATTCTGGCTCGGGAATTGACGTTGGAGCAAATCCGGGAAATCCGCAGGCAAACCACAGTTGAATTGGAATGTTTTGTTCACGGTGCCTTGTGTGTTTGTGCGTCGGGGAAGTGCTATATGAGTTATGCCATTGGCGGCCGCAGCGGCAATCGCGGCTGCTGTGCTCAGCCATGTCGCAGACGTTATACACTCAAGGACAAGGCAGGCAATACCATCGTTCAGGACCGTTATCTGTTGTCGATTAAAGACCTGAATCTGTCGGACTATCTTGAGCCGTTGCTCGATGCAGGAATTACCAGCTTCAAGATTGAAGGCCGGCTTAAAGATGCAGATTATGTGGCAAATGTGGTAGGGTATTATCGACAAAAGTTGGATGCGGTTCTGGCAGCCAGAGGGCTGCAAAAAACGTCGAGCGGCAGGGTGCGGCTGAATTTTGTGCCGGATCCAGAGAAGACCTTTAACCGGAGATATACGGATTACGGAATTCTGGGCAAGGCGCATAAAATCGGGTCTATCGATACGCCAAAGTCGCTGGGGCAATATGTCGGGACTGTGGTGAGTGTGGATAAAACATCCTTTACGCTGGATACCGAGATTACTTTACACAATGGCGATGGATTGTGTTTTTTTGCCGATAATAACCTGGCAGGTACGACAGTCAATGGGGTGGAGGGCCGGCGTATTCGTCCCCGGTCGATGCAGGGAATTTGTGCGGGGATGAAAATCTATCGCAATTTGGATATTGAATTCAGCCGCAAGCTCTCGAAGGTGCCTGCGGAGCGGAAAATCAAGGTTTCGATAACGCTTCGCGAAATTCCTGACGGGATACAGATTGAAGGCTGCGATGAAGATGGCGTTGTGGCTGTGGCAGAGCATCCTGTTGCAAAGCAGCCGGCGGACAAGCCGGAACAGGCTCGCAAGACCATAGAAACGCAATTGGCCAAGCTGGGAAATACAATTTTTGAATGCCTGGATGTTCGCGTGGAATTATCAACAATGTATTTTTTCCCTACCGCGGTACTTAATGAGATGAGACGGAAGATAGTGCAAAAACTGACCGAAGTTCGGCTGGCGTCTCGCAAGCCGGCAGCGATGAGCAAGAGGGTCACAGAATCGTTTGTTCGATATCCGGAAAAACAGATCGGGTATTGTGGTAATGTGTTAAATGAAAAAGCGAGGCATTTTTATCGCAAACATGGTGTTGAGGTCGTAGAGCCGGCGGCCGAGGCTGGGTTGGTAATGAAAGGTCGGCAAGTCATGACGACCAAGTATTGTTTGCGTGAGCAATTGGGATTATGCACTGGGGCATCTTCGGGGACGGCAGCCGAGACGATGTTTTTGGTGGATGAAGAGGGTCGCACATTTCGCCTTGAATTTCAATGTGGTTTTTGCGGAATGGCTGTTTTTTGTGAATGACCAGTGATTGTAGCCGGGGGCTGAATGATGATGGCCAAGATGCGGCTGGTGATATAGCAAAATAAAGGTGAAATACCCGACGGGTATGATTGTTCCGCGAAGACCACAGGCCGTTCTATTCCGTGCATACTTACGGGGTCAAGAGACTTACACGTAACCGTGGTGATAATCTATTGCTGAAAGCTGGTGGATAGAGGTCTTTAGCCGTGACGAAACGGAAGATTTCAAGTTGGATCAGAATAAAAAAGATACACCGGTCTGAGGCAACCGGTGTATCGTGAATCAACAAAAGCGGTTTGCGTGTGAGACCATATTATGCTGTAATGTCAGCAGTGTATTGTGCAGCAGTACTACTTTCGACCAGAGCAACAAGTTCGTCCACGGTTTTTTTCAGGTTTACCGCCTGCGAATTCAGCTCGATAGCCGAGGATGCGGATTCTTCGGCGAATGAGGCGTTTTGCTGGGTCACCGATTCCATCTGGGACAGGGATTGATTGATTTGTTCAATTCCCTGTGCCTGTTCGGAACAGGCCTGGGCGATTTCACTGACCAGCGAGACGGTCTTGGATGAGCGGTTCAGGATTTCCGAGAGAGTCTTGCTGACTTCGGCAGAAAGCTCTACACCGGTTTTGGCCTGACTGACCGAGGTCTGAATCATGTTTTCGGTATTCTTGGCGGCTTCGGCGCTGCGAATGGCCAGATTACGGACTTCTTCGGCGACAACAGCAAACCCTTTGCCTGCTTCGCCGGCACGGGCGGCCTCGACGGCGGCATTGAGGGCCAGCAGATTGGTCTGGAAGGCAATATCATCGATCACACGAATAATCCTGGATGTGGCATCGGCGCTTTTGTGAATATCTTCGATGGCAGTGTTCATTTTGCGGATGGCTTCTGCACCTTCGATTGCGGCCTGCTGGGCCTGCTGAGCGAGGGTGTTGGCCTGCTGGGCGTTCTGTGCGTTCTGTCGGGTCATTGAGGTAATTTCCTCGAGGCTGGAAGAGGTTTCCTGAAGTCCGGCGGCTTGTTCGGATGCCCCCTTGGCAATGGTTTGCGAAGAGGAGGTAAACTGACTTGCGGCCGACGACATATATTCTGCAATGCTGATATTGGCACTGATGGCTTTTTGCATGGGTTTAACAATGCCGCGGGTGACCAGCGGAACAATAATAAATGTGACTCCGGTCAGGAATCCGACGCCAATGATGATACTGTACAGCAGGCTGCGTGACAAGACCTGATGATGAATGGTCTGTCCTTCGGCAACGGCCTTTTCAATGCCATTCTTCTGAGATTCAATACTTTTTTGAATGCGGTCTTTTTTCATTTCGACAAAGAGAATGCCATAGAAATCGCCCACTTTATAATCCGGATTCATACGGACCATATCCCTGTCCATAAACAGCGGCTGATAGAATTGGAGTGTGGATTCATTTTCTTCCTTACCTCGCATGACCAGCCCTTTTTCGGTCATGGCCTGCTGTATCACATCCGATGGGACATGTTTTCTGCTGGTATTCGGGTTGGATGAAAGTTCCAGTTCGCCCTGGGGGCCATAAAAAGAAAACTCATGCAATTGTTCCAGTTCAGTTTGTTTCTGCGCCAGATCCAGGAATTTTGCCGCTTCTCCCGGCTGCAGGGAGCTTCCGATGGCAATCTTAATTTCCTGAAGCAGGTCTTTGGCAGCCTGTTCGGACTGCGAAATCAGTTCTGTAATGGAATTGGTGCTCAGGTCTTGCAGGGATTTCTCGAACTGGTTTTGAACTTTCTGAAAATTGGTTTTGACCATATAATAATTGATGCTTTGCAGAGTCAATCCCAATACCATAAACGGCACCAGAGAAATCAGAAGAATTTTCCATAAGAGATTCAGACGAATACCCATCATTGTAATACTCCTTTTCGCTGTGTTTCGGTGTAATTGACATCATGGGACTGCTCACCAATGCGATAGAACGGGAAATCTTTTTTCTTGGCAAAATTTGGTGAACTGCAGCCGATGCAGGGGGCTGCAGAACGGATACACCAGTTGACACCACTGTTCCACTGTCGGTTGGGGCATTCCGTATGGGTCAGCGGGCCCAGACACCCGAGCTTGAACAGGCAGCCGGCGGGATCGCCGAAATGTTTGGCGAAAATTTTGCGTTCATAGTAATGATAACGCGGGCAGTTGTCATGCGTGGAGTTGCTGTAGAACATTTTGGGTGTCAGCAGTTCCGGATCGACTTGGGGATAGCCTTTGGCGGCGATATAGGCGAAGGTGCCCACGACCGCATCCGGATGAACCGGGCAGCTTGTACAGTTGACCAGTCGGTTCTTCCAGGGCAGTTGATGTTTTTTCATGAAATCCTGCACACTGGCGGAGCCGGTGGGGTTGCCTTCGGCAGCGGGAATTCCGCCAAAGGTGGCACAGGTGCCCACAGCCACGATGGCTTTAGCTTTGGGAATCAGCTCCAGCAGAATCTGTTCGAAGGGTCTGCCGCCGATGATACAGGCTTTGGGCATATTCAGGGGAATAGAGCCTTCGATTGCCAGGATAAAATCGCCGGCCTGTGAGGCTTTGTTGATGGTTTCCATAAAGATATTACCCTGAGCGGCACCAATATTCTGGTGCAGGACAAGGCTGATGTAGCGAGTTAACAGGTCTGCCGGTTCCGGATCGATGGAATTGAGCAGGGAAATGGAGTCGCCGGAACAGGATTGCCCCTGAAGCCAGACAACACGGGTCAGACTGACCATTTTTTCAAGGCCGGAGGCGAAGACACTGGCCATCTCAGCCGGCAGCGAGGCGGAGGCCGCCAGGGCTGCTCCCAGTTTAAGAAAATCTCTGCGTGTAAAAGCGGTATTCTTCATAATAATATTTCCTTGAACGATTAATGAACGGCACAGGCCAGGCAGGGATCAAAGGAACGAACGATACGTCCGGCTTCGATTGGCTGTCTGGGGTCTTCGATGACAGTGCCTTCGAGTGCTTTTTCGACGATGCCGGGCTGGCCTTTGTCATCACGGGCCGAACAATTCCAGGTCGTCGGCACAACGCACTGATAATGTTTGATTTTATAATTCTCGATTGTCAGCCAGTGGCCGAGGGCGCCGCGCGGCGCTTCCACCAGCCCAAATCCTTTGCCGGTAGCGGGGATGCGGAATTCTTTCGCCGCGGGGCTTCCGATTTCCAGTTCATCCAGCCAGGCATAAAGCTGTGTGCAAATCCATTTGGCTTCCAGACCGCGAGTCAGATGACGTCCGAGGACGGAATTGAGTTGTTCCAATTTTACTCCTGCCGAAGCCAGTGTGTCGTCGACTTCTTTTTTGAGCCATTCGAATCTGCGGGTATGATAGGCAACCATGACACGGGCCAGGGGGCCGACTTCCATGGGGACCCCATCGTAGCGAGGGGCCTTGAGCCAGCTATAACCTTTCTCAGGATTGGGGATGGTTTGACCTTCATCAGGATGCAGGCCGGAGGGGCTGCTGTAGTGTGAATGGCCGACATATTCTCGGATTTTATTAGTATCGACGGACTCGAGTTTGCCGTTGATAATCGCCCCGGCCGGGAAGAATTTCTGGACCTCAGGGCCGGCTTTTTCTTCCATGCGGAAGTTGCCGAAACTCAGATAATTGCCATAGGATGCTCCAATATTCCAGTAATCGGGGAAGGCCTTGGCGGCCAGAATCAGGTCGGGCAGATAGACGGTTTCGATAAATTCTGCCAATTTATCGAGGCGACTCTTGTAGCTGAGGATGCGTTCGAGCGTGATTTCGCCGGTGACGCCGGTCGGCACCAGGGAGGTGGAATGCGGCATCTTGGCAGCAAACACGGCGCACATTTCATGGGCCACCGAACGCATCTTGAGGGCCTTGAGGTAATTTGAGATCAGCCGCCAGTTTTCCTGATCGCCGGGGACATATTGCTGGACTTCGTAACGAGGCAGAAACGGAGCGGCGGGAAATACAGACTTGGATGATACTGCGTTTTCCACCCAGGCTCGTAAGGATTTGAGTGTTGTATCCGGGCCGTTGTACTTTAAGATGGCTTTAATATCGACAAAGTCCAGGGCTGACAGGTGGTAAAAGTGAAGGATGTGGGATTGCAAATAATTGGCCCCCAGAATCAGGTTCTGGGCCAGTCTGCCATTTTTAGAGGGGGTGACTCCATATGCCATTTCCTGTGCCATGAGCGAAGCCATTCCGTGCGAGATAGGGCAGACTCCACAGATACGCTGGGTAATTTGCTGGGCATCGAGCGGGTCTCTACCCTGCAGGATGGTTTCAATGCCTCGAAACATTTCCCCTTCGCAGCGGGCTTCGGTGATTTTCACTTTCTTGCTGTCCGGGACGGCTTCGGTTTCCGTGTGGATGGCAAGATGTCCTTCAATTCGTGTCAAAGGACTAATCGTAACAGTGTTGGTCATTCTTCATGCTCCTGTGAAAATAAGTACAAAAACCTGACAGATGGTTTATTTGTTTATCTAATTTTATTTTCGAAATGCATAGAAAGTACATTTAGCATAAAAAATACCTATTTTTAATATAAGTAGAACTACTGATGATGTGGGTAAAAATATGAAAAATGTATATAAAGTATTGCTGTATATTGTTTTATGTTAAATTCAATAAGCCTATTCAAAAGAAGATATACCACAATAAAAAGATAAGTTAGATTTATTTATGTCTGTATATGTTAGAGTTAGCACTATCTTGCTATTAATAGCATGAACTGATGCAAGAAAAGTACAAATCTGTTGACTCGGCTCATTGGTTTTGATAAACAGGGGGGCTGGTTCAACCCGTGATAATAAGATTTATAGGACCCTGTAATGCAGTCCAATCAACCAAAACGAACGCCGCTTTACGAAAAACATTGTATTGCCCATGCAAAATTAGTAGATTTTGCCGGCTGGGAGATGCCGATTCAATATCCTGCGGGGATTGTGCAGGAGCATCTGGCTACACGAAGGTCTGCCGGATTGTTTGACGTTTCGCACATGGGACGGTTCCGGATTAGTGGAAACCAGGCAGGGGCATTTCTGGATTATGCCTTGACCAATTACGCCGGGGGGCTTGGGCTCGGAATGAGTCATTATACGATTCTGGCTCAAGAGGATGGCGGAGCGGTCGATGATGCCTGGCTTTATCGGTTTGAGTCCGATAACTTTATTCTGGTAGTGAATGCCTCTAATAAAGATAAAGACTGGACACATCTTGAGTCCCTTAAGACTCGATATACTTCTGTCATTCTTGAGGATTTAAGTGAATCCTTGGCCATGATGGCCTTACAGGGACCGCAGTCGGAAGCAATTCTCCAAGGTCTGCTGACCGATGGGGTTTTGCCGGAACCGAAGCGAAACGCAACCAGTCTTGCTGCACTGGCGGGGTATAAGGTCTTAATCGGCCGGACGGGGTATACCGGGGAAACGGTGTGTTTTGAGATTATGATTCAGGCGGACAAGGGAGGGGCTTTGTGGGATATCCTGCTGGCTAAGGGAGTGGCTCCGATTGGGCTTGGGGCCAGGGATACGCTTCGGCTGGAAGCATCACTGCCGCTGTACGGACATGAGATGGGGCAGGATTCGGAAGGCAAGACGATGCCGATTCTGGCTTGTTCGACAGCGAGATTTGCAGTTGCCGATAGCGAAAAGAAAAACTATGTTGGCAAAGCTGCAATTCAGCGTCAGCTTGCCGCGTTGGAACGATATAAAAAAGGTGATTTTTCCGACACCAGCGTCTTGCCAAAACGGGTGGTGTGCCTGAGAATACTGGATAAAGGAATTGCCCGGCAGGGCAGTCCAGTTTTTTATCAGGGGCGTCTGGTAGGTGTGGTTACCAGCGGGACATCGGTACCGTATTGGAAATATGATGAGGCCCAAAAGCTCACGGAACAGTATGACCAGCGATCTGTGGCGATGGCGTATGTGGATTGCCAATTGACTGCGGGAGCAGAGGTACAGATAGAAGTTCGCGGTAAGATGCTTGGGGCTAAGATAGTCAAACGCAATTTGAAGCCAGGTGCTGCGGGAATGATGGCGGTCTTTGAATAATAGCCGAGAAATTTAATTCGAGTCCATTGAATAGAGGATATAGATTATGATGATTGACAAACAGGCACGGTATTTACAAACACACGAATGGGTCCGCAAAGGGCCGGGTAATGCTTATACCGTTGGATTGACGGCTTATGCAATTGAGCAGCTTGGAGATATAGTTTATCTGGAGCTGCCGCAGGTCGGCAAGGAATTGCAAAAGGGGGATATCTTCGGTGTGATTGAATCGGTCAAGTCTGCCTCGGATATGTATGTCCCGATGAGCGGCAAAGTGATAGCGGTCAATACGGAAGTTCCTGATAATCCGGATATGCTGAAATCTGAACCCTATGGCAAGGCCTGGATGATTCAGATTGAAGCGTCCAACCCGTCCGAGTTTGATGGTCTGATGGATGCTGCGGCTTACGAGAAATTTTTAGAAACCGAAGCACACTAAGGGAAAAACCTAAACACGAAATTCTAAATTCCAAACAATGCTGGGTACCCACTTTCACGAGTAACACGTCTGTTGTTTGGCCATTAGGGGTTCCGTTCAAGAGTTCTTAGCCCGCATTTTTTGAGGATATTATGCCATTTATAGCCAATACTGACAGCCAGCGCAAGCAGATGCTGGACGAGATCAAGATGAGGCCCGAGGATTTGTTCGGGGAGATTCCGCAGGAATTGTTTTGCAGGGACCTGAAGCTGCCCGAGGGGTTGTCCGAACAGGAAGTTCGCACGCGTCTGGCGGATCTGGCCGGCAAAAATTATATCAATCTGACGCTGTTTCTGGGCGGCGGGTTTTATGACCACTTTATTCCTGCGGCGGTGCCGGCGCTGGCGGGGAGGGCGGAGTTTTATACCGCCTATACGCCGTATCAGCCGGAGGTCTCGCAGGGGACGCTGCAGGCGATCTATGAATACCAGTCGATGATCTGCCGCCTGACGGAGATGGAAGTCTCGAATGCATCGATGTATGACGGTGGTACGGCTCTGTACGAAGCGATGATGATGGCGCTTCGAGTGACCGGCCGCAACAAAGTGATTATCGATGATTCGGTCAATCCGATTTATCGCGTGATGATTCAGTCTTATACCCGCAATCTGCATATTGACTTGATTGAGACGGCCAATAATGGCGGCCTGGCTAATCGCGAGCAGATTCTCAAGGCCCTGGATGATAAGACCGCTGCGGTAATGGTGCAGAATCCGAATTTTTTCGGTTGCATCGATGATTTTACCGATCTGGCCGAGGCGGTTCATGCCAAAGGGGCGTTGTTAATCAGTTCGTGCTATCCGATTTCGCTGGGGATTCTCAAGACACCGGGTGCGATGGGGGTGGATATAGCTACCGGTGAAGGGCAGTCACTGGGGTTGCCGATGTCGTTTGGCGGGCCGTATCTGGGCTTTATGGCTACGAAAAAGCAGTATTCCCGTGCGATGCCCGGACGAATTGTCGGGCGGAGCCAGGATGCCCAGGGACGTCAGGGGTTTGTGCTGACCCTGCAGGCCCGTGAGCAGCATATCCGCCGCGAAAAGGCAACGTCGAATATCTGTTCCAATGAGGCCCTGTGTGCGATGACGGCGCTGATTTACCTGAGCCTGCTGGGCAAGGAAGGCCTGCGGAAGACGGCACAGTTGTGTGCGGACAAGGCCAGCTATGCCTACGAACGGCTGACCAAAATTCCCGGTGTCAAACCACACTTCCCGGCCAAGTGGTTTTTCAATGAGATGGTGCTGGATGTGCCGATGGATGCGGCGGAAGTCGTGGCCAGGCTGATAGAAAAAGGTTATGCCGCGGGATTTCCGCTGAGCCGCTATTATAAGGGTATGGAAAACTCGCTGCTGATTGCCGTGACCGAAAAACGCACCAAGCAGGAAATCGGCATGCTGGCAGAGGAACTGGAAGCAATACTGTAACAACGACAAGCAACAGATTTTGCAGATTACACAGATCAATAGATATGAATAAATAATATGTTATTCTGATGATAATCCGATGGTCGTTTCTTGTGTTGTTATTTGCTGTTCCTTAGATTTACAGCATCTGGAAAGGAAATTTTAAGAGAAGTTTTTGGTTTACCTGGATTGTATGGAGTGTGTTGGGGTTTCTACTTGGATTGTTTATTCCAGCAATAACTTCTTTAGAAGCAAAAGCGACAGGTGAACCTTGGGATTTTGATGGCGGTACAGGACTTGGATTGGGAATATTTATTGGCTGACTGCCGGGTTTGATATTAGCGCCGATAGGTTGTTTTATTCATGATTTAGTATTTGGAAGAAAACAAGTTAAGTAGGATTTATAGTTCAATAGTGGAATTGTAAAGGGATAGGTTTGAAGTCCCGAAGGGACGGAGAGTTTCATAGCCGGAGGCGTAAGCCTCCGGAAAGGGAAGAACAAAATGAAGCCCCGAAGGGGCGAAAGAACAGTGGAGCTTAAAATGTCGTATGCCAGTATTTATTATCATATTATCTTTGCGATCAAAGATAGAACCGCGGGTCTATTGGAAGACCAGGTTAAACGAACCTGTGAATATCTGGCAGGGATTATACGGAATATGAAAGCAAAGCTTTATATTTTGAATGGTGTTTGTGACCATTTTCATATGCTGGTTTCGCTGCATCCGGAATTGTCCGTATCAGAATTTGTTCGGGTGATTAAAACGAATTCGTCGTGATGGTTTCGAGATACGTTCGGTAACCACTTTGGCTGGCAGGACGGGTACTCGGTGTTTTCAGTATCTTATTCGGGCGTTCAACCTGTAACAGAGTATATCAAGAACCAGGGAGAACACCATCGTACTCGAACATTTAAACAAGAATTGGAATTGTTTTTTAAGAAACACAATATTCGTTTTGATGAACGCTATCTATAGTGAATTTACTTTCGCCCCTTCGGGGCTTGTGATTTGAGATGAATTTTTCCGGAGGCTTACGCCTCCGGCTATTGAACTTGTTGTCCCTTCGGGACAATAAAAGAGTTACGCCCCTAAGGGGCAAAAGAATACTTAATTGAAAAATAGAAGTCTGTGTCATCTGTGAAATCTGTGGTTTCGTAAATCTGGATTCTCGCCTTCGCGGGAATGACAAATTGAGGATATACAATGAAACTGATATTTGAAAAAAGTGTAGCGGGGCGTCAAGGATTGCGGGTCGCCAAAAGCGATGTGCCGGCGGGGGTGCATATTGAACCGAAGCTGCTGCGGGACAACCTGCCGCTGCCGGAATTGAGCGAGCTGGATGTGGTGCGGCATTTTACCGAATTGTCGCGCCGAAATTTCAGCGTGGATACGGTATTTTATCCGCTGGGCTCGTGCACGATGAAATACAATCCCAAAGTCTGCGAGCGGATCGCGGCCTATCCGGGGTTTGCACATCTGCATCCGCTGCTGCCGCAGTTGCGGATGGGTGGCATGCTGACGCAGGGTGCCCTGCAGGTGCTGTACGAAACCGATTTGATGCTGCGGGAAATTGCCGGCATGGCTGCCTTTACCATGCAGCCGATGGCCGGAGCACACGGCGAACTGACAGGGATTATGATGATGGCCGCCTATCACCGCCGCAAGGGCAACAAGAAAAAGGTTGTGCTGATTCCCGACAGTGCTCATGGGACTAACCCCGCCAGTGCCGCGATTGCCGGGTATTCGGTCAAGGCCATTCCCAGCGATAAAAACGGCCTGATGAGTGTGGAAGCCCTGAAAAAGGAGCTCAACAGCGAAGTGGCCGGGATTATGCTGACGTGTCCCGATACGGTTGGCCTGTTCAATCCCCATGTCAAGGAAATTTGCGACCTGATTCACTCGGTCGATGGTCTGGCCTATTACGATGGTGCCAATCTCAACGCAATAGTCGGCCGGGTTCGTCCGGGTGATCTGGGCTTTGATATTATTCATATTAATCTGCACAAGACCTTTGCCACGCCGCACGGTGGTGGCGGTCCCGGTGCTGGCCCGGTGGGTGTCTGCTCGAAACTGGTCGATTTCCTGCCGATTTCTGTTGTGGTTAAGCGGTCGGACGGCACGTTTGCCCTGGAGTATGACCGGCCGGACTCCATCGGCTATATCGCCCCGTTCTACGGCAATTTCGGTGTGGTGCTCAAGGCCTACGTCTATATGCTGATGCTGGGTAAAGAAGGGCTTCTGCGGGTCAGCGAAAATGCTGTTCTGAACGCCAACTATGTCAAAGAAAAGCTGAAGGATTATTACGATATTCCCTACGAACAGGTCTGCAAGCACGAATGTGTTATCAGTGCCACGCGGCAGGCTGCCAAGGGCGTTCATGCCATCGATATCGCCAAAGCCCTGATCGACCGAGGTATTCACCCGCCGACTATGTATTTCCCGATGATTGTCAAAGAAGCCCTGATGATTGAGCCGACCGAGACCGAAAGCCGCGAGACGCTGGATATCTTTATTGAGGCCATGATTGATATAGCCAAACAGGTTGAGATCGACCCGGCGAGCATCAAGGCGGCCCCGGTGACAACCCCAATCGGCCGGCTGGATGAGACTGCCGCAGCACGAAATCTGGATATCGCCAGTTTGTAGTGCCTGCATCCTATAAAATTGAATCATTTGTACTTTGATAAAAGATAAGAAGGGAGGATTGAAGTGTAAATTATAATATACAAAAAAGGGTGGGAAATAGTTGTAATTATAAAATTGAATTGCTTTTTTGCAGATTTTTTAATACCATTGGCGTCGACAATCGTATCAAACAACATAATGATTTGATACGGATACCATCGGAAGAGAAACTGCAAATACAATACTCAGAGGATACAGGGGATGAAAACAGCAATTATTGTCGTGGCGGGGATTTTGTCACTCCAGGCAACCGTATGTGCATATACTGATGGCGATGGAACAACGACCAATCCATATAAGATTTCCAGTACGGCGGATTTGGTGCAGTTGGTTTCTACGTCGGCAGACTGGGACAAGGCTTTTGTTTTGACTACTGACCTGGATTTAACAGGAGTTGCTTTGTCGCCTATCGGAAACTGGGGGAAAGCTTTTGCTGGGGTGTTTGATGGGGGTGGGTTTACACTGAGTCATCTGACGATGAATCTGCCGAATGCGGAGAATGTGGGTTTGTTTGGTTTGGTAAGGTCGCCGGCAGTGATTCAAAGAATCAGGCTGGAGAATGTCTCTATTGTCGGCAAAAGCTATATTGGTGCCCTGGCCGGGTGGAACGAAGGCGGGGCCATTATGAATTGCTCGGCAAGCGGTTTGGTGAGCGGTGCCAATGCAGGAGGGGGACTGGTCGGCGTCAATGAAGGGACCCTGTCCCATTGCTTTTGCACCGCTGCGGTCGGTACTTCACATAGTTCCAGGTCGCAGGCAGGGGGCCTGGCTGCAACCAACTACGGGGATATTTCTGATTGTTATGCTTACGGCTCGGTGACCGTTAGCGGCTACACGGCCAACGCTGGCGGACTTGCGGCAATCAATGATCACGGCACGATTGTTCGTTCTTATGCGACGGGTGCGGTACAGGCAAATTCGACCCGCGATTCGGCCTTTGCTGGCGGGCTGGCGGCATTAAATGAATCCGGGACGATCGACAGGTGTTATGCCCAGGGGGATGTTACTGCAAGCTGCCTGATCGGCTCGGCGGCTTCGGCGGCATGGTCTTCTGCAGGCGGTCTGGTCGGATATAATCGCAAGGGAATGATTACGCGCAGTTATGCGACAGGTTTTGCCAACTCCGAAGCATCAGCGACGGCTAATAATGAAATCAACTGCTGGTCTTCGGCAGGAGGCATTGCCGCGGATAACACCGGCACGATTTCTGATTGTTATGCGATGGGTACCTCTGATGCATCTTCCAGTGTGATTTCTCCCATGCCATCTTCTGCCTGGTCTTCCTGCGGCGGTGTGGTTGGCAGAAATCGCGGCGTCGTCGTGGCGACGGAATTGGGACAGGTGTCGGCCTGTTATGCGACAGGAACTGCGGCGGCTTCCTCGATCATATCGTCGGCAGGTTCTGCTGCTTATACCTATGTCGGCGGGGTGATTGGTGAAAATGGCGGCGGCACCGTCCAGCGTTGTTTCTGGGATGTGGATAGCAGTTCAATCGCACAGGTGACAGGCGATGGGGCGGGCACGATAACCGATGTTTACGGCAAGACCACTCCTGCGATGCAGACGCGGTCAACCTATACAGACTTGGGCTGGGATTTTGTCGGCGAAACTGCCAACGGGCTGGATGATGTCTGGAGACTCTGTGACAACGGTGCGAAGTATCCCGATTTCAATTGGAATCGGGCGATTGCGGCGGATTTTGCATGTCCCGATGGTGTGGCTTATGAAGATTTTGGTTATCTGGCGGCACGATGGCTGAGGACCGATTGTCAGACGACAGGCGGATGCGGCGGCGCCGATCTGGATAGCAGCGGTCAGGTGAATCCGGCCGATCTGGAACGATTTGTTGATGTATGGCTTGCGGTTCAATAATCCGACTTAGTGCTCAGGTTCACAATCCCTATGGAGATTAAGCATTTCAAAATAGTTCTGTCGCTGATCCAGTTGCTCTGGATCGGGGCAATGCCGCAGGTTATTGCGGCTCAAACACCAAATACCCTTTTGCTCAAACGCGAGGTTGCTCTGAGCTGGAATCCTGCCTCTGAGCAGGTCGTATTTGCCCCCTCTTCAGGTGGGACATGGTATCCCAGACTGCTGATTCTGTCCAACGGCCATTGGCTGTGTGCCTATGATACCAATGAAGGAGCATCCAATACCTGTGTACGAATTTCCCGAAGCACCGACGCGGGCAAGACATGGT
>JAWRKM010000043.1:0-12763 GCA_040306945.1 Anaerohalosphaeraceae bacterium
TTCTGGAATCGCATCACTTTTGCCTCGCAGCCGGAGCATACGCTGGGGATTTTATGCGACCCGGCCCACCCGGCCCTGGCGGATTTCCCGACCGATTTTTATTCCAACTGGCAGTGGCAGGACCTGCTGGATCATTCCAAACCCGTGGTTCTGGATGAGCTGGAGGAGGCGGTTACCCCCATCGTACGGTTGATTGACGACTGGACTATGTGCCGAAAACTGGCGGTGCTGTTTGAAGTGCAAGTCGGCAAAGGCAGGCTGCTGCTGTGCAGTATGGATATTCATAACGACCTTGACAGGCGTCCTGTTGCCCGGCAACTGCGTTACAGTCTGCTGCGGTATATGGAGTCGAATGCATTCAGGCCGGCCGTTTCGGTTTCTATGGAGGCCATACAAGGGCTATTTCAAAAGCCCTCAGCCATGCAGTCGCTTCAGGCCAAGGTAGTTTTCGCCGACAGCCAGGAACGGGGATATGAAGGCAGCAAGGCCATCGATGGTGATCCTGCCACCATGTGGCATACCGCCTGGACGGTAGATAAAAAGCCGTATCCACACGAAATCCGGATTGAGTTAGCTCAAGATATCGAAATCTATGGATTCAGTTGCCTGCTTCGTCAGGACGGCAACCGCAATGGCCGCGTAGCTGAATACGCCTGTTATGTCAGTCCGGACGGGAAAAACTGGGGGCCGCCGGCTGCCGAAGGCATTCTGAAAGAAGAGCCTGTGCGGTTTGGTAAGCCAGTCAAAGGCCGATTCTTCCGGTTTGTTGCCCTGAAGGGATACAATAACGATCCCTTTGCCTCGGTTGCTGAGCTGGATTTGATTATAGAATAGAGCAAAAAAAGACAGAATCCGGGTTTGATTGTCAATAGAAGTTGACAGCCTGTTGCTGTAAGGCGATAATGGCTATGATGAAAGGGAGACTGTTCAAAAATAGGCTCATTTCGAAAGGAGGTCACTATGGCCGCACCGAAAGAGGGTATGTCGTGTCTGAATTGTTTCTTTTATGAAAAAACCGCCCCGGGTTCCGGAGATTGTCATCGTTACGCACCTCGCCCCAATTCCAGTTTTTATGTGCCGCGGGCAGAAGGAATTGGATCGATCAAGACCGACATTCACTGGCCCAAGGTTTTTGAGGCCAACTGGTGCGGTGAATTCCAGCCGAGGTCGTAACAGAAGGCTATCTCTATATCTTGTGATATAGAAAATCCGGCAGGGTTTTTTGGAGCCAGGCAATCAATCGCCAGCGGCGAGTGATATAGGCTCGTTTTTTCTTTTTACAGATGGCCTGGTAAATCTGTCGGGCGGCTTTGTCCACGGGGGCACGCCAGAATACATAATCCCCCTGGGCCATGGCTGTATCGACAAAGCCGGGTTGGATATCCGTAATCGTGATGTTTCGTTTCTCGTGGCGAACTTTGTGACGAAGGCCTTCGAGATAGGTTGACAGAAACGCCTTGGAGGCCGGATAGGTTGGGACGTACCGGCTGCCCCGCAATGCGGCGATGGAAGAAATGCCGACCAGATGGCCGTGTCCCTGCCGAAAAAAGATATGCATTGCGGCGTTGGCGATGGCGACGCATCCGCTGACGTTGACGGCAATAATAGTCTGGTCGATTGTCCAATCCAATTCTTCATTGCGTTTGCCGGTGCCGGCATTGACAATCACCAGGTCCACCCCTCCCATTTTTTCCACCATGGCATGGAAAATGGTTCGTGCCTGTTCGGGTTTGGAAATATCCATAAATTCGGGCAGATAGGATTCCGGGCGGGAGGCACGAAGTGTTTCCAGCAGGTCCACCCGTCGGCCTGTAATACCGACAAAGTATCCGTGATGGGCCAGTATTTCTGCCAGTCCCCGGCCAATGCCGGAGGTTGCACCGATAATAATTGCTTTGGGGTTCATAGCGGCAGTGTACTGGATGACAGCCGGGATGCAAAGAAAAATACTGGATTTTGTTAGACCCGCGGCAAACGGATGGTAACGGTGGTCCCTTTGCCGGGGATGCTGTCCAGGCGGAGGGAGGCGTTGTTCAGTGACAGCAGCCGCTGAGCGTGGGCCAGTCCCATGCCGCGTTTGCGTCCGGCGGGTTTTGCGGAAAAGAACGGTCTGGTGGCCTGACGCAAGGTTGCTTCATTCATACCGCAGCCGGCGTCGATGATGCGGATCTCGACGAGGGTGTTTTCATTGAGCAGATGTCCTTCGATGGTGATGGGGCCGCTGTCCTGGCCGAGGTAAGACTCCACGGCATTGGACAAAATATGGCTGATGGCCTGGATGACCTGGGTTTTGTCCACGAAGACATCGGGCAATGGTTCGATATCTTTGAGGGTCACTGTCAATTGGGGCAAATTGTGGAGCCGTGCGGTTTTTTCGATGGCTTCCGAGACCAGCACGGCCGGGGCGACCAGATGTTTATAGGGGTCGCGGGGGCGTGCAAAGCTCATCAGGTCGGTGATGATGTCGGAGATGTCCTGGGTCCGCTGGAAAATCTGCTCGAGAATCTGTTTTTTCGCGGTATCGTTTTCCGATTGCATCAGCAGTTGGGCACGACCGGAAATCACGGCCAGCGGATTATTCAGTTCATGGGCAGCACCGGCGGCCATCTCCGCCACCGCCGCCAGCGAACGGGCCTCAGTCAAATCCCGGTCGGCCGTGCGGAGTTTGTCCATCAAATCGACCAGCCGTTCAGTCTGTTCCCGCTGGGCCCGGAAGGCCTTGCTGGCCGAAATCGTGGAAGCACCAATCGAACACAGCATCTGCAGGGTTTCAACCGGGAGGTTGGTATCGCTTTCAAAGAGGGCTACCGCCACAGGCTTTCCCGACAGCAGCAGGGGGGCCGCGAGGGTTCGTGACGGGGCCAGCCAACGGATCTGTTCAATACACCATCCGAAGGCTTCATCGGCGCGAATAATCTTGAACCCCTCACCAAAAGGATTGGTTTTCAAATCGACTGTGTCGGGGATCGCAAGCAAAGCAGCCTCACTCGTACCGTCGGCAGTGGCAATTGCCATTTCTGCGGGTTCTGTGTGCTGTTCAGGCCACAGCAGAATAAGTACCGAGCCGGTATGCAGGGTTTGCTGAAGGCATTGTGCAAATTGAGCGGCAACCTGATCGGGACTGCTTCCTGTGGACAGCGTGTTTAAAAACTGCTGGACGGGGTCGGCAAACAGGGTTGCGTCAAAACTGCGGCGGCTTTGCTGGGCCATGGAGCTGTTGTCGCGAGCCAGTTGTGCCGCAGCCAGATGAATCATTTCGTAATAGTCTTGTGCCCGGTCAAGATTGCTTAATCCCAGAGGCTTGCTTTTCTGTTCAACTTGCTCGGGCAACTGGGCCATAATCTGGCTGATTTGCTGAGCATTTAAGCCAAGCAGCCTGGCCAGCAGGGTGTCCTGTTCGGGTGTTTCATAACTGCCGGACTGACCAATGCCGGACTTGCGGGCCAGTTCGTCGGCCAACAGGGTAACCATGACCAGTCTGCCGTGAGGCATTTCCGATAAGATGCGGGGGTCGGCGTGATGCAGCCAGATGGCCTGGACAATCGGTTCGGGCAGACGCCATTTTTCAGCCAGACGTTTGCCCAGCAGTGCGTGAGTCAGGCCCAGATGGTCCTGCTCGATAGTGCTGAGGCTTTGTTTTTTCTGAGCGGCCTGCAGGACAAGCTGATCAAAGCTTTTAGGCATGACCTCGTCCAGAGCGGTCTTGCCGATATCATGGAGCAGACCGGCGGTAAAAGCCAGCTTGCGGTCGGTTTCATCAAGGGCCAACTGAGCAATCAGAGAGGCACAACAGGCTGTCGCAAGGGCATGTAATGCCATTTGGCGCCGGGGCAGGGGGCGGGTGCTGTCGGCATCGGTCGGACAGTCAACGGCCTGTACGACTTTAACCGACAATACAGCATCACGCAACGCCGCAGAAGGCAATTCGTCGATGACCTCGGCCAGGGGTTTGGATCCCTCGGTTCCCAGAATCCCCATGCGTGAGGCCAGGGCCAGTACACTGGCGGTCATGGCACTATCGGCTTCGATAATCTGAGTCAGTTCGCCTGTCTGAAAAGGCTCTTTGAGTACACAGGGCAGGATTCCCGCCGCAACCTGCGGCAGAGTGGACAGGGTATTTAATTGGCGTATGATTAGCTCAATCTGACGAGCTACAGAAGTTTTATCGACCGATTCCGACATGGACTACGCTTGCGATAAACGGGCCAGCTTATCAACCAGTTCAGCGATATTGAAGGGTTTCTTAATAAAGTCTGCCGCGCCCGAATGCAGCAGCTCATCGATTTCACTTTGATTGACAACACCGCTGACAATAATAATCTGGGTGTTGGAAAAGTCAGGATTCTTCTTGATGGTCCGACAGACGATATTGCCGTTGACATCGGGCAGCATGTAGTCCAGCAGGATGACATCCGGCCGGAACTGCTGCGTCATCAGTCCCGCGTCGTAACCGCTGGATGCCGTACGCACCTCAAATCGGCCATCGCGTGTCAGAACATCCACCAGCAGCTCCACGATTTCCATATCGTCATCGACGATGAGTACTTTCTTTTTGCCTGCAATAGACAAATTGGCCAGCGGGATGTTGTTTTCTTTCATAAATTTAATCAGGCTTTCCCGCGGGATGCGACGGAACTTTGAACCGGGGACACGGAATCCTTCCAATTTGCCGGCATCAAAACAGCGGATAATGGTTTGCTGGCTGACCTTGCAAATATCAGCGGCTTCGCCGGTCGTGAATAAATCTTTAATTTTTTCCATCCTTTGGCTCTCCATAATGACCAATGTGACCCAGTTTCTTTGTTTTGCCTATTTTAACTGTCGAATTGACACTAAGTCAAGAATTAAAAAATATGAAAAATAGTGGAATTATAAAATTTTTTATCGGAGCTGCGTGTTGGCCTGGTAGGAGGGGGGAATACTCTTTTTTCGAAACGTCTGGGGCGTCAGGCCGGTATGTTTCTTGAATACCCGACAAAAAAAGAATGGATTTTCATATCCACAGCGGGCGGCAATCTCTTTACCCTGTAAATGGGAGCAGCGGAGCAGGGTCTTGGCCGCCTCCATGCGAAGGTGTTGCTGATACAGTCCCGGGGAGATGTGAAACGTTTGTTTGAACAAGCGAAAAAAATAGCCTTTGGACATGCCGGCAGATTTGGCGAGGGTTTCAATCGACAAAGGTTCCGTGTAGTGGCTTTCGATATACGATTTGGCCTGGTGGATGCGGTAGTCCTGGGGCTCAGAGACGGTTTTTTGCTGCTGACTGAAATCGATAAGAAAGTCGAATATGCGACCGAGCGTTTTTTGTCGCAGATAATAAGAGTAATCCGAAGGACTGTTGGCAAAATCGGTGAGTTGAATCAGCAGGGAGTTGAGCTGGTTGGTTTTATCTTCGGGAAGCTGCAGATGATCGCCCAGCGACACGGGCAATCCTGAATAAAGTGACAGAAGCTGGTCAAAGGGAATACACAGCGGGGTTCCAGATAGTGATTCATAAGCAAAAGTAATTTCGGAATAGACGGCGGCTTTGCGGCAGGTTACGAAATCATGCGGCTGGCCGGGCCAGACGAGAACGAGGGTACCTGGAATTGTGGAAATTATTTTACCACATCTGGAATAACCTCCCTGATGACGCGTATAGAGGACCAGGTGATAGAGGTCGTGGACGTGTTCGCAAAATGTTTTGCGGTCGCCAACCGGGGCATCTTGATGAATGGCGGTGTGGTGCAGGCTGGGGTAGAACGTCTGTCCCTGTACCTGAACAGCCAGGAGCTGGCAGTCTGTGCGTCGGCTCTGTGATTTTACATAACGAAGCATAGGTTACTATTGTGCAATAATATAAGATGATTGTGCATTTATTTCAAGCACATTGTAGATTAAAATATAATTCATCTAATAGTTCTGATTTAGGATGGAGATTTATGACAAATAAGCAATGGCAGCTTTTGCTGGATTTAATTGAGGGCAAACAGCTTGCAAGCATCCCGGTTGGATTCATTATTGACAGCCCCTGGATTCCAGGATGGGTGGGGATTAGTACGCTAGATTATTTCACATCCGATACGCTCTGGTTTGAGGCGAATTTAAAAGCGGTTCGTGAATTTCCGGAAGTCCTGTTTTTGCCGGGTTTCTGGTCGGAATACGGGATGTGTACAGAGCCTTCGGCGTTTGGTGCCAAATGTACCTGGCACGAAAAGGAGTTGCCATTCGCTGATAAAATCATTTACAGCATAGATGAAATTGACCGCCTGAGTTGTCCGGATCCCCAAAAAGATGGCTTGGCTCCATTTGTGCTCAAACGGCTTTCCCGCTATCGAACACAAATTGAAGCCCAGGGGCATGCGATTCGTTTTGCTGTGGCTCGGGGGCCGCTGAATGTGGCATCATTTCTGATGGGGACGACGGAATTTTTGATGGGTCTTCGGACAGATCCGGAGAAAATTCACAAGCTGCTGAGTTTGATTACGGAGTATTTATGCCGCTGGCTGCAGGTCCAGAAAGCAGCGTTTGATTCGATTGACGGGATTTTGGTTCTGGATGATATTGTGGGGTTCTGCGGCGAGCCGGATTTCATTGAGTTTGCAAAACCCTATCTCCAGCAAGTATTTAACGCTTTTCGTGCGGCGGTCAAGTTCTTTCATAATGATGCAGATGGACGGGTTTGCGCTCCGCATCTGCCTGATTTGGGTGTCAATATGTTCAATTTCAGCTTTCTGCATACGCTAACCGAAATGAAGGAATGGACGCACAATCGGGTCGTTTTGGTAGGGAATCTGCCGCCTCGCGACACGCTGGCCCTGGGTTCAGCGGAGGATGTGTACCGGCAGGTGCAGGAAACGATCAGCTCAGTTTCCGACAAAACCCGGATTTTATTGTCTGCTGGTGGGGGGATGCCCGATGGCGTCTGTTCTGAGAATATTACTGCTTTTTTACACGCCGTTGCGAGCAAACAAGTTAATGTTGCGTCAGGAGCGGACGTTAAATGAACATGAAAAGGATTTGTCTGATAGTATGGGCCATGATGGCGATGTCTCTGGGTTGGGCCATGAGGTCGTATCAGGTGGTGATTGGGCCGGTTGATACGGACGTTGATGGGATGCCGCTTTCGGTTGACCTGGAGGGTGTTGCCTATCCAGAAACGGCCAGTCAGCCGGAGATGGTCCGAATCGAGGGCCAAAAGAGAATCCCCGTGGCCTGCCAGCTGGAGACTGGGCGGGTGAGCCGGTTGTGGTTTGTTCCAGATGGTGTAATTAAAGCGGGACAAAAGGCGACATTTGAGGTCTCTTTCTCTGGTTCGAGCCAACACGATGTTGCGCTGGCGGCTGTGGTGGAAGATAAGACCATTACTTTGCAGGCCGGCCAGCACAAGATTCTGCAATATTATCATGCCATTTATCCTGCTCCGGAAGGAGTATCGCCGCGATTTGCCAAAAGCGGGTTTATTCATCCGCTCTGGTCGCCGGCGGGCAACCGTCTGACACAGATTCAGCCGAACGACCATTATCATCATTACGGCATCTGGAATCCATGGACCAAGACCCATGTTGAGGGACGTGAAGTGGATTTTTGGAATATTGGTGATGGAAAAGGTACGGTTCGTTTTGCGGGGATTCTTTCGACAACCAGCGGCCCGGTGTTTTGCGGATTCAAAGTGCGTCAGGAGCATGTCGATTTTACGGCCAAACCAACTGAAAAGGTGGCGATAAATGAAGTCTGGGATGTGCGGGCATTTGCCTGCCGCATTGAAGAACGTCCTGTCTGGGTTGTGGATTTCACCAGTATTCTCAATAACGCCCTGACGACTCCCATCGAGCTGCCTGATTATCGCTATGGCGGGGGGATTGGTTTTCGCGCGACAGAAAAATGGATTCGCGACAATTGTTCGGTTCTGACCTCCGAGGGCAAGACCCGTCAGGATGCCGACGGGACTCGTGCCCGGTGGTGTGATGTCAACGGGCAGGTTGACCAGGGACGTTCGGGGATTGTCTTTTTAAGCCATATCAGCAACCGTGAGCACCCTGAACCGATGCGGGTCTGGCCGCTCGATTCACAGGGCAACGGCAACCTGTTCTTTGAATTCTGTCCGATTCGACTTACCGGCTGGGAGCTTCTTCCCGGCAGGGAATATGTGCTGCGTTATCGTATGATTGTCTATGATGGCAAAATGAGTCCTGAGATGTCGGAGGTATTATGGAAAAACTTCACACAGCCGCCCCGTGCTGTTTTAACCCCTGCGGCCGTGCAATAACGGTTTTGGGAATGCTGTTTGTTCTGCTGGCCGGTGGAGCGGCCATGGCCAAAGGGCATGTTCTGATTTACACCAAGAACGGCAAGGGGTATGTTCATGACAATATCCCGGCCAGTGTGGAATGTCTCAAGAAAATCTGCCAGCAGAACCAGTGGACGTATGAAGTCACCGACCAGGCGGACGTGTTCACGGCGGATAAAATCAAAACCTTTGATGTTCTGGTCTTCTCCAACACCAACAATGAGACGTTTGATACCGAGGAGCAGAAGCAGGTCTTCAAGAGCTACATTCAGAGCGGCGGGGCATTTGTCGGGATTCATTCGGTTTGCGGGTCGGAGCGGCAATGGCCGTGGTTCTGGGCTAACCTGGGCGGCAAATTTGTGCGTCATCCGGCCTTCCAGAAATTTGATATCAAAGTGATTGATCATAAGCATCCGTCAACAGAATTTCTGCCCGACATCTGGACGTGGGAAGATGAATGCTATTATATGAACCACCTGAATCCGGGGATTCATATCCTGCTGGCGGCGGATCTGAGGACGGTTGAAGATGACAAAAAGCAAGAGTATCCCGGCGAGGTTTTCGGCCATTACTTTCCGTTGTGCTGGTATCAGGAATTTGACGGCGGGCGTCAGTGGTACACAGCCATGGGGCATGACCCCAAACACTATCAGGATGAAAACTTTATCAAGCACCTGACCGGCGGAATTCGCTGGGCGATGCAGAAACAAACACCTGCCGCAGCGACGGCTCAATAGCCGGATGGGCTATGAAGGTCTGAGTTTCACAGGGTTTTCTCAGACAGATGAAATAAGATAGAAAGGGTATGGAAATGAAAAAGGCGTTTACATTGATTGAACTGTTGGTGGTGATTGCAATTATTGCCTTGCTGCTGGCGATTGTGGTGCCAGCGCTGCACCTGGCCAAGCGTAAAGGGTCGCTGGTTGTCTGCATGATGAACACGAAGAGTCTGTCGCTGTCCTGGTATATGTATAAGGAGGATTGTGATGGCCGGATTATGAGCGCGCAGATGGAAGGCAGGGAACGCAGCGGTCATTACGTGGGCTGGACCGGGACGCCTCGCGACGTCAATGGGACATTCCTGAGCATTACCCAGGCCAGTCCGGCTGTGACGGATGCCGATGAAATCCGGGGGATTGAACAAGGGCGTCTTTATGAGTATGTCAAAGATCCCAAGGTTTATCATTGTCCCGGCGACAATATTCGCCGCAGCAAGTATGATGGAACGCCGGTCTTTTTGTCCTATTCCGTTCCCACCTGCCTGTATGCAGCCACGGATTCCAGCTCGACGCGTTATAAACAGCAGATTGTCAAGTATTCTGAAATCACAGCTCCATCGCAGCGGTATAATTTTGTCGAGGTGGCCCAGACCCGCAACTGGAACGCGAGCGGATGGTTTTCGTTTGGTGCCCCGGAATGGACTGGCAACGCCCAGCAGTGGGGGTGGTGGGATCCGATGGCGGTCAATCATGGTGATGCCAGTGTTCTGGGCTTTTGTGACGGGCATTCAGAATCGCGTAAATGGCAGGATTCCTTTACCAAGGAACGCGTCGATAAGCTGATTACCCAGAATGTGGATCTCTATAATATTGAATATCCTCCCGCAGGTCAGACTGAAGATATCGGTTATATGATTAAGGGCTGAGCCTATCGTTACAAACCATAGAATGCTGGTATATTGAATCAAACGAATTCGAATCTTTAAGAAACGGAAGGCATAAGGCATTATGAAACGCAGAGAGTTTTTGAAAAGTGCGGCCGCTGCGGCGACCGGAATCCTCGGATTTCCGACCATTGTGCCGTCGGTTGTCCTGGGCAAGGATGCACCCAACAGCAAGATTACCATTGCCCAGATCGGGTTTGGCCGGATTGCCCGTGATCATGATTTGCCTGAGACGATTAAACACGAGCTGTGTCGGATCGTAGCCGTTTCGGATCTGGACTCCAAACGCTTGGCCGACGGCAAGAAGTGGATTGAGGGATATTACGCCAGGAAATACAACAAAGAAAACTACATTGATGTCAAGACCTATGGCGATTACCACGACATTATTGCCGACAAGACGATCGATGCGGTTATCATTTCCACGCCCGACCACTGGCACGCTCAGCCGGCGATGGAAGCGGCACTGGCGGGCAAACACATCTATATGCAGAAACCCGCCTCGCTGACAATTGCCGAAGGCCGTCAGATGGCCGATACCATCCAGCGCAGCGGCGTTATTTTTCAGGTAGGCAGTCAGCAGCGGTCCCGCGATCCGTGGCCGCAGTTCAAGGATGTCTGCCAGAGGGTCCGTAACGGCAAGATTGGTACGCTGCGGCATGTCAAGGTTGGCCTGATGACCGATCCGGGCTGCGGGGAAGAACCCGAGATGCCCGTTCCTGCCAATCTGAATTATGAAATGTGGCTGGGCTGTACGCCGCTGGTGTATTATACCGAAAAACGCGTTCATCCTCAGAATGACTATTCCCGTCCCGGCTGGCTGCGCTGTGAGCAGTTTGGGGCCGGTATGATTACCGGCTGGGGGTCGCATCATCTGGATGCGGCTCACTGGGGTATGGATGCCGAATACACCGGTCCGATTGAGCTGGAAGGAACCGCTGAATTTCCTGCGTCCGGGCTGTGGAATGTCCACGGCGAGTTTGATGTCCATACCAAATATGCCAGCGGGATTACAATGCACATCAGCAGTAAATTCCCCTGCGGAGTACGGTTTGAAGGCGATGAAGGCTGGATCTTTGTTGCTCGCGGCAGCGGACGGGCGACTGCCAGCGACCCGGTATCGGGCGACCCAAATCAGGCGCCGATTCTGGTCAGTGACAAAAAACTTCTTGAGGGTGATCCTGACAAGGATAAAATCCAACTGTATCTGAGCCCTGAACAGCACCTGAACTGGCTGGAGAGCATTCAGTCAGGCAAGCGGCCGATTACCAACGCCGAAATTGCTCATCGATCCTGCAGTGCATGTCTGCTGAGTCATATCGCGATGAAGCTCAAACGCAAGCTCCGCTGGGATCCGGAGAAAGAACAATTTCTTGATGATGCCCAGGCCAATGCAATGCTGTCACGACCCCAGCGTGCCCCGTATGGCACCAATTTTGTGAAAGCCTGAGGTATACTGATTATGCTTGTAATTTCCCGTTTTGCCGCGGCTAAGTACAGCAGCTTCAACTACGTGCTTCTTTTGCTCGCGGAATAATCATACCCATTGGGTATCTTTCCGGGTCAAATCCAAAGGCCGGGCTGGTTGCAGCGCCGGCCTTGTTTGTTTCCAAACGATCAGTCTTTGTTTAAAAGGAGCCTGCAGGCCGTCCTGTCTTTACCATTTTTTGAAAATGAAAAAGACCGCCAGCACAATCAGTCCGAAGCCGACCATGTAATTCCACGTTATCTTTTCCTTGAGATAGACGACGGAAAATACCGCAAAAACCCCCAGCGTGATGACCTCCTGGATGGTCTTGAGCTGGGCGGCATTGTAGGTCGCATGGCCGAAGCGGTTGGCCGGTACCTGGAAGCAGTACTCGACAAACGCAATCAGCCAACTGACCAGAATCACCAGCCACAGAGCCTTATCCTTAAACTTCAGGTGCCCGTACCAGGCTATGGTCATAAACACATTGGATATTAACAGCAGCAGAATCGGCAGCAATGCTTTCATAAGGAACCCTAAAAAAACCGTTTTTGATTATTTAGACAGGATTTTTGTCGTTTGTCAAGTTCAGTCCCTTCGTGCCGAGTATATTTTGTGTGAGCAGAGCTGCCGAATTCATCAACATGGAGACTGACTATATGTAAAGCGGGGCCTTTGATTCAGGAGCGGCATGTCAGCCGTTGGAAGACGGAGCTTGATGTCGTGATTGCCAATTCCCGGTTATCCGCGAGACTATTGAAATAGTTTGGGCTTCATTGCCTGCAGGCAGGTCTTGGTGTTGCGGTGCGATGCCTTGAAGTCAAGTTGTGCGAAGGTCATGCACAGGAACGGATCGAAGCACGACACTATCTCCAGACCGCCGCCGCAAAGCGACAACTCCTGGAATGAAGTCCATGAGTTGCTAAAAATGATGCGGATGGTATTTTTTAGAAAGTCCTTGATGGGTGTATGTCTACTCGAAAGGACGATGGCTTTTGACCAACCTGGAATCCAAACCCATCAATTTTATCGCAACCCTATATATTATAGATGGTTATATCAAATTTAATCAAGCTTGATCGGGCCATAATGATAGACAATACCAAAAATTTATTTCATTTTATCGGTCTATGTCATCATTATACATAGTATGACCCGAGACAAACAGCACAACCCGGCCGGCAGCATACCGCAAGAAGGGATGGCGGAATTTGTTCGTCTGTTAACGGCAAACCAGAGCCAAATTTACGCTTATATTATGAGTCTGGTGGGTAACTGTGCCGATGCCGATGATGTCTTGCAGGAGACGACGGCGATGATGTGGGAAAAATTTGGGGAATTCAAGCCGGGGACTGATTTTATT
>JAWRKM010000044.1:0-2640 GCA_040306945.1 Anaerohalosphaeraceae bacterium
ACCGTACACATGGCCAATGAGATCCAGAAGCTCAAGAGCAAGCTGCTGTTTTTGTGTTCGCTGGTGGAACAGAGTCTCTGGAAGGCCGTCAAGTCGCTGCGTCAGCGGGATGGGGCGCTGGCCAAGGAAGTCATCGATGACGATGTACTGATTGACCAGAATGAAGTGGATGTGGAGGAAGAATGCCTCAAGATTCTGGCCCTGCATCAGCCGGTGGCGATTGACCTGCGGTTTATCGTGACGGCACTGAAGATTAATGTGGACCTGGAACGCATTGGGGATTTGTCGGTGAATATTGCCGAACGCAGTGAGTTTCTGGCCCGCAATGAGCCGGCACCGATTCCGTTTGATTTTGAGCAGATGGCACGGATTACCCAGCAGATGCTGCGTGACAGTCTCGATGCGCTGGTGAATATGAATTGTGCTCAGGCGCAGAAAGTGCTCAGGGACGATGATCAGGTTGATGCCATCAACCGTCAGATGTATGACCAGGTCAAGGTGGCCATTCAGCAACATCCGGAATTTATCGAGAGCCTGATTCATCTGCTCAGCGTTTCGCGGCATCTGGAGCGGATTGCTGACCATGCGGTCAACATCGCCGAAGAGGTCATTTATATGGCCGAAGGCCGCATCATTCGCCATAAGACCGAAGATTATCAGTAAACAGGTATATAAGAATACAGGTATGCAGGGGAGGAAGACCTGTGCAGGAAATGGATTTCATTCGACGACTGTGCATCCGATCTGGCGGCATTTGTCTTTGAGGTACGCCAGAAATATCGGCAGATCCTCAGGCATGCAGATGCGATTGCAGCCGCCGTCCGGACAGACGACTTTAAGAATCTGATCGCGTTCAAATTCCTGCGGTCTGATATAGAGATCCATAGCGAAACCGTATTTGTTGAACGATGTTAATGTGGGGACGGGATAAGATTGCGGCTGCGGCTGATCACACATGGAAGGGACCAGCAGCGGTGTGATCTGTCCATCGTCCAGTCCAATGTCCATATTTCGCACTTTCATCGTAACCAGGATATTGCCTTCGAACCAGATGCCCCGCATGGCTTCGGCGGCGGCATGAGCTTCTGAGGCGGATACGATGCCCAGATGTTCCATTTGGGCTTTGATCAGAGCCGTCATTGTCGTGTCATAATCCTGAGACCCGTCGCGGATGGCCTCGGCAGCCAGGCGAATGCCCAGCAGATTGGAATAATTGTCCTCCCAGGAAAACGCCGACGCAAACTCCGGCAGGAAGGCCATCGACTTATATCCGAAAAAGGTCAGCACTTCATGCCAGGTGACCATGGTAAATGTCAGATATTGTCCCAGCTCGAGGGCGACGTCTTCAGCGATTTGTTCCTTCTGCGGGGCGGGCAGGTCTTTCCAGTTTTTGGGGTACGTCAGCCGGATGTAATAACGGGATGGTTCAACATTAAGCTTGAAGGAGAACTGCCGGTCGGTCTTGAGCAGACACTGTTTGGTTCGGTTGTACAGATACCGTGTATAGTCGGCGGCAATTCGCAGATGGGCGATATCAATGTGACCGCCGCGGCAGGTATAGACAATCCCGTTTTTCTCGAACAGACCGTCGTAATATTTATGGTCACCGAGGGTGCTTAGATCCAGGAAATTGGTCCCGGGGGTGGAGGTTGCGTAGCTTCCCAGCCGCGGTCGCGGTTCATCATTGATCGAGCAGCCGGCGACAGTAAACAGGGCCAGTATCGCCCATGCCCATCTCCATCGAGTTTTGCCTGACATCATCGCACATCCATTAAAAATCATCAATTACACTTTATGTTATATCGGCATTCTCTTAATTTAGGGTGAGACAATTGCATATACCCCTAAAAATTATGGGTATATCCGCAGGCAAAGGCGATGGTTGGGTAACAGCCTGGGGCATTGCTGGGGTTGCCAGCCCGGTGTCTTGACCCCGAACCGGTCTTTACAGCTTGGTGCGGCAACTACTTGTAAATCAGTCCACTGGAATCAGCACTTCGTTGCGTCGTAAAAACCAAAGCTGAAAAGGTGGGTCATACCGTGCAAAGATGGCCTGATCTGTGGGGGTGAGTCCTTTTTCCTGGATGAAGGATTCGAGGATGGTTTTCTTTTGTTCGTATCGCTTCTGGCTCCAGGTGCCTGAATACCGAATAGCGGCGATTTTGCGAGCAGGTATTTCTTTGATCACTACCGTTGGATCCAGGGGCTTGGGAATCGTTTCAAGGGTATATTGGGATGGCATCAGAAAACTGACGACAAACTTGCCTTGGGTTGGCTGCTGATTGACCGGGGCGGTCATGGCGATTTTTTCCGAAGTTGCGGTCTGGTTGACGGGTGCGGTCATCCGAATTGATTGTTGTGTTATGTTCTGGCCGGATATGTAGTTATACAGCCGATTAAAGGCGATATTCCCCGCCTGGTCGAAGTCTGAATCCACCATGGTCTCGGCGATAATCTGAGGGGCATACTGCCGCAGCTCCAGAGGGCCTTTTTTTTCAAGAACGGTATATTTGGCTTTTTCGATTCCCACGGTTGCACACGATCCTATCCCTACAGGAAAGATGAGTAATACTGCCAGCAGATAAAGCTTGTCTTTTTTCATAGGTAATACTCCAGGTATTCTTATCATTACTTCGAATT
>JAWRKM010000045.1:0-19095 GCA_040306945.1 Anaerohalosphaeraceae bacterium
AAAGCACGGACGAACGTAAACAACAATTTCAGGAGACAGACATGAGCACACAGGAACGCAGGGCGGAAGCACGGCTTCGTTACAATTGGCCGGTTTGGTTTGCGGAGGATTTTACGGATGAATTGGTGCAGGGGCAGATGATTGATATTTCCAGCGGTGGTGCAGCGTTTAGCTGCTATGCCGACAAGTGCCCATTCCCCGGCGACCACATCACCGCTCGCTTTAGCGTTCCCAAGTACACGGCACATCAGGCCTTTGATATGGCCAACTTTATCCGTCACGGCAAGATTTGCCGGGTCGAGGAACTCAGCCCGTTTGTTCGTCGCGTTGCGGTGCAGTTTGCTGATCCGCTGCCGTTCAAGCCGGCCGACAGTGAGAAAATGGATAATGTGATGGCCCTCGATTCGGAGGAAGCACTGGTCTAAAACGATACCATGGCGGGCCCCCCCGCTAACCCAAAATAAAAGACTTTCTTCTTCTCTTCTTCTCTCTATTACAGCCAACAAGGCCGCCGGCCCCCCCCCAGCGGCCTTTGGTTGTTTTATGGAGTCGAAAAAACGGTCCGGCTAAAACGACTTGCCGCATTCCTGACAGAATTTGGAATCTTCCTCGTTGAGTTTGCCGCAGTGGGTGCATTTAATCATAACCACTTTCTGCGGTTGAGAGGCTCCGCCCCGCATAAATTGTGTACCTACCTGACCGATGTCCACTCCGGCCTCGTCCAGCGCATCCTTGACAACCCCGCCGGTCATCCGGCTCCACGGCTCCAGGTCTTTGCGGGCCTGCTCCGGGTCCAGCGTCAATCCTGACCCTGCTTTGCCCCTGGCGGCAACACGACGAACCACGCCGCCGCCTGCAATCAGGGCAAAGCCGATAAACGCCCCCCCAAAAGCAATCGGCACAAATACGATGCCTTGAGGTTCCCAACCATCATTGAGGGCCGCCGATATCATCACAAAGGGAACGGCTATAAACGGCAAGGTAAACAGGCATACGCCGGCAATCTGCATGACCAGTCCGATTTTGTACAATTTTTTGCGTTCTTGAGATATCTGTGCAGACATGGTTTTGTCTCCTTAATATAAGCTTCAATGTATCGGCAATCTTCGTCAAAAGCAAGGAAAACAGCTTGCCCTGCATTGACTCAGACCGTCGGCGGCGGTACAGTGTTTCAAAAAATCAGAAATCGTCTGGAAGGAGTAACATTGTGGCAACACAACCCACCGGCGCCGCCGGCAAGGCCCCGATGAAAACCCTGCTGGCCCCGTATGAAAAACGGTTCATTACGTGGCTGACGCCGTATTTTCCCCGCTGGATCGAAACCTGGCATCTGACCCTGCTGACGATTCCCTGGTGTGTGGGACTGATTGTTTTTGGTTGGCTGGCCGGGCGTACAGGCAACCTCCACTGGCTGTGGCTCAGTTCGTTAATGATTTTCCTGCAATGGTTTACAGATGCTTTCGACGGTGCCCTCGGCCGCTATAAAGACACCGGCCTGATCAAGTGGGGCTTCTATATGGACCACCTGCTGGATTATGTCTTTTTATGCTCTACATTAATTGGCTATGCCCTCCTGACCGAAGGAACCAGCCGGGAGATTATCCTGTATCTGATTCCGGTCTTTGGTGGCTATATGACTGCTTCGTTCCTCGGCTTTGGGGCGACGGGGGAGTTCAAGATTACCTATCTTGCCACAGGGCCAACGGAAATCCGGATTTGGTTTATCGTGTTAAACACCGCCCTGACCCTGCTGGGGACGCGATGGATTCTGCCGTTGCTGCCGTGGCTGCTGGTCGTGTCGGTCCTGCTACTGTGCTTGATTTCCTTTCGGACTCAGAAATACCTCTGGAAGCTGGATATGGATATCAAGCAGGGACAAAAAAATCCGCATGTTTCTAACGGCTGATGGCGTCGTTGGGCAAGTGCCGACTCAAAACTGTCATCCTCCTCTGCTGGACGAGAGCGGACGCTTCCCTGGTTGTCTGTAATACGCGTATTAAAAGCGAATCTGCAATCGTCCGAAGAAAGTTCTGCCGGGAAGTTCCAGGGATGAGAAGCTGCCTACATCATACACGGACTCAATCGTATCATTGAGCACATCGGTCACACCAAACATCAGCTCGCCTTTTCCCCGGGCAAAGGTATGCGACAGGGTCAAATCCAGTCGATGCATGACGTCAGGATCACTGATGAGTGCAGCATAGCTGTTGATGCCGTTTTGATATACATAATTGGCGTTGAAGGCCCAGTCCTTATCGAAAAACCATCTGCCGCTGATGCCGGCTTTGTGCTGGGAGGGCAGAATCGAACGGGTGATCTGGGCGAAGTCGTCGGTTGCAATGCCATTATAGGCATACCAGCCGGTCATCCTGACGGTCTTGTACTGCCAGGTCAATGATGTTTCGGCGCCCCAGGTGTTGGCTCCGTCAATATTGTCCAGCGTACTGGTGGTCACATTGAAGATGTCGGTGGAGTTTATGACGCCGATCAGGCGTTCCATACGTTGATAATAGGTGTCGATATTCAGCGACAGATTCTCTGTGAGCTTGCCGGTGTAACCTGCCTCCAGGGAATAAGTGCCTTCATTGCCGATGCCGTCGGCACTTGGAATAGTCCTGAACAAGCCGCCAATCAATGGAGCCTGCAGATAATCGCCGGTGGTCTTGCGAATGCCGACCGAAGGAGACCGGAACGACCGGGCAAAGCTGGTGCGTACGATATGGTCCTGCTTGTCATCGAGTGCATAGAGAGCCGATAACCGTGTGGACCAGTCGGTGGTGATTTCGCTGTAATCGTCCAGGCGCAACTGTCCTTCGAGGGTGAATCGTTCTGTGACGGCCCAGCGGTCGATCAGAAACAGACCCGCCCAGTATTCGTTATAGACGTCATGGAAGAAATTCAGCTCATCCAGCGAGGAGTGATTATCGACATTGATACGATCCCAGCGGAAATTGCCGCCGACCGAGGCGGTGTGATCTTCAGCGGGCTTGAAGGTGATTTGGGCTTCAACATCATTTTGCATGTATCCGATTTGGTCTGTCACCACGCGCCGATGCGACTGCCAGATATTGCCGGACCACTGAATCGAACCGCGGGTGTCTTCATCGAACTGGTGATCCATTCGGACAAACATGCGGGTGTATTCGACCAGGATGTCACGCCGCGGGAAGACTCCGATAAATTCATAGTCGCCCTCCTGGCTGGACGTGTGGGCGGCACCAAAACTCCAGCGGGTCTGGTCGTCGGCACGGTATTCCGCACCCAGATCGAATTTCCAGAATCGCCCCCAGTCGCGGGCTGAATAGCTGCCGAATCCCATCAGGGACTGGATTGATAAGGCGATATCGGAGTGATATTTGCCGGCGCCCGCCGCGTCGGAATCCTCGACCCCTTCATAGCCGGCGGAGGCCTTCCAGCTCCAGCGGCCCTGGGTTGCGGCATAACGCAGATGAGTAAAGACATCGCCGTATTCATTCACCGTGGTCGAGGTTAATCCGCCCTGAATCTGGCTGGGTTTCTTGGTGATAATGTTGATGGCGCCGGTAAAGGCATTGGCGCCCCATGCGGCACCCACCGGACCGCGAACGATTTCAATGCGTTCGATGTCTTCCATCATCACCGGAAGATTTTCCCAATGGGTGATCCCAAACACCGGGCTGGTCACAGGCCGGCCATCAATCAGAATTAATGTCCGGTCGGAAAAGGTTCCAAACAAGCCCCGCACTCCGACGATTTGCCGCTGACGGTCCAGGCGGCGGACATCCACTCCGGGAACAAATTGCAGCAGTTCAGGAATGCTGGTTGCTCCGCTGTAGTGGATATCTTCTGCGGTAATCACAGTGGTCGAAGCGGATAGATACGCCGGCTGTGTTGGCAAGCGGGAAGCAGACACGATCGGAACGTCCATCAGTTCTTCCAATGTCATATCAAATACATCTCGGGATGCCGCGTGGGTCTGGCCTATGACAGCCAGGAACAATACCATGTATCCTGCTGCGAGAAATGCTTTTCTTTGTTTCATCTGCGAACTCCACAAAGGGCCAAATGGCAATACCAGATATTATCAGGGGGCCCTCTAATCATTCATTTTGCCTTCCTTGCCAGTGAGCAAAAATCTTCTCTTTGCTGCTCAAAAGCAATGTTTAGAGCCACCCTTTATTGTTTCTTCATAACTCGACGATAGACAGGTCAAAATAAACGGCGGCTTAATAAATTCTTTATGTATGCAAAAAAACATCGCAAAATCTAATGATTATAGGGTCTTTCGTCCGTTCTTTCTCAGGATGCGTCAGTTATGGGACCCTGGGAGAGGAAGGAATCGGTCGATGAACATGCGATATTCCAGGTATAAATTGTTTTTATATAGAAGATTTCTGTCTGTGGAGTTTAGCTGGACAGATGAGTACCGGGTGTTATAATACCACCGCTTTAGCAAGTCCTTGAAATTGCGGTGATGTGGTCAAGGTATATCTGGTAATCTGGAAATAGAATCAGGGCAGTCAGAGGAATTGACTGAAGGTTTATCCTTACGGGCCTGCTGGGGTCTGTATCAAACGGGTGTTTATGGAACATGGAAAAATCAAAGTGGCAGCCATGGGGTTAACCGAGCCCATTCAGCAAATGCTGGAATTGGCATTGGCGTTGGAGGACTACCAGGTTGTAGCCGTAGCCGATGAGGATGTCCAGCTTGGCCAGTCTTTCTCGCGTCGTTATGGCTGCCCGGTCTATGTGGATTTCCGGCGGATGATCATGCAAAATCCCGCGGATGTGCTGTTTGTGGGGGCCCCCTTACATCTGTGTGCCGACCATATCCGCCAGGCGATTCAAAACAAATGTCATATCATCAAGACTCCCCCTGCCGGACTGACATTTGAGCAATGTGCGTCTTTTATTCAACTGGCCCGCAAGGAAAATGTGCATTTCGTGGTGGCTTTGCCGGGGCGGTTTGAACCGGCGGTTTTGCGGCTTCGTGAAGAATTATCCCATTCGGAGCCGGATTACTGGCACCTGATCACGGCGATTTGCCATGTTCCGCAGGGCGAAATCCCCCCGCACAAACGCTGGCTGCTCGATCCGCAGATGGCCGGCGGCGGTGTGCTGATCCAGAACAGCTATGATTTGCTGGATGAGATTGTGTTGTGTTTTGGTCTGCCGCAGCAGGTGTATGCCCAGCTTATTAGCCAGGCTCCCGACCGACAGCAGCGGCTCAGTATTACCGAAGACAATGCCATGGCAATTATGCGATTTACCGATACACTGGTTGCCCAGATTGTTGCCAGCCGAACGCTGGGGCCGGCCCGACGCCACCTGCGGATTCACGGTAAAGACAAATTTATCACGCTGACTCGAGATGAATTTTCAATTAGCGATAACGAGGGGAAACTTATCGATAATGTTCAGTTTTCTCAGGAGCAATTTCACGGGATGCAGGATTTGCTGACCAATTTTGCCAGGGCTATTTTGTCGCCTCAACAGTATGCGCTGTATCCCTCACCGGGAACGGATTTATATACGATGGCGGTAATTGAGTCGTTGTATTTGTCTGCACGGACGGCAATGCCAGAGGCCCCATCGCGGCTTCTGGATCTGGCAAAAACCGGTGCGGCAGTGTGGTAGTTTCATCGACAGCCCAGGAATTTTGAACCCCCGTTGCATCATCCCGCCTTTTGGGGTATAATCCCCCTTTCTATAACTCTCAAAGAAAGCAGATAACCCTTTATGAGTACAGAACATATACGTAATTTTTCGATTGTGGCCCACATTGACCACGGTAAAAGCACGCTGGCCGACCGGTTGTTGGAAAAGACCGGGGCGATTGATCCTCGCAACCGCAAGGAGCAGATGCTGGATGATATGGAGCTTGAGCGGGAACGGGGTATTACCATCAAAGCCTCTGCAGTGACGATGAATTATACCTACAATGGCAAGACGTATATGCTCAATCTGATTGATACGCCCGGCCATGTGGATTTTCATTACGAAGTATCCCGCGCCCTGACAGCCTGTGAAGGGGCGCTTCTGGTGGTGGATGCCAGTCAGGGCGTAGAAGCGCAAACCGTTGCCAATGCTTATCTTGCAGTCGAAAGCGGCTGTGAGATTCTGGGGGTGATTAATAAAATCGACCTGCCGGCTGCTCAGCCGGAGGTAGCTGCTGAAGAAATGGAGCATGTTTTGGGTCTGAATGCTTCAGAATGCATCCCCATCAGCGCCAAAACCGGGCAAAATATCGATGCTCTGCTGGAAGCGATTGTCACCAAGCTGCCTCCGCCGCCGGATCGAACAAACGAGCCAACTGCAGCGTTGATTTTCGACAGCCATGCTGATGATTACCGGGGTGTGATTTGTTATGTCCGGGTCGTGGCGGGAGTGCTGAGCGTCAAGCAGAAAATCAAGCTAATGGGCAGCGGACGGGCCTATACTATTACCGAATTAGGTAAGTTTTGTCCGCAAATGACGCCGGTTTCCCAGCTTGCCAGCGGCGAGGTAGGGTATGTTGTTGCCAATATTCGCGAACTGTCGGATGTGCGCGTAGGCGATACGATTACTGATTTTGGCAACCCTGCAGAAAAACCCCTGCCCGGTTATGAACCGCCGATGCAGATGGTGTTTTCTGATTTTTATCCCGGTGCAATGACCGATTATCCCAAACTCCGCACAGCATTTGAGAAATTGGCGATCAATGATGCCAGTTTTACCTTCTCGCCGCAAAATTCTCAGGCGCTGGGATTTGGGTTCCGCTGCGGATTCCTGGGTCTGCTGCATATGGAAATCGTGCAGGAACGGCTTGAACGCGAGAATGATATTGACGTGGTTCAGACGGCGCCAACGGTTAGTTATGAAATTCTGATGTCCGACGGAACGATAAAACGCATCGATTCGCCCAGTGAACTGCCCGACCGGTCGGTGATTGCCGAAATTCGGGAGCCGTTTGTGAAGCTGGAAATCATTACCTCCAGTGACTCACTGGGGGGGATTATGAAGCTGGCGGATGAACGGCGATGCAAGCTGATCAAGACCGAATATCTGGGCCCAACCCGCGTGATGCTGGAATACAAAGCCCCTCTGGCGGAAATCGTGTATGACTTTTATGACCTGCTCAAGGGCATCAGCCATGGCTATGCGACGATGGATTATGAATTCATCGGTTTTGAAGCCGGCGATTTAGTCAAGATTGATATTTTGGTCAATAAGGTAGCGGTGGAGGCACTGAGCCTGATTGTTCATCGCAGCAATGCCGAATATCGCGGACGCAAAATGATTCTTAAATTGCGCAAAGCGATCCCCAAACATCAGTTTGAGATTCCGCTGCAAGTGGCCATTGGCGGCAAGATTATTGCCCGCGAGACCATTAAAGCGTATCGCAAAGATGTGCTGGCGAAATTATACGGCGGTGATGTCACCCGCAAGATGAAACTGCTCAAGAAGCAAAAGGAAGGCAAGAAGCGGATGAAGTCCATCGGGCAGGTCAATATTCCGCAAGAGGCCTTTATGTCGATTCTGGATAACAGTGATGATTGACCTGTGAGCGTTCTTAGTCGTAATCCGTCGGCAGGTCGGGGTTACGGAGATGCTCGAAGAATCGTTTGATCTGATGCGGCATCGTCCGCGACTGCGACAAGGGCGGGATTTCATCTTCGCCGAAAAAGGCGATTTCACTGGTTTCGTGGCTGCTGGCAGGAGTGCCGCCGATGATTTCGCAGTGGAAGAAAAATTTGTAGATATTGAACGGATAAAACGGCGTATGACCCTGTTTGTTGCGGTCCCAGACGGCCAGCAGCTTGAGCACGCGGACCTTGTAGCCGGATTCTTCCCAGACCTCGCGGATGACATTTTCCGCCGGTGTTGAGCCGACATCGCACCAGCCGCCCGGCAGCGTCCAGCCGCCGTCTTCGATTTCCTTGACCAGCAGAATTTTATTGTCCTTGAAAATCACGCCGCGGCAGTCGGATTTCGGCGTCGGGTAGCCGCAGTCTTTCTGCAGCATGGAGACGATGGTGTCGGCGTCGAGGTCCGTATGCCGTTCCAGAATCTGTGCGGCAATCCATTCAATCTTTTCATGCCGCTGTTTTTCATAGATGTCTTTGGCAAAGGCCTTGCCCGCCTGCGAGATGGCCTTTAATTCCGCGGCAATGGATAGCCAGTTAAAATCTTTGTTATTCATTTGTCACTCTTGTCCAAGACAAGAATTTGAAAAGTAAATATAAAGTGTCCCCGGAATGAGGTATATTGTTTTTGCCCAAAACGATAACCCAAACCGGAGACTGGATTATGATAAAGGTTGGCAGCCTGTTTACGCAAGTGCTTTCTTTAGTGGACCGCCGGGATTTTGCCCGTGCTGTTGCCGAATCGGAGGCCGAGCATGCGGCCAAGGGGTTCCGCTGCTGGGATCAGTTTGTCGCGATGACGTTTTGCCAGTTGGCCGGAGCCGATTCGCTGCGGGAGATTTCCGGCGGGCTGGCCACCGCCATGGGCAAACTGACGCATCTTGGCCTGAAGGAAGCCCCGGCCCGATCGACGCTCAGTTATGCCAATCAGCATCGCCCATGGCAGCTCTTTGAAAGTGTGTTTTACCAGGTGTACGAGCAGGCGCAGCATCTGGCGTTCCGTCAGAAGCGTCGATTCCGCTTTACGAATCCGGTGTTCAGCATCGATTCAACGACGATGGAACTTTGCCTGTCCGCATTTGACTGGGCGCGCTTCCGCCGGAAGAAAGGGGCTGTCAAACTGCACCTGATGCTCAACCATCAGGGTTGTCTGCCGAGTTGGGCATTGATCACGGACGGCAAATGTCATGACGTCAAAGCCGCTCAAAAGCTTGATTTTGAGCCGGGAACGATTGTTGTGGTGGATCGGGCCTATGTGGATTACGACCTGTTTGACCGCTGGACCCAGGAAGGCGTCTGGTTTGTCACGCGCGCCAAATCGAATATGGCCTATGAGGTCGTGGAGGACCGTCCGGTTCCCAATCGCGGCCCTGTGCTGCAGGACCAGGTTATTGTGATGACCGGTTACCGTGCCGGGCAGCGGTATCCGGGTCAACTGCGTCGGATCGTCGTATGGGACGAGAAAAACCAGAAAGAAATCGTGCTGCTGACCAACCATATGACCTTTGCGGCCAGTACGGTGGCGGCGATTTATAAGGAACGCTGGCAGATTGAACTGTTCTTTAAGGCGATCAAGCAGAATCTGAAAATCAAAACGTTTGTGGGCACCAGTCAGAATGCGGTGCAGATCCAGATTTGGACAGCATTACTGTGTATGCTGATCCTGAAGATCCTGCAGATGCGTTCGACGTTCGGCTGGAGCCTGTCGAACCTGGCGGCGATGCTAAGGCTTAACCTGCTGACCTATCGGCATTTATGGACGTGGCTGGATCAGCCGTATGAAACGCCCGCTCTGGGGCCGCCCCAGGGCCAGCTGATGTTGTTTACATAGGAATTGGACAGCAGAAAACCGGAGCGATAAAAAAGAAGCATAACCTGAACTTAAAACATGGAAAAAGTCGTCCCAAACAGCCGTTTGGATAAACAATTTAATAGATACTCTGCAATGACAGATTATCTTGGACAGCAGTGTTCATTTGTTATTGTTTAATAGTGATAAAATCAAGTTCTGAAAAACTTAAGAAAGAATCCAAAAACGGATTGGATAAAACGGTAACATTGTTCTTTGGTTTCTTATATTGCTGTCCTTCCCAGCATATACATAATTCAACCTCTATAGATTTACCCAACAGATTACGGATTAGAGTCCATAACTCATTACGACATCTTTCTGCCTGTTCACAATCTTCTTGGTCTTGTTCATAACGACTATCTGTAAAGAAACCACAACTGCATCCTGTGTGTGATTCAATATAATAAATAAAAGAATTTGTGAATTTGTCCTTTATAGGCTCATCTTTTTTACTTATTAAGTATATACCGGGATTGTTTTCATTAAATGGTGTTGAATTTTCAATCTTGACTGCTGATCCTATATAAACCGCGTAACACATGATTAAACTTTCTTGCAGAATTGCCCTGCCTGTTTCCCCGCTAATGCTCCTGTGGACCAGGCGATTTGCAGATTGTACCCCCCGCAGGGGCCATCGGCGTTGATGACTTCGCCGGCAAAGAACAGGCCCGGGCACAGTTTAGACTGCATGGTTGTGGGTTCGATTTCGTCGAGGCTGACGCCGCCGCGAGTGATGGTGGCCTCGGCCAGCGGACGAATCGCCTGGATGGTCAGCGGCATTTCCTTCATCAGGCGAATTAATTCCCGCCGGGCATCTTTGGGCAGTTGACTGGCCAGGATTGGCCGGCCATCGGTCTGAATCTGTTCCACCAGATATAGTGTCAGTGCCCGAGGTAAAAGGTCGGTAATGACGCGGGCGATTTCCTGCTTGGGGTACGCGGCACAGCCGTCGAGGATGCTCTGTTCCAACTGCTGAAAATCCTTCGATGGGTAAAAGTCCAGCTTGATCGGCAGCGGCTCGGGGTGGCTATGGAGGTAATCGGTGACCGACCGCGACAGGTCGAAAATTACCGGCCCGCCAACGCCGTCATCGGTAAACATCAGCGGCCCGGTCGTCTGAATTTTTTTGTCGTCAATGATCGTGCTGACCCGCACCTCTGGTACCCCCACTCCCTGCAGACGTGCCGGCCAGGTCTCGACGGTTGTTACCGGCGCCAGTGCGGGACGCGGTTGGATGATGGTATGGCCGAAGGTCTGTGCGAAGCGATAGCCGTCGCCGGTGGAGCCGGTAAACGGCCAGCTCATCCCGCCGGTAGCGATAATCACCGCGTTGGCTTCATAGACGTCATTGCCCGCTTTCATAACAAATCCGCCGCCATAGTGTTTTTCCAGCGTCTCGATACATCGCCCGTGAACGAAAGTGACTCCTGCGCGTCGTGCGGTATCGAACAGAATCCGGCTGACATCGGTGGCCCGGTCGGTGATCGGATAGACGCAGCCGTCTTTTTCGAGTTTGGTTGCCAGTCCCTTCTGGGCGAAAAACTGCCGTACCGCATCCGGGGAAAACTCGTACAGACTGTGCTTGAGAAACCGACCGCAGAAGTCGTATTCGCGGACAAACTCCTCCACCGTTCCGGTATGCGTCAGATTGCATCGCCCCCGTCCAGTCTTGAGCAATTTTCGGCTGATGGAGGGGTTTTTCTCGATGACGGCGGTTTTGGCTCCCGCCTGCGCAGCGAACACGGAGGCCATCAGGCCCGCCGCCCCACCGCCAATAATGCACACGTCATATTTCATATATATATTCTATGTCAAAAATCGGGTAAATCCAGCCTTTTATGGAAAGATTATTAATATCAGGTCCAACTCAGTCCTGTGTCGCTGATACCCCAAAAACAGACTAATACTGTCTTCCGCTTTCCAGCAGGCTGATTTGGAAGTCTTTACTTACAAAATGGATTTTTGGATTTAGTTAGAGGTAAGCTGTCGAATCGTTTTTAGAAAAACATTGAAACTTTTTGATCTATTATTCTCTAACGATAATACTTCCCCTAACTTCCTGGAACCAATGATCCTTTGATATTCAGGAACGACTTTTTTAATTTCATCATAAGCATTGATTAATTTATCCGGGTCACGATATTTGCTTTGATTTTGACGTTTTGCGAGTTTTTTTTCAAATACGTGATCAATTGCCGCCAAGTCACCCAGATACCAGGACTCCAATTCACGACAAACAATTCTAACAGAAACGTTGTCTGTAATCCCACACAATGTCTGCAAATGTTGCTTGAGTTTTATACAATTGCTGCTGTCTTGATCTCTTAAGATTATAAAATAGGCAGAAGGATTTTGCCAGGCCCTGATTTTTCGAGGAATGGATTTTTCTAAATCGGTTTTACCCTGATGAGAAATGTAAACACAAGAAACTGCTTCGCCGACAATACGAGGCATAAAACTTTCCAGAAAGCTTTTCATTGAGTCTTCTTCAAGCAGGAAAACGAGTTGTCGTATCATTGTGGCCCAACCCCCTCAAAAAGCCCCTGATGCCAAAGGTAACCGAGTTTGTCGCCTTCCTTGACCAGTGCTTCAATTTGTGGATTGTCTTTCGCCCGTTCTATAGTGGTATAACCCTCTTTTTTCTTCAACCAGAATACCTCCTCGAGTTCTATGGCATTTAAGAATTCCGGTGAATGTGAAGAGACAAATACCTGGCCTCCGCGTTGAGCATAAAGACGAAACTCCTCCGCTAATTCTGCAAGCAACTGAGGGTAAAGCTGATTTTCCGGTTCTTCGACACACAATAAGGGATGTGGTGATGGGTCATGCAAAAGCACAAGATACGCAAACATTTTGATTGTGCCATCTGAAACATAGCGAGCCAAAAAAGGGTCTTTAAATGCACCATCCTGAAATCGCAAGAGAATACGTCCTTCCTCTGTGGTTTTGGCGTCAACTCGGGTTACACCTGGTACACGCTTTGAAAGCTTCTGCAGGATTTTATTAAATGTATGAGGGTGTTCTTTATATAAGTATTGAGTTACAAGAGAAAGGTTTTCGCCTTCCTTGGAAAGATGTTCCGCATGACCTTCGATTTGAGTTTGTCTTGCACTGTTGATATGGAAATCTGAAACATGCCAATTTTCAATCATTTGTCCGAAAGCTTTTGCGGCGGGGAACCGCTGAAACTGGGCAAGCCCCTTGACAGCAAGAATGTCAGGTTTGGCTAATTCCTGTTCTTCACGGCGAAGTTCGGATTCATCTTTTACGCCTTCTGGTTCATTTGTTACAGCAGTTCCTTTGCCATTCGTGAAGTTGAGAAATTGCCAGGGCTGTCCTTTGCTTCCTCGCCGATACTTAAGAATTTCCCGCTTGACAATTGCTCTGCCCTCATCATTTTCATCAATCTGAAGAAAATACGTAACCAGCGGTTTTTGAGGGCCTTCTCGAAATTTAAGCTCGATTTCAATGGGGCCCTGGCTATCGCGGCTTCGTACTTCTTTGAACCCTCCACGGTTAAGAAGTGCAGTCTGAACGTTACTGGTGAGGGAATCCTTCAAGAAACCAAATATGTCGAACAATGTAGACTTACCAGAACCATTTGCTCCGACAATAACGGCCAAATTGGGAACGCCTTTCATTTCGGCATGCCGAAATGTTTTGTAATTTTTGATTGCAAGAGCCTCAATTCGCATAAAGCATTGTCCTTAATTAGCCAAAAGAACTAAAACCGGTATTCTAAGTAGTCTTTTTAATATCTAAAACTCAAATTGGCAACCAAAAAGTATGAGTGGGTCTGTAAGCCGAGTTCTGTATCCGCGGTAAGCGGATGGCGACCATTACACTGGACCGGCCGTCACCGGCCGGCTCTGCCGACAGGTCTCCCCATCGGCACGCAACCTACCCGCCGGATTTTGCCCGGGCCAGGCTACCGGCTTGCTTGGTCTTGCAGGCGGCGGGGTTTTCCATGCCGTCACCGTTACCGATGACGCGGTGCGCTCTTACCGCACCATTTCACCCTTACCGAAGCCCCGAAAGGCCCCGGCGGTATCTTTTCTGTGGCACTGTCCCGCGGGTCACCCCGGGCGGTCATTAGCCGCCGCCGCGCCCTGTCCTGCTCGGACTTTCCTCCGGAGCTTTCACTCCGGCGGTCGCCCGACCCACTCAGAATGGCATTATAGACGAAATACAATCGACAGAAAAGGATGTTTTGGCTCCAATACTATTTTCTGCGGATTTTTGGAAACATTCTTGCTCTACGGCTGTCATGGTAAGTATAGTAAGGCGGCAGAGAGCTTGAGAGTGAAAAGGAGAATATCAGTCTTAAAATCGCAAGGAGCGTTTCTCGACACATCGCAAGGCAGCGCATGATCTGGGAATACAAAACAATCAAGTTGGCGGCGACGGGCTTTTGGGTAGGCGGCAAAATCGACGAACTCCGGCTGGACCAGATGATGAACGACCTCGGACAGCAGGGCTGGGAACTGGCCACGGCACTGGACACCAACGAAGCCTACGGCAACACCAAGGATATTGTCGTCATCTTCAAGCGGTCCAAAGGCTGAACCCGAGGTCATCGGCCAGTTTGCAACAGGTTTCTGGGCAGAGTATGCCGTTGTGCATTTCCGGCCAGCGAAAATGTCCGGAAAGAGTATTGCTTCTTAGCGGGAAATACTTATCCCCGCTGATTCAGTTCGGCATCTTTTTGCAGGGCCTTGGCGGTCTGGTCGGCACGGAACTGGTCGAGTTTGTCGGCCAGCGTTTTATCGCTTAACGCCAGCATCTGCACTGCGTAAATCGCCGCATTTTTTGCCCCGGCCTTGCCGATGGCCATTGTCCCAACCGGAACTCCCGGAGGCATCTGCACGGTGCTGAGCAGGGCATCCAGTCCGTTGGGGCCTTCGGTCGCCTGCAGCGGTACGCCGATAATCGGCAGTGTCGTATGGGCTGCCATCGCCCCGGCCAGATGGGCCGCCATCCCCGCTGCCGCAATGATAACCTTGATGCCATTGTCTTTGGCTGTTCTGGCAAACTCGCCCGCCTGGGCTGGCGTGCGGTGAGCCGACAAAATCCGTACAATCGGATCGATTCCAAAATATTTGAGCTGGTCCACACAATTCTGCATCGATGACAGATCGCTGTCGGAACCCATCAAAACCGCCACAGGGGATTTTTTGCTTGCCATTGTTTTTCCTCACCAAAACAGATATAATATCATTCGTTATCAAAGCCGTTTTTCCGGTTGAGTATCATAGCGGCAGCCGGTAATTTTGCAAGGAATAAACAGATGATTCGCAAGCCCGCAGTAGCAGGACAATTTTACGCCGGGACATGTCGGGAATGTCTGGCCGAGATTGCCGAGTGTCTGCCCGCTGGCCCGTTGAACCTGGCTTTGCCGGACACTATTGTCGCCGGTATTGTTCCCCACGCCGGCTGGGTGTTTTCCGGCGAGCTTGCGGCGATGGTTTTTGCCGCTATCAAACAGGTAAAACAGGATCCAGATACATTTATTCTATTTGGTGCCGCTCACGGATGCTATGATATGTGCCCGGTCTTCTTCCCCGAAGGTTCCTGGGAAACCCCGTTGGGACAAATCGAAATCGATACGGATTTAACCTCGCAGCTGATTGGCCTGGGTGCTCGCCCGGACGCGCAGGCCCATCGCCACGAACACTCCATCGAGGTGCAGGTTCCGTTTATTCAGCATCTATTCCCCAAAGCCAAATTAGTCGCCGCCATCATGCCGCCGGCGTCGAACGGCTATGAATGCGACTTCGGCCGCAAGGTCGGAATGCTGCTTAAAACCAAAAGTATCAACGCCGTCTGTATCGCCTCAACCGATTTGACTCATTACGGCCCGCGATACGGCTTCGCCCCAAAAGGCACCGGCCAAATCGGTATTCACTGGGCCCATTCAGTCAACGATATGGACTTTATCAACCGTGCATTAAAAATGGACGCCGAGCATCTGCTGCAGTCGTCGCTGGAGCATGAAAACGCCTGCGGGCCGGCAGGTGCTGCCGCAGCAATTGCCGTTGCTAAAGCCATGGGAAGGACACAGGGCTATCTGCTGGCCCATACCAATAGCGCCCAGGTTATGCAGGACAAATTCCGCCAATCCAGCTCCGAATCCGTGGGATATGCCGCAATTGTCTTTTAAAAAGACACACGATGGCTTGAATCCTGTATTTCTTCAAAGAAATATCACGCAATAACTTCCTTCCCGGCTTCGTCTATCATTTCAGAATAAGGGCCCCGAAAAAGTAAAAAAGCTGAAACACCCCTTAATTATGAAAGGAAAGACCTATGTTTAAGAAGATAACCTTGACTGCAATACTCATCGCTTTGGCGTTACCGGTTTTAGCTGCACCCGAACAGGAAAGAGGTACCTGGGGCAAACCGAAAAGCCCTGCTGCGGCCGCTGCACCGGGAGGGATGCGGGAACCTGCATTCCAATTGAATCGCTGGCTGGATGAATTCAACGCGGCCTATGAAAATCGCGATGGCGAAAAGATGGAACGATTGCTCGACCGGCTTGATGCAATCAAGAGCAAAATGCCCGAAATGCCCCGGTTTGACAATTGGATTAACGATGTGAAGGAAGCCTATCAAGCCGAAGATGTTGAGAAGATGGGGGCGCTGCTGGAAAAAGCCAATGGTTTTCGTGAATCGTTGAATACGCAGCTCCAGCAGGGTCGCCGTATGCGTCAGGGACAAGGCCCGCGTGAAGGCATCGCTGCGGATCAGGACCAGCAGCCGCGTCCTGCCGAACAGCTTCGTCGGATGCGTCAGCTTCGTCAGCAGCGGCAGCTTCAGGACCAGCCCGACAGACCGTTTGATAACGCCGCTCCTTTAGCCGAACAGCCTCAGGTTTTCGGTCGAGGGGGACGCGCCTTCGGCGGACAGGGTCGGGATATGGATGCCCGCGGCCCGCAAGCTGCGCCCTTCCGCGGTCAGCAATTCCGTCCGGGTCTGCGTGGTCCGCAGGATCGCCCCGATGCCGAAGGTCCGATGATGCAAAATCGTCAGGCTCGTAAGGAACCATTCCAGGGCCGTCAGCAGAATCAATTCCGCGGCCAGCGCGGACAGGGATTCGGCAGAGGCAATCAGGCCTGTCCGTTCTGTCAGGCTCCCCGTCAGCAGAGACAGCGCGACCGCATTGAAGGCTTCCGCCCCAATGCTGATCGCCCCAATGCGGGAATGCGGTTTGAAGAGTTACAGAATCGCTTTGGCCGGCAGCCGATGCAGCCCGACTTTGGCCCCCGCTTTGCCCCTGGTGGACAGAGAGGCTATGGCCAGATGATGCCGCAGGGTCGATTCAATCGCCCCGATATGGATGCCGCACCGATGGTCCCGCAGGGCTATGGCCGGCCCAACCTGGGACAAAACAGAATGATGCGTCCGAATTTTGCTCCCAATTTTAACGGCCAGCGGCGAGGATTTGGCGGGCAGATGAACCAGCCCGAACAAATTGTGCCCAGAGATTTCTGGCAGGATTAATCAAAATAAATGAATTAAAAGAGGACCCTCAAGCGTCATGCTCTTTGAACAACACTCATAAACGCCTCATAACCTGACCTGAGGTTTTAAGAAGGTGAGCCGATCATGCAGCCCTGCGGATCGGCTTTCTTATTTATGGTTTAAGGGTATGGCACAGAAACATTCGAAGGGCGCAAAAAAATAGCCCCGTTTCGGGTTTCGAAACGCGGACTTGCGGATATAGAATAATGGCGTGTTGTGCGGGTCGTTGGAATCTTCCTTTTTTTGGAAGATCGGCGGCCCCGGGCCCGTCAGGTCATCACACGGTTTTGTCGAATATGTACAATGTTTGTGTTGTCGCGGCCCCATAAATCATTTCCCCATCAAAAGTTGAGTCAATCATTATTATTGCTTACACCTAAAGTATAGATAATAAAAAAGACCCGGTCAAAAACGAGAAATCGTCTTTTTTGGGTCTTCGGCGGATCAGTTCCGCTTTTGAATGCCATCGGTGGATTTACGTGTATATTGAAGCTGATGGTGTTGGCTGTCATAATTCCCCCATAATTGCGTAAGTTATTATTTATAATGATTTTATAAGGTCTTGAATCAGTATTTCCGGTGTAAATCGTCTTTTTTAGTCATCCGGTGGACCCCGCCCCGCTTCCACTGCCTGATAGTATCTTGAACGTGCTTGCTTCATATTGTTAACCCCCACGGTTGTTATTGAAGTCTTAATCGTTTCAACAAAGGTGAGTATATCAAAATGGGGGTTTTACTTCAAGAAGATGTGAAGAATATTTTAAGATATTTGCATTGATATCTTAAAATATGCTTTAAATAATACTGATAATGCGTATTATGAGACCATGGACGCTTTATATTTAAAGTTTTTTTGTTTTTTTATTCTGGTTTATTGCTCGGCCGGGTACATGAATTCGGGCATCCGGCGGACTTTGCCGTCGGCATCGACGCAGGCCAGGATGGTGGTTCCCTCGACGAGAATGACGCCGGTGGATTTGCGTTTTAAGACGTAAGTATGTTCCACACGGGCACTTGTGATTTTGGTGCAGGTGGCGGTCAGCTCCAGGGCCTCATCATAGAAGGCCGGGCGTTTGTATTTGCAGGTCAGCTCGGCAACGACAAAATACACCCCCGCCTTTTCCAGATCGCTGTAGGCCAGGCCGTTGACCCGCAGCAACTCTGTCCGGGCCATCTCAAACCATACTGGATACACGGTGTGGTGAATCACGCCGGACTGGTCTGTCTCGGCATACCGCGGCACGACCTCAATCGTATGAGACTGAATCTTCGTACAATCCGGGAAGTCCATAGGCTTCATCTGTATTTCGTCGGTTCTGGGTTTTACTCGCATTGCTTTATATTGATCCTACTTGAAATTTTCCAATTCGTCGCGGCTAAGTACAGCAGCTTTAACCACTTGCTTCTTTTGCTCGCGGAATAATCATACCCGTTGGGTATACCTCATATTGAAACAGGATAGCGTACCATAATTCCGGCGGTTTTCAACTGGGTGAAATAATGGAAACCACAGATTGCGCAGATTACACAGAAAGGAAAACTGCAAAAGGCAAAGGGCAGATAGATGGAATCCGCCGGGGGCGGAGGCTGATTTACATTCAAGCACGGAGGCTTGAGCTACTTGTATTCCTGCCTCCCTGTCTTCTTGATTAATAGCACGATTCCTTCACCCGCTTCAAGTCTTCGCCGCGTTCGGGTTTGCGGAAGACGAACAGGTGTTCGTGCATAATCAGGTAGAAGCCGGCCTTTTTGGCCTTGCCCACCCAGCGGCTGGTCGCGGAGCAGTTGTGCTGGACCTTGATAATATCTTCCTTGAGCACAAAGCCCGCCGACAGGAACACCTCCATCACACGGTAGGCCAGCGGCACAAAATGCCGTCCCCGCCGGGTATCGCCCATCAGCACGGCACAATAGCGTCCGGCCTTCAGCGTCCGGTACCACTGGGCCGCCGCCCGGGCCATCTCGCCGCAGAATTTCGACACCGAGGATATCGCCGACAAATCGCCCGCGATGCCGTCGCTGTAGCGGATGATATTCAGATACGGCGGATGGGTCAGGATCAAATCCACGCTCCCATCGGCCAGAAACGACAAATCCCGCGCATCGGCACAGACAATT
>JAWRKM010000046.1:0-46851 GCA_040306945.1 Anaerohalosphaeraceae bacterium
CCGTCGTCAAGATATCCGACGCCCTGACGCGGATCTTCACCCATACGGATAATTTTGACCTGCATGCTTTCACCGGGTAGTGTCACGGTTTTGAGTGAATTTGCCAGGTCGTTAATATTGACCACATCCACGCCGCGCAACTGAGCGACCTTATTCAGATTGTAATCGTTGGTCACTAATCTGCCGTTGCAGTTCTTGGAAAACGCCACCAGTTTCTGATCCACGCCTGCTTTTTCTTCGATGCCCGGCGGTGGGGTATCATCCACGATGACCTCAACCGACGGATTATGCTGAAGTTTATTGAGCATATCCAGGCCCCGGCGTCCGCGATTGCGTTTCATTTTGTCCGCAGAATCCGCAATCAGCTGCAGTTCATTGAGCACAAACCGCGGAACAATCAGCGGGGAGTCAAAAAATCGTGTATTGGCAATGTCTGCAATACGCCCATCAATAATGACCGATGTATCCAGCACCAGCGGACGAAGTCCTTTAATCTGACGGGAAAACTCAAGATAAGGGATCACAAACCGGAAATCGTCTTTGGTGCGGATCACAATACTTATGGTTAAATAGCAGATGCACATCCCGGACATCCAGATAATCATCCGCAGAGTCATCTCCTGTAATTGGAGATTATAAATCTCGTTAATCATCTCAATGACCCTGGTCATCGCCCAGCTGATGAGAATTCCTACCAAAAGCCCAAAGAAAATACCCGCCAAAGCGGACAACGATTTTTTGGGAGTCAGCCATTCGGTAATAATGGTCATAATGCAAATTGCCAGGCCAACGATAAAGACCTTGATATCCTGTTCACTTTTGGCCGTTTCATTGAGGCCAACCAGCAACACAGAAGCTGCTGTCAAAAAGAATAAAAAGCGGATAAAATATAGCAACATTATTCAGTCCTTTCCTATAATCAATTACGATAAATTATAAAACACCCTTGATTAATAAGACTTTACAGTATAACCCATCTTTCATTTTTTACAATCTTTTGTGACGGTTTGAATTATCGGACTAATCCTCGAGCCAATCGTATTCTTTCTGTTCTTTCTCTATACAGATTTCGTCTGTTGACATAATGTTTCATGATTGTTTTTAGAATTGTTCGAATCCGCATTTGGACATTAAGTCGGCATCCTGGTGGGTCGATATGTGTCTGAGATAATATAATAAGACTGTCAGACCGTATTTACATTGGGTTATCGAAATTTGGGAAGGACATGGCAGATGTCGTTACAGACAAAACTTCAGCCGAAGGGGTTGCTGGACTCCGCCTTGGAAGCCATTATCAATGTGGCACGCCATAAAGGAGTTGCTTTTAATATTGATTTGGCAAACAATCTACCCGAAAGCTTTTATTGTGATAAAAGCAAGCTGACACAGGTCTTAGCCGCACTAAGCGATCAGGCTGTCAGACGGACTTCACAAGGGTCTGTGACTATTCATATGACCTCCGCCGAAGGCCATGACAACGGGATATTGCGGATAGCGTTTTGCGTGGAAGATACAGGGCAAGGGGTGGATCCGGAAGGAATAAGCCAGGTTTTGGATCTGGACATTCCTATCGGAAGCTGGCCCAAAGAATACAGTGGCAATGATGCTGCTGTTGCATTGCGTATGTCGGCCAAGCTGGTTGATTTGATGGGGGGGAAGTTGGAATGCAAATGTACCTCTGGGCAGAATACTCAGTTTTATTTCACAATTCCAGTGAAACTGGATGGTAAATTGTCGGATTCATTGCAGATTCCGGCTCAATCCGTCTCTGCCACGGTAGGCACCCCTGGATCTTGCTCCACTGGTTCTGCTGGAGAAGCATCACCAAGCGTATCTGCAAAAGTACTTGTGGTTGATGATGTTCCGGAAAACAGGGCATTGGTCGAAATCTTACTCAAGAAGATGGGCCACAAATCATCGTTGGTAACCAATGGGCTGGAAGCCGTTGAATTATGCAAAAAAGAGAAATTTGATGTTCTTTTAATGGATATTCAGATGCCCGTGATGGATGGTTTGGAAGCAACCCGACAGATTCGTGCTGAAGGATTGAATACCAAATCAACAATCATTGCAATGACAGCTTCCGGAAACAAGTCTGATGAATTTGCCGCATTGGATGCAGGCTGTGATGATTGTTTGCCTAAACCTGTTGATAAAAAGAAGTTAGAACGAAAATTATGGCGAATTGTAGCCCAGCTCCAGCAGCTTAGTGATGCAGAAGCCGGCAAGCAGATTGTCTCTTTTCTGGAAGGGGATCCGGATTATCAGAAGGCCATCGAAACGTTTGTTGAAAATCTGCCCAACCGGGTGGATGAAATTAAGAAGGCCTATGAGAAAGGAGATCTCAAAGACCTTGCATTTAAAGTCCACGCTTTAAAAGGTTTAGGCGGATTTGCGGGGTTTCCGGTCTTTACAGAAAAAGCCAAAATTATGGAACAGTCGATCAAAGCCAATGAAATTGATAAAGTTCAGGCCCAGGTCGATGAACTGGTTCAGCTCTGTTTGCGAACGAAACTAAAAGGTGAAATACAGATGTAATAGAATATCAATCTATAAATTTTACAGCCATACACCAAAGCTTTCCGTGATCCGGAGAGCTTTTTTGTTTTTACAGATTCAATCCGGTTGAATGTCAATTGGGTCTCATTATTACTCAAAAAGGTTTTGTAGGAATCAAGCAAAGTTTTCGATTTATTTGGTCTTGCTTTTCGATATAATACCCCATCGAAAGCACGAAATTGGCCTGGCAACGGAGTCTTTTTTTCTCATGTACGAATCCAAAGACAACACAGGGCTGGATAAGACCAGTGACTCAGAACTTCTGGAGCGTTATCGCAAGGGAGAAGAGGCCGCATTTCGTGAGATAGTTAGTCGATATAAAAACTCTCTTTATTCTTTTTTGAGGCGTTTTATTAGCCAGCAGGATGTGGTAGAAGACGTCTTTCAGGAGACATTTTTACAACTTTACAGTAGCCGAGACAGTTTTGACCTTGATCGGCCCCTGCGTCCCTGGTTATTTACGATTGCAGCCAACAAAGCCAAAGATGCTCTGCGGAAAATCCAGCGGCAGGCAACGATGAGTATGGGGACGATGGCCGATGCCGGGGATGTGTCCATGGATGAGGTGGTCAATATCCTGACCAGTTATGAGACCACCCCGGAAGATGAGGTTAGTCGGGACGAAACCTCGGTTCGGGTCAGGCAAATTATAGCGGAAATGCCGGATAATTTGAGAGAAATTTTGCTTCTTGCCTATTTCGAGCAATTTTCTTACAAACATATGGCTGAAATTCTCAGTATTCCTATAGGGACGGTTAAAAGCCGACTACATACAGCAGTAGCACATTTCATGAAAAAGTGGAAAGCTGCAGACCGAGGTAATAATAACACATGAGACTGAGTAAGGAACAACAGCAGATCATATTGGACTTTTATTTCCGCTGCGGGACGGAAGAAGACATTGCCCGCGGACGTGATTTAATTGCCTCCAATCCTGAGGCAGCACGCCTTTACGACGGTCTTGAATCGACATTAACGGAGCTGGATAGTATAAAATATGAACCTTGTCCTGATAATCTTGCGGAATTGACTATCGCAAGACTGAAACTGGCGGCATCCTCGTGTAAAGCTGGACAATCCAATCTCGAACGGCTTCTTGCCGCCGAACAGCAAAAGGCCGCCTTTGTCCCCGCCGAACAGACACGAAAAAATCCTGTATTCCTACGGAAATTCTATGATATTATGGCCGCTGCTGCGGCTGTGATTTTAATTGCGGGGGTGGCATTTCCCACATTTGCTTCGATGCGTGCGCACAGTCAGCGGGTTGCCTGTGAGGCAAATATGGCACGGGTTGGCCAGGGATTTGGCAGTTTGATTCGAGATAATGAGCGTTTGACCGGGGTGAAATTGACAGCCGGGGCTCCCTGGTGGAAGATAGGGGATCAGGGCAGTCAACCCCAATCCAATACCCGCGTTGCCTGGCAGCTTATTAAGCAGGATTATGTCAAGCCTGAGACCTTCATTTGTGCCGGCCACAAGGGCGGCCGGCCCGTTACCCCCCAGCAGCTTCTTGAGCAACTCCACGATTTCCCCTCCCGCAACAACATCAGTTACAGTTTTATGATTATTTGTGATACGATGGGTTCCATGGAAGGAAAGTCGCGTCGCATTATTATGAGCGATATGAACCCTGTGTTCAGACGGATTCCCGAATGCGGCAACAGGCAGTATGACCGGCTCAATGAATTTGAAAAAGTGCTGCTGACTGACCAGCTCAAGAAGATGTGCAGTCCCAATCATGGTACGCAAGGGCAGAACGTCCTGTACTGTGATGGCAGTGTGGAATATGTCAGACAGCGTATTGTAAACGGGGATGATATTTTTACGATTCGGGGCGTGGAAGCCTACACGGGTACCGAGATGCCCCTCGATGAAAATGACATTTTTCTGGTCCCCTGAGACACCCCCTTTTTTTCTCCCGCTCGTTCCAGTTATCAAAAATATCTTTTCTGTATTGCATCCCTTTTGTACCCCACGTATGATATAGCCGGCGAGTCTGTGTCTGGGACGGCAGATTTGAAGTTCCTCTACCCCCAGGTATTTGAGCGCAAATGCGGATGCCAGATGGAGCAGCTCCGGAGCTGAGAGGTTTCTGTTCGCCGGTACGAACGAAAATCGAAGATGCTGTGATTTCATTTGCCGGCACGGTACCGTAAAACTGGAAATGCATAATTGGAGAAGCAAGCGTGTACGATGTGAATAGAGTACCATCCCCCTGTTATCTGATTGACCTGGGCCTTCTGGAAAAGAACCTCAGGATTCTGCAGGCGGTCCAGGCGCGGACCGGGTGCAAAATTCTGCTGGCTCTGAAGGGGTTTGCGGCATGGAGTACCTTTGGGCTGTGTCGGCAGTATCTGGCAGGGGCAGCGGCAAGCAGCCTGCATGAAGCCAAACTGGCACGTGAGTATTTCGATAAGGAGGTCCATCTCTGCGCCCCGGCATACCGGGATGATGATATGGAAGACTATATTCAGATTGTCGATGATATTGTCTTTAATTCATTTAGCCAGTGGATGCACTTTCGGGATAAAGTATTGAATGCTCCGCGGAAAATACGCTGCGGCATTCGCGTCAATCCAATGCATTCGGAGGTCAAGACCAGGATTTACGATCCCTGTGCTCCCGGCTCCCGGCTGGGGACGCTGCGGGAATGTTTCAGGGACGATCAGCTTGACGGCATTACCGGCCTGCATTTTCATACTCTGTGCGAACTGAATGCCGACTCACTGGCTCGGACGCTGCCGGCAGTGGATCGGCACTTCGGGGACATTATCCGCCGGATGGAGTGGATGAACTTCGGCGGGGGGCATCACATCACCCGGCCAGACTACGATGTGGATTTATTGTGCAATCTGATTACGGATTTCTATCGTCGGTATCCGAATATCAAGACCATTTATCTGGAGCCTGGAGAGGCGATTGCACTCAATACCGGCGTGCTGGTTGCCACGGTGCTGGATATCGTCCACAATGCGATGGATATTGCTATTTTGGATACATCAGCCAGTGCCCATATGCCGGATGTGCTGGAGATGCCGTACCGCCCCAACATTACCGGCGGGGATTTGCCGGGTAAAAAGGCCCATACTTATCGGCTGGCCGGGCCGACGTGTCTGGCTGGTGATGTCATCGGCGATTATTCATTTGATCAACCGCTCAAGATTGGCGACAAACTGGTCTTTGGTGATATGGCTCATTATACAATGGTCAAAAATACGATGTTCAACGGCATTAATCTGCCGGACATTGTCCTGTACGATCCGGCGACGGACCAGTATAAGGTCCAGCGGCACTTTACCTATGAAGATTTCAAGGGGCGATTGTCGTAATCGATAGACAATAGAATTGGCAATAGAAGCAAAATCGGGAGGCAGTATGGGCAAGAAAAACCTGTATAGTTCGATGTTTCGTTGTGAGCCGGGTGTTCGCCACCGCTTAAGCCGCAGAGATCCCGATGCTGTGGCAGGTCTGGATAAAGAACAGGGCCAGGAGCAATTTGAAAAAACCCTCAAAAGGCTTCAGGAGCTGGAATTTCTGCTGTATGCTGAAAATAAACATTCAGTGCTGGTCGTGCTGCAGGCGATGGATGCCGGCGGCAAAGACGGAACCATTCGCAGCGTCTTTGGGCCTTTGAATCCGCAAAGCTGCAAGGTGACCTCATTCAAAGCGCCAACCCCGGTGGAATTGTCGCATGATTTTCTCTGGCGGGTCCATGCAGTGACGCCTCGTCTGGGCGAAATTGCAGTGTTTAACCGGTCACATTATGAGGATGTCCTGATTGCCAGAGTCAAAAACCTGGTGCCAAAGACAATCTGGTCAAAACGGTACCAGCAAATCAATGATTTTGAGCGTCTGCTGACCGAAAACGGAACCCATATTCTGAAGTTCTTTCTGCATATCAGCAAAGACGAACAATTAAGAAGGCTGACAAAGCGGCTCGAAGACCCGACCCGCTACTGGAAAGTGGATCTGGCGGATTTTGAGGAACGCAAGCTCTGGGGAGATTATGAAAAGGCCTATGAAGAGGTCTTTACCCGATGCAGTACCGATGATGCCCCGTGGTATATCATTCCCGCCAATCACAAGTGGTTTCGGAATCTGGCGATTGCACGGATACTGATGGAGACGCTGGAGGGGCTTCAGATGAAATTCCCGGCCCCCAAATATGATGTATCCAAAATCAAGGTGAAATGATCGACCGGATAGACATCTAAAATGGATAACATGACAATCGATCCAGGATTTAAAAATGATGACCGATCCTATACAAAATAGTAAACGAAACCATTTATTGAATAAAGTATTATTCCTCCTTGCATTCACGGCCTGCTATTTTGTCTGTCGGATTCCCCTGATTCATGAGCCTTTATTTTTTGAAGAAGGGATTTTTGCAGAATTGATGGTTCATCAGCCGGTTGGGCCGCATTATAATATGTATGGTCGGATTGATGGCCAAAATGTCTATGGCAGGATGTCACATCCGGCAGGCCCTTATGAAGTGCTTCGGTTGGCGGGGAAACTTGGGCATGTTATCCTGGCTGATCCTCTATATCTTTATGATGACATTATTACGCCGCGATTGCGGATTTTGAGTGTATTGATTTCCTGGTGCGCATGGATGACAATCGCTTTATGGGGTTGTCTTGTTGCAAAAAACAGGTGGGCTTGTCTGGTTATAGCTGTTGCGGGGATATCTCCGCTGGCAATGAAGACATCCACCGCTTTACAAATTGACAACACAGCGGGAGTATTGATTTGCGGGATTTCCGCGGCATTGATATATCAAGCTTTCCGGTGTTCAGCCAAAGGCTGGCTGCGGTATTGTCTCTATGCAGGGGCGGGATGTATTGGAGGGCTTGGCAAACAGGAATGGTCCATTGCATTGCTCGCGGCGATTGCAGCAGGTTTGCTTTTTGTCAGACGTCAGCATCGAGAAGTCAGTGTTCGTGATGAACTGCATTTTGGATTCAGTATAGTGGCTGGTCTGCTGTTGGGCAATGCAATTAGTTTTATCTATGATCCAGAGAACTACGTTTCCGCCTTCTATGTCATGAAAGGGCTTTCGCGTTTTTCTGCGAATGCCACAGGCAATTTATTGGATTCGTTGAAATGCAGAATTCCTTTTTTGGTCAGCTATTGTCTTCTGGCCATGCTGATGGGGCTGTATATGTTTTCAGGCAGGGCCAAATCATTTTCAGATCGAACCTTGTTTTTTTATGGTATTTTTCTATGCCTGCCATTTTTGGCCTCCCAAAGTTATGAATTGAGGTATTTTGCCCCTGCCCTAGTTGTCATCACGGTTGGATGTATGGGGTCCATACCCTTTGTTGTTTCATTCCGCCAACGAGTTGCCATTCTGGCTGTTGTTGGTTTGATTTTGATGGCCTCGGGTGTTTTTCTATACGGCTATACCCCAGATCGGAATGTTCATCTGGAAATGATCCAGCAGGGGACACTCAAATCCGAGCCAGGAACCCTGCTGTTTGTGAATAGCGGAGCAGGATGGAATAAACCCCATATTGATTATATTGGCGATACAATTGGGATCCAATCGGCATATAAAGTTGCAGAACGAAACGGCAAAAAATTAGTGATTCCACCCTCACCAAACCAATCAGGACAGTAGGCGAAAGCCGAACTCTATTGCTTTCTGTTATCGATTACGGTCCTGCAGTTTGGCCAGCAGGCGTAGAATTTCCAGGTACAGCCAGACCAGAGTGACCATCAGACCGAAAGCGCAATACCATTCCATGTATTTGGGGGCGCCCTGACCTGCTCCCTGTTCGATCATGTGGAAATCAAGCACCAGATTGAGTGAGGCAATCACAACCACGACAACCGAAAACAGAATGCCCATCGGGGTTGAACTATGGATCAGCGGGGCATTGACGCCAAAGACGCCCAGGACCAGTGAAATAATATAATAGAGTGCGATAGCTCCTGTGGCGGAGGCAACTCCAGCAAGAAATCGCTGTGTGGGGCGGATAATCCCTGAGCGATAGGCAATCAGCATGCAGGCCAACACCCCAAAGGTCAGAAAGACAGCCATAAAGACGATTCCTTTGTATTTTGTCTCGAAAATGGCGGAAATCGCACCCAGAGCCAGGCCTTCAAGAATGGCATAGATCGGAGCAGTCATGGCCGACCACTCTTTTTTGAAAATGGTGACCATGGCAACAATAAACCCTCCGATTGCTCCGGTCATAACCCAGGGAGCTGCGGAGGCAGGGGCCAGGGAGGTTTTGTACCACGCCCAGCTGCCGGTAACCACGGCCAGAAGCAAAAGCACAGCGGTCTTGTTGATTGCCCCGGAAATGGTCATGGCCTTCTCGCCGTAATAAGGGACGGCCTCAAATATTTGTTCGTTTAAAGCAGGATTGCTTGTTCTCATTGCATATCTCCAATTCAATCATTATGTCTTTGTAATTGATACGGTAATCGATTGTATTGGTTCTTGGGTTGGAGTCAAGTTTAAACGAGTCTGAACTACGGGGCGATCAAGTCGTACTATGTACAGAGTCATGGAATAGGATAAGCAATGCCATTGCTCATGATGATATATTATGCATTGTTCTTCGTGTTTTGTTCGGGCTGTTCGGATTGTCAGCCCCAAGGGTCAGGGGCCTCTGTGCCCATAGATAGCCCCCAAAAGATAGGTGAACCGATGGAAAATCAGAAAGTGGAGTTGACGGATTGGCAATGGAAACAAAAGCTGGATCCTGTGCAATATAATATACTGCGTAAAAAAGGTACAGAACGGCCATTTACAGGCAAGTATTATCTAAAGCCCGAAAAAGATGGTACTTATGTCTGTGCCGGATGCGGCAATGTGATCTTTAAGACGGCCAGCCAGTTCAATTCGCATTGCGGCTGGCCAAGTTTCAGCGAGGCCCAGCCTGAGAGCGTTCTGGAAAGCCCGGATACCAGCTATGGCATGGTTAGAACAGAGATTACCTGTGCGCGATGCGGGGGGCATCTGGGGCATGTCTTTGATGATGGGCCGGGGCCTACGGGATTGCGTTATTGCATTAATTCAGCGGCGATGGAGTTTAATGAAGACCCATAGCGAGCAAGCCACGTTACCCAACTTAAAACCGTTATGATTGGTACGGGTAAGCAGATTTCTGAGGCTTTTAAAAAGAATTTTCTAAAAAACGACAGAAAACGACAGATTGTGTTTGACAATGGATGTCGAGTCCGTGTAGAGTTATTTTTAGAACAATGCCGCATCAAGTTCCCTCGGGGTGCGGTATAATTGGAATAACGAGGGGATTGCAATGTGGCTCCGCTGTGAGCCAAGGAGATTCATGTGAGTAGCGGTACAGTCAAGTGGTTCAACGAGAAAAAAGGTTTTGGTTTTATTACTCCCGATGATGGTGGTGAAGATCTGTTTGTGCACTACAGCAATCTGGCAACCGAGGGGTTCCGCACCCTGCGTGACGGCCAGAAGGTTCAGTTCGACCCCGCCAAAGGCCGCAAGGGGATGGAAGCGACCAACGTTCGCCCCTGCTAAGTAAGGTTTTTGACGCAACGCGACAAATTCCACGGGCCTGTGTAAAAGCAGGCCTGTTTTTTTTGCCTCGAAAAATCAGTCATTCTTTTGGATGAGGATGCCGGCGTATCGACATTTTTGAGCGAAATCGTCGTGTGAGAGGAAGACTTTGCCAGCCATCAGTTAGATTCTTTGGGGATATTATTCTCCCGGAAGAACAGCCCCAGGAACACGCTGACTGCGACGGCCATGATGGCAGGAACCAGCCAGATGGAAGTCCAGTGGTGGCCGGTAATCTGGCTGTTTTCCACGATTTGATAGTGTTCGGCAACCAGGCCGGACGCCCGGGCCCCCAGCATCATCCCGACACCATAGGTTACAAGGGTAAACAAGCCCTGAGCGCTGGCCTGAATCTGCTGAGGGGCTCTTTTGCCTACGTAAATCTGGCCGATGACAAAGAAAAAGTCATAACAGACGCCGTGAAGTGCAATTGCAATATAGTAAAACCACAGCAGCGGGCCGGGATTTCCATAGGCGAACAGGGCATATCGTGCGCCCCAGGCCAGAATGGCGACCAAAAGCATTTTCTTGATTCCCAGGCGAGCAAAGAAAAATGGAATCGCCAGCATAAACAGGGTTTCGGATATCTGGCCGAGCGTCATTTTGCCGGCGGCGTTGACGACCCCGACTTCGTTGAGAAACAGATTGGTGAAGCTGTAATAGAAGGTCAGCGGAATACAAATCAGAAGGGCACTGATGATAAAGACGGCAAACGAACGGTCTTTGAGAAGCTGCCATGCCTTAACGCCCAGAATGTCATTCACGCTGATTTTCTGTCCGGCCGATGCCGGCGGTGTCATAGGCAAAAAGAATGAGAAAATGCCCAGCACAATCGAGGCGCCCGCAGCGATCAGGAGAGGCAGATTCTTGTCTTCAATTTTCATAAAGCCGATCAGCAGGCCGGCGACAATCCATCCGATGGTTCCCAGGACGCGAATAGCCGGAAACTGTTTTTCGGTATTCTGCATCTGATGAAAGGAAATGGTATTGATTAAAGCCAGGGTGGGATTGTAGCAAATGCTGTAAATCAGCAGATACCAGAAGATTTGTCCTGAGGACTGGGCATTGGCGGTCAGATATAAAAATACGCCGCCCAGCAGGTGCAGGATGCCCAGAATTTTTTGAGCCGAGAAAAAGCGATCGGCAATCATGCCAACAAAGAACGGAGCGATCAGAGCACCCCATGGCATGGTACTGTAGGCCTTGCCGATGACATCGCCGCTCATACCCATCCCTTTGCCCAGATAAGTGCCCAGGGTCACATACCAGGCACCCCAGACAAAAAATTCCAGAAACATCATGACCGATAATTGGATTTTGGTTTTGGTGTTCATCATCAGGCCCATTCAAATTAGAGGTTTATCGCTGGGACAGCCAGCGTGCTGCAAATTCGATATCTGCCAGGCGTTGATTGCCTGCTTCCCGTTCGATGGCAAGGACACCGTTGTATCCTGTTTGGCGGAGTGTGTTGATAAACCGTTCTGCCTGCACATCTCCCTGAGACCATACGACCTCACTGCCCCAGGTTCCGGGCACTGAGGTTCGTTTGGCATCCTTGATATGGACATGTCGGATCCAGGGGGCAAGAACGACAACCGCATCTATCGGATTACCCTGATTGTATAAAATCATATTCGCCGGGTCGAAGTTCACGCCGACTGCGGGGTGATTGAGTTGTTCCAGAAACTGTTTTAACTGCTCGGCGGTTTCCTGCCCGGTTTCCATCAGCAGCGTAATGCCTTTGCTGCCGGCCTGATCGGCCATAAACCGCACGCGTTCCAGCAGTTTTTGAGCACCCCGAATATCCGTGTGATCAATAAAGCCAATATGGGCCGACAAGTACCTGGCCTTGAGTTCGGCGGTCACATTGACTGCGGATAGAAAGATGTCCTTATTGCGGTCCCAGCAGACATCAGGAACAATCCCGCCGGTAACGCGAATCGTATCCAGCGTCGTATAGTCTTCCTGGGGAAAGCCGATCATCGTGGAGCTGATAACCCAGTCGGCCCTGCGAATAAAATCCAGATATTCCGAAGAATGCTCGATACACCACGGACGCAAATCCAGATGGATATGCTGGATACCCAGTTGGTTCATGGCTTGCCGTATGCCCAGGGGAGCCATCTGGAGCGACCAACTGCAAACACCAATAGGGTTGTTCCCGCATGTAAGCATATTTCACCTCTGTATTCAGGTTAAAGAGCAATCAAATTTCCGGTTTGGGCCGACATTTTTTCCGCCTCAATGAGACGGACCGACTCGCGCGACTGGAACGGCGTTATCCGGCTTCCGTCCACGGTGCCGGCAAGCCAGTCTTTGAAATAGTGAATCTCATGAAAATACCCATCTTCCGGCTGGACAGAGGGTGTCATTGGCTCCTGCCGGCCGGCGAACAGGCGAAATGCCGGCGTTTGACGACAGTCGTAAATCAGGGTCGCCTTTTCCATAAAGATGGTAAAATCCATCCCGAAGGTATAGGACTCGCTGGCCAGCCAACTGCCCTGAGCCGTGATGACCGTATTATCCTCGTACAGATATTGGGTGTCGATGTGCCACACCGACTGATTCTGTGTTAGTGTTCGGGTCTGTACAGCTTTGGGAAGACCAAGCAGCGAATGAATAAAATCGGAGTCGTGAATGTGCAAATCCAGCACCATACCGCCGCTTTTGGATTCGTTGGTCAGCCAGTTATCGCTGCTCCATCCGGGAGGGGAACAAAAGCGGCGAAACTGTGCGGCCCTGACCCTCCCGTATTGGCCGGATTGGATCATCTGACGCGCGGCATCATACTCCGGCCAAAACCGGATACAATGGGCAATCATCAGCTTCTTTTGGGTCTTGTCCGCGGCCGCAATCATCCGGTCGCATTGTTCGAGAGTCAGCGCCATGGGCTTTTCGCACAGGACATGAATGCCTGCCTCCAGGGCTTTGATGGTATAATCGGCGTGAAGCCAGGTCGGGGTCGTAATCGATACCGCGTCAATGCCGGATGACCTGAGAAATTCATCGTAATTGCTGTAAAATTGAATCGATTTCAAATCGAGCGGCTGTCCCAGTCCTTTGATATTGCCGATTAATTCCGAAGCCTTTTGTTGGATATGGGGGTCGATATCAAACACCGCAACCACTCTTGTATCCTTCTGACGGTTCCAGCAATTCAGATGCATTCGTCCCATGAATCCAAGTCCGACGATTCCTACTTGCAGCATAAATCTTTTCCTTATCTGTTGTCGGTCTTTTGTATCTGCTCTAATTGCAGAGTCAGACGGTCGAGTTTCTTTTGCCCATCATCATATTTATTAAAGGCATTGCGAAGATGATTTCCGAGGACTTTCCATTCGTCTCCAAAGGTGTTCCAGTCACCAGCCAGTTTCTGCAGGTTGGTCCGAATGGTTTCGGCCTGTTTTTCTATCGCCATTCCATGAAGACCCATAACTACAGTCATCAGGTAGGCATACAGGAGATTCGGAGAGACTGGGATGACTTTTCGAGACCGGGCATAGTCCGACAAGTCGGATTTATCGTTGCTCTGACGGACAATGATTTCATAATAGACATTTTCAGCCGGAATATACATGAGTGCGAAATCCAGCGTTCCTTCCTCCGGCAGGATGTAACTGTCGGCAATCTTATCCACGTGTTTGGTGACATCATTCAAAAATAGTCTGCGAAGCCGAATTCGCTCGTCGTCAGTTTGGGCTTCCGTCAATTTCACGAACGATTCGAGCGGGAATTTGGCGTCGATGGAGACACTGTAATCGGCCAGCTTAATCAGGGCGTCCACCTTGCGCCCGCTGCGGAATGTATATTGCAGGGCGTAATGGTCAGCCGGCAAAACCGCTTTCAGGAGAGTTTCAAGGGAATATTCACCCATCAGCCCCCGCAGTTTGGGAGCCTGGAGAATATTTTGTAATCCGCGAAGCTCGGCGGACAGTTGAACCATCTGTCGACTTTGACCTTCGATGGTGCCCAGCTGCTGCTTGAGGTCGCTGAGGGTCTTGGTATTGCCGGTTAAAAAAGTCGTCAGATTCTGCTGGCCGGATTGCAGATTTTGAGTCAGCGACTGGCTCAGCGATTCATTGGCTGCACGTAACTGGTCTAATTGGGCTGAAAGCATCGAAACGCTACTTGTTTGGGATGATAATTCCCGACGGGTGGCTAAAAGAGTATGAAAAAGATATGCTAATATCCCCAGAACAACCAAAAGCAGAGCGATCAAAGTGATAAGCAGGGCAATTTGCATAGAAGATAAAAACTCCAATTACTGGATAATTATAATCTTGTAAACTCTTGTCCAAGAAGATTATGCGAAAAAAACAAAGGAATCAAGAAAAAAAGGATACAAGATAAATCCTGTATGTATTTCTGTATAATTTCAAGAGTTACAGCTAAAAAATCTTTGCAAATCCGGTTTGTGGGGTTTATACTGTTTATAACAGCAATGAGGATGTGAACACAAAGAACCTTCTCAGGCAGGAGTCAGCATGGAGGTTTCAAGGCAATCAAGTCATTGTGTTCCGGGGGAAGCATATACACATCGTATTTACAACCCTTATTTGAAATGGAGGTGTTCTATGAAGAAATTGGCATTGGTATTGTGTTGCATCTCGGTATTGGGTTTGGTGGGATGCGCTTGTATGACAGGGCAGAAAGAGGCACCAGCACCCGCGAAGGTGGAACCGACCCCTGCTCCGGCACCCGCACCAGCGCCAGCTCCGGCCCCGGCCATGGGACCCAATCAGGTTACTCGCACGTATTGTTCTTGCGGGGTCATTAAAATTGATAAGATGATGCCTGCATCGGTTGCGGTCGGTCAGCCTTTCGATTACACGATTTTAGTGACCAATCTGACCGATATGGAAGTCAGCCATGTCGTGGTCAATGATCGTCTTCCTGCCAACTATACCTTCAAGAGTGCGACCCCTGCGGCCGAGCCTAAAGATGGTATGTTGACCTGGATGATGCCCTCTCTGGGTCCCAAGGCCCAGGAAAAGATTGTGGTGACCGGCACGGCCAAAGAAGTCGGTTGGCTGCAGACCTGTGCAGACGCGACCTATATTATCCCTGCCTGTGCCAAGACGCAGGTAGTCCAGCCCGCTCTGGCTCTGAGCAAGACCTGTCCTGCTGAAGTCTTGTTATGTGATCAAATCGCCCTTAAATATATGGTGTCTAATAAGGGGACAGGTGTGGCCAAAGATGTGGTCATCACCGATCAGCTTCCCGAAGGGCTGACTCTGACGACCGGCCAGAAGAATGTCGAAATCAAAGTTGGCGATCTGGACCCCGGCAAGTCGATGGTCTATACCGTCATGGCCAAGGCAGCCAAGACCGGGACTTACAAGAGTGGTGCTCTGGCCCAGGCTCAGGGCAATCTCAAGGCTGAATCCGAAGTGTGTGCCACGGCGGTTAAACAGCCTGTTTTGGCCATTACCAAGACTGGTCCTGAAAAACAGTATCTGGGCCGCAAGGTCAGCTATGAAATTACCGTTGCCAACAAGGGTGATGCTCCGGCGACAGCAACCGCTCTAACGGATACTATTCCTGCCGGTGTCAGCGAGGTAACAGCCTCGGATGGCGGTCAGGTTGCGGGCGGTCAGGTGACATGGAATCTGGGTACGCTGGCTGTCGGCCAGAGCCGCAAGGTCTCTGTCAGCTATCTGCCGCAGTCTGCGGGGTCCTTCAGTAATGTGGCATCAGTTTCGGCCACCTGTGCTGAAAGTGTCAAGGCCTCAGCCAAGACGGATGTGGCGGGTATCGCCGCGATTCTGCTGGAGGTGATTGACGTATCCGACCCGATTGAAGTCGGCAAGAACGAAACCTATATTATCACGGTTACCAACCAGGGTTCCGCTCCGGATACCGATATTGTCGTCAAGTGCAAACTGGAAGATTCGATGCAGTTTGTCAGTGCCAGCGGTGCCACCACGGGCAGCTATGCCGATGGTGTTGTGACCTTCCAGCCTCTGGCTTCTCTGGCACCCAAGGCCAAGGCAACCTGGAAAGTCGAAGTCAAGGCGGTCAAGGCCGGCGACGTCCGGTTCACGACCACGATGAGCAGCAAGCAGCTTGGACGTGAAGTGATGGAAACCGAAGCCACCAACTTCTACGAATAATCCATCCTATTGCATACACAAGGCTGTGGACGTATAATGCGTCCGCAGCCTTTTTTTTGGTCTGCTCAATCCAAACCCCTGCGTTCTGGGTAAGCAATGGATGGATTTATTTTTTAATACTATAACAGTTTTCCGGGATGCCGGGCCGAAATAACATTGTAGAACAGATACAGGAGTATTCGTTTCATGAAAAATGTTGTCTTGATGTGTTGTCTGGTTTTGCTGTGCGGCAGTAATCGGGTTTTGATGGCAGCCGAGGCCGAGCAGCCCGCCCAGACTGAAACCGCACAAACACCGTCTAAAGTGGATTTGGCAAGTTTAACCAGTATGGACCCCCAGAAAATGTGGGATACGATTTCGAATTATATTGCAACTCAGGGGATGGATTTGCTGTTTCGCCTGATTACCGCGGCGCTGATTTTTTATGTCGGACGCTGGGTGGCCCGGGTGTTGACCAATTTACTTGAAAACGTGCTGAATCGGGCCAAGGTGGACCCGACGCTGAGCAAATTTGTGCGGAATCTGCTGTATTTTGGTCTGTTGGTGTTCGTTGCGATTGCGGCCCTGAGTCGCCTGGGGGTGGAAACCACGTCGCTGGTGGCGGTGATTGGTGCTGCGGGCCTGGCTGTGGGTCTGGCCCTGCAGGGGTCGCTGTCTAATTTCGCCGCCGGCGTGCTGCTGATTATCTTCAAACCCTTCCGCGTGGGCGATTTTGTCGAGGTGGCCGGGGCAAAGGGGGTCGTCCAGGAAATCCAGATTTTCACCACGGTACTGCATTCACCGGATAATGTGCGTATCATTATCCCGAATTCACAGGTAACTGGCGCCAACATCATCAACTACACCGCAAACGACAAGCGTCGTGTGGATCTGGTGTTTGGCGTTTCCTATGGCGATGACATCACCAAAGCCAAACAGGTGATTACCAGTGTCCTGCTGTCCGACAGCCGGATCCTGCGTGATCCTGCCCCGGTGGTGGCGGTGCTCGGGCTGGGGGACAGTTCGGTCAATATTGCGGTGCGGCCATGGGTCAAGGCGACTGATTACTGGCCGACCTATTTTGAATTGAATGAAAAAATTAAAGTTTCGCTGGAGCAGAATGGGCTTTCGATTCCATTCCCGCAGCGGGATATCCATATCCGAACGGGTTCATTGAAGGTGTAAATGATTACAACGCTGCTGCGAACCATCATAACACTTGCCGATATCGTCCTGAGCCTGGGTGGGCTGGGGCGGGGCTGGCAGGTGTTTTTTTATGTGCTGGTGGGTCTTGCAGCAGGCTCCGGCGTGGTGCTGATACGGATTGCCAATGCGACATCCTATCTTTCCGATTCACCGCAAACCTGTATGAACTGTCATGTAATGACCGATGCCTATGCCAGTTGGCAGCGGGGCAGTCACGGCCATGCCGCGGTCTGCACGGATTGTCATGTTCCGCATGAAAATATGGCCGCCAAGTGGGCTTTTAAAGGGCTGGATGGAACCAAACATTCTGCGGTGTTTACTCTCCGGGCCGAGCCGCAGACGCTGGAATTATCCGCAACGGCGGTCCCAGTCGTCCAGCGGAACTGCCTGCGATGTCACGGAAATCAGGTGCAGATGGTGCGTCTGGCCGGCGTCAGTGAACGCAAATGCTGGGATTGTCATCAAAATATTCATGGCGAAGTACGGAGCCTGTCCTCGTCGCCCTCAATGCTGCGTCCCGACCTGCCCAAGGCGGGAGTCAACTGGTTGAATCAGGAGGTATCCAATGACAAATAAGACGGAAAAAAAACCGATTCGGCTGCCGCTGTGGGTGGGCGGATTGATTGTAGTGGCTACGGCGGCGGTGGTGATTGTGCTGGGCCTGTTGTCGGTGTCGGTAATGGAGCGCCGCTGGGAGGCGCAGCGGCCGATGATGGTGGTCAAGCCGATTGCCGATTTCGAGCCGGACAATGTCGTCTGGGGGCAGAACTGGCCCCGCGAGTATGAAACCTACCGCAAGACCGAAATCAGCGATACGCAGACCTTGTTTGGCGGCTCGTTTCCGCGGGATTATCTGGATGCGGACCCCTATCAGGTGGTACTGTTTGCCGGGTATGGTTTTTCGCTGGATTATAAACAGGCCCGCGGCCATTACTGGGCGGTTGACGATGTCAAAGAAACCAAACGGATCAAAAAGCCGTTTCAGGCGGCAACCTGCTGGACCTGCAAAAGCACCGATGTCCCGCGGCTGATGAACAGCATGGGTGTTAAAGAATTTTATGCGGCCAATTTTCATGACCTGACCGACCAGGTCAAACACCCCATTGGCTGTCAGGATTGCCATGACCCCGCAACGATGCGTCTGCGGATTACCCGGCCGGGACTGATTGAGGGATTTGCCGCCATGGGCAAGGACATCAGCAAGGCCACGCACCAGGAAATGCGTTCCCTGGTTTGTGCACAGTGCCATGTGGAGTATTATTTTGCCAATGACGCGGCGGCAGAAAAGAAGAATTACCTGACGTTCCCCTGGCACAAGGGTACGACGGTTGAAGCCATGCTGGACTATTACGATGCGATGGACTTTACGGATTATGTCCACCCCGTCTCCAAAACGCCGATTGTGAAAGCCCAGCACCCGGATTATGAGTTGTATCTGACGGGGATTCACGCCTATCGCGGCGTGTCCTGTGCGGATTGCCACATGCCGTATTTCACCGAAGGCGGCATGAAGTTTACCGACCACCACGTCCAGAGTCCTCTGCAAAATATTTCCAACAGTTGTGCCGTCTGTCACCGCTGGAGCGAACAGGAAATTCGCGGCCGGGTTGAGGCGATCCAGACCAAGGTGCGTGATACCAAACTGAAAGCAGAAAAAGCCATAGTTGAAGCCCATTTTGATGTCGCCGCGGCAATCCAGGCAAAGGCGACCGATGACCAGCTCAAGCCGGTTCGAACGCTGCTTCGCCATGCCCAGTTCCGCTGGGATTATGTCTCCGCATCCAATGGCATGGGATTCCATTCCCCGCAGGAATGCATGCGTGTTCTGGCCGATGCCATTGACCAGGCTCAGCAGGCCCGAGTCCTGACGGCTCGAATCCTGGCTCAGCAGGGGATCAAAGAAAGCCCGGCCTATCCGGATTTGACCACCCGAGCCAATGCCCTGCAGGCAATTGCGCCTTATCTGAATCCATAGTATTGTTTCAATACAGGACTTTTATGAAAATACGTTCCATAATTACGTGTGCCGCTTTAATTCCGCTGGGAATCGGCCTGTGGTATGTCGGTCGAACGGCATACGAGGGGGCGATGACCATTCATCAGCTCTTGACGGAAAATAAGCAGCTCAAGCAGGCCATCACCAATTTAACAGCCGAGGAGCAGATTGGGTATGCCAAGGTGGTTTCTCAGGAAAAGACTGTCGACGGTAAATTGATGACCACTCTGAAATTTGTTGAAACCGACCGCAGAGACAAGCTCAAAAAGATTCTCGAAAAAGAATACACCATCGAAGGCGACATTGTGCATTTTGATGCCCTGATTGTCAAGTTTGGTTCTCAGATGGTCATGGACGGCAAGGCCCGTGCCATGTACCTGTGGCGGAGAATTTATGGTGAGGCGATGTCGCCGCGCGAGGGTTTGCCTATCGAAGATTTGGGACGGGAACCGGCTCGCTATGCCGATTTACTGCAATTGCTGCCTGCCGAACACCGCCAGATGTTCTGGGAACATATCTGGGAACTGGCCAATGATCCCGAGGCGTTAAGCCAGTATGATATCCAGGCGGTGTATGGCAATGCCGTGTACACGAAACTCCGACCCGGCCTGATTTACGTCTTCAAAATCACCGCCAGCGGACAGGTCTATCCCGAAGTCGTGCCGGAACTGTAATTTTACTGCTGCAAAAAGGGATTGTGTTTCTTTTCGTTGCGAAGGGTGGTATGGGGACCATGGCCCGGATAAATGCGGGTGGTTTCCGGCAATACCAGCAGTTGGGTCTGAATGCTCTGAAGGAGTTGTTCATGACTGCCGCCGGGAAAGTCCGAGCGTCCTACCGACCCTGCAAACAGTGTGTCGCCTACAAAAGCGATACCGTCCGACGGGCAATGCAGGCAAATACCGCCGGGGGTGTGGCCTGGCGTGTGCAGGACTTCAAATCGCAATCCCGCGGCTCGAATTTCAGTCTGACCGTTAATAACCACCTCGGCAGGTCGTGCCTGAAACACCGTTCCTGCCACCATGGACAAATTCTCATTTGGGTCCGTCAGCATCTCCGCATCGGCTTTGTGAATATAGACTTTGGTCTTGGGCCAGTGTTCACGAATGATTTCCACCCCGCCAATATGGTCTATATGGCCATGGGTGATGATAACCGCCTCGGGATTCAGGGTTTGCTGCTGGAGGAATTGAACCAGCGGATAGGGGTGTAGGCCCGGATCAATCAGGACGCAGTCTTTCCTCGATTCATCGACTCGGACCAAATAACAATTAGTCAAAAAATCCCCTAAAACAAAGGTGTCAATGTGCATAAACTTACTCCGCTATTGTATCAATTTGGATATTCAAGCAAATCCAGCCTCTTCGTTGTATCCGGCCGATGCTCGGAAGCGAATCTATCAGAAAATCGGAGGGAAACCAACAAAAAAGCACCGTGAGTGATTTAGGCCATCAGACGTTCGCGGATTTCGCTTCGGCAGTGATGGGCACGGTTAAGAACCTCATTGGCTAAAATACGGAAAGAATTGTCGTTACGATGCTGATGAAGGGATTTTGTGACTTTTCGCTCTATTTTATCGAGTTCTGCTAACTCCATACGCATTCGCTGGTTATCATACGCCCATTCATCCAAAGCTGCTTCGAGCTCAGCGATGTATTTCGCTAATTGTTCTGCTTCAAACCAAGTCATTTTTTGCCCTTTCGTGTTGTTAACCGCTTAGATAAGACAAGGGGCATACATGGATAATTACGATTCAATATGACACAGGTTCAGACAGATACAGAGGTTTTGTACAAAATAAGATGTATCGAGTAGAGTAAGCTGATAAACTGAATCAATGGCGCTTTAGGAGGACGTTTCATCTCCAACTAAGGGTCGGATGTGGTTGATAGTGAAAAAGACCAGGTATTTTTCCGAGTCATCACCATCCGGATAAATCCAGGGCTGTTTTTTTCGCAGGGCCTCAATTACGGTGCGATTGGTCTCTTCCCGCTGCATGGTCAGATAGAGCCGTTTACCTCGATAGCCGGGACCTTTTTCAATAAACATATAAGCAGCATTCAAATTCGCCCGCAGATTTTTATGACTGATTCGCTGCCGCATGACAAATGCCAGGGTGGTTTCATCGATGACGACAGGCTTTGAGTAAATTGCCAGGTCTACCAGATTATCAGGATCACAGGTAGCCAGAATTCCGATGCCGTCATTTTGTTCAAAATATGCCGCAAGAGTCATCATTCACCCTTTCGTAAAGGTTCTATCATTATGGCAGTTTGATACCCGAATTCAGTTGGGATGTCAACGTGCCAAATCTGAAATTTCCATTTCATCAGACTTTTTTGACCTTATCAGAAATCGGATATTTTCGTTCCGGATCAGGATAAATCGATATGCGACTCTTGACTTGCATCGCTCAGGCCGTAATAATACTATTGAACTAAAACTTCGATCCAGGAGACCGCAGCATGAATCCAAGCGAAAATGCTCAATATGATGTGACGATTCTTCGTCCGGCCATCCGAAAAGAAGATGTTGCCCTGCGCGGCAGTCAATTATCCCCTGAAGAACGTGCCCGTGTCAAAAAGGCACTCCGTACGTTGCATAGCCTGGAAATTATGGCCACCAATGTCTATCGATTCCAAATCACCGGCAAACGCGATGAAATGGATGAAGAGATGATTCGTGCCATGTGCAACGAACAAACCCATATTTCCGATTTTCTGCTGCGGCTTTATGAATATGGTCTTAGTCCCAGCCCGTTTCGCTGGGCCTGGTGGATTGTTGGATTCGTTTTCGGATTCGGTTCGCGGCTGCTGGGGCAAAAGGCGATGCTCAAAATGGGGATTTGGCTGGAAAGCAAGGCTGTTCACCATTACGGCGAATTGCTGAGTGCAGCCCCGTGGGATGAGGCTACTCGGATGACACTGGAAAAAGACCAGGCCGATGAGGTTGGCCATATCAATACCTGGAAAAAGTACCTGGCCCAGAGCGGGGCCTGATTTCGGAGGAGCTGCCATGGATTTCAAAACAGTCAAAGATGTTCTCGAATTTGCGATTCGCAAGGAAGACGCCGCGGCGCAATTTTATCGTGACCTGGCGGCATTGATGAAGGATTCCACCACACGGATTATCTTTGAAGTGCTTGGCCGAAATGAAATGCAGCACAAGTCCAATCTGGAATTTGAACTCATCAAGCAGGGACAGGTGGTTACCGAGGAAGAATTCAGGGTTACTGATGAACCGGCCAGTTATATCGAAGTCGATGAAGAAGCCAGGTCCATGACCTATACTGATGCACTGCAGCTTGCTATTCGCAAGGAGCAGGCGGCATTTCAGCTGTTTGCCGAATTGATGGTTCAGGCCAAAGATCCGCAACTGCGGAAGATGTTTTTTGAGCTGGCCCAGGAAGAGATGCGTCATGTCCTGCAGTTTGAAAACGAGTACAACAATATCGTCCCCAAAAAATGACAGGATAATCCGGCGGCATACCCGGCGAATAGGATTACTCCATATCGGTCATAGGGCGTATTACACCGTGGCTATTGATTGGGCAAAACCATAAAATCGAGTCTTTATTTCTTCAATATGCTCTTTTTTACCCCCTCCGTGTACGTTTTGAATCAATAAATTAATTTTTTGAGGGTGATTTTTCCCTCTGAAATGGATTTAATAATAGATTAGGTAGGAGAGGCCAGGGTACAAGAGGACAATTTTGATGCAAAATAGCATCAAGGAGAAAGAGATGAGACATCAAATAGCTTTTACCTTGATCGAGTTGCTGGTGGTGATTGCGATTATTGCATTGTTGCTGGCGATTATTGTTCCGTCTTTGAAGGTTGCCAAAGAAATCGCGGCCGGATCGGTTTGTATGGGGAATGAGGCACAACTGGGTAAAAGCTGGCTTTTGTATGCCGAAGACAACAAAGGATTGATTGTAGATGGGGATACTTCGGATCAGTTTGATGGACGATCGACCTATGCTCGCCCGGATGGGACAGTCACTGTGCGAAATTGGGTTGGACGACCTATGGGACCAAACAAAGAAGATATCAATGATACACTCAATGATAAAATTCGTGGTTTTCAGGTTGGAGCACTCTGGCCCTATGTCAGTGATCCCAAAGTCTATCATTGCCCCATTGACATGCGGCATACCAAACGTGCGGTTAACCCCTATAATAGTCCGACAGGCAATCCCCCTGGCTTGTGGATCGGAGGCTATCGAACGTATTCGATTGGTAAACCGCTGTCCATGCGGCCGACTGACAGCGGCGATTCAACGGGCGAGATGAAGGTCGAAATTATTCGTGCGTCCCAATTTGTCAATCCCAGTGACAAAATTATTTTCCTGGAGGAAACGGACGGCTATGGCTGGAATCACCGTACCTGGAATATGAATCTCAAAACCCCCAACTGGGTGGATCCGTTTGCCATTCTGCATAACGACAGCAGTACGTTTGTTTATGCCGATGGTCATGCTGGTCGACATAAATGGGTCAATAAGCAAACCCGAGAAATGGCCAAGGCCCAGCAGAAATACTGGTCGGCAGTGGATCCTGGAACCGGCTCCACCGAAGACTGGGTTTGGTTTAAGCGATCGTATATTCCCGGAAAGATACCCAGCAGCTGGAACTAAATATTCATTCTAACAGCGAGGACACATGGAACAGTGTAATACACGCAGAGAGTTTCTGAAGGCGGCCGGATTTTGCGCTGCGGCTGGAACAGTATTATTCACCGGATGCCAGACATCGACAAGAAAAGGCCTCTCCGCAGCTCCGATGACCGCGTATGGCAGTGCCCCCAAAGACCTGATCCGTGTTGGTTTTGTTGGCACGGGCAATATGGGCACCAGTCATGTCAGCAATCTGACCAGGGTGGATGGCTGCCAGATTGTCGCCATTTGCGATTTACGACCTGAAATGGCCAGACGGGCGGCCGCAATTGTGACCAAGGCAGGTTTCCCGGAGCCGAAACTGTACACCGCCGGCGAACTGGACTTTGTGAACATGTGCGAAACCGAAGATCTGGACTTGGTTTATAATGCCGCCCCCTGGCACTGGCACACCCCGATTTGTCTGGCCGCCATGAAAAACGGCAAGCATGCCGCCTCCGAGGTCAATATTGCCTTGTCGGTGGAGGATTGCTGGCAACTGGTTGAAACCAGCGAAAAGACTCGCAGGCACTGTGTGATGATGGAAAACTGCTGCTATGATTCCATGGAAATGCTGACGATGAATATGATTCGCCAGGGGCTGTTCGGTACGATTCTGCATGGCCGATGCGGCTATCTGCATGACCTGCGGGATCTCAAGCTGTCCCCAACCTATTATCAGGGCCAGTGGCGGCTCCATGAATCCATCAAGCGTAATGGCAATCTGTATCCCACCCATGGCATTGGGCCGATGGCCTGGTGTATGGATATCCATCGAGGGGATGTCTTTGATACGCTGGTCTCGATGAGCACCGCCTCGCTGGGCTTAAATGAATATGCCAAGATACACTATCCTGACAGCCCCTGGGTCCATCAAAAATTTGCCCTGGGCGATGTCAATGTCTGTATGATCAGAACCAAACTCGGCAAGACGATTCTATGCACTCATGATACCAATCTGCCCAGACCCTACAGCCGGGATTTTATGGTGCAGGGCACCAAAGGGCTGGTTCAGAAATATCCGTCTGAGTTGGTTTATATCGAAGGCAAAAGCGAGCCGCATGCCTGGCAGGAATTGTCGGACTATAAAGAATACGAACACCCCGTCTGGAAGCAGCTGCGCGAAAAATCTGCCGGCGCCGGCCATGGCGGTATGGATTTCATCGAAGACTGGCGCCTGATTCAGGCCCTCCGCAAGGGATTAACGCCGGATATTGACGTCTATGATTCCGTGGCCTGGAGTGTGATCATTCCCCTCAGCGAGCAATCGGTTGCCGCCGGCGGAAAACCCGTCAAATTCCCTGACTTTACCCGCGGCCTTTGGCAGCAGCCGCGTCCGCTGCAGGTGGATACGCACCCTGATCTCTAAGCAGCAGAAACCGAATCAGGCAGTCATTAATTCGTTCAACTGTGCCAGGGCGCTGCGTTGAATCTGGCGGACGCGTTCTCGTGTCAGATTGAGCCTCTCGCCAATTTGCTTGAGCGTCAGAGGTTCTTCGCCGTTAAGCCCGAATCGCAGACGCAGGACTTCGGCTTCACGCGGGTCGATCTGGTCCAGCAATTCCACTGCCCGGCCCAATTCTTCATCCGAACCGAGGTCGTCTTCAGGCATCTGGATCTTATCGTCTTCGATGGCATCATCCAGGCCGGCATTGTCCTCGGCGGAGTCATGCTGAAAGCCCTGGTCAACGACGGTGACAATATCGCGGATGGCGCGTGCCTTGCGGACGGGGACTTTCATTGCTGAAGCCATTTCTTCAAGGCTGACGGTGCGTCCGAGCTTGGATTCCAGCTCCGCATGGGTGTTACGCCACTGGTTAATGAGTTCGACCATATAGGTCGGGATATGGATCGGCTGGGAATTATTCAGAATGGCTCGTTTGATGGCCTGCTTGATCCACCATGCCGAGTACGTGCTGAATCGCACGCCATGCTCAGGATCAAACGTATCCACGGCACGCAGAAGGCCGAGGTTGCCTTCTTCGATCAAATCGCCGAGGGTCAGTCCCCGGCCGGAGAACTTCTTGGCGATATTGACAACCAGCCGCAGATTGCTGCGAATCAGGCGGTCACGGGCCTCTGGATCATTATGTTCCAGGACGGCCGCAGCGAGTGCTTTTTCTTCGTTCCAGCTTAACAGGGGTGCTTCGTCGATTTCCTTGAGATACTCTTTAATCGTAACATCGAAAGCCATGTATCACCTACCTTCGCAATACTGCCGAAAAAGGTCGTCCCTGTTCTTTCTCGACTTTCGTTTGGTTATACTGATTTCACTCGTCAATTTCAAGCTTTGTTGCGATATCATACGGCCCTTGTCCATCGCAGCAAAACCATACCACCTGGGTATAAAAAAAAAGACCACAGGGTTAAGGGCATACTTTCCCTTTGTCCCTGTGGTCTTTATCGGCCAAAATCGATTCCCAGTTTAGTGGTGATCCGGAAAATTACCGATTAAGGCTGTAACTCATTGCTAATCAAAGAGTTTTAGTTCGGCATCAGCGGACCATCCAAGCCGCCGCGACGCTGCGGTCCCTGATTTTCGGACGTTTCCGAGGAGGAACCCTGGGTCTGGTCTTCGGCTGCCCACTGGACGCGACGCAGGCTCAGGCCGATTTTGCGGCTGTCGGTATCGACCCGCAGAATCTTGACCTCAACATCATCACCAATTTTGACGATATCCTGCGGGGATTCGACCTTCTGGTCTGACAGCTCGGAAATATGCAGCAGACCTTCCAGTTCGTTTTCCAGTTCGACAAACACGCCGAAGTTGGTCAGCTTGGTAATCTTGCCGCGAACAATCTGGCCGGGGATGTACTTTTCCGGAATGGCACGGACCCACGGGTCTTCAGTCAATTGCTTGATACCCAGGGAGATACGGTGTTTGTCCTCATCGACTTCCAGCACGACACACCGGACTTCCTGTCCCTTTTGCAGACATTCGCCAGGGTGATTGTATTTCTTGGTCCAGCTCAGGTCGGAAATGTGAATCAGGCCGTCGATACCGGGTTCGATTTCGACAAATGCCCCATAGTTGGTCAGGCTGGTCACTTTGGCGGTCACCATGGTGCCGACTGGATACTTCTGGCCGGCGATAGTCCACGGATTGGCTTCAAGCTGCTTGATGCCCAGTGAGATTTCCTGCTTTTCCTTGTTGACATCCAGCACGACCACGTCGATTTCCTGGCCGACCTGCAGAATGTCCGACGGATGAGCCACACGCTTGGTCCAGCTCATTTCGCTGATATGGACGAGACCTTCGATGCCTTCGTCCAGGCGAATGAATGCGCCGTAGTTCATGATGTTGACCACGGTGCCCTTCACGCGGCTGCCGACCGGGAAGCGGGTTTCGACATTGGCCCACGGACTGGGCTGTTTCTGCTTGAGGCCCAGCGATATTTTTTCGGTGGTGCGGTCCACGCCAATGACCATGCATTCGATTTCCTGATCCAGCTGAACCACCTCAGACGGATGCGCCACGCGGCCCCAACTGAGGTCGGAAATGTGCAGCAGACCATCCAGGCCGCCCAGGTCCACGAAGACACCGAAATCGGCGACATTCTTGACGATACCCTTGCGAATCTGACCGACTTCAATCTCACGCAGCAGTTTTTCCTTGCTGGCCTGACGGTCTTCTTCGATGAGTTTGCGGCGAGAGACCACAATGTTGTGATTTTCGGTGTCGATTTTGAGAATCTTGCATTCGATTTCGGTGCCGATGAAGCGGCTGATGTCGCCGGGCTTGCGGATGTCCACCTGCGAGGCGGGCAAGAAGACCGGTACGCCGATATCGACCAGAAGACCGCCTTTGATGCGGCGGCTGACGATACCCTTGACCACATCGCCTTCTTTTTTGGTGGTGGTGATGTGTTCCCAGCCCCGAATACGATCGGCTTTGCGCTTGGACAGGACCAGACCATTTTCGGCATCGACTTCTTCCAGAAGCACTTCGATTTCCTTGCCGACAACGATTTCGTCGGGGCTGTCAAATTCGGTGGTCTCAATCAGGCCTTCGCTCTTGAGTCCCAGTTCGATGACCACATCATTGCCGGCCATACCGACAATCTTACCCTTGACAATTGTGCCGGGCACAAGGGCCTCGACCTTTTTATCCAGAGCTTTTTCCAGCATCTGCTGGTGTTCTGTGGTGTACAATTCCCCCAATTGCTGCTCAAGCTGATCGTCTGTGATGCCAAGTTTCGAAATTAAATTTCTGTCTACCATAAAAAATCTCCTGTGAGTTGTTTTAAGGCCTCGCTGGCGCCCCACATATACGCAAGCGAACCTATAACCTTGTGAAGGTTAAATCGCATCGGCAACGCTGCCGACACTTTTTTATGCCAATTAATTGGGGTACGCTTCGAGTTTCTCGACGAACTCTCGAATGACCTCATCCGGGGTGGATGCACCTGCTGTCACGCCGGCCACCCGTTTGCCGGAAAGGATACTTATATCAAGTTCTTCCCAGTTTTGCAAATGGTAGGTTTGCGGATTATGTTTTTTACATAACTCCGCCAGTTTTCGGGTGTTGGCGCTGTGCAGGCCGCCGAGGACAAACATAATGTCTACTTGGCGACAGAGTTTAACCGCAGCTTCCTGGCGGTCTTTGGTTTCCCGACACAGGGTGTTGATTATTTTGATCTCCGAAAAGGGCAATTTGCCGATATAGCCTATCATCGTGGCAAAATAGTCCGGGCTTTGGGTAGTCTGACAAATCACACCTAACTTCTTATGGTTTCTTATCTTATCGAGGTCTGATTCGTCTCCGACAACCTCAACGCCATCTGCCGAGCCAACGACTGCTTTGACTTCCGGATGGTCTTTGTCGCCGATGATAACCACCTGATAACCTTCTTCATGAAGCTGGCGGGCGATTTTCTGGACACGCTTGACCAGTACACAGGTTGCATCAACAATGTTAAGGCCTTTATTTTGAAGGATCTGCAACTCTTGTTGCGTGGCTCCGTGGGAGCGAATCAGAGCCGTTCCCTCAGCAATAGAGTCCACCGATTCCACGGTACTTAGCCCGGCCTGCGACAATTGTCGGACCACATCTTCATTGTGAATAATCGGACCCAGGCTATAGACTTTTTTTTGTTCCGCCAGGGTCTTTTTCGCTAAATTGATGGCGTTGCGAACACCCGGACAGAAGCCGCATTTTTCAGCTACTAATACTTTCATGAACCGTTCCTGTAAATTATGGAATCGGGACTATACCATAAAGTACGGCATAGCTCAATGAAATGATTATAGATTCAGAGGGTAAGACCTATCTGAAATATCCAATATGCTGTTGCTATGAGCCGGATGTGCTTGAGATTGTTTGAGACTTACTCCGTCAATATTTTGATGAGGGCGTCGGCATCGGCATATTCTGCGACAAGCTGATGCAGGCGGGCTATCTTGGCGGTGTCATAGGTCTGGATTTTAAATCCGAGGTCTTTCATGCGAGCACTGACGGTGAAGGTGTCGTCGGCACTGGTCAGGACCGGAATATTGCTGGACTTGAGCAGCGGTTCAATGGTCGGATGCGGCTCAAAGCCTCCAGTCAAAATCAATCCTCCGCCCAGGGTTGTCTGGCGGGAAAGCACCAGAATCGATACGAGGATATTATCGATCCGGTCGCCGGGCATAATGACCAGCGTATTGTCCCGAATATGACGAACAACATTCTGCGGTTCCATCGCCGCCACAACCGTATGCTCCACCGGATTGGACAGCGCATCCTGTCCGCACAGGACGTTGTATTTGAATTCTTCGGCCAGCTGCCCGATTGTGTAAGTGGACAGAATATGCTCGTATGGAATTGCTCCCAGCAGCTTGGTACCGAACAGTTTCAGTCCCCGGCTGACAACATCTTTGACCATGTCGTATTTTTCCGGCAGGACTTTATTCAAAATCACGCCGAGCACTTCGACATTATGTTCGCGGAACAGCGACAGGCTCAGGGCAATTTCGTCAATGGGTTTGCCGATACCGCCGGCGGTGACAATGACGACCTTGGCATTGAGCAACTGGGCGACACGGGCATTGGACAACCCAAAACAACTGCCAACCCCGGCGTGGCCGGTACCTTCAAACAGTACGATTTTATGAGACTTGAACAATTCGTCGCGACTATGCAGAATTTCTTTTTCAAGAGGAGCCGCATTGGGATTGTTGATGAATTTACGGGTAAAATCCCGCTCAATCGCAATCGGACTCATCAGGCAGGGCTCATCCTGCATATTGAACACCTGATGCATCAGGACGCTGTCCTTATCAATATTTTTATTCTGATAGCAGACATAATGCTGGCCGACAGGCTTGCAGTACCCCGGATCAAATCCCCGGTCATGCAGAAGCTGCATCAGGCCAAGGGTTACCGATGTTTTCCCGCAATCCTGCAACGTGGCGGCGATATAGATTGGTTTCATAGTCGTATTCCATCACAACGGGTTTCTTGCGTTTACGACCAAAACAGTCTTCACTGGGGTACTGCTTTGATTTCGTTTAGTATATCGTCCAGATACCGCGATATATTTTGCTCAATTATATCGGACAAATGGCTGTCGTAAGCAATGATTTTCGGCTCAATACCAAAAATAACGACCTCCGACGGTGCATTTCCCAGTTGTTCAGCCAGAGCAAGCACCTTCAAAATGTCCATTTCATGGAGTGAAAAATGGGACAGCGTCTTGATGGTACGAACCTCGTCGGGCCTGAACCGGCGTATTGTTCCGGCAGCAGTCCCCATTTTGGCACAATCGATGAGAATGACTTTTCGACGGTTTTCAATTTTATAAAGCAGACTCAGGCCGCCCACGCCGCCATCATAAAATTCCACATCGTCGCATCCGGATATGGATTGATTTTGTGATAAATGTGCCAGTTTTTGTACCAGCAGCACGCCAATCCCCTCATCAGCCATCAGGGGATTGCCAAGTCCTGCAACCAGGGTTGTTTTGGGATGATTCATATGATTGTAAGTCGTTAAATTATAATTGTTTAATGAATTATTACGAGCCTGTCCATCAGCCGATTCAAGGTTGAATTGAACTGGCATACCATACTTCAAATGGAATCTTTCTGCAAGAAAAAACGATTTTTAGGTCGATTATTGTGTGTATTATGTGAAAATTGCAATAAATAAACGCTTGACACAGAACAATAAAATCGATATTTTGAACATCAGCTTGTGAAAGTGAGCACAAACACAAAGATAAAAAGGCGGCTCCGGATGTTGAAATTTCGCAAAATACCGGCAGAAACGATTCGACGAATGCCTCGATATCTGCGGGCATTTTCGCTGTTGGGCCAGGAAGGGCAGGCCTATATTTCCAGTCAGGCCCTGGCCGGACAACTCCACCTCAAACCGCCTCAAATTCGCAAAGATCTGTCTTATTTTGGAGATTTTGGCACTCGCGGGGTTGGCTATCCGGTTTCCGATACGGCCCGTCGGATTCGGGAGATTCTCAAGTTGGACGTGGCCCAGAAAGCGGTCCTGATTGGGGCAGGGCGGCTGGGGACGGCCATCGCTTCCTACCCGGGGTTTGCCATGTTTGGTTTCGATATTGCTGCCATTTATGACAATTCTCCCGCCAAAATCGGCAAAAAACTGGCAGGCCTGACCATCCAGGATATTCAGACTCTCTCCGGCATTGCGGAGCAGCGAATCCGCCTTGCCATCCTGGCTGTGCCTTCCGAATCGGCTCAGGCGTGTGCGACGCTGCTGGTGGATGCCGGCATTCGCGGCATCCTGAATTTATCGCCCAGCTGGCTGAAAGTCCCCAAGCGTGTCAAAGTTGTCAGTATCGATCTGGCGATGGAGCTGGGAACGCTGCTGTTTTATCTGTAATCCGGGTTATTCGCCAAAAGCGGCAAACATAAACGTGATAAACGCAAAACGACGGTTTAACAGGAAATAAGGACTGGCTTATGAGTGTGAGCAAACTGAGTAAAGAACGATTCGGGCAGTTTGTAGATGCGATGCTGGCGGCGGGCAGGAGAGTGGTTGGTGTTGTGGCCAAAGAGGACCGCTTTCAGTTTGATGATCTTCGATCCGCTGCCGCGCTGCGGCTGGATTATGATGTCACCATTCTTCCGCCCAAAAAATATGTGCTTCCGCAGGTTGAACCTCTGCTGCAGTTTGAAGTCGGCGGCAGGGCCCAATCGGTCATGAATTATGACCCGATGATTCTGCTGGGGGTCCATCCCTATGACCTGATTGCCATCCGGCAAATGGACGAGTTATTCAGTCAGGGCGAGTATGACAGACATTATATGGATCGCCGAAAACAGATAACAATAATCGCCTGTGATGTTGTGCGGCCCAGTAAAAATATATTTGCCTCATCCATGGAAACCGCAGTCGTCTCCGACGGCTACGACATCCTGATTACCGATATCGGTGATGCCTATCTGCTGGATGTGGCCACCGAAAAGGGGCATGCTCTGATGACCTACGCCAAAGGGCTTGCTGCGGCAACCCCGGCTGATATGGAGAAACGACAGGCCATCCAGGAGGCCAACCGCACCGGGTTGAACAAACACAAACTGGCCTGCAAGCCGTCGTATTTGCCCAAGCTGATGGAAAAGGCCTACAATCATCCCGTCTGGCAGGAAAAAGCCCGTCTGTGTTTTTCCTGCGGCTCCTGCAATCAGGTCTGTCCGACCTGCTATTGCTTTGATGTCCAGGACCAGGTCAACTGGGATCTCAAGACCGGCCAGCGGGTACGCTGCTGGGACGGCTGCCTGCTCGAAAATTTTGCCACCGTGGCAGGCAACCATAATTTTCGCAAGGACCGATCTTCCCGCTTCCGTCATCGTCTGTTCCGCAAGGCCAAATATGTTCCCGAAAAAATCGGCGGCCAGATTGCCTGTGTCGGCTGCGGACGCTGCATTACTGCCTGCGTCGCTGATATTGCCAATCCGGTAACCATTTATAACCGCCTGATGGAAGAACAAACCCTCGGATAAAAGGAGACTGATACCATGTGCGACTGCTGCAGTGAACACAAGGATATTTATCTGCCGGAGATGGCGACGATTACCAAACGCCGCATGCTCAATGGCACGGAATTGTTTATGCATCTGGAAATGGATTCCGGCAAAGAGCTGGAACATGTTCCCGGCCAGTTCGTGGAGGTGTCGATTACGGGACTGGGGGAGGCCCCGATTTCGATTTCCTCGTCGCCGACCCAGAAGGGCATTGAGCTGGTGGTTCGCAACGTCGGCAGCCTGACGCGGGCCATACACAAGCTTGAAGTGGGTCAGAAAATCGGCATTCGCGGTCCTTTCGGCTCACAGTATCCCATCGAACAGGCCAAAGGCAAAGACCTCGTCTTTATCTGCGGCGGCATTGGTCTGGTGCCCCAGCGGTCCTTCATCCGTTATGTCCTGGATAACCGCAAGGAGTACGGCAAGGTCACGGTGCTGGTTGGCACCAAATGCTACGACATGCGGCTTTTCCGTGAAGAGCTGGCCATGTGGTCGGAACGCAAAGATATGACGCTGATGGAAACCATCGACGAAGCCCATGACTGCTGGAACGGCAATGTCGGAGTGGTTACGACACTGATTCCCAAAGTGGAAAGCGATCTGCCTAAATCGGTCGTACTGGTCTGCGGGCCGCCGGTCATGTATAAATTTGTCTTGATGGCGCTGGCAGAGGCTGAAGTTCCGGCGGACAATATTTATGTGAATCTTGAACGACGAATGAAATGCGGTGTGGGCAAATGCGGCCATTGCCAGATCAATGGTCTGTATGTCTGTCAGGACGGCCCGGTGTTCCGCTGGTCTGATTTGGCCGTAGTGCCGGAGGCGATCTAATATGAGCAAACCAAGAGTAGCGATTTTCGATTTTGCCTGCTGTGAAGGCTGTCAGCTCCAGATCGTCAATCTGGAAGAAGAAATCCTGGACCTGATTAATGTGGTGGATGTGGTCGAGTGGCGCGAGGCCATGAGTGAACAGAGCCACGATTACGATATTGCCATCGTGGAAGGCTCGATTACCCGGCCCGAAGATGAAAAGCGTATCGAAATCATCCGCAGCCGCTGCAAGATTCTGATTGCGCTGGGAGCGTGTGCGACCCTCGGCGGGGTCAATAAAATGAAAAACAAATTCGACCTCGAAGAAGTCAAGCATTGTGTCTATGGCAAAGACGCTCACATGCCCCATCTGGAAACCGGCCTGACCAAGGCTGTTCATGAAGTAGTGGACGTGGACTATAAAATCCACGGCTGCCCGATTGACCGCAAGGAATTTGCTTCTGTTATTCGGGCATTGCTGCTGGGTAAAAAACCGACGATTCCGGATTATCCGGTTTGTGTGGAATGCAAGGCCAAAGAAAACATCTGCCGCTATGAGTACAACCAGATTTGCCTGGGTCCGATTATCCGGGCCGGCTGTGGCGCACGATGTCCGTCCAATGGATTCCGCTGTTTCGGCTGCCGGGGCTATGTGGACAATCCCAACGTGGAAGCCGCACGCGAAGTCATGGATAAATACGGTTTGACTGTGGAAGATTTACGACAGAAAATGGTGTTGTTTGGCTGTGAACAAGGACCGACGGTATGAGCACGAATATAAACATTAACGTCCATCATGTGACCCGAATCGAAGGCCACGGCAACATCGTGGTCAATGCCAAAGACGGCAAAATTGAAAAATGCGAATGGCAGGTACCCGAAGCACCCCGTTTTTTTGAAGCGATGGTGCGGGGTCGCAGTTTTCAGGATATCCAGACCATTGTCAGCCGGATTTGCGGAATCTGTTCAATTACCCATTCGCTGGCCTCGACCAAGGCCGTTGAGGATGCCCTCGGTATCGAGGTCAGCGAACAGGCCGACAAGCTGCGTATTCTGATGCATTATTCCGAGCAGCTCCAGAGCCACACCCTGCACGTGGGCTATCTGGTTGCGCCGGATTTGTTTAATGCGCCCTCGGTGGTGCCGCTGGTACCCAAGGCCCCCGATGCCGTCAAGACCATCATTCGTGCCCATCGGGTGGCTAATAACTGGTCGGATTTAATTGCGGGCCGGACTACCCATCCGGTCACGCTTATTCCCGGCGGCCTGTGCAAGATTCCCACGGAACAGCAGCTTCGTGACCTGAAAAAGGAATTGGAATCGACTGTCAAAGACCTGGTGGCCATCTGTGAAGTGGTTCACAGTGTCGCCGGCAATCTGCCCAAATTTGAACGGCCCACCGAGTATGTCTCGCTCAAACAGACGACTCCGCCGGCTTACACGTTCTACCACGGCGACATCACCAGCAACGACTGCAATGGGGATGGTCCGGTCAATATTCGCAACTGGCAGAAAGTGGCCAATGAGTATGTGTCGCCGCAATCCACCGCCAAGTGGTGCAAGTGGCATCGGGATGCCTATATGGTGGGGGCCCTGGCACGGTTCAATAACAATGCTGAACTTCTGAGTCCTTTGGGCAAAAAAGTGGCCGAGATGTTCGGTCTTAAAAAGGGCAATACCAATCCCTTTATGAACAATATTGCCCAGCTGGCTGAAGCAGCTCACGTTGTCGAAACCAGTATCCAGATGATCGATGACCTCCTGACTCGGGGCCTCAAGTCCGAAACGGTGAAAGTCAGCCCGCGTGCCGGCCGGGGAAGCGGCTGTGTCGAAGCCCCTCGCGGCATTCTGTTCCACACCTACGAATTTGACAAATACGGCAACTGCGTCTATGGCAATGTCTGCATCCCCACCAACCAGAACCATGCCAACATCCAGAAAGACTTCGAGAAATTTGTGCCGGAGTTTATGCACCTCGGCCAGGATGCCCTCCGTCATGGTATGGAAATGCTGGTTCGGGCTTACGACCCGTGCGTGTCCTGCTCTACCCATTTCCTGAATGTGGAGTTTGTATAGACCATAAGCTTCTTCGCTCCAATCTCAAGCGGCTGAAGTGTGTCCAAAACGCCCTCGTCCATGTCCAATGGACCGGGGCGTTTTTTTACTGAAGTGTCCCGTTTCACCGCGGCTAAGTACAGTAGCTTCAAGCCCTTACTTCTTTTCCCGTGGAAAAATCAGACCCCTTGGGGATAGATTCTGGCTGGTATTTTCCCGAATTAATCGAATTTATGAATCAGTTTTTTTATGGATTCTTGTTTCACAGAAAGAAGGAGGCTTTTACTACGGTATCGATATCCTGGAGACAGCTGCTCTGGTGCTTTATTTTGGTCCAACAGGACTACTTGGTGTAAAATTAAACGGTACAGGCCTGTTTGCTTTGTCTGATATGCCTTGGCCATGAGTGGTGGGAACACAGGGGGAACTGACAAGCAAAACTTAAAAATTTTTAAGATTTTTAGTGCTCTATATATACGAAACAAGCCTTGTTAATACACAATATATAGTGCTTAATTCCTGAAAAACACATTTTTTTGCCATCCCCAGGAGGCTGTTGCACGAATGAAATGGAAGAATTTGCCGATAATTATTATTGACGAAAAGTGGGGTAAAGTGGTATGGTATCCCACAAAATGGTATGTCCGGTGGAGTAAAAGACAATGTTACTACTAACAGGCGAATTTGAGCACACGCTCGATGAAAAGAACCGGCTTTTCATCTCCAACAAGCTGCGCAGTCAAATTGACGTCAAGGAATACGGCGGCGATTTTTATCTTGCGATGGGCCCGAATGGAGTGCTTTGCCTGTATCCCGAAAAGTATTTTCAGCAAATCGCCCTTGCCGGTGCGCCAGGGACGGCCGCCCCGGACGAAGTCGTCGCTTTTGAGCGTATGACATTTGCAATGGCCAGCAGGGTTGAGCTGGATCGGCAGGGACGATTGCTTTTGCCGGAAAAAATCAAAAAAAGGGCAAATCTCGGTTCTTCGCTGACCCTTGTCGGCGTCAGAGACCATATCGAAATATGGAATTCCGAGGACTGGGAACAGTATCTGATGGACAATATCAATCAGTACCAGCACCAGGTAGCCCAGGCAAGACAGACGGTTCTGCAAAAACAGAGCCGACAAGTTGAGGAATAGCCGGAGGATTTATGGCTGAGCTGTTTGTGGATGAAATTAGTCGTGTTCGTGGCTGCCTTGACGGCATTTATCCCGCTGATGAGCAGACCCTTTCGGCGGTTGGTGTATTAGCCGACCGGCTGGATTGTCTGAAAAAGCAAAACCCGATGTTTGCGGGTATCTCGTTTTCTCCCGACCTTCAACGGCTTTCTGGACGGGCAATGGTTACTATTGCCGGCTGACAGGCCGTTTTGAGAATGGATTCGAATAATCAGAAGGATTGTTCGGCGGAACCCATGGATAGGGCTTCGCCGAACGAACATATACCGGTTTTAGCAGAAACCTTAGCCGAATACATCCATTTACCCAAGGATGGGATTTTTGTGGATGCGACGGTGGGACACGGAGGTCATAGCCGTCTGTTCGGTTCACAATTGGGGCCGGAGGGGATACTTGTTGGGTTGGATGTTGACCCGAAAAGTCTCCAAAAGGCCCAGGTCAATTTAACCGGCCTTCCGTGCCGGATTATTTTAATTCGGGAAAACTTTTCCCGTCTGGATGAAGTATTAACTAAACAGGGGATACAGCAGGTGGATTGTATCCTGGCCGATCTGGGTTTTTGTTCGGCACAGGTCGCCGATCCCCAGCGAGGGATGAGCTTTCAGGTGGACGCCCCGCTGGATATGCGGCTGGACACTCGGTTGTCAATTTCAGCGTCTGATATCGTCAATCAAATGCCCGAAAAACAGCTGGCGGATTTGATTTTCAAGTATGGACAGGAAAGGGCTTCGCGGCGCATTGCTCGATTTATTGTGGAGCATCGGGCCAAACAGAAGTTCTACACCACCGGCCAACTGGCCATGATGATCTGCAAGGCCCTCGGGCAGCCTGCGACCGGTCGACACAGCAAGATTCATCCGGCCACGCGGACCTTTCAGGCCCTTCGGATTGCAGTCAATCAGGAATTGGAATGTTTAAAAACTTTGTTAAAAGATGCTGTTGTGCGGTTGAAAAAAGGCGGGATTCTTGCGATAATCAGTTTTCATAGTCTGGAAGATGGACTCGTCAAAGAGGATTTTCGGTTGCATAAGATGGAAGGCACCTATGAAATCCTCACTAAAAAACCATTAATCGCCGATGAAACAGAAGTGCGAACGAATCCTCGTTCGCGAAGTGCAAAATTAAGAATAGCAAGAAAAATTGTATAAGAGATATGCGGAATAAAAAGGAGTACACGGAAATGACAACCGACGCCAAGGTGGGCCTGTTGCTCGGACTGGTTTTTATTGTAATTATCGCGTTTGTCATCAATGGATTGCCCGACTTTGTGCATTCCTTCAAAGATAAGCCGGTTGTCGAGACGGCGGTTACCACCCAGACCGGAAGCAGTCTGGTGATTGACCCGGCGGTTGTGGATGTGGCCCGTAGCCTTCAAACCGGGCGGACTCATCTGCGGTATGCTGAACCGCCTTCACAGGTTATGAATCTGGATGCCTATGCGGGCAGTTCTGATCAGCCGCAAACGGTCGAAACTACCACTGCGGCGGTTCAGAATTCACCGGCTGCCCAGGTTGCAACGTCGACGCAGCCTCAGGCTCAGCCTGCGATTGCGTCTGTCCAGCCGTCACAGCCTCAGACTCAAAATACCTTCTCCAACCGGGTGGCGGCAGTGGCTCCTCAAACGGCAGTGGAGTTATCGCCGGTTATGCCGACTTCGCAGGCGGATACCATGATCAGTCGTCAGACTGCACAAACCATCAAGGCGGCTCAGCAAACCGTTGAGGATATTCAACAGCCTGCAAAGCCCAGGCCCGAAGCTGTCAAAACAACTGGCAGTGCCGGCAGAACCCATGTGGTTGATAAAGGTGAATCGCTGGCCGTGATTGCCAAAAAATATTATGGACCTGAAGTCGGCAATCAGCGGGCAACCATCCAGATGCTGTTTGAGGCCAATAAAGACGTCCTGGATTCTGTGGATAAGGTCAAAGTGGGCGATAAGCTGGTGATTCCCCAGATTGCAGGCTCCCAGCCGGCCCAGACCGATAAGCCCAAAACCGCGTCGGCATCGCTGATGGACAAATTTAAAAATGTTTTCGAACCTGTTGATGCCCAAAAAGAGACAGTTGTTAAAAACACTGCCGTGGCGGATAAAGCCAAAGAGAATTCCAACGCAAAAAAGACCGAGGCTGCCCCGGCTAACAGCAAAGCTAAATCCGTCCCGGCAGAACGAGAATACACTGTCCAGAGCGGTGACCATCTGTACAAGATTGCTCAAAAGTATCTGGGCAACGGTGACCGTTATCCGGAAATCATTGCCTTGAACAAGGACCAGCTTGCCAATCCCAGCCAGCTTCAGGTAGGGATGAAGCTTAAGCTGCCCAAAGAGTAGGGATCCGGGCAGATTGCTCCGTTCCAGATCGGGCGGAGAGAACTGCCCGTTCAGCGGTCGTCTATCCAGCGGGAAACAGTGACACAGGATTTTAGAGATATTCAATTATGACCATGCCAACGCGGCCCAGACTGGTCTTTATTATTTTCTTTCTGACCGGCACGCTGATTTTTACGATCCTGCTGCGAACCACATCCAGCCGGGTTTATAATCAGTATTGTTATGCCCGTGCCGAACAGAAAGTCCTCCTTCAGGATTTGCGCAGCCAGCAGCTGCGTCTTGAGTCGCTGATTAACCCCCGTTATATGTTTGAGCATCTGCCGCCGCCGGAAGCGGATAAGTCCAAAACGAAAAAGACCCGATGAGACTGAAAATTACCATTTTCCTTTTAGGCATTGTGCTGGTGACCTCTATGGGACTGCTGGGCTGGCGGCTGTATGTTCTGCAATTCGTTAAAGCCCAACAGCTTGCCCAGGAAAGTCAGCGGCAGCAGACTGCAACTTTTACTCAGTACGCGCGACGCGGGACCATTTTTGACAGTCGCGGCAATGTGTTGGCCGCCAGCAATACCGCAGACGAGGTGTTTATTGAACCCCGCCGTCTGCCCAATGCCGAAGATGTCAAGGAAACGGCGATGGTCCTGCAGGATATTCTTCACTTGCCCGGTCCGGAAATCTGCAGACTGGTCTATGATAGCAAAAATAAGGGCTATGTCAAAATCCAGTCCGGGATTGATCTGGCTCAGCGAGAGGCGATTATGAACGCCCGGCTGCCAGGGGTTGGTATTCAGAGCCAGCGGTTGCGGTATTATCCGATGGGCATACTGACCTCGCATATCGTGGGGTTCTGTGGTGCCGAGGGGGTGGGGCTGGCGGGACTGGAGTTGAAGTACGAAGAGGTACTCAAGGGGGTTGACGGCAAAGAGGTAGTTCTGGTTGATGTCAATCGCAGGCCTATCGGATTCCGTCCCGATTTATACAGACCTCCGGTCTCCGGCCAAAATCTCATCTTGACCATCGATTCGACCATCCAGCAATTTGTCCGCGCAGCCCTGCAGGATACCATGAAGGAATACGAGGCCGAATCGGCCATCGGGATTATGATGGATCCCTATACCGGAGCCATTCTGGCTATGGTATCCCTGCCGGATTTTGACCCGGAGCGATTCAATACGGAAAAGCCCGATCACCTGAAAAATCGCATCCTGACAGATCCTTATGAACCGGGCAGCATTATCAAGCCCATTGTTGCGGCGATTGCTCTGGATTGCGGTGCGATTGGTTACCGCGAAGTCTTTTACTGTGAAGACGGTTACTGGGCCAAGTACCGCATTGGTGAATTCGGCAATCACCGCTACGGTAACTTTACCGTACGTGAAATCCTGATCCAATCCAGCAATGTCGGCATGGCCAAAATCGGCCTGAAAATGGGGCAAAAGCAGCTTTATGAAGGCCTTCGGCTTTTTGGTTTCGGCCAGAAAACCGATATTGACCTGCCCGGCGAGGATCCCGGCCTGCTTTATCCGGTGTCAAAATGGAGCGGATACAGTGTTACTCGAATTCCCTTTGGCCATGAGATTCTGGTTAGTGCTATCCAAATGCTGCGAGCCTATGCGATTCTGGCCAACGGCGGCAGCCGGGTTACGCCCCATATCGTCAAGGCTGTTGTGGATTCACAGGGCAATATTACCCAGCTGCATGAAGCGGCAGGGCCGACCGGTTTTGTTATCAAACCCGAAGTCGCCCACTGGATTGTCCGCAATGCTCTGACCGGGGTGGTCAACGAAGGTACCGGTGAAAAGGCCGCGGTTGAAGGCGTTCAGGTCTGGGGTAAAACCGGTACAGCCAATATCGCTTTGCCGTCCGGCGGATATGATACCTCCAATTATGTTGCGTCCTTTGTCGGCGGTGCTCCGGCGGTGAATCCCAAAGTCGTGGTGATGGTCTCCATCCGTAAACCCAACCGAGCCTTGAATAAAGGCTACAGCGGCGGACGTGTGGCTGCCCCCGTTGTGGGCGAAATCCTGAAAAAGACCATGCCTTATATTGAAAAAGCCATGTAAGCGTTATGGGGTGGCGGACTTGGTGCCGATAAAGCCTGCCTGATGACACAGGCGTATGATTTCCCGCGCCAGCGGAGCAGCGTCCTTGCCGCCGCTTTGCCCTTCTTCCACAACCACCGCCAGAGAAATCGCTCGTCCTGCCGAATCGTTGACAAACGCTGCAAACCAGGCGTTGAAAGGCCGCTCGGTGGATCCGGTTTTACCGTAAATGGTTAATCCCAATTGAGTTAGACCACTGTTGGAAAAGGCTTCATACGCCGACCCGCCGCGTTCATTGACCACCGCGTGCATCCCCTCATACAGAACCGCCAGATGCGGAGCGTGGATGGGCAGTGTTCGAGTGTGTTTGGTATTCATCGGATCATCGGGGTCAATCACCAGCCGGGGCGGCTTGTACTCCCCACGGCGGGCCAGCACGGCATAGGCGTTGGCAACCTGCAGGGCCGTGACGCGAAGATTGCCCTGGCCGATACCCCACCAGCGTTTTTCGCCTGCCGGAATTGCCGGGGCCTCGGCAATATCGCGGATGGATTGTGTCTGGATGCCGTAAATAATGCTGCCGGGAGCTTCGCGAAATCGGCTGTCAAACTCAGTCCCGATGTCCAGCCTTGCCAGCGTCTGGTCACTGATACAGGGCTGCAGGACCGCAGTCCCCCAGCCGAATTCCCACAGCCATCGTTGAAGCGTTTGCCCTTCCAGCCGATCCGCCAGCCGCGAGAAATACACATTGCAGCTTCCCCGCAGGGCATTGCGCCCATTATTAACCTGGCCTTCTTCTGCCCATCGGGCATCATGACAATATCCTCGCCGCTGCAGCAGGCATTTGGGCCAGCTTGAAGGCGGCAGCGTCCAGGAGCACGAGATAACCTCATCGGCGGTAATCTTGTTGTCTTCCAGACCTGCCAGCATAATCAGCGGCTTGACTGAAGAACCCGGCGGAAATGTTTCCTCAATGGCCCGGTTCCACAAGGGCCGCGAGGGATCATTCAACAATTGACCATAAAGCTGTCGAGCTTTATTGACGTCGAAATTCGGCAGCGATACCATGGCCAAAACATCGCCGGTGGCTGCTTCAATGACCACCGCAGCGATGTTGCCGTTGCCCCCAAAGCCCGGTGCCACGGCATTCGGATCGCGGAGCAGCGTTTCAATGTTGCGCTGCAGTACCATATCCAGCGTCAGTTGGATATCCTGCCCGAATTGCGGATGGGTTCGGGAGATTTCATTTTTATCCCGGTCATAGATGACCTCACCGCGTTTGCCGCGTAGCACAGGTTCGCACAGTTTTTCGACACCGAATTTGCCGATGATTTCCCCATCCAGATACCGCAGATAAGAATCATCAGAAAAAAGAGTATCGGCTTCTTCCCGGCGAACGGGCCCCACCCATCCGACAAGATGTGAAGCGGTCGGTCCAAACGGATAGGTCCGCCGCGATTCCGATTGAATCCTGACTCCCTCCAGATGCGACAGCTCCACCTGAGCTGCCATCAGCGTAGGCCGGTCATAAAGCTCAAGCACAGGGTACGCCTTGTGCATTTCCGCCAAATCCACCTCGGCAATCTGCCGCAGAGGAATCAGGTCTTTTTCCTGTTCATAGCGGCTGGTGGGAGCATCGCTGTGGTCTCGCCGCCAGCAGATAAATCGTGCCAGCTCCCAGATGCGGTCATTGATCGAATCGATTGTTTGGTGCAGCTCCTCCTCCGGCATTCCGGCGGTATAAACACAAAAATCCATGGCCTTTTTCAGCCGGGCAATGTCTTTGGACCAGTCTTTGGCCAGTTTGGCTTCCGCGGCCTGACGGTCCTGCCCGGCGGCAGTCCGCTGCTGCAGCTGGGCTTCCCAGAATCGCGGATCCCGAAGACGTGTCAGTTCATAATTGATGTGCAGATAAAAATAGGGCTCATCCCGTGCTACAATCCGCTCATTGCGGTCCAGAATCTTGCCGCGCAATGTCGGCAGCGATTGGGGCGGCAGAATCCGAATCTGGCGAAGCTGCTGTCGGGTCGGTTCGGCCAGATAATATTGCAGATACCATAATCGCGTCAGACACACCAGCATGGCCAGAACGCAGATGCCGATAAATATTTTCAGTCGCTGATGATACATAAGTATGAAAGCCTGTTCTTTGAATCGATTCTTGAAATCGTACCCCTTCGGGTAGAGCTTAATAAATGCGGCAGCGGCCTTCCGGGCGTTTACCCATTTTGCCCCAGACCTGTTTTAAAACCAGCCACACTGCCGGTGCCGCAATGGCTGAATACAACGCCGTGGACAGAGTGATCCAAAATAGATCCGGTCGCTGTTGTCCGGTCTTCCAGGATTCCAGCCAGACTGCCGGTAGTTCGGTCAGCATATAGGATATAAATACCACCAAAGCCTGATGCAGTGGACGCTGCATACTCAAGGTGCGGCTGATCTGGTTGAGCAGGGTCCCGAGAATGCCGTAGCAAATCATGTGCGGCCCCAGCGTCCAGCCGACCAGGTCTGCCGCAAATCCTGTCGCAAACGAGCAGCGAATCGAATCCTGCGGACGGGTATTCAGACTGGCAAAAACCAGAACAACAATCATAATGCAGGGACGCGAATGCCAGCCTCCCAGGGCAATCACGTTTAACAACTGGCCGGCGTCAAGCAGTGCCGTAATTAATAAAATCAGACTGAATATCAACCATCGCATGGGTAGCCTTCTCCCTATGGGGTTGTCGGTACGGGAATGACGATGACCACCTCATTCAGTGAGGTTAACGTTTCAATGGGACGAACACGAATATCCCAAATTAAAGGGTCCTGATCGTTGGGAATAACCTGTTGGACTTCGCCGATAACCACCGGCACATCCAATCTGCCTGCCTGAGATGAGGCATAGACCGTATCACCGACACGTATGTCCGTATCTTTGGGGATAAAGCCGATCCGACAGCCGCTCTTGCCGTCGCCGAACATCTGGGCTGGAATATCTATCGGAGTGCCATCCCGGCGGATTCGAACCTCGATGCCATGCGTTGAATCGGTAATCAGGGTCACCCTTGCCATTTTCTCTGTGGCGTCTTTGACTGTACCAATAACGCTGTTTTTATCGGCGGAAAGCACAATTTGTCCGGGCTTGACCGAAGCTTGGGTTCCCGCGTTGATAAGGGCCTCATGGCGGGCCGCCAGCAGCAGAGTGGTGACTTTTGCCATTAACAGTCCGGATTCCGCAAGCCCGTACTGTTTACGAATGCGGCTTAGAAACAGGTTTTCACGTTCCACCTCGGCCATTTTGGCTTCAAGGTTCTTGTAGTTTTTCCAGAGCTGGTTGTACTGGTTTTTTTCGACAACGAGTTCGGGATTCTGAGCCATGCGGATGGGGTCGATAGAGAATTTTCTTCCGACTTCCAGAACGGGCCGAAAGACACTGCGAAAGGCAAAATGGAGGCTTTTGGCCAGACTCGGGGGGATGATACCGAAAGGATCAAACAGAAGGATGCTCAGGATCAGCAGCCCGGTGAACAGCGAACCTCTTGGAGCGTGAATGTTTTTAAATGCCATATCATAGAATCGTTATAGAGTCGATAGGTCAATAGATAAACCTGAAACAGCAAACCCAGATTGTTAGGGTTGCTGCCGGACTTAATCCCAGCCTGAACCGGACTGGTCCAGGGCGTCTTTGAGAATCTCCAGATTTTCCAGGTACACGCTGCAACCGCGGGCAACACAGGTCAGCGGGTCATCTGCATGCTGGACTTTAAGCCCGGTGGCATTGGAAATAACCGTATCCATGCCCCGCAGCAGCGATCCGCCGCCAGCCATATACAGCCCGTTTTCAATCAGGTCGGCAGCCAACTCCGGCTCCGCTCGTTCCAGGGTCCGCATGACACCTTCGATAATACCGGCGATCGGTTCGCGGAAGGCCTCGCGGATTTCTTCACTGGTAATGACGATTTTACGGGGCAGGCCCGATATGGTATCCCGGCCTGCAATTTCCATGGTCATTTCCTGCTCCAGCGGGGCCGCTGAGCCGATCTGGATTTTAACCTGTTCGGCACGGGGTTCACCAATCAGCAGGTTATACGTTCGTTTTAAATGATTGATCAATGCCTCATCAAAGTCATCACCGCCAATGCGAACAGATTCGCAGGTGCTGATGTCGCCTAAGCTCATAATTGCAATTTCAGAGGTACCACCGCCAATATCCACAATCATCGATGCAGTGGGTTCGGTAATCGGAAGTCCGGCCCCCAAACCCGCGGCCATGGGTTCATCCACCAGGTAGACCTTTCTGGCCCCGGCCCGTTCGGCACTGTCGATGACCGCCCGGCGTTCGACGGCGGTGATGCCGCTGGGGACTGCAATGACCACACGGGGACGGAACAGACCGCCGCGACCATGGACTTTGCGGATAAAATAGCCGAGCATGCGTTCGGTGATTTCAAAATCGCTGATGACGCCATCCTTCATGGGGCGGATAGCGGTGATGGAACCGGGGGTTTTGCCCAGCATTTCTTTGGCGACCAGGCCGACAGCCTCGCCATCGTTGAGAACGACGTTAGTGCCTTTGCGGACGGCGACGACAGATGGCTCATTCAGAACAATCCCCTCGCCGCGGACACAAACCAGGGTGTTGCAGGTACCCAAGTCTATTCCCATATCCTTGCTGAACCAGCCCAGTACTGTATCCAGTATCACTTTGATTCCCTTCGTTATCTTACAATCACGGTTTTGTCCTCTGACATACTCCCTTTGACTCAAAGGAAACTGAGGATTCACAATCCTATTTTTAGGTCGTCACAGTGACGCCATAAAAACAGGAATTTATCCTGCAGATAGAGTATATTTCGGACAAATCTATTCGGCAACTTCAAAAAAATTATTGGGAAAAGACTTTATCGGGCCTTAACGACCGTAAATAACGAATCCCATCCATAGTATTCGCCGCATTTAAACGCGACAAAAACGGTTGTGCCGACTACTGCCAGCAACGCCAATGCTAATATTGCCGTATAAACATCACTTGAAATTGCTATTTTTTGTTTAGCCATAATTGCGTGGTATAAGGTGTACTTATAGTTTTGTTGCTACAGTATCGCCAATTTTGGGTTGCTGCTGGACCATTTCAAGAATGCCGGCGCTTTTGTTGATATCCACATCGGTTATGACGACATTACACAGAAATTCGCTGCCGCGGACGACATGGAAGGTCATCCCTTTTTGGACGCCGTCAGCAGAACCCACCGACAGGGTAACCAGCGACTGGTCGATTTCCATAATCAGGCCCTGGATATCCGAGCTGATAGGGGTATTAACTGGGCGGGCATTGTCGGAAATCTGAGTCACCGGCGAGGCCGCAATTACTGTGGTGCCGGTGGCAAACTGGGTAACCTGCTTTTCGAGTTCGGT